>NZ_JAOWHL010000029.1:0-24242 GCF_030332645.1 Citrobacter sp. Cpo091
TGTGAGTTCAATGGGTCGATGCAACGCTATCCTTAATCAAGGGGGACGTTGCCATGAAACGAAGAACGCGCATTTACTACACGCCTGAACAGAAAGCGATTATCTGGGACAGATATAAGCAAGGTGATTCCCTGCATGATATCGCAAGGATGTTCGACAGATATCATTCTTCTATCATGCCCACTATCCACCAGACTGGTGGATACCGTCCCCCTGTCCGAAAGCGACACCGATTAGCGCTTTCGCTAGACGAAAGAGAAGAGATATCCAGAGGGCTGGTAGCAAAACGCAGCATCAGGGACATCGCTGCCAAATTATCAAGAGCGCCCTCAACGATTAGCCGCGAGGTCAGTAGGCACGGTGGTGCAAAACAATACCGTGCAGCAAAAGCCGATGCTACTGCGTGGGAAAATGCCCTGAGACCAAAACCTTGCAAGCTAATTGAAAGCCCCGCATTGTGTAAAATTATTGCAGAGAAGATGCATCAGGACTGGTCGCCGGAACAGATCGCCGGTTGGCTGAAACGCTGTTATCCGGATAATCAGGAAATGCATGTGTCACACGAAACGATTTATAAAACGCTTTTTATACAAACCCGGGGAGCATTAAAAAAAGAGCTGCAGCAATGCCTTAGAAGCGGAAGAGTCGTGCGTAGATCCAGAACGTCATCGCTTAAAGGGAAAGGATTAGGGTCAATCCCGAACACGATACCTATCAGCGAAAGGCCACCAGAGGCGGCTGACAGAGCTATTCCAGGTCACTGGGAAGGTGACTTGATTCAGGGCTCGAAAAACTCCTATATCATCACCCTCGTAGAACGTCATTCCCGTTTTGTTATGCTGGCGAAGATCAGAGACAACAAGACCATAACAGTTATATCTGCACTCATCAGACAAGCCCGGGAATTACCTGCTGAGCTTTATAAAACATTAACTTGGGATCGTGGCGCTGAAATGACCAGCCACACACGATTTACTATAGCGACAGACATTCAGATTTATTTTTGTGATCCTCAATCTCCCTGGCAACGTGGCTCAAATGAAAATACGAACAGATTGCTCAGACAATATTTTCCAAAAGGAACTGACTTATCGGTTCACAGCCAGCAAAGACTTAACAGTGTTGCCAGACAGCTCAACGAAAGGCCGAGAAAAACGCTAGACTATGAATCACCAGCAGAACGGTTCAATAAGTGTGTTGCGTCCATCAGTTGAACTCACAGCCAATAGCGGACGTTGTTAAGCTCATGCAGTATGGATTCACGAAGAACATACGTTATATTTTGTCCTGATTGACTCGGTATGAAAGCTCCTGATGGCTCTCTTTTCGCTCGCTGTAACGATCTGCAAGATAACCGGTTTGTCCCTTAAGCAGCACTGTGATTTTAAACAGCTCCTCCGCTACATCGACGGAACTAAATGTTTCTCAACTATTCTCTAAGGCAACTTGCGGCCTATACAAAAAAGAGGCGGGTATAACCCGTCTCTTTTTAGCTGATTTCAAAATCTTTTAATTCCCCACCTTCAGCAATCAGATTTGAGATCCGCTTCGGCATTCGCCCCTGACCTGACCATGTTTTTGACTCTCCAGTTTCGTCAGTATATCGATACTTTGCGGGGCGGGGGGAGCGCGTCCTTTTAACCTTACCCGGAGAGCCAATAGCAGCCATAAGTTCGGATGGGTCGATACCCTCATCAAGCATCATCTGACGAAGTGTTTCCAGTTTATCGCGGCGCTGACTTTCATTTGCAAGACGTAATGTCTCTTCTTCTCTTCGTTCTATAAGAATAATTTTAAACTTTTCCAGAACATCTTCCAGTACATCTAATGAAATTTCACGAGTCTGGGAGCGTAAAGTACGGATATTGTTTAACTGTGTGAGAACATCTGACATAAAGAGACCTTTTAAAGTTTTTCGTTGTTCAGCAAATATCAATGTCGACGGTTGCTCATCAACCCGATTTTTCTTACTGAGCATTTTAATCCGATTGGTACATATTGTTATTAACGAGGTTTAGACTACTTATATAAATCTCTTACCGCAAGACAAAATTAAGAAGAATGTGCAAGAGCTAAATTCTAACTCCAACGAAATGTCCATGCATTTTTGAAAGTACTTAAAGCTATGATGTCAGGAGTCATCCGAAGAGCCTTTTATACCCTCATAACTTGTTGCTTCAGTCATATCTGATGAGCTTAAAATCAGGAGAGACATTTAGTGAATTAGCGCCGGCACTTAGTAAGGTTTTTCACAAATGGTAAGATGGCACGCAGGGGAGAGATACCTGCATTTTGTCAGAGGATAGCGAATTACTCTCTCTTTATAGAGGTGTTTCTAAAAAAGTGTAATGTAAAAAAAGCCTGCTGTTAACAGGCCATAAATGTTTTTAACTCATTTTTTGTTCGATTCTGATAAATAGAGTAAGCATGCAATTAAACGTGAAGCAGAGAGCATGACAAAAATGCTATAAATATTTCCTGGCCGCATCAAGTATCTCCTGTGACGTTAACTCTCTGTCAGAAGCTACGTAAACAATACCATGATCGCCAGTTAAGGAAGGAAAACTTGCAGACATAATCCGAAGATGTGCTTCTTCACCGTTTGGATATTCCTGCCTGATAGAAGATATACCTTCCAGAACTGTCATGATTTTACAGGATTCAGCATTAAAGAAAACAAGGACTTTTATCATATTCTATTACCTTGTTCTTGCGTGAATGTTAACTGGCAGATGCCATTATGGTAAAAGCAAAGACGTGATGCTTTCGGAGGCAGCCTCTCCTCTTACACACTTTATTATTTAACAAGCAGTTAGCTTCTGCTTTCAGACTTTTATGCAGCAGTCCTGCACTTCATCACATCGGTCAGCACACTCATAATTGCGAAAAATATGCTGACCTGATATTAAGAATAAACGACTTTCATCTGATTTAAGTTATGGATCTGTCTACTCAGGAATAATCCTTTATCGTTATCGCAGATCCACAATTATTTATTTATCGCAAAGTATTACGTTTGCAGCAGCAGGTCCTTTGTCACCGCTGTGAATGGCGAATTCAACTTTCTGTCCTTCAAATAAAGTTTTAAAGTTGTCGCCATTAAGTGCAGAAAAATGGACAAAGATATCTTTGCTGCCATCAAGAGGAGAGATGAAGCCAAACCCTTTGTCATCGTTAAACCATTTTACCAGGCCTTTAATTCTTGAGGTCATACTGATTCCTGTCACACATGATTGTATTGATAGTAAACGTATGGACTCAAAAGGAGGGATATCAGCGATAACGCCTAGTAATGAGGACTGTCCGGAAAATTTTTAACGTTCGTTTGCACATCGAAATGATGGGATTCATTAAGGCACGGGAAATCATAATAAGCAAATTATATTTTAGCCCTCCAGATGTCCTGCAAAGAAATTAACAATGGCAGGATGCTATTTTCAATGTATATTCCTTACGTGTTTTCAATAAGGAATTGACTTGTCTCATAAAATGACAGGAATTGTGAAAAGCTTTGACATTCTTAGTGGTAAAGGCCTCATCATCCCATCTGATGGCCAAAAAGACGTTCTGCTTCACATTTCAGCCGTTAACTCCCGCGAATCAGAATTATTCATCCCTGGAAACCGCATAGAATTTTGCCGTATAAACGGTCTCAGAGGGCCTGTAGCTGCGAACATTTATCTTTTCTGATTTTCAGTGTGTCAAAATAAATAGATTAAAACTTAACCGCATGTGGTACGGTGAAGCTCATTCATTGAAAGGTTAATGGTTATGTCTGTTATCAATTACGCAATGAAACTATTCAGCAGAGCGTCTACTGCCACTGCTGCCTGTCCTGTTTGTGGCTTAAAATCAGCACAACCGTTGTCAAAAATCCGGCTCAACCAGGCCATGCTTTGCCCCGGATGTAAGGCTCTGTTTATCTCCCGACGCTAGCTCGACCAAAACCGCAGAACAGAGCTCATGTCCTATACTTATGTTAGATTCCGGCAGCTGTTAAATCCCTGATGCCTGACGCCCATCCTGAGAGAACGTTTCTGAACTGATTTCGCAACTGCTCCTGCGCGCCAACGTCGCATCAGAGCAATGCTATGAAAATGAACCCAAGAGCGTGGTTTAACCGCTCCCGTATTCCGATCAATGCTGCCGAAAACGTAACGTTTTCGGCGAACGATCCTGCGAGTGAAAGCACTCCGAGGTCAGAACTCTTTTCGACCGTCCAGATGGAGCGCTACGGTCAGAAGCTGGCGCAGACTCACAAACTATCGCCGGATAAACATCCTTATTATCTTCTGAAACGGCTTGGCGACAATGAGGACGTCATCACCCAAAACTGCTATGAGCTTAACGCGGGTAAAAAGACCAGTATCATGCCCGCCGGTGAATGGTTGCTGGACAATTATTATCTTATTGAGGAACAAATCCGCACAGTCCGCCAGCACTTGCCGAAAAGTTTTGGAAAAGGTCTCCCGTCGCTGGTATCGCCACTGAATTGCCCACGAATTTATCATATCGCATCAGAGGCAGTTGCTCACGGTGATGGCCGCTGGGATGCCGCGAGCCTGACCAGCTATCTCACTGCCTATCAACAGGTGACACCGCTGACGCTAGGTGAAGTCTGGGCGCTACCGGGAATGCTGCGCCTGGCGCTGATTGAAAATCTTCGTCGTATCAGCATGGAAGTGATAAATGCGCAGCAGGACAGAAACCTTGCCGATACGTGGATAACCAGGATTTTCGAATGTGCTAAGAGTGCGCCTGTTGATTTAATCATGGTGGTTGCTGATATGGCGCGCTCCCGCCCCCCGTTAACCAGCGCGTTTGTCGCAGAGCTGATGCGGCGCCTGCAGGGGCATGGCAACGCGCTGTCGTTACCTCTGACCTGGGTTGATCAGTGCCTTCGGGAACAGGAGATCACCACCGACGTTCTCATACATAGTTTCAATCAACAGCTTGCCGCCAGTCAGCTGTCTGTCAGTAACAGCATCGCGGGTCTCCGATTAGTGAGTGAAACGGACTGGGCTGATTTCGCCGAAACGATAAGCGTCGTCGAACAGGCATTACGCAATGATCCTGCCGGCATTTATCCCCGGATGCACTTCAATACCCGGGATCATTACCGGCACGTAGTTGAGGTTCTGGCCAGAGACAGCGGTCTCAGCGAGCCTGAGGTTACTGAGAAGGTGCTGGCGCTTTCAGAGGAAAAAGCGCCCGATACACCGGAACATCATGTTGGTTATTATCTTGCAGGCGAAGGTCGACAGGCGCTGGATATTCATCTCCTGGCAGACGCCTCAAGGCTCATACGCTTACGGCACAGTTTCAACAGAATAACCCTGCTGTCATGGCTTGGAAGCCTGGCGTTGCTGACAACCGCAGCGACCGCAGCAATATTGCACGAAACCGCCATGCAGGGCGCAGACTGGCTATTGATCGCGGTGATATTACCTCTGATTATCGCATTAACTCAGTTAATGAGCGATTTGCTCAGTGATGCAACCACCCGTTTTCGCGTTCCTCGCCCCTTGCCGGGGATGGATTTTTCAGCCGGTATTCCCGCTGACAGTGCCACCATGTTAGTCATTCCCTGCATGTTGACCAGCCACGAAAGTTTCAGCCAGCTCCTCACCAGTCTTGAAGTCTGCTGGTTGGGGAACGAAAACGAAAATCTCAGGTTCGCGCTGCTCACTGATTTTGCTGATTCTGAAAATGAACCCTCATCGGAAAGTCACGCGCTGCTCAGACAGGCTATCGCCGATACGCAGGCGCTTAATCGCCGCTACCCCTCCGGCCGACCACGTTTTTATCTGTTACATCGCCAGCCTGAATGGAACCCCTCGGAAGGAGCGTGGATGGGCTATGAACGCAAGCGGGGAAAACTGGCGTTACTGAACAGCTGGTTGCGCCATCCCGGAACGCAATTCGTCAGCGTTGCAGAGATGCCTGCCCACCTTTTACCGGGTCACATAAAATACGTCATTACCCTGGACAGCGATACTGTGCTCCCGCGCGATACGGCACACAAACTCGTCGCGACGATGGCGCATCCGCTGAATACGCCTGAGTATGATCCGGTACGCCAGAGGGTTGTCAAAGGATTCGGTATTTTACAGCCCGGTCTTGCGGAGGAGATACCACGCAACGGTCAGGGGCGTTACGCAGCCCTGCGCAGCAGCGTACCGGGCAATAACCCTTATTCGATGATATCTTCGGATATTTATCAGGATCTCTTTGGGGAAGGCTCGTTTGTGGGCAAAGGGATTTACGATGTTGATATTTTTATGCAGGCCACTACGAACATCTGCCCGGAAAATCTGGTACTCAGCCACGATCTGCTTGAAGGATGCTATGCACGTTCGGGTCTGCTGAGCGAGGTGTTACTGTACGAACAGTACCCTAATAATTATCTGTCGGATGTTGCACGACGTTCACGCTGGATCCGGGGTGACTGGCAACTGCTTAACTGGCTAAAACCACGCATCAGAAAAGCCGATGGAACCCGGGTCAGGAATCCGCTGACCGCGCTTTCTTACTGGAAATTACTCGATAATCTACGTCGCAGTCTGGTCGCCCCCTCCTTACTGATATTGCTGTTCTTCACTCTGCTTTGGGTACCCAATCCGGTTTACTGGCTGGGCATACTGTTGCTGATATGGTTGTTGCCAGCCATCCTCTGCATTAGCCACGACCTTCTGCATAAACCTCTGCGTCGCCGCGTGAAGCCGCATCTGTTACTGGTGGGGGCGGGCGCGCTAAAGCGTCTGTCAGGTATCAGCCTTAATTTTGCGATACTGCCGCACGAAGCCGGATATTCGCTGAAAGCGATCGCCGTGACGCTATGGCGACTGGGGATAAGCAGGCGTCACCTCAGCCAGTGGGTCAGCCACAGCCAGGACAGCAGTCAGGCCAGACCCACTGTTGCACGTTTTTATCAGGCGATGTGGCTGAACGCTGCCGGTGGCGTGGCGCTGACAATACTGACCGGACAATTTGCCCCACAGCTGCTGGGGATTGCGTTACCGATCGGTTTGGTATGGTGTGTGGCACCGCTGCTGATGAGCTGGCTGAGTCGCCAGCCCGTGCGAAAGGTTTTTTCGCCTAATCAGGAACAAAAACAGCTGTTACGCCAGACAAGCCGTGAAATCTGGGCTTTTTTTGAAACATTTGCCACAGCAAAAGAGAACTGGCTTCCGCCTGATAATTATCAGGAAATACCACAACCGACGGTGGCACACCGAACTTCTCCTACCAATATTGGTCTTTCACTTATGGCTAACCTGACGGCATGGGACTTTGGCTACCTGCCTGGCGGAGAGGTGCTCCGGCGCGTGTCGCTCACGCTCGACACGATGGATAAAATGGAGCACTACCGGGGCCATCTCTACAACTGGTATGACACCCGTACGCTGGTCCCCCTCAGTCCACGCTATATCTCCAGCGTCGACAGCGGCAATATGGCCGGGCATTTATTGACCCTGCGTGCAGGCCTGTCCGCCATGCGTCATCAGCCTGTTTTAAGCAACCAACAGATACTGGCAGGACTGAACGATACGCTGGATATTCTGGAAAAACAGTGGGGTAAGAACCCACCTGACAGCCTGAGACTGCTGCGCAAGCATTGCCTGAACGCGGTGTCGCTCTCTCCGCAGGCGCTTTTCAGCGAACTGAAAAGCATGCGCACCCAGTGCAACCATCTGACCAGCGCATGTCATCAGGGATCTCCTCTTCAGATGCGCTGGGCTGGACATCTGGAGCATCAACTGGTTCAGCTTTGCCATGAGTGGTCTCTGTTGCTTGGCTGGTTGCCTGCATCCTGGAATGAACAGATGCTGCCGACGCTGAGCGAGCTTGCCCGTCCGACATTAACCGGTACAGGAACGCCTCCGGCGTCAGTGGCGGAGCAGGCCCGAATGCGACTCAATATTATCACCGAGCTGGAACAGCGGCTGGATGAGCATGCCCGGATGGATTTCGCCTTTCTGTACAGTGAAGCAACCAGTCTGCTCAGCGTCGGTTATAACTGTGATACCAATATGCCTGACAAGAGCCACTACGATCTCCTGCCGTCTGAAATCCGCCTGACCAGTTTTCTTGCCATTGCGACTAATCAGCTGCCTCTTAAAAGCTGGTACGCGCTGGGTCGATTGTTTACCACGATTGATAATGAAACTGCCCTGATGTCATGGAGCGGATCCATGTTTGAATATCTGATGCCGAATCTGGTGATGCCCACCTGGCCCGGCAGCCTGCTCGATGAAATGAGTCAGTCGGCGGTTATGCGCCAGATTCACTGGGGGAAAGAACGCGGGGTACCATGGGGTGTTTCAGAGTCTGGCTATCATGCTTTTGATGTTCAGCATAATTATCAGTATCAGGCATTTGGCGTACCGGGGCTCGGTCTACGCAGGGGACTTGCCGATGACATGGTTGTTGCTCCTTACGCCACGCTGCTGGCGCTGATGGTTTCCCCACAGAGAGCCTGTGAGAACCTGTTCAGGCTGCAAAAAAATGGTGCACGCGGAGAATACGGTTTTTATGAAGCGCTGGACTATACACCCTCACGTCTTGCAACCGGTCAGCTCTATGCGGTGGTACAGTCCTGGATGGCGCATCACCAGGGTATGGCATTTCAGGCGCTGGCTCATGTGCTGCTTGACGCTCCCATGACTGAACGCTTTATGTCCAGCACGGTATTCCGGTCAGCGAGTCTGCTGTTACAGGAGCGCGTGCCGGATGCGGTCGATCTGTACAGTCCGCGCCGTCATTTTGAATCTCATGAGGGCATGGTCAAACCCGTTCGCTATGAACCCCGTATTTTCTATAGCGTGGATACCCCCGCCCCGGATATTCAACTCCTGTCCAACGGCCATTATCATCTGATGTTGACCGCGGGCGGCGGTGGTTACAGTCGCTGGAATGATATTGCACTAACGCGCTGGCGCAGTGATACCACCCGTGATAACTGGGGAGCATTCTGCTACATCCGCGATACCCAGACGGGAGATGTGTGGAGCAATACCTGGCAACCAACAGCCCACACCAGCGGACAAGACGAGGAAGTGTTGTTCACCGATGCGGGGGCAGAATTCAGACGCAGCTTAGGGGGACTCAGCGTCAAAACTCAGGTGGTGATCTCTCCGGAGGATGATGTTGAATTGCGACGGCTCACACTGATTCATCGTGGTCGCAAGCCTCGCTCTCTGGAGCTGACAACCTATGCTGAAGTGGTACTGGCACCTGATGCCAGCGATCTGGCACACCCGGCATTCAGCAATTTGTTTATTCAGACTGAGCTGGCTCCTGAGCGTGACGCTATTCTTTGCCACCGGCGCCCGCACTCACCGGATGAACCGGGCCCTTGCCTGTTTCACATGATGGTGGTGCACGGCGATAACCGACATAACGTGTCGTTTGAAACGGACAGGGCAAGGTTTATTGGACGTGGCAGAACCCCTGCGAATGCACAGGCAATAGAGACGGGAGGGATGCTAGGCAACACGTCGGGCTCGGTGCTGGATCCGATACTGGCAATTCGCAACGCCATCATTCTGCAGCCGGGGCAGCCGGTTACGATTGATATCATTTATGGCATCAGCGAGACCCGTCAGCAGAGCCTGGCGTTGCTGGAGAAATATCGCGATTACCCTATCGCCGATCGCGTCTTTGAACTGGCCTGGTCTCACAGTCTGGTGGTATTGCGCCAGATGAACGCCAGTGAAGATGATGCCACGTTGTTCAATAGTCTCGCCAGCGCAGTGCTTTACCCTGTCCAGGAGCTGCGCGCCGAAGGCCAGGCGATCGGCCGCAACCGGCGTGGCCAGTCCGGACTGTGGGGCTGGGCAATTTCAGGGGATCTGCCGATAGTGCTGCTGAGTATAACCAGCGAGGAAAGTATCACCTCAGTGACCACACTGATTCAGGCACACCGTTACTGGAGACAGAAAGGGCTGGATGTTGATTTGGTTATCCTGAATAACAGCCCCGGCGGCTACCAGCAGGGATTACAAAATCAGATTATGGAGTTAATTTATGCCGGGTCTGAAGCCAGTCTGCTGGATAAAAAGGGCGGGCTTTTTGTCCGCAACGGTGAGCATCTCTCCGCTGAGGATAAGTTGCTTTTGATGAGCGTGGCCTGTCTTTATCTTGATGACCGCGCAGGGGGTATTAATGAGCAGCTTAACCAGCGTATTCATACCCTGAAATCGCCTGCAAGGGCATTCATTCCGCGTGCTGCGCGCGAGCGTAATCAACATACGGACTGGAGCCCTGATACCAGTCAGTTATGCCATTTCAATGGGTACGGTGGATTTTCTCAGGATGGGCGGGAGTATCAGATCATCCTTCGGGAAAATGCGCTTACACCGGCTCCCTGGTCGAACATACTGGCAAATTCCCGTTTTGGCAGTGTGATCTCAGAGGCAGGGCAGGCCTATACCTGGTATGAGAATGCCCATGAATACCGGTTGACGCCGTGGGAGAACGATCCGGTGAGCGATCGCAGCGGCGAGGCATTTTACCTGCGCGATGAAGAGAGCGGGGAGTGCTGGTCGCCGACGGCTTTACCTGTTCGCGGACACGGTGATTACCTGACCCGCCATGGTTTTGGCTACAGCGTTTTTGCCCATCGTGAGAGTGGTATAGACAGCGAGTTGACGGTCCTGGTTGCTGAAGAAGATCCGGTTAAACTGGTGCTCCTGACGCTCAGTAACTCTTCGGGACGGACACGTCAACTTTCCGTCACAGGCTATGTAGAGTGGACGCTCGGAGAAACACGAACGCGCTCAGCCCCTCACATTGTGACACATGTGGCCAGAACGCCCGGCGGCTGCGGGGTGCTTGCGAATAACTTTTATGGTGATAATGGTGGCGGCCGAACTGCATTTTTTGCCGTCAGCGGTAATGACTGTTCTCTGACAGGGGACCGCCGGGAGTTTATTGGCCGTAATGGTTCCCTTCACGCCCCGTCGGCCATGAAACTGCAAAAGCTTTCCGGTAAGACGGGGGCCGGTCTGGATCCCTGCGGAGCGGTGCAATCGGCGGTTACATTAATTGACGGGGACCAGAGGACGTTTATTTTTATCCTCGGCGCAGAGGAGAATGATGTTTGTGCTCAGGAGACGCTGGCCCGCTACATGAATGAGGATACGGTCCGCCAGGAGCTGAACCGGATTCATAATCACTGGCACAATGTTCTCGATAAAATCGTAGTTAACACCCCCGACACGTCCGTAAATTTACTGGTTAATGGCTGGCTGTTGTATCAGACGGTCGCCTGCCGTCTTATGGCCCGGAGTGGCTACTATCAGTCTGGCGGTGCATTTGGTTTTCGCGATCAGCTGCAGGATACGCTGGCTCTGAGCCACGCTGCTCCGGACCGGATGCGTGAACAGATAATACTCTGTGCATCACGGCAGTTTATCGAGGGGGATGTGCAACACTGGTGGCACCCGCCACACGGCAACGGTGTCCGTACCCGCTGTTCCGATGACTATCTTTGGCTGCCGCTTGCTGTTTGCCACTATGTTGAAACGACGGGGGATATGGATGCACTGGAAATACGCATTCCTTATCTGGAGGGACGCTCGCTTCAGCCTGGTGAAGAGTCTGTCTATGACACGCCGGTCATCAGCGGCACCGAAGAGACACTCTGGTTACACTGCGTCAAAGCTATTCACTATGGACTTCGCTTCGGGGAGCATGGCCTGCCGCTGATGGGGGCTGGTGACTGGAATGACGGGATGAACCGGGTGGGTATCGAAGGCAAAGGTGAAAGCGTCTGGCTGGGCTTCTTCCTGTACGACATTTTGCAGCAGTTTGCAGCGCTGGCGGAGCGCAGGCTGGATGAAAGCGTCGCCGCGATGTGCCGTTCACAGGCTCTGCGCCTGCAAAGTAATCTCGAAGCCCACGCCTGGGATGGGGAATGGTACCGGCGCGGGTATTTTGACGATGGTACTCCCCTGGGATCGAAAACCTCACAGGACTGCCGGATTGATGCGATTGCGCAGAGCTGGTCTGTATTGTCCGGCGCCGCGAGCCCGGGACGGTGCGCAAAGGCCATGCAGGCGCTGGATAAGCACCTTGTGGATAACGAAGGAGGGCTGATCAAACTGTTAACGCCTCCTTTCGACGGACACGGTCCAAATCCGGGCTACATACAGGGGTACCTGCCCGGCGTGCGGGAAAACGGAGGGCAGTATACGCATGGCGCCATCTGGGCAGTGATGGCCTTTGCCCGAATGGGGAATGCCGAACGAGCTTGGCAACTCTGGTCAATGCTCAGCCCTATAAATCATACCCTGAATGCGGACTCTGTCGGGATTTATAAAGCTGAGCCTTATGTCATGAGTGCTGATGTCTACAGCGTCGCTCCCCATACCGGACGTGCAGGGTGGAGCTGGTATACCGGTTCCGCAGGCTGGGCCTGGCGTTTACTTACCGAGGAATTACTGGGGATAAAACGTTCCGGCACTGACTTTAGTGTTAATGCCAGGTTACCGGATGAGTGGTCGTCTTTTTCTATGGCATATCAATATGGTGAAAGCCATTATCAGATTAGTGTTTCACGCGGCGATGCAGAATATTGCGTGACGCTGGATGGTGTTCTCCTCCCTGATGACAGAATACCGCTGAAGGATGATGGACAAAACCATACGGTTGAGATCATTCAGAACTGACACTGATCCCGGAGGTGCATTAACGTCTGCCGTTAATGCGCTGATTATCCCTGAGAACATCAATCGCAGTCTGCATGGCGATTTTGTCATCCCGCCTTTTTTGTTTGTCCTGCATGACCTGAAGGTATTCCAGCAAGGTGCGGGTATTAATCGGTCGGCCCTGTTTACCCACAGCCAGCACGGCTTCGCCAAGAATAATTTTCACAGGCGGTAGTTGTGCCGGATACCAGTCAAGGGTGTCTTCTGATTTCATCTTAAATTTCTCACGGAAGGGTAGTGTATCATAAATAAGACGTTCAATTTTCAATATCTGATATCCTGATTCAGACACAACTTAACATAACTTATGCCATTTATTTTTATATTAAAGCGTATAATGATTACTGTATTCCTCAGAGAATTATTTATGTCTTATACAAACGGGCTCAGGTATTTTAAAGAAAGACCGGTTCATGTTGCCTGCCCGGTATGTGCACACAGAGCCGATCAGAAAGCAGGTAAACTAAGAAAAGATGCGGTTCTTGAGTGCCCTGCCTGCGGACTGTTGTTCAGACCTTCAGAATGCTGGTGTATCGGCGGCTGATCAGCTTCTGCCACGTAACGTCAGTGATGTCGGAAAATGACAACATTCCTCCTGTACTGCTGTTGTCGAGGGTATGATAATGAAATCTAAAAAATCTGTTTTTATTGAAGGGCATATCATGTCGAACAGCTGTCACGGACAGGCTGGCCAACTTTTCTGTATTCACCGGGTCAGGTTTAGTAATGGTAAATATGCGATTATTCGGGTGGCATCCGGGATATGTTTCAAACCAGGCGAAATTATTCAACGAAACGATTGTGAGTGGTTTTATAAACTTACCAAAATTCGGCTTCTTTCTTTTGAGTACCTTGATGATGATGAATCAAGAAGACAATTCCTTGAGTATCAATGATAAAACCATGGATTTATAACAGAATAAATTTGCTGGCTTACAATTCACCCCTGGCTCTTTAAATTATTCACCAGTCATTGCAAAATATTTTTTCCTGAATTTAGATGAATTTAAATTATCTTAAACAAAATGTATCGCTAAAGACGAATTGCCTCATTGTTTTCCTTTTGCGTTATAACCTTCATTAGCATTAAGGAAATTTATGGCACAGACTTTTACTCATAATTTACTTCATCCTCGCCACTGGCTTACCTGGTCTGGTTTGGGTCTGCTGTGGCTTCTCGTTCAACTTCCTTACCCGGTTTTACATATTCTGGGTTCTGGCCTTGGAAAAATATCCAGACCCTTTCTGAAACGCCGGGAACGGATTGCGATTAGAAATATCGAACTGTGCTTTCCCGAGATGACACCGTTTGCCCGGAGCCAGATGGTCAATAAAAACTTTGTTTCTCTCGGGCTGGGACTGATGGAAACAGGAATGGCCTGGTTCTGGAGCGATGCGAGAGTCAAAAAATGGTTTGATGTCGAAGGGCTTGAAAACCTGACCGGTGCAACAAGAGGAGTAATGGTTGTCGGGATTCATTTTATGTCCCTTGAGTTGTGTGGAAGAGTAATGGGGTTATGCCATCCTATGATGGCAACGTATCGCCCACACAATGATCCATTAATGGAATGGGTACAGACAAAAGGGCGTATGCGTTCAAATAAAGCTATGATTAATCGACATAATTTATCAGGTTTTGTTCATACGCTAAAAGCAGGTGAAGCCGTTTGGTTTGCACCAGACCAGGATTATGGGTCTAAAGGAAGCGTTTTTGCACCTTTTTTCTCGGTAAAAAAAGCAGCCACGACGAACGGAACGTATGCTCTGTCAAAACTAGCTGGTGCACACTTGATCACACTTAGCATGATTCGACGTAGCGATAAAAAAGGTTATCACATGTATATCAGCAATCCGTTGTCAGGCTATCCAGGGGAAGACAAGGTCGCCGCAGCGGCTTATATGAACAAGATCATCGAGCGTGAAATTCTCCGTGCCCCTGAGCAATACCTGTGGATGTATCGCAGGTTCAAAACGCGTCCTGAAGGCGAAGTCTCTTTATACAAATGAATCACTCTGCTTGTCATGAGCCAGAATCTATCTTTCTTGCCACTGTGTATTTGTAAAAAATGGATAGGGAATTATTCTATCGGCTTAATGTTAACGATAGCGTAACTGACTGCCAAGGTTAATCAATTGAACCGGTTTGGATTTGAAGGTCCATTTTTCGCTCAAAACGGACCTTCCATTCCCATCTTCCTTCCTGCCGTATCTCTTTCGCCCTTCCATACGATTAGTCAGTCCAGATCCGACTTTACCGCTTTTCGGATCTGCTGAGAGGAAAAGACGGATTATTGCAGGATAAGCACAAAAAATAGTGAATTGTTGCGATATGTGAATTGTTGCATGAATCGCTAAGATTTGAATTTATGATTAACTCTAAAGCAATTTAACAGCGACCCCATTAAGGGTCGCCGTACATTTGCTCAGCTATGTTCAAACCGGGCCACCAGGGGACCAGTGATTTCCATCTCCATTTCCCAGAGCGTTGTCATCACTCCTTCAAGTGGATCGTCGCTGCTGCGGTAGAAGGTGTTAAAAAGGGTTCCATCCGGGTACCTGAACAGCCTGAGTTCACCGAAGGATTCCGCGCTGACCATTACCGAAAATTCCTTTTCGGAATTGAGGACAAGGTAAATAAGACAGTTATTGATCCTGAAGGGCAGAGCGCGGCTACCTCTGGCTGACATATCAACCTGTATGTTAAACGCGTCATGCCTTTCCGGCTGATAAACCAGTTCCCTCAGTTCTTCGCTAAAGCGGGAACCGTAGCTCACCAGTATGTAATTCTGCTGATCGGCGGACCGTTGCGCGACTTTCATTAACAGTGTTTCGAGGTTTTTGACTTCCATCGTTAATTTAGCCTGTGATTGCCACAGTAAATTATGCAGTCTGTGGTGAATATTTGTCCTTACATCTGATACAGACGGAAAATCTCCGTAGAAATTACGATTAAGTTCTCTAGCAACATAATCTTTGGGAACACTTACAGGAATGTATCTCACCAGCCAGTTGCGATCGCATTCTGAATTTTGAGAAAAAGTGAAGTAGTTAAGCAGAGTCTCTTCAGACAATGCCCCAGGAAGTTCTTTTGTCAGACGAGTGTCGGTATTTCTGAGACGTTCAAGATCAACTTCGGCAGCAACGATATCTGTCGCTTTGCTGCGACTGAAGACTTCAATGTATTTGTCCAGAACGTCATTAAAGAAAACCACGTTCGCTGCATAATCCGCTTCTGAAATGATATAGCCTTCATAAGGGACTGAAGGATCACGTTTCAGGCGTTCAAGAACAGAAATTATTCGGACTTTACTGAAATAGGAAAACAACCCTCCCGCCAGGGCGTCATTAACACGCTGTGTAATCTGCTCAGCTGGTCTGGCGAGCTTTATAGCCAGCAAGGAAAACGCTCCATAGAGGCTCCCTAAATCCTCATGGACTCCTGTATACATACGCCCCGGAACGTAGGATCTTTCATTATATGAGTTCATAACCTCAATGGTTTCTGATAACCCGCTGTACCAGTTTGTACTCGCATGAAGATTACAGTGCTCAATTCTCAGTATCATATCAATAATATCGACAGAACGTCTGAATGCAGGCGTCAGCGTCTCATGAGTTTCCCTTTCTTCATATAATTCAGACGTTATGAGATGATTTACAAGATCGGCTAAATCTGTCTTTTCCTGTGATTCGAAATGCGCAATAAGATAGCCTGCCATCAACAGACGCAAATCAGATAAGGCATTTGCAAACAAAATGGATAAGGCCGCCTCTTTTTTATATGGGCTTCCCCTGAGTAACATTGCCCACTGCGGATCTGTTTCCTCCAGAGACAGATAATCCGGAGTCAGGAAGAAACTGTGCCAGCGGTACTCTTCCTCCCAGTGACGTGTAAACCGGCTCTGGTTAAACCACAGGCAAAGAACGTCGTGAGCATATCGTACGGAAGAAACATTATCGGCGACCACTGACGGGATAAGCAGCCTGGCGGTACTATGCAGATGATACATCAGACGGCCGGTAGAATCTTCACTCCCGGGTTTGCCAATGATCGTGTTCATACTCCAGCCCTCCCACAGACCGATAAATTCGCGAATAAGCGCCTGGTGAGTCTGCTCCTGGCTGGCCGATAGGGTGCCCCCGAGTCCCGCTTTCCACTCGTTTAACACATGCCAGACCCTGAAAAGAGAAAGTAAAAATTGTCTGAAATCGGTAAAACGAGTGCTCTGTGTTTTTCTGTACACATGCAATGGAATAGCCATAGATTCACGGAAATATTCGCCTGAATATTCTGTTGATTTTACGGTTTCACGAACAAATTTTCTCAATTCATAATGGAATGAATCACTGAATGTATGGCTAAATCCCGATTCTTTTACTTCATCCAGATAATTTTTATCGTCCCCGTAATTGTAACTTCGTTTAATAGAGGTGTAGGTATCCGTTAATCGTTCAACACCTGACCTGAAAACACTGATATTTTTATCGTTAAGTGCATCGTATGCCTCACCAAAGAAATCAAAAGTAATATCATCCAGATCCCTTTTATTCTCAGAATGCCCTGTCACTATGCAACGTCGACATAGCCACAGCCATAATCCTGAAACAGGCATGATGCCTCTTAATGACAATACCGTCAGTTCATCCGAACGCACACCAAAAGAGGGCAAAATGATAATTTCCGCATCCTGTCCATCCACCGCTTTGAGTCTTCTCAGCAGGAATAGCAGAGGTCTTATATAGATATCGGTAACAACATTATTTTTACTTATATCAAATTTAACATGGGCCATATCATCCTTTTCAGATATTGAATAAGGTAGTATTTTAATACCATCCAGGTAATTTTCACCTATGTTCCCCCCCGGATAGCGGAGCCACGCCAGAATATAGGCGTGTTGAATGTAGTCATCCACTATTTGTGACAAAAAATACTTATTCATAAGACGATCGCGCTTGTTCTCATCCAGAACATTCAGACTGGAGACAAAGAACCAGATAGACAGGAAAATATTGAAAAGCATCCACACAAAAGCGGTAACGGCGAAAGCGGTATTAAGATATCTGTCACCAATTGATAACGTTATGCCGCCTAACACAATAAATGCGGCAAGTGACAGGCCACTCAGGCCTGCGAACATATATCCGGAGTGAAGTTGATACGCGGACTGGATATGGATCCTGGCTGATTTCTTTTGAAACAGAACACTGATAAGACCCACGACCAGCGGAAAAACAATACCGATAATAGTCAATTGGCTGCCCAGTAAATTAGACATCCATCCTGAAAGGAGGGTAATCCCTTTAAAATGCTGCAGAGCGAACGGATGTAATACAGGCCGAAAATACTCGACTACGGCAACTGCACCGACTGCAGTGAACCAAAGAACCAGCATAGCCCGGATGTAATAGGTGGAGCTGGAAACCAGAACTTTTTCTATCGGGTTCCAGCGTAGTTTTTTGTAATCCCGGTTCGACTTCAGGCTACGGCGCAACTCAGCCCTGACCTGCCATGAGACACTTATGAGGAGTTTTCCAAACATAGATATCCTGCATTATCCATAAGAAATATCGAGGATAATAAGCGTTAGGGGCCATTTTTTCTCTGAAAAAATGTCTCTCAACTCCCTTCATGCACGTTTCGTCATCCTGTTATCCGGTTTTGGTATTTTTCGGATCTCAGAAAGTGAAGATAAGGATTATTGCAACAGAGTCACTAAAGAGAGGTGATTGTTGCGATGAGGCGATTATTGCTGCGGGAGCACAAAAAGAAGAGTTTATACCTGGAAAATCAACAGGGGTCGTTGGGCCACTGAGGCGTCAGACCGCCGGGACCTAGTTCAGGCCACGTCCGGGGCAGACAGAAAAGCAGTCCGTTCATTATTTCTGGTTAACACACAGCGCAAAGGGCGACTGCGGATTTCCCAGGAGCCAGGCATTGCCCAGAGGGCTTAATCGTAACTGACGTCCGGTATCCTCATGAACAAAGAAAAAACTTTTTTTGATAATCTCATCAGCAGCATTACCCCTCGCTGTTTTTATATGATGCATATTGCTCACGACGATTTCCCCGGGAGTCTTAATATCATAGTCAAACGTGATATTACGGGAGCCCGCTGGCTTTCTTGCGAACAGGTCGAGAACAACGGCGAGGTACGCCCAGCGCCTACCTGTCCAGATATAGGTCACATCACCGCACCACACCTGGTTTGGCTCTGTTACTGCGAACTGCCGCTCAAGATGATTCGGGATAGCAACATGCTCATGCCCGCCACGTTTATACCGGTGAGTCGGCTGCTGGCAACTGACCAGCCCCAGCTCTTTCATGAGTCTGCGAGCAAGCCAGCGTCCCATCTGGTAGCCTCTCTGGGTTGCCATGATGGCGATGCTTCTCGCTCCGGCGGAACCGTGGCTGATACCATGTAGCTCAAGTACCTGACTGCGTAATACAGCGCGTCTGCCGTCTGGTTTTTCAGGACGGTTTTTCCAGTATTTGTAGCTGCTGCGATGAACCCCGAACACATGGCAGAGAGTGACCACAGGATAACGCGCCCTGAGTTTCCCGATTATAGAGAATTTTTCAGGGAGTCTGACATCAAGAGCACGGTAGTCTTTTTTAATATTTCGTTTTCTATTTCAATACGTTGTAGCTTTTTCTTCAGTTCACGTATTTCGATTTTTTCCGGTGTAATCGGAGAGGCTTTTTGTGTTTTGCCCTGACGCTCTTCACGCAGTTGCCTGACCCATTTTGTCATCGTGGAAAGACCGACATCCATAGCCTTAGCGGCATCAGAGACGGTGTAGTTTTGATCGACAATCAGCTGAGCGGATTCGCGTTTGAATTCAGGACTAAAATTTCTTCTTTTCATTGGTGCACCTGTATTGTTCTGAGGTGAGCATATCACCTCTATTCAGGTGGCCAAATTCAGTAAACCACTTCAAACGGTAAACTAAAGGCTGCGTAATGTTTCTAAACCAATCCATTCCGGTATCATATACAGACTTGGACACATAACCCCCTCTCTCCTTAACCGCGTTTATATCGTGATAACCATCACAAAACCAAAGCGAGACTTTTATGGGGGCTTTTGTGGGGGCTCTGCTTGCGATAAACACCACAAAAAGCATTTGAAAACCAATGTCTTAATCGCATTCATGATCCCGAGTCCGGGCACCACTATTTAGAAGAACCCGCCTATGGCGGGTTTTTTGCTTTCTGGGCTCCGCGAGATTTCTTATCGTTCTGCCAACAGCGACTCCTACCCCACCTCATCACGACACTTAAACCTTTCACTGGAACCACGATGGTACTGCAAAAAATATAGCGGTATCAGGCACACCTCTTTGTCTGGCGTGCTTATCCATAGGCCAGATTTGAGTAATTTATCTGAACAACCTTGGGCACAATACTGTTGCGGGAGCGCCAGGTCGCGCCGCACTTCATTGATAAGCTTGCTGAAGGTCACCCCCCTCTTCCAGATGGCGTTGTAGGGTACGCACATTCATCCCCAGGGGCTGGAGTTGGTGCGCCGCCTCGACATCTGAAGCAAACGCCAGGGAGTAAATACCAACCTTCATCTACAATTGCCATCATACCGAGCAAATAATGAGTCAACGAGGAATCTGGATGGTGAAAACAAGAGTCATACAGTCAGCGCAGGGAGCCCATGCCTATCCGTTGCTGATCAAGAGCTTGCTGCTGTCGGGTGGGCGTTCTCATCCCGAGCGAGAAATCGTCTACGCCGACAAGCTGCGTTACGACTATCGCACCCTCAAACAGCGCATCCATCGCCTGGCAAACATGCTGACAGCGGCCGGTGTCATGCCTGGAGACACCGTCGCCCTGCTAGATTGGGACAGCCATCGCGCCCTCGAGTGCTTCTTCGCGGTGCCTATGATTGGTGCCGTGCTACACACGGTGAACGTCCGCTTCTCGGCGGACCAAATCGCTTACACCATGAATCATGCCGAGGACAACCTGGTACTGGTGCACGACGACTTCTTGCCGGTTGTCGAGTCACTGGCAGAGACACTGACCACTGTCCGGGGATACATCCAGCTTAGCGACGAAGAATCGAAGGCAACCAGCCTGCCGGTGCTGGGGGAATATGAGACCCTTCTGGCCGCAGCGGGAAATCGCTTTGACTTCCCCGACTTCGATGAAAACTCGGTAGCGACCTTGTTCTACACCACTGGAACCACGGGCAATCCCAAGGGGGTCTACTTCAGCCATCGTCAGCTGGTCCTGCACACGCTCAATGAGCTGGGCCTCCTGGCAGCCCACGAGGGACAGTCGCTGCTACGATCGAACGATGTCTACATGCCGATCACTCCTATGTTCCACGTGCACGCCTGGGGCGCTCCCTATGTCGCAACAATGCTGGGTGTGAAGCAGGTCTACCCCGGTCGTTACGAACCCAACAAGCTGGTGCGGTTCTATCACGATGAGGGTGTAACCTTCTCGCACTGTGTGCCAACCATCTTGCAAATGATCCTCGAGTGCGACGAAGCCACACGGACCGATCTGTCGGGATGGAAGATGTTGCTGGGTGGCAGTTCACTGTCCCTTGGACTGGCGACACAGGCCCACCATAAGGGCATACGCATTCACGCTGGCTATGGTATGTCTGAAACCTGTCCCCTGCTCTGTATGACCCACTTAAGCGATGCCGAGCTGGCCCTTCCCATGGATGAGCAGTTACCCCTGCGGATTCGGACCGGCCTGCCTGTTCCGTTGGTGGATCTGCGTATCGTCGATGGCGAAGGTCGGGAGGTAGTGCACGACGGCGAAGCCCTGGGTGAAATAGTGGTGCGAGCCCCTTGGCTGACTCAGGGCTACCTGAAGGAACCCGAGAAAGGAGCTGAGCTATGGAATGGCAGTTGGCTGCATACCGGCGACATTGCCTCTATCGATCCCCATGGGATAGTGGAAATAAAGGATCGCATCAAAGACGTAATCAAGACGGGCGGTGAGTGGATAAGCACGCTGGAGCTGGAGAGCCTCATCAGCTCACACGCGGCGGTCAGGTCGGTAGCCGTCGTCGGGATACCTGATGAACAGTGGGGCGAACGCCCCCTGGCTCTGGTGGTTTGCAAGGAAGGGGAAGACCTGGAGCCGCAGGCCATAGCGGCACATCTACAAGGATTCGTCGACCGCGGCCACATCACTAAATGGGCGATCCCGCGACAGATAAGGATAGTCCCAGAAATTCCCAAAACCAGCGTCGGTAAGATCAACAAGCGCCTGATTCGGGAGCTAGAAGCCAGCAATGGGAAGGAAAGCATTTAAGCGATTTGTCGCATTCATAGCGTAAGGTTAACAACAGTCACGCTGTCTATATTTCAGGTAGCATGTCGGTACCAATACTCTGCCGGGGATCTCACCGTCCCCGCGCGGATGCTGATCCCCCTTTAGCAAAATGGGTGCCAGGGCATGTTCATCGCCACAGGCACCTTCCATCCAGCCGGATCATTTACCTAAATCTGCTTTATTCAACAACGCCAGATTCATCCTCACTCATGCTTTCTTTGCTTTGAATGAACCGGAGCGCCAAATAAAGGTCTGGTGCCAGAAACATGTCGTCATCTTTCATTGTCGGTCGACTCTCCTTAAACCAGCGTGTTAACTCCGTTTTTCGGCCCGCAAGAATTAACTTAATCTGCCGCCCCTTCAGGTCCCGTTTTAACTCATTAATGGTTGCCAGAACGCTGATATCTGAATAGGTAAAGCAAGAAACGGCGTCAATGACCACCCATTTAGGTTGTAGTACTGCACCATCGACTAAATTCAAAACGCGGCGCTTAAAATAGGCCACATTAAAATAGGTCAGCGGTGAGTTAAACCGGTACATCAACACGCCAGGGATCATTTTCACATCGGTTGTATTACCTAATGAGTGAATCATCCCATTTTCGTCAATTCCCAATAAGTGTTCAGTAGGACGGAAAACTGTGCGCAGGAACTGCAACAGACCCAACAATACCGCAAGGCCAATCCCCTGAATAACACCAATAATCAGAACACAGCCAAAGGTGAAGAACGCCAGGCGAAATGCGGGTTTATTTCTTCGCCTCAGGTTCCAGAGTCCGCGTAAATCAATTAATGACCACGATGCATAAATTAGAACAATGCCTAATGCAGATACCGGAATAAATTGTAATGGCTGCGTGAAAAATACCACGACGATTCCGATGATTAAGGCAGCAACAACGGAAACAAGCTGGCTTTTCCCTCCAGAGGAATCATTTACCGCAGTCCGGGAATCGGCTCCGCTAATCGCAAACCCCTGAGATAAGCCAGACATTAGATTCGCGACCCCCAAAGCCCTGAACTCAGCATCAGCATTTATTTCGTATCCGTTTTTCGCGGCAAAACTGCGAGCGGTGAGCATCAGACTAACAAAACTGACTAACGCCAGGTTCAGCGCAGGGATCAATAAATCACGCGCCAGACCAGGCTGAAACGAGCCCCAGTGAACGACGGGCAAACCAGACTGAAAGCCCGATCCCCCAATAGTGGCAATCCCATACTGCTGCGCAGATGTGATCCATACCAGTGCCGTTGTTATCACAATAGCAATCAACGGTGCTGGCCATTGGCTACGAAACGTTTTGATAGCTATTAAAATCGCTAACGTTAGGATGGAGATACCTAAGGTTAATAAATGAATTTCTGAGAGCCGGCCAGGCAGGGCAATGATCTTCTCAATCACTTGCTCTTCATCAAGCGTAATCCCCAATACCTTACCGAGTTGCCCGACAATAATCGTCACGGCAACCCCGTTAAGCAAGCCCGTTAGAATGGGGTGCGAAAGCAAGTCAGCAAGCGCGCCCAGGCGAAATTTACTGGCAAGCAGGCACCATCCCCCCATCATCACAGTCATGACAATTGTCAACTGCCAGTGAAGTTCTGGGTTTCCGGCAGAAAGAGGAACTACAACGGCTGCAATTACCGCGCAGGTCGTGGCATCAGGGCCAACAATCAATTGGCGGGAAGAACCAAACAGCGCATAAGCTAGCATTGGCAAAACGCAGGAATATAACCCGACGATAGCCCCGACTCCCGCCAACTCAGCGTAAGCAATCGCAACCGGTAGTGCTACGGCAGCAACGGATAACCCGGCTTTAACATCATGTTTTAGCCAGCTTTTATCGTACGCTAATAAATTTTTTAGCCCCGGCATGTAGTTTAATACCATTTTTCCGAACACTTTATTCTCCGGATAGACCCTTACTTATAGATAAAGGTACACGTAACTATCGCAGGCGATCCTGATATTTTCGGGAGGTAATACAGAAAATTCAGATTGGGGGTTTACCGCATATACCGCAGGAAGGCTTGTGTTATGGAGATTTTGGATATTGCTTTGCACCCGATGGTGCGGTGTTGTGATGTGCCTGATGCGCTGCGCTTATCAGGCCTACAAAATACGTTCAGCCCGGCCCCTGTAGGCCGGATAAGGCGGCACGCCGCATCCGGCGGTTTTCATCCCGCACAGACGCAAAAAAGCCCATCCGTCAGGATGGGCT
>NZ_JAOWHL010000030.1:0-2533 GCF_030332645.1 Citrobacter sp. Cpo091
ATCACGATGCCCGTAAGCCAATGAGTGAGAACACCATCAACAAGGCACTGCGCACGATGGGTTACGACACACAGGTGGACATCTGCGGACATGGCTTCCGTACGATAGCGTGTAGCGCGTTGATTGAATCAGGTCGCTGGTCAAAAGATGCTGTGGAGCGGCAGATGAGCCATCAGGAGCGTAATCACGTTCGTGCCGCCTATATTCATAAAGCAGAACACCTCGACGAACGAACTCAGATGATGCAATGGTGGTCGGATTATCTTGATGCCTGCCAGCATCAATTTATCCCGGCTTATCGCTTCGAGAAGTCGATTAAGGTTGCCTGAGCCAGACTAGTGCACCAGGGAATAAGCTGCTACTGAACAAACAAAGGGCTGAGGTGGAGTGCAACAGAGCGAGCACAGGGCCCTGATAAAACAGCGGGATTACTCACCATCGTCGTTACCCGTGTTTCAGGGACAATCGATATGACAGGCTGCGCTTGTATGGCTTTTTAATGGATGCGAACAGCAGAAATTAAAAAGTGGCGTGAGGTGAGTAAATTCCATTTCGAAGAAATGGCTAATTTGCGTCGCCCGAACCCACCTGCGAGCGTTCACCCCGGGGGGAACCGAGCAGGCCGGGGGGAGCCGAATAAATTTTGCCGCCCCAGCGAGCAAAAAGACGCGCCCACGCGTCGATTTATTTGGGGGGCTTGCCCCGCACACCGTCGCCGCTAAGTCTCCGGCCAGAAGCCGGTAGCGTTGCGCGACCACCCCCTTTAAAGCAGCGTTCCCGTTTTTTGGAGCCTGCGAGAAAAAACAGGCGAAACGCGCGTCTTAAAGGGGGTGGTCGCGCGTAGCGCGTGACGGTGTGCCGCTTTTGCCCTGGGGGTTTTGGCGCGGCGTCCAGACGCGACATTACCCCACGAGACTGGAAATAAGGGCGTCCAGCCCGCATTGACAGGCGTTCGGGATTTTATGCCGGGAAGCACAGCTTTACGGCACTTTGCCGCAACGCGAGCTGGCTGTCGCCCCATGACATCGCCCAACACCGTGGGGCGAACTGACTGGGCGATACCATGGGGCGGATGACAAAGGAGGCTCAGCGATCTTAAATACACTGCTTATTTACTTAACTTAAGTAACAGTTTTCCTGATCAACTATCGATTTGTAGGTCCAAACCAAGATGCGTTGAAAGCTTTTCTTTTTCTTCTTGAGTAAGAGAATTTATTTTTACTGCGGTATTTATCACCTTGGATGTAAGATTTTGTAGGTCATGTTCACCAATTTCATCATATTGACTTGCTAATGCTGATAATACGAGTTTTAGGGCCATGCGACGGTGCATTCCTGACAAATGTCTGAACAGCGCAATCAGTAAGGATATATCTTCTTCAGCATCCAGTTTTGAATGCGGCTCATTTCCCTCACCCAGTAACCACGAAGCTCGAATTCCTAATGCTTTCGATAATTTCATCAATTGAGCAACACTTGGTGATGACTCATTTTTTAGATAAGCCCTTATAGCACCTTCAGAAAGATCAGATTTACGAGCTAAAGAACTTTTCGTATCGCCAGAAAATTTCATAGCTATTGATAACCTTACTCCGAAGGAGTCCTCAATATCACCTGCTAGATCCTGAGTATTTTTCTTCGTCATAGTCATTACCAACAACCTTTTGTTTTTTATAGGTTTAGGTGATTGAGCACCATCATCTCGTAAAATAATGCGACTTAATGGTTGAAAACGTATTATTTTGCGATACACTCAACTGTATAAAATGCAGACGTTTAGTATCTGCAAATCCAAATTCTGAGGATCTCATAAACAGGGCTGAAATGTCACGCATGCGCTCGCCCTGAAAAAACTCAGCAGGTAAAGCTGCCCATCCAGTTCTCCATCAATGCGCAGATCTGCTAGGGCTTCATCCCGGTTGGGCTTGCTATGCAGGAAGCCGCTCGACTCATAATCCCCGGCGGGATACAGGCCTTTTTACTCCCCCCGTCAACTAACCTGACCGCTTATCGTGGTCACCAGTTGGCTCCGCACAAGGGCTGAAAAGACAGGGCACGACACACTACACCCCTACCGGGTGGGGATAACTGTTGCCTGAAACTAAGCAGGACCACCGCATGAGGAGGTATCTGAACCCACGCATAACCTGACTGACAGTACTACCCGATTTCGTCTCTGGCCTTTATTTCGTATACGGGCAACGGCTTCGCTCACGCGTTATTCAGGCAGGACACCAAAACTAACGCATTAACGGATAGAAAAGGATGCCCTGGAAATGAAAATTAAGAATCTACGATGGTACATTATTGTCCTGGTTATGATGGGCACCATCACTAACTACCTGTCCCGCAATACCCTCGGTATCGCTGCTCCGACCATGCTGAAGGATATCGGCTTCACCGAACAGCAGTACGCCTGGATCACCGCCGCCTTTAATCTTGCTTACCCGGTGGGCGGGGTCTGTGCCGGCTATATCATGGACCGGTTCGGCGTACGCTGGGTCTTCGCCATGATGGCCATCCTCTGGTCCGT
>NZ_JAOWHL010000031.1:0-149550 GCF_030332645.1 Citrobacter sp. Cpo091
TGGAGGCGCATTATAGGGAGTTTCCTGCGGCCCGCAACCCTTAAATGACAGAAAAATGACTGACTGCTGCATTCCACAGCAAAACCCCGCCTTATACCCATTTACACACAGAGTTATCCACAATCGTAAGGAAATTATCTGTAAGCGTCCCTAAAAAGGGAGAGAATCGGTATGAAAACCTCTATATAGAAAGAAATTCACTCTACGCTATATAAAGAAGAAGGACTGACAACTTAAGCGCCATAATCCCTACCACCTTTGAATTACGCACCCCATCAGGCAATAATACCCGCACAAACCGTGATTTCAGGACCGTGATGAGATACTCCCTGCAACGTACTGCTATACGTAAACGCCCGATGAAGCTTGGCACCACCGTGATCCTCATGGTTAGTGCAGTACTCTTCTCCGTGCTGCTTGTCGTTCATCTGATTTATTTCTCGCAGATCAGCAACATGACGCGCGATGCATTAGCGAGTAAAGCGCTTGCGGTCGCGCGAACGCTAGCCAACTCTCCGGAGATCCGCCAGGGACTAATGAAAAAGCCCGAGGAAAGCGGCATTCAGGCGATTGCCCAGGCGGTGAATAAGAGCAACGACTTTTTGTTTATCGTCGTCACTGATATGCAAAGCATTCGTTACTCCCATCCCGAAGCGCAGCGAATCGGTCAGCCATTTAAAGGTGATGACATATTGCTGGCCCTGCAGGGTAAAGAGAATGTCGCCATTAATCGCGGATTCCTGGCTAAAGCTCTACGTGTATTTACTCCTATCTATGACGAACATCACCGGCAGATTGGCGTCGTGTCGATCGGCCTTGAGCTAAGCCGAGTGACTGAGCAGATCAATAACAGCCGCGGCAGCATCATCTGGTCAATCTTATTTGGCGTGCTGGTTGGGCTACTCGGCACATGGGTATTAGTCAAAGTCCTCAAGCGCATTCTGTTTGGCCTGGAGCCTTATGAAATCTCCAATCTGTTCGAACAACGCCAGGCGATGCTGCACTCTATAAAGGAAGGTGTTATTGCCGTTGACGAGTGCGGTGAAGTGACGCTGATTAACCAGGCGGCGCAGGAGCTGCTGGATTATCACAAATCACAAGATGATGCCCAGCTCTCCACACTCAGCCATGCGTGGTCACAGGTGGTCGATTTTTCACAGGTACTACATGACGGTACGCCGCGCCGCGATGAAGAGATCATGGTGAAGGATCGGCTACTCTTAATTAACACGGTCCCGGTACTCAGCAACGGTAAAATCATCGGTGCCATTTCAACCTTCAGAGATAAGACTGAAGTCCGAAAACTAATGCAACGTCTGGATGGTATGGTCAACTATGCCGACGCACTTCGTGAACGATCCCACGAATTCATGAATAAATTGCACGTGATTCTGGGATTATTGCATCTGAAAAGTTATAAGCAGCTTGAAAATTACATCCTGAAGACCGCAAACAATTATCAGGAAGAAATTGGCTCACTGTTAGGAAAAATAAAATCACCGGTGATCGCAGGATTTTTACTCAGTAAGATTAATCGCACATCTGATTTAGGCCATAGTCTGGTCATTAGCAATGAAAGCCAGTTACCGGAAAATAGCAACGAAGATCAGGTGGCGGTACTGATTACCGTTCTGGGGAATCTGATTGAAAACGCCCTGGAGGCGCTAGGTCAAGAACCTGGTGGTGAGATCAGCGTATCCTTGCATTATCGACACGGCTGGTTGCATTGCGAAGTGAATGACGATGGTCCGGGGATTGCCCCCGAAAACATTGAGCACATCTTTGAGAAGGGCGTTTCGTCAAAAGGAACCGAACGGGGCGTTGGTTTAGCGCTTGTTAAACAACAGGTTGAAAACGTTGGCGGTAATATTTCCGTCGAGTCTGAACCTGGGATCTTCACCCAATTTTTTGTACAGTTACCGTGGAATGGTGAGAGGGCCAGCAGATGATCAATGTCTTAATTGTCGATGACGATGCAATGGTAGCGGAATTAAACCGCCGTTATGTCGCGCAACTCTCCGGTTTTCACTGCTGCGGCACAGCCTCCACGCTGGAGAAAGCAAAAGAGATAATCTTTCATAGCGGTCATCATATCGATCTGATTTTGCTAGATATTTATATGCAAAAAGAAAACGGTCTGGACCTGCTACCGGTTCTGCACAGCGAAGGTTGCAAGTGTGATGTCATCGTCATCTCTTCCGCCGCTGATGCCACCACCATCAAAGATTCACTTCACTACGGTGTTGTTGACTACCTGATCAAACCTTTCCAGGCTTCCCGGTTTGAAGAGGCGCTCACCGGCTGGCTGCACAAGAAAAATGAGATGGACAAGCATCAATATTATGAACAGTCTGAGCTTGACCAGCTGATTCACGGCAGCTCTTCCAATGAACAGGAAGCACGGCGCTTACCTAAAGGGTTAACGCCACAAACGTTACGCACGCTGTGTCAGTGGATTGATGAGCACCAGGATCAGGAGTTCTCCACGGATGAGCTGGCCAACGAGGTCAATATCTCGCGCGTCTCTTGCCGTAAATACCTTATCTGGCTCGTCAATTGTCACATCTTATTTACCAGCATCCATTATGGCGTGACCGGCAGACCTGTTTATCGTTATCGCGTGCAGGCTGAACACTACTCATTGCTTAAACAATATTGCCAATAAATACACTTGGGATTATTTGTTATTTGAAAGTAACAATTATTAAAATAATGAAAAATCCCAATTTCACCAGCTGGCACTGTAAAATTATAAATTTGCGTTAGATCAAATATATTTGTATCCGACATGTTAAATGTATTATTTTAATATTGACAACCATCACACTGTTTTTAATTTCAAAATCGCTAACAAAAGTTAATTAAGTATTATCTAACTCGCAGAGTGTGTATTTTTACCCATAAAGGATTAGTCTGAAATTAACCAGACATACAAAATCTAGACTGGTAGCAATGGAGACCATGCTACGTACCATGGACACCGTACATTTTTGTGAGCAAATAAAAGTATCCGCACGCCGACCTCATCACATTATGAGATGGCGTGACCGTGATCACATAAATAATCTACTCACCCATTCTGTCGGTGGTTCACGTAATAGCGGAAAACGCAAAACAGATAAATTACAGCGTCAACCGCAGCTTTCCATGCCCAGCTCTGCTTCCCATCGCCTGAGGATTTTCTCCTCTGATCAAAGCCACAGAAAAAAGCTAAATATTTCCATAAATTTGAAAAAACATTCTAGCCAGAAATTTGAACATTAATCACAAATACGGATATATCGAATACTGACCATTTTTTGATGCCTATTTCGGCAAAAAAGAATGTGGCACCGATCCATTTTTTCAAAAATTGACTGGGTTTTTCGCGAGGGTAAATAAAATGTTATTTAGTATACAACTTCTCATAATATTAATATGTTTGTTTTATGGTGCCAGAAAGGGCGGTATCGCGCTGGGTTTATTAGGCGGTATCGGCCTGGTCATTCTGGTTTTCGTTTTCCATCTCCAGCCGGGTAAACCACCTGTAGATGTCATGCTGGTTATTATTGCCGTGGTGGCCGCATCGGCAACCTTGCAAGCCTCCGGCGGCCTTGACGTTATGCTGCAAATCGCTGAAAAGCTGCTGCGCCGTAACCCAAAATACGTTTCCATCGTCGCACCTTTCGTTACCTGCACCCTGACGATTCTCTGCGGTACAGGGCACGTGGTATACACCATCCTGCCAATCATTTATGACGTTGCCATTAAGAACAATATTCGCCCGGAACGTCCGATGGCGGCGAGTTCTATCGGTGCACAGATGGGGATTATCGCCAGCCCGGTTTCTGTAGCCGTTGTGTCACTGGTGGCAATGCTGGGTAACGTAACGTTTGAAGGCAAGCATCTCGAATTCCTCGACCTGCTCAGCATCACCATCCCGTCTACCCTGTTGGGTATCCTGGCGATCGGTATCTTCAGCTGGTTCCGTGGTAAGGATCTGGATAAAGATGAAGAGTTCCAGAAGTTCATTTCCGTACCTGAAAACCATAACTATGTGTATGGCGATACCGCCACGCTGTTAGACAAAAAGCTGCCGAAAAGCAACTGGCTGGCCATGTGGATCTTCCTGGCCGCTATCGCCGTTGTTGCCGTGCTTGGCGCGTTCTCTGAGCTGCGTCCTACCTTTAGCGGCAAACCGCTGTCAATGGTGCTGGTTATCCAGATGTTCATGCTGCTGACCGGTGCGCTGATTATTATCCTGACGAAGACCAATCCCGCTTCAATATCTAAAAACGAAGTCTTCCGTTCCGGTATGATCGCGATTGTGGCGGTGTACGGTATTGCCTGGATGGCCGAAACAATGTTCGGCGCGCACATGACAGAAATCGAAGGTGTGCTGGGCAATATGGTGAAAGAGTATCCGTGGGCCTACGCAATTGTTCTGCTGCTGGTATCCAAATTTGTAAACTCCCAGGCAGCGGCGCTGGCAGCGATTGTTCCGGTCGCTCTGGCAATCGGGGTTGATCCCGCGTACATCGTGGCTTCTGCTCCGGCATGTTACGGTTACTACATTCTGCCGACCTACCCGAGCGATCTGGCTGCTATCCAGTTTGACCGTTCCGGCACCACCCACATCGGCCGCTTCGTTATCAACCACAGCTTCATTCTGCCTGGCTTGATCGGCGTAAGCGTATCCTGTGTCTTTGGTTGGATCTTCGCCGCAATGTACGGTTTCCTGTAATCACAGTTCGCGTGCCGTCCACGTTGGTACGGCACGCCACCATGAAGACACAGAGAATTTTAAAATTCCTGAGAAAAATGAAAAGGCTGGAAGCAAATGTCAAAAGTTGAATTCACTTACCAGGCGGCTTTCCCACTGGGGGAAGACAAAACTGAGTACTACCTGCTGACATCCGAACACGTCAGCGTCGGCGAGTTTGAAGGCGAAACAATCCTGAAAGTAGCCCCTGAAGCACTTACGCTACTGGCCCAGCAAGCCTTCCACGATGCCTCCTTCATGCTCCGCCCAGAACACCAACAGCAAGTCGCCTCAATTCTCCATGATCCCGAAGCCAGCGAAAACGATAAGTACGTGGCGCTGCAGTTCCTGAGAAACTCCGAAATCGCCGCCAAAGGCGTGTTGCCAACCTGCCAGGACACCGGTACGGCAATCATCATGGGTAAAAAAGGTCAGCGTGTTTGGACCGGCGGCGGCGATGAGGCGGCGCTCTCCAAAGGCGTATTTAATACCTATATCGAAGATAACCTGCGCTACTCGCAAAACGCGGCGCTGGATATGTACAAAGAAGTAAATACCGGCACCAACCTGCCCGCACAGATCGATCTGTACAGCGTGGACGGTGACGAATACAAATTCCTGTGCGTGGCCAAAGGCGGCGGCTCAGCCAACAAAACCTATCTGTATCAGGAAACCAAAGCGCTGCTGACTCCCGGCAAATTGAAAAACTTCCTGGTTGAGAAAATGCGCACGCTGGGTACAGCAGCTTGCCCGCCGTATCACATCGCATTCGTTATTGGCGGTACGTCAGCGGAAAGCACCCTCAAAACGGTGAAGCTGGCCAGCACACACTACTATGACGCGCTGCCGACTGAAGGTAATGCTCACGGCCAGGCGTTCCGCGATCTGCAACTGGAACAAGAACTGCTGGAAGAAGCGCAAAAACTCGGCCTTGGTGCTCAGTTCGGCGGGAAATACTTCGCACATGATATCCGCGTGATCCGCCTGCCTCGCCACGGCGCATCCTGCCCGGTTGGTATGGGCGTTTCTTGCTCCGCAGACCGTAACATCAAGGCCAAGATCAACCGCGAAGGGATCTGGATTGAAAAACTGGAACATAACCCAGGTCAGTACATTCCGGAATCTCTGCGCCAGGCGGGCGAAGGCGAAGTGGTTAAAGTTGACCTTAACCGCCCAATGAAAGAGATCCTCGCCCAGCTCTCTCAGTACCCGGTTTCTACTCGTCTGTCACTGAGCGGTACTATCATTGTTGGTCGTGACATTGCCCACGCGAAGTTAAAAGAACGTATTGAGTCCGGCGAAGGTCTGCCGCAGTACGTGAAAGATCATCCGATCTACTACGCGGGTCCGGCCAAAACACCTGCAGGCTACCCGTCCGGTTCATTAGGTCCAACCACCGCGGGTCGTATGGACTCCTACGTTGACCTGTTGCAGTCTCACGGCGGCAGCATGATCATGCTGGCAAAAGGTAACCGTAGCCAGCAGGTGACTGACGCCTGCCACAAACACGGCGGCTTCTACTTAGGCAGCATCGGTGGACCGGCAGCGGTACTGGCGCAGCAGAGCATTAAGCATCTGGAATGCGTGGAATACCCGGAGCTGGGTATGGAAGCTATCTGGAAAATCGAAGTAGAAGATTTCCCGGCTTTCATTCTGGTCGATGACAAAGGCAACGATTTCTTCCAGCAAATCGTCAGCAAACAATGCGCTAACTGCGCGAAGTAACCCATTCGGCCCGGCACTGGACTGGCACTAAATTTTTGGCGTCAGTCCAGCGATCCCCCCGGGCCAACTTTATCCCCCCATTTACTGGTATTGAATTTTTGCCGTTCACAGGGAATAGTGACCTTTTCCATTACGTGTGAATTCGCAATGCTCCGCACTCTGAACCCCACAATCTTGCGCACCGGCGCATTGATCCTGGCGCTGATTCTTATCTACACCGGTATCTCTGCCTCGGAGAAAATCACCTGGCTGATGGAAGTCACGCCAGTCATTATTGTCGTCCCGCTGTTACTGGCAACCATGAAGCAGTACCCATTGACGCCGCTGCTTTATACGTTGATTTTCTTGCACGCCATCATTCTGATGGTAGGCGGGATGTATACCTACGCCAAAGTCCCCGTCGGTTTTCAGGTTCAGGAATGGCTGGATCTCAGTCGAAACCCCTATGACAAGCTGGGCCACTTCTTCCAGGGGCTGGTACCAGCCCTGACGGCAAGAGAGATTTTAGTGCGCGGCAATATTGTCCGTGGTCGTAAGATGCTGGCATTTTTGGTCTGCTGCGTAGCACTGGCGATTAGCGCAATGTATGAACTCATCGAATGGTGGGCGGCGCTGGCAATGGGACAAGGTGCGGATGACTTCCTTGGCACGCAGGGTGACCCGTGGGATACCCAGTCGGACATGTTCTGCGCCCTGCTCGGTGCGTTAACAACGGTCCTCGCACTGGCGGGCTGGCACAATCGGCAGTTGAAAACGGCCGGAGAGCGCTAACGCTTCTCCGGCAATCTACATTACCTACTGCGATACTTGATAACCAGAATCGGCAAGGCGAACAACAGTGTCAGAAAGTTCGCCATGCTGACGGCAGTATCTTCAATCAATAATCCGTAAATCAGCCACAAAACCAGCCCGCACACAAACATCACATACATCAAACCGGAGATGCCTTGCGTGTTGCGAGTGGTAATAACCTTAATGGCTTGCGGTAAGAAAGAGAGTGTCGTCAGGCTGGCCGCCAAATACCCAATCAACGAATGCCATTCCATCGCTATGCCTTCACATCGCCTGGAGCCACTACCGCAATAGCCGGGATATCCGGTTGCTCATGGTGCTGCGGCACCTTGCGATACTTATCCAGTAAATGGATCTGGATCCTGCGCAGGGTGTCGCCATTCAGTCGATAAAAGCGGAAATACAGGACTAAGGTCACCACAAAAAAGAGTGCGGGTAGCGCTATCATAATAAACTGCATGCCAACGATGGTTTCGGCAGACTGCGCGACATTTGGCGCGTAATTAATCACTCCGAGTATCAACGCGATAAAGAAAGCGGCAAATGCTGACCCACCTTTTACCACCATTGTCTGCACCGAATAAGCGATACTTTCACAACGAACATTAAGTTTGTATTCGCCGTAATCAACGGTATCCGCCACCATAATGACCTGCAACACCCAGAAAAGCGCAGAACCAATATTCAGTAAAACACCCGCTATAACAATCAGTAAGATATTATGGAAATCTGCCAGCGCCATCACCAGTAGTACGCTACAGCTAAGCACCGGCAACACCGATGCCCCAGCCCACAAGATCCGTCGTGACAACGCGTTTACCAGCCGAGGAAAGAAAATCAGCGTCAACAGGTTTGCCGCACCTGCGTAAGACATGTAGTACGGGAAGAGACTTGCATCGCCAATCACGTAGGTAAAATAGTAAATGGCAAAGCCAGCAATGATATTAGATGCAATATTGTAAGCCAGTGCCATACCTAACAGGCAGGATAGCTGGTCATTTTTATAGATGAGCCCAACGATCGCTTTCAATCCAAGACGACTGCTGTCTGCCGTGGCCTCACTGTCTGACGAATAAACCTCATGCACATTCCGTAGCGTCACAACGGTGGAAACGATAAAGAACGCGATGAGAATTAGCGTAAACATCTGAAAACCAAAACCACGATCGGCTCCGCCAACATAGCTCACAAAAGGCAGCGTCACGCCTGCGGTAACAAACCCAGAAAGGCTGGCGAAGAAACGGGGGTACGGCACCAGTTGTTCACGCTCGCGTTTATCCAGCGTAATGGTTGGCACCAGTGACCAGAATGGAATATCCATAATGGTGTAGGTCATTCCCCATAATATATACGTCACGCAAACAAATACGACCTGCGCAGTACCCTCAAAAAGATGTGCGCTAAAAAGCAAAAACAGCACCAATGAGTTCGCCAGCGTACCGAGTAAGATCCAGGGTTTAAATTTTCCCCAGCGCGATCGGGTGGCGTTCACAATCCAGCCCATGATGGGATCGTTTACCGCATCCCAAATCCTTGCCGCCAGGAACAACGTTCCGACCAGCCCCACCGATAATCCCACCACGTCGGTGTAGTAATACATCAGGTACATGTACACAATACCGATGGCGAAATCCTTACCAAACGCTCCAAATCCATAACTGAGTTTTGTTGTCAGAGATATGCTCATAGGGTATCGGGTCGCTGTTACCAGCGCCCGCCTTCTGTAAGAGGAAACGTCAGAGGTTAAACGCCGGATACAATGCCCGGCGTGATTGTGTATTAACGGTGCAGCCAGGCCGGCAGCCAGTCGCCGTGAGACGCGATCAGGTCGTCCACCAGCGCATAAATCTCTTCAATCCCCAGTACCGCGGCGGTATGCGGATCCATCATCGCCGCGTGATAAACGCGATCGCGATTCTCCGTCAGGATGGCTTCCGTTAGCAGGGTCTGAACATTGATATTGGTTTGCATCATGGCCGCCAAATGTGACGGGAGAGTCCCGACTTTCGTTGGCTGAATACCATTTGCATCGACCAGACAAGCGACTTCAACGCAGCAGCCTTGCGGCAGGTTATCGATCAGATTGTCATTGCGAACGTTGCCATACACGACGCTCGGTTCACCGGTCCAGATAGCGTTCATGATAGTGCTGGCATATTCGCGCGACGGTTTAATGTCGATCCGCTCAGCCGTTTTGTACTCTTCCAGCTCTTTTTTCCAGTTCGCCAACTGTTCCACACAACGTTTCGGATATTCATCCAATGGCACCTTATAGCGCTCAATCAGATCTTCACGCCCCGGTTTGATAAACCACGGCGTATATTCGGCGAAGTGCTCCGACGATTCGGTGACGAAATACCCCAGTTTTTTGAACATTTCATAGCGCACAATGTTCTGGCAACGGGTATTTCCGTGAATATTCGGTTTCGGCGCCTGACCGGATTCATAGGCCGCCAGCAGCTCCGGGTAGAGATTCACATAGGCACCGTCCGCCGTTTTGCGCTCCAGCTCCAGATAAAACGCCATATGGTTGATCCCGGCACTGCGATAGCGCAAAGAAGCAGGGTCGATGTTCAGATCGCGGGCCAACTCCTCCGCCGTCCCCTGCACCGAATGACACAACCCAACCTGCTTAATATGCGGATAACGTGCATACATTGCCCAGGTGTTCATTGCCATCGGGTTAACGTAGTTAAGCATTGTGGCCTGCGGACAGACTTCGGTCATATCCTCACAAATCTGCCATAAATGCGGGATGGTGCGCAGCGCGCGCATGATGCCGCCCGGCCCCAGCGTGTCGGCAATCGTCTGCTCCAGGCCATGGCGTTTACACACCGTAAAATCGGTGACGGTACAAGGTTCATAGCCGCCGATCTGGAAAGCGACCACCACAAAATCAGCATCCTGTAATGCTGCTTTTTGATCGGTATAGCAGGTGATTCGTCCAGACGCGCCCGCAGAATCCATCAACTTGCGCACAACAACGTGTGATTCTTCCAGACGCGTAGGATCGAGATCCATCAAGGCGATATGCGCAGATTTAAGCGCATCGCGGTGAAAGACGTCCCCAAGAATATTTTTGACGAAAATCGTGGAACCGGCGCCGATAAAGGTAATTTTGGGTGCAGACATCATGACTCTCCAGAACATTAGTGAACACAGTCATGGTGGCACAGCGCATAGATGAAAACCTCCGACTTCCCTGCTGAGCATTCCCATAAACTCAGATCATCACTCTGCGCCCTATTGGATCTGAGTTTATGGGACAAAATTACCCAAAAAGCAGAGTATGCGGCCGCAAAATGTCGCTATGCTCAATGGTAACGGTCCAATTTGTGTCCTGATTCTCAGCCTTAATACGTGTTAAATGACATGATTCTGATAATTCAGGAAATGGAGCAACCATGAGTACATTACCGACATCGCCTCTCCCTCCCGATCCGCACATGTGCAGTAGCGATGAAGAACAAACCCGCAGCCCGCTATCGCTGTACTCAGAATATCAACGGATGGATATAGAGTTGCGCTCACCGCATGCTATGCCTGCCAGCCACTGGCATGGGCAGGTGGAGATCAATGTTCCGTTTGATGGTGACGTCGAGTACCTTATCAACAACGAAGTCGTGCAGATAAAACAGGGACACATCACGCTATTCTGGGCCTGTACACCGCATCAGCTCACGCGTCCGGGCAGCTGCCAAAGTATGGCTATCTTCAATTTACCGATGCACCTTTTCCTCTCCTGGCCGCTGGATCGCGAGCTGATCAACCATGTTACCCATGGAATGGTCATCAAATCGCTGGCGTCGCAGCAGTTGAGCACCTTTGAGGTTCAGCGCTGGCAACAGGAACTGAGCAACCCGAACGAACAAATTCGCCAGCTCGCCATTGATGAAATTGGTCTGATGCTCAAGCGGTTTAGCCTTTCCGGCTGGCAGCCTATCCTGGTCAATAAAACCTCGCGGACCCACAAAAACAGCGTGTCGCGGCACGCCCAATTTTACGTCAGCCAAATGCTGAGCTTTATTGCCGACAACTACGATCAGGCGCTCACCATCAACGACGTCGCGGAACACGTGAAGCTCAACGCCAACTACGCGATGGGGATATTCCAACGCGTAATGCAACTCACCCTGAAGCAGTACATCACGGCAATGCGGATCAATCACGTCCGCGCATTGCTTAGCGATACCGATAAAACCATTCTCGACGTTGCGTTGACTGCCGGATTCCGATCCAGCAGCCGTTTTTATGACACCTTCAGCAAGTTTGTCGGCATGTCGCCGCAGCAGTACCGCAAACTAAGCCAGCAGCATCGGCAAACAATCGCTGGTTGATATCATTCGGCAATATCAGTATCAGCCAAAAAAATATTCCCCCTGTCGATAAACGGCGGTGAAAAACCGCCAACAAGCAAACATAACCTACTGTTTAAAAACAAATTAAACACAAATCAGACTATTTTTCACCCGCTTTACAGCCCATTTTGACAGGATAATACTTGCCTGCGTCACATTCATACGGTGTGTCTGCAATTCATAGATTGCAACCTTTCCACAACCGGGTAAAAGATGATGAAAGTATTAATTGTTGAAAGTGAGTTTCTGCATCAGGACACCTGGGTCGGTAGCGCTGTCGAACGTCTGGCTGACGCATTAAGCCGCCAAAATGTTACCGTCATTAAGTCCACCTCATTCGACGATGGTTACGCAATCCTCGCCGCCAATGAAGCCATTGATTGTCTGATGTTCAGCTATCAAATGGAACAACAAGACGAGCACCTCAACGTCAGGCAATTGATCGGCAAGCTCCACGAGCGCCAGCAAAACGTACCTGTTTTCCTGCTGGGCGATCGCGAAAAAGCCACCGCATCGCTGGATCGCGACCTGCTGGAGCTTGTCGATGAATTCGCCTGGATTCTGGAAGATACCGCAGACTTTATCGCCGGTCGCGCCGTTGCGGCGATGACCCGCTACCGCCAACAACTTCTGCCACCGCTGTTCAGCGCGCTGATGAAGTACGGCGACATCCATGAATACTCCTGGGCAGCACCGGGTCACCAGGGCGGCGTCGGATTCACCAAAACGCCAGCCGGTCGTTTCTATCATGATTACTACGGTGAAAACTTATTCCGTAGCGATATGGGTATTGAACGTGCATCGCTCGGCTCGCTGCTGGATCATACCGGCGCGTTTGGCGAGAGCGAAAAATATGCCGCCCGCGTGTTTGGCGCTGACCGCTCCTGGTCCGTGGTGGTCGGGACTTCCGGCTCTAACCGCACCATCATGCAGGCTTGTATGACCGACAACGACGTCGTGGTGCTGGATCGTAACTGCCATAAATCCATCGAGCAGGGGCTTATCCTCACCGGGGCAAAACCGGTGTACATGGTGCCAAGCCGCAACCGGTACGGCATTATCGGGCCTATCTACCCGCAGGAAATGCAGCCTGAAACATTGCAGAAAAAGATCAGCGAAAGCCCGCTGACCAAAGGTAAAGCCGGGCAAAAACCGTCTTACAGCGTTGTGACCAACTGTACCTACGACGGTGTTTGCTACAACGCCAAAGAGGCCCAGGACCTGCTCGCGCAAACCAGCGATCGCATCCACTTCGATGAGGCCTGGTACGGCTATGCTCGCTTCAACCCAATTTACGCCGATCACTACGCCATGCGTGGCGCGCCGGGCGATCATAACGGTCCTACCGTTTTTGCCACCCACTCGACCCACAAACTGCTGAATGCGCTTTCTCAGGCATCTTACATTCACGTTCGTGAAGGTCGTGGGGCCGTGAACTTTTCCCGCTTTAACCAGGCGTACATGATGCACGCCACTACCTCTCCGCTGTATGCCATCTGCGCCTCAAACGACGTGGCGGTCTCCATGATGGACGGTAACAGCGGCCTGTCGCTCACCCAGGAAGTGATCGACGAAGCGGTCGATTTCCGTCAGGCCATGGCGCGGTTGTACAAAGAATTCACCGCCGAAGGCGACTGGTTCTTCAAACCGTGGAACAAAGAGATTGTGACCGATCCGCAGACCGGCAAAACCTATGACTTTGCCGATGCGCCAACTCAACTCCTGACCACCGACCAGAACTGCTGGGTAATGCGCCCGGGTGAATCCTGGCACGGATTTAAAGACCTGCCGGATAACTGGAGCATGCTGGACCCGATCAAAGTCAGCATTCTGGCTCCGGGGATGGGCGACGATGGTGAACTGGAAGAGAACGGCGTACCGGCTGCACTGGTCACCGCCTGGCTTGGCCGCCACGGCATCGTGCCGACCCGTACCACCGATTTCCAGATTATGTTCCTGTTCTCCATGGGGATTACCCGCGGGAAATGGGGCACACTGATCAACACGTTGTGCTCTTTCAAACACCATTACGATGCCAATACCCCGCTGGCACAGGTGATGCCAGAACTGGTTGAGGAACATCCAGACACTTACGCCAACATGGGCATTCACGATCTGGGCGACACCATGTTCGCCTGGCTGAAAGAGAACAACCCTGGCGCACGTCTTAACGCGGCCTACTCCGGCCTGCCTGTTGCTGAAATCACCCCGCGTGAAGCCTATAACGCGATAGTCAGCGATAACGTTGAGATGGTGGCCATTGAAAATCTGCCGGGTCGTATAGCCGCGAATTCCGTTATTCCTTACCCACCAGGAATTCCGATGCTGCTGTCCGGGGAAAACTTTGGCGACGCCAATAGCCCGCAGATTAGTTATCTACGTTCGTTGCAGTCCTGGGACCACCACTTCCCTGGATTTGAACATGAAACCGAAGGAACGGAAATTATTGACGGTGTGTACCACGTTATGTGCGTGAAAGCATAATGTCGTTTTATAGATAGTCCGATGTTTAAGGTAGACATGTCATGCTTGAGTAATTCCTGAGTATTGCTGCAAAACAATAACATTGTCATACCTTTTTGCGCGGGACCACCCCGCGCTTTTTTTATACGCAAATAGCGCCTTTCCACTTGCGTACAAAAATGTGTACATAAGAAAAATCCCGCCAAACATTGTAATTAATTTCAGACACGTTATTTTATTGCAGTCCTGGTTTCATCATACAATTTCAATTTAGCCGATTTGGCTCATCTGATGTTGAGCTACGGTGTTTTATGTTCATATTCCTGGAGTTGGGTATGAGGCTTTGCAGCAAAGAAGCTTGTGTTGTTGTATTAACGGAGAAGGATGTTTGGTTAAGGATTAACGGTAAAGAAGCCATCAGTTTAAAAGCTAATCATATGGCGCTGGTGGCATGCGATAATAATATTATCGATTTCTCATCACTTAATAACGCATTGGTCGTACATATCAGCCGCGATATCATTAAAGATTATCTGCGCTTTTTAAATAAAGACCTTTCACAGATCCCACTCTGGCAACGCAGTGCCAGCCCAGTGATGACCGCCGCGTGTCTGACGCCGGATGTCTTCAGGGTGGCAGCCCAACACAGCGTAATGGACACAGTGAACGAAGCTGAAAGAGAGCGTACGCGCTCGCTACTGTTCACGGTGTTATCACGCTTTCTCGACAGCAAAAAGTTTATTTCTTTGCTCATGTATATGCTGCGCAACTGTATCAGCGATAGCGTTTATCACATTATTGAGAGCGATATACATAAAGACTGGAATTTAAGCATGGTTGCCAGTTGCTTATGCCTGAGTCCCAGTTTGTTAAAGAAAAAGCTCAAAAGTGAAAATACAAGTTACAGCCAAATAATTACCACATGTCGCATGCGATATGCCGTCAATCAATTACTGATGGACGGCAAAAACATTTCTCAGGTCTCTCAACTGTGTGGATATAACAGTACCTCATACTTTATCTCCGTATTCAAAGAGTTCTATGGGATGACGCCTCTGCATTATGTGAGTCAACATAGGGAGCCATCCGCCGCCTGATTTTTAATCAGTTAGCGATAAGCCATAATAATATCAGCATTAGCGATACCCCAGCTCCGTCATCATTAAATAGACTTTTGACGAGGTATGATAAGGCGTCATTTATCCTTATCAGGAGTTAAAAAATATGTCGACGGATGCTGATGCTCACAAAGTGGGCTTAATCCCCGTCACCCTTATGGTGTCGGGGAATATTATGGGTTCCGGTGTATTCCTGCTACCCGCAAACCTTGCGTCAACTGGCGGGATTGCAATCTACGGATGGTTGGTCACGATTATCGGTGCTCTGGCACTGTCGATGGTGTACGCCAAAATGTCGTCCTTAGACTCCAGTCCCGGTGGTTCTTATGCTTACGCCCGCCGCTGCTTCGGTCCTTTTTTGGGCTACCAGACCAACGTGCTGTACTGGCTGGCCTGCTGGATTGGTAACATCGCCATGGTGGTCATTGGCGTCGGTTACCTGAGCTACTTCTTCCCCATCTTAAAAGATCCGCTGGTCCTGACGCTGACCTGCGTCGTAGTGCTGTGGATCTTCGTATTACTGAACATTGTCGGACCGAAAATGATCACCCGCGTGCAGGCCGTCGCAACGGTACTGGCACTGGTGCCAATTGTCGGGATTGCCGTCTTCGGCTGGTTCTGGTTCCGCGGTGAAACCTATATGGCAGCCTGGAACGTCAGCGGGATGAACACCTTCGGCGCGATTCAAAGCACTCTGAACGTCACCTTGTGGTCATTTATCGGGGTGGAAAGCGCCTCCGTTGCGGCTGGCGTGGTTAAAAATCCCAAACGTAACGTACCTATCGCTACCATGGGCGGCGTGCTGATTGCCGCTGTTTGCTACGTGCTCTCCACCACCGCAATCATGGGTATGATCCCTAACGCGGCGCTGCGTGTATCAGCCTCCCCGTTCGGTGATGCCGCACGTATGGCGCTGGGTGACACCGCTGGGGCGATAGTTTCCTTCTGTGCTGCTGCCGGGTGTCTTGGTTCTCTGGGCGGCTGGACGCTGCTTGCCGGGCAAACCGCCAAAGCCGCAGCCGATGACGGCCTGTTCCCACCGATTTTTGCCCGCGTGAACAAAGCCGGTACGCCAGTGGCCGGGTTAATTATCGTCGGCATCCTGATGACCATCTTCCAGTTCAGCAGCATGTCGCCGAACGCAGCAAAAGAGTTTGGTCTGGTCTCTTCGGTTTCCGTTATCTTCACCCTGGTGCCGTATCTGTACACCTGCGCCGCGCTGCTGCTGCTCGGCCATGGCCACTTTGGTAAAGCACGCCCGATGTACTTACTGGTGACCTTTATCGCCTTTGTCTACTGCATCTGGGCGGTTGTCGGTTCCGGCGCCAAAGAAGTGATGTGGTCGTTCGTCACGCTGATGATCATCACTGCGCTGTACGCACTGAACTACAACCGGATCCATAAAAACCCGTATCCACTGGATGCCCCGGTAAACAATAACTAACTTAAGCAATCGTCATTGCCCGATGGCGTCAGTTCATCGGGCCTCCGCTGCCTCGCTGATATTCGAAAAATCAACATTAAGAACTTAAGGTTGGCTTAATTTTACTTTGAGAGGATTTGCGCCACATAGTCGATGGAACCCCCTTAATGTTAAAGCTCTTGTTTAAAAGGCCCACTCTCGGGCTAATCAGCTGGCTTCTGCTGATCTCATTTTATCTTGCGACTTTCCTGAACATTGCGTTCTATAAACAAGTGCTGCAAGACCTGCCTCTGGACTCTGTGCGTAACGTGCTGGTGTTTTTATCAATGCCAGTCGTCGCGTTCAGCGTCATGAACATCGTGCTGACGCTGGCCTCATTCCTGTGGCTTAATCGCCTGGTGGCGTGCATTTTCATTCTGGTTGGTGCATCGGCCCAATATTTCATCATGACCTACGGCATCATCATCGACCGCTCGATGATCGCCAATATGATGGACACTACGCCCGCCGAAACCTTTGCTTTGCTGACGCCGCAAATGCTCATCACACTCGGGGTGAGCGGCATTCTGGCAGCGCTCATTGCCTGCTGGGTAAAAATTAAACCGATCACGCCAGTTATGCGCAGCGTACTGTTTCGTGGCGCGAACATTCTGATCTCCGCCCTGCTGATCGTGCTGGTCGCTGCGTTCTTCTATAAAGATTACGCCTCACTGTTTCGCAACAACAAAGAACTGGTGAAATCCCTCAGTCCATCCAACAGCATTGTGGCGACGTCATCTTGGTATTCACACCAGCGACTGGCCCACCTGCCGCTGGTGCGCATTGGCGAGGATGCACATCGCAATCCGTTGATGGTGAAAGAAAAGCGTAAGAACCTGACGATTGTGGTTCTCGGCGAGACCTCGCGCGGCGATAACTTCTCGCTGTCAGGCTACTCGCGCCAGACCAACCCGCTGCTGGAAAAAGATGATGTGGTCTATTTCCCCCGCACCACATCCTGCGGAACGGCAACGGCAGTATCAGTACCCTGCATGTTCTCGGATATGCCACGCGCGCACTACGACGAAGAACTGGCACAGCATCAGGAAGGCGTACTCGACATCATTCAGCGGGCGGGAATTAACGTTCTGTGGAACGATAACGACGGCGGCTGCAAAGGGGCTTGCGACCGGGTTCCACACCAGAATATGACTAAGCTGAACCTGCCAGGGCAGTGTATTGACGGTGAATGCTACGATGAAGTCCTGTTCCACGGGCTGGAAGAGTACATTAATAACCTGCAAGGCGACGGGGTGATTGTGCTGCACACCATCGGCAGCCACGGTCCGACCTATTACAACCGCTATCCTGCGCAGTTTAAGAAATTTACGCCAACCTGCGATACCAACGAAATCCAGACCTGTTCGCAGCAACAGTTGGTCAATACTTACGACAACACCATTCTTTACGTTGACTATATTGTTGATAAAGCGATCAATATACTGAAAGAACACCAGGATAATTTCACCACCAGCCTGGTCTATCTTTCCGATCACGGCGAATCCTTAGGGGAAAATGGCGTCTATTTGCACGGCCTGCCGTATTCGATTGCACCAGATACGCAAAAACATGTGCCGATGCTGCTGTGGCTCTCCGAGGATTATCAGCAACGCTATCAGGTCTCTCAGACATGTTTGCAAAAACGGGCAAGCTCAGAAGACTTCTCGCAGGATAATCTCTTCTCAACTCTGCTGGGATTAACGGGCGTGCAAACACAGAAATATCAGGCGGCAGATGATATTCTGCAACCCTGCCGGGGAGGCTAAACGAATGAAAATTCTGATTGTTGAAGACGACACGTTGTTACTACAGGGACTGATACTCGCTGCACAAACAGAAGGCTACGCCTGTGATGGCGTGTCAACCGCCCGTGCAGCCGAGCAGTGTCTGGAGACCGGACATTACAGTCTGGTTGTTCTGGACCTGGGCTTGCCGGATGAAGACGGTTTGCACTTCCTGACCCGCATCAGACAGAAGAAATACTCTCTCCCCGTGCTGATCCTCACCGCCCGTGACACGCTCAAAGACCGGGTCAGCGGGCTGGACGTGGGTGCCGATGACTATCTGGTCAAACCGTTCGCACTGGAAGAACTGCACGCCCGCATCCGGGCACTTCTGCGTCGCCACAACAATCAGGGTGAAAGTGAATTAATTGTCAGCAATCTGACGCTGAATATCGGTCGTCGCCAGGTGTGGATGGACGGACAAGAGGTTATCTTAACGCCGAAAGAATACGCGCTCCTGTCACGCCTGATGCTCAAAGCGGGCAGCCCGGTACACCGGGAAATTTTGTATAACGACATCTACAGCTGGGATAACGAACCGTCTACCAACACGCTGGAAGTGCACATTCACAATCTGCGCGATAAAGTGGGGAAATCACGTATCCGCACGGTCAGGGGATTTGGCTATATGCTGGTCGCCACTGAGGAAAGCTAAGTGAAGCTGCTGCAATATCTAAAACGACCTCTCCCTCTTCGCCAACGGTTAATACTGACGATCGGTCTAATTCTGCTGGTCTTTCAGTTGATTAGCACCTTCTGGTTGTGGCACGAAAGTACCGAACAAATACAGTTATTCGAACAGGCGCTGCGCGATAACCGTAACAACGATCGCCACATCATGCATGAGATCCGCGAGGCTATCGCCAGCCTGATCGTCCCCGGCATCTTTATGGTCAGCCTGACGCTGCTAATTTGCTACCAGGCGGTGCGACGTATTACCCGTCCCCTTGCCGATCTGCAAAAAGAGTTAGAAGCGCGAGCAGCTGATAACCTGGCCCCGATTGAAATTCACAGCTCAACCGTTGAGATCCAGGCCGTTGTCTCAGCGCTCAATGACCTGGTAACGCGGCTGACCAGCACTATTGAAAACGAACGTTTATTTACCGCCGATGTCGCCCACGAACTGCGCACACCGCTGTCAGGCGTTCGCCTGCATCTGGAATTATTATCCAAAACCCATAAGGTCGACGTTACGCCGTTGATTGCCCGCCTTGACCAAATGATGGACAGCGTATCGCAGCTGCTGCAACTCGCCCGCGTCGGACAGTCGTTTTCGGCCGGGAACTACCAGCATGTCAAACTGCTGGAGGACGTTATTCTGCCCTCCTACGATGAACTCAGCACCATGCTGGACCAACGTAAACAGACGCTGCTCCTGCCACAAAGCGCGGCGGACGTTGTCGTGCGTGGCGATGCTACGCTGTTGCGGATGCTGCTACGAAATCTGGTGGAAAACGCGCATCGTTATAGCCCGGAAGGCACCCATATTACGATTAGCCTGAACACTGAGCATGATGCCGTCCTGGCCGTCGAAGATGAAGGGCCGGGCATTGATGAAAGTAAATGCGGGGAGTTAAGTAAAGCATTCGTCCGAATGGACAGCCGTTTTGGTGGGATTGGGCTGGGGCTGAGTATTGTCAGTCGTATCACCCAGTTACATCAGGGTCATTTCTATCTGCAAAATCGCCAGGGAGCCAGCGGCACTCGCGCATGGGTGGAATTGGCGAAAAATCAGTAAGAGCTCACCCACACATACAAAAAGCTGCTGACGATCAGCACGCTGCACACGGTGGTCAAACTTTCATAAATACGGGTTTTCATGACACTCTCCTCCGAAACTATGGAGGAGAGTTTGCCTGACACAGATTAAGCCAACCTTAAGTTGATATCATAAGACACCTTATCCGGCCTACTGAGTACAATGCTGCCCGTAGGCCTGATAAACGTAGTGCCATCAGGCAATAACACCGTTACTCTTCAATACGCGGATGCTGCTGCACCAGACGCGTGCGCTTAACCTGTAGCTCAGCAATTTCCTGATCGATATCTTCGATTTTCTGTTCAATGTTATCGTAGTGTTCGCCGAGGATCTCTTTCGCTTCCTGAATATCCGAAGCAGCAGGTGTCGCGCCTTTCAGCGGCTGATTAGCCGTTTCTTTCATGGTCACGCCGGTAATCAAACCTACTACCGCAATCACCATCAGATAATAAGCAGGCATCATCAGATTCTGCGAGCTTTCCACCAGCCATGCGGCCAATGTCGGAGTCAGACCGGCGATTAATACCGAGATATTAAACGCGGCGGCCAGCGCACTGTAGCGAATATGCGTCGGGAACATCGCCGGTAACGTTGACGCCATCACCCCGGTAAAGCAGTTGAGGATCACCGCCAACATCAGCAACCCGGCGAAAATCAGGCCGATAACATTACTGTTAATCAGAATAAATGCCGGAATCGCCAGCACAAACAGCGCAATACTGCCCATGATCACAAACGGACGACGCCCGAAACGGTCGCTGAGCAAACCCATAATCGGCTGCACAAACAGCATACCAATCATGATGGCGATAATAATCAACACGCCGTGGTCTTCAGAGTAATGCAGGTTATGCGACAGATAGCTCGGCATATAGGTGAGCAGCATGTAGTAGGTGACGTTGGTGGCAATCACCAGACCAACACATGCCAACAGGCTGCGCCAGTGCTTAGTCGCAATCTCTTTAAACGAGACCTTAGGACCTTCCTGCAGACCCTGACGATCGCCCTGCTCCAGTTTATCCACGTGCTGCTGGAACGCCGGCGTCTCTTCCAGCGCATGGCGCAGGTACAGACCAATCAGGCCTAACGGTAGAGCCAGGAAGAACGGAATACGCCAGCCCCACTCAAGGAAGTTATCCTCGCCGACGATAGTTGAGATCAGGACCACCACGCCCGCGCCCAGCACAAACCCGGCAATCGAGCCGAAGTCCAGCCAACTGCCCATAAATCCGCGCTTACGGTCTGGCGAGTACTCTGCGACAAAAATCGATGCCCCGGTATACTCTCCGCCGACCGAGAACCCCTGCGCCATCTTACATAGCAACAGCAGAATCGGTGCCCAGATACCAATTGAGGCATACGAGGGAATAAGACCGATACAGAAGGTACTGATCGACATAATCACGATGGTGATAGCGAGTATCTTCTGACGACCGTATTTATCGCCGAGCATACCGAAGAACAATCCGCCAAGCGGTCGAATCAGAAAGGGAACAGAGAAGGTGGCGAGTGCAGCAACCATCTGCACGCTGGGGTCAGCCCCCGGGAAGAACACTTTACCTAATGCGTAAGCAACAAATCCATAAACACCAAAATCGAACCACTCCATCGCATTACCTAACGACGCTGCGGTAATAGCTTTTCGCAATTTACCGTCATCAATGATGGTAACGTCGCGCAGCGTTATCGGTTTTATTTTTTTCCTTTTTAGCATACTCGTCCTCATAGACTTAGCCCTGTCACGCTCCAGTTCGAGTCCCCTAACGCCCATGCGTCAGGGTCATCATCGAGCGGGGAATGCACAGGCGCATTCCCTGTAACAAGCGTAGCAGGTTTACTTACACTGACGAGAAACGCACAGTACAACCGAACCTGTTGACGCCTGATTGGGCGGTTAATGACCTCTTTACCCTAACAGCGTTTAAATTTGTGATCAACTTCACATATAGTTTTTCATTTCGTCAACATGCGTAAATTAGGTCATTCTTAGTCAGCTTTTTTACATGTCATGCTTGCGATTTACTGACAATTAAATACAAGAATAAATCGCTTTATTGCGCCAACAATCACAGCAGTCACTATTATTCTGCTAGCAAAAAAACCACCTAATCCCTTCACAAAAAGATCACAGCTTTTTTAATAATCAGAGCAACCTGGAATTTTTGCTCGGAATATGTGATGAAGATAACTAAAACATCGTTTTATTTTGATTGAATCAATGTTCCCATGAATGCAAACTAATTCCAGACGCAATATCCCTGGGAGCAGCAACACGCTCAACGTATGCCGCGTTAGATTTTATAAAACAAAGAGATAGCGATTTTCTTTGTTAAGAAACACCAGTAACCATTTGAATTTATTAATTTTTACCCTCTTGCGCGAGTTTCAGCAGCGACAAGACATGAGGACGTTTATGAAAATTAAAGCCACGATTGAACGCATCCCCGGCGGAATGATGTTGATTCCTCTGTTATTAGGCGCAGTGTTAAATACGTTAGCTCCGGATACCGGTGCGTATTTCGGTTCGTTTACCAAAGGAATGATCAGCGGAACGGTACCGATTCTGGCAGTGTGGTTTTTTTGTATCGGCGCATCTATTGATTTGCGGGCAACCGGTACGGTATTACGCAAGTCCGGTACGCTGGTAATAACCAAAATAGCCGTGGCGTGGGTAGTGGCAATGATTGCTGCTTCATTTATTCCTGATACCGGTATTCAAACCGGGTTCTTTGCAGGCCTCTCAGTTTTGGCAATTGTCTCCGCAATGGACATGACCAACGGTGGTTTGTACGCCAGCCTGATGAACCAGTACGGCACCAAAGAAGAGTCCGGCGCATTTGTGTTGATGTCTCTGGAATCCGGTCCGTTAATGACCATGGTGATCCTCGGCTCTGCGGGTCTGGCCTCCTTCGAGCCACACCATTTCATCGGCGCGGTATTACCGTTCCTGATTGGCTTTACGTTGGGCAACCTGGATCACGACCTGCGTTCTTTCTTCAGCAAAGCCACACCGGTGCTGATCCCGTTCTTCGGCTTCGCGTTGGGTAACACTATTAACCTGAGCGTGATCGTTGATACCGGTCTGCTGGGTATCCTGCTGGGTGTCGCGGTTATCGTCATCACCGGTATCCCGCTGATTATTGCTGACCGTGTTATTGGTGGCGGGAACGGTACGGCAGGCGTCGCAGCCTCTTCAGCAGCAGGCGCTGCGGTAGCAAACCCGGTGATTATCGCTCAGATTAACCCGGCGTTCGAACCGGTTGCCGCATCCGCTACGGCGCTGGTTGCCGCCAGCGTAATTGTCACCGCCATTCTGGTGCCGATTATCACCGCGCTGTACGCCAAACGTTTTAATAAAAACCTAGTCGCCAACGAAGCGGTGGCCACCCCGGCAGACTCTCTACACCACTAAACCTGCCATTATCCTACTCACCAGCCCTGCTCAATTGACGAGCAGGGTCGGTGCAAAAATCTCCTCAACCATCGCATCGACCAGCCGCTTTGCCGAACACAATCGCGGCATTCCCAGCGCCACATTTTGCCAACGCTGCGTCACCGACCAGCTCACAGGATGGCGTTGCGCATCGCACCAGCTCCCCAGCCAGCTCAGCATATCGTTATACTCGCCCGATCCGCCGACAGCTGGCGTGCTGAGCCAATGATGATAGTAATGACGCGTAGCAGGCGCTGCATTCACGCTATCCGCCAACGCCTGAGCCGCCATGGTTCGCAGGTTGTCTTTTAGCATTAACACCACATCGGCATTCGCTAACCGGCAGGCATCACCAAAAGCCCCCCAACGTAGCTCCTCCAGCGCGACAAAACAGCGTCCTGGTAACGACCAGCCGTCATACGCGCCAGCCCGCCAGCGGGTAAAAATTTGTTCGCTATGCTCGCCCGCCTGAACCGTGAGGCCGCGCTGGGTCAGCGCCTTCTCTTTATACGCCTCGCGTTGGGTAAACCAGTCAGTCAGTGAATTTATTTGCTGTAAAAGACCGGGGGTTGAAAGCCCACGCGGGTGTTCTGTTTGTTGCAAAAACATCAGCCCTTCGGAGATCCGTACCAGAGCCAGATGACCCGGGTCAATCATGCCTGCCAGCTTCTCCACCAGCTTAAGGCGCATCACCAGATGCTCGCTGGACACTCCCGCCATCACCCACGCACGCAGTTGCGTCTGGGATAACACTTCCTGCGTCAGACGTGCACGCAGCCGCTGCTGCTGTTGCAGAAAACCGCCGGAACGTTTGGTTTCATCTCCCTGAACCAGATCGACCATAAACTTCGGGTAGACACACTCCAGCGTCCTCCCGGGGCCTTCCAGTAAAACGTTAGTCATGTGTGCTCGGTTGCAAAAAGGGTATTGATATCGTCACGCAGCAATCGGGAATCTTCATAAAGCCATGCCGCAATCGTAATGCGCTGCTGCAATTGCTCATTCATTGCATTCACCGCGGATTCATTTTGTTGGCGTAGCGTCAGACTCTCACTCAGACTCGCCTGCAATTGCGCCAGGCACAGAGAGAAATCAGCAAAAAATGTGGCCATGCCAGCCGTAACGGAGATATCGACCTGAGCAGCTAAAGCTTTACGAATTTGTTGGCAAAACTGGGAGACGTACTGCACAAGGTTTTTATGCAATGCGCCCATATCAATGAGATAACGCGTTTTTGTTTCGACGTAATCATTCCATCCCCAGTTGGGTTGATTTAGCCAACGAGAGAAAGTGTCACGCACCACACCGCCAGTAGACGGCACATTTTCTGCCGGAATATCCTGCTCAATGGCCTCGTTAAACAATTGGCGGGTATTGAAATTAAACATCGCCGTATGGAACGCTGGAAAACGGATCCGCGCACGAAAACCGGCGTGGTTTAGCTCCTCTTTCACCCTTTGCTCAATTGGCCGCATCGCGTCATTTAGCGCCCGGGAGAGCGTCGACTCAAGCTGTTCAAAACGCAGGGCTAAGTCCCGGCTGATGCTTTCCTGCGCCGCCAGCAATACCCCCTCACAGGACGAGCGAATTTTATCTAACACAATTTTTGCCTGCCCTTCATCATGCAGCACCAACATCTCTCCGGCCATTTCTGCCGTATTCACAGCATTCCCCAGACCGTGTTGTGACATCATCAGGACGTTTTCTTTGACAAAGAACGTGTTGATACCGCAAAGAATCTCAGTCTGTTGCTCACTGAGATAGGCAGCGGCAGCCTCCAGCGCCAGTTCTACTTCATGGCTGACTTCATCGCTCACCCGCCCCTGGCTCACTTCTAACTGCTGCATATCCTCTTCAATATGCGTGATGTTCAGCCGCAGTTTGTCATAGGCGACCGTTAACCCGTGGGCGCGAAATTCCAGATATTCGTGCACGCTTTGTGCATAGTTCAATAACTTATGTGACGCTGAGCGAAGCGCATACAGCGAAGCATTAGCATAAGCGGCGTGGATCACTTTCTGGATGGGCTGTTCAAACAGCGAGTCTTCCCACAACAGGTCGGCGGCATGGCGGATGTGTTCTGTATCGTCAAGATCGGTGGTGCGCCAGCGTCTGCCAAGCGCCGCTTCGGCAAAATCCTGCACCCAACGTTGCTCCTGATGATCCGGCAGTCGCCCGCGCGTCGTCAGCTCATGACGCGCCCTGTTCGCCAGATAGCCCCACATTGAGGAGACCGGATAAATTCTTTCAGGGGCAATTCCGCCTTGCATCAACGTGCCGGAAATCAACGCCCGCACCTGTTCTTCATCGTCACTGTTGCGGTCTTTCTGATCGAATTTATTGACCAGCGCATATAACGGCACTGACTTGCCGACCGCCATAATCGCCTGACGCACTTCCTCATCGGAAATCGATTTCAGTTGGGTGTAATCCAACACCGCCAGCACCGCAGAGGCCCGCACCAGCTGTTCATTGAGCATTTTTTGTAAGTGCGGTTGTCCTGCCTCGTTCGGCCCCGGCGTATCCAGCAGCGTTAATTGCCCTGGGTAGCTTGCCTGTCCGGCCAAATGGACAAACTCAACTTCAATAACCGGAATATGCTCAATCGCGGCATAGGCGGCAAAAGGAAAATCAACGTCCAATGCTTTTGACAGGCGCACCAGGTCGTTCAGGCTTTTAAGGCAATGGAAAATAGGCTGTGCGCCAAGATAATACCGTTCAAATGCCACACCATTTTCAATATGTTGCAGCAGGACATTCATATCCTTGTCAATTTCCAGGGTCTGCGTAAGACGCAGGCGATCGCACTCGCGCACGCGCTGCTGCAAAACCTTCATTAAGGCATCGATCGGCGCGACATGTGAAAAATGCAGCACCGGCTCTTTCTGCCCCGGCGTATGGCGTATTAGCGTTGGTAACGCCGTCATGGGGCGATTACGATTAGGTAACACCTCTGTCCCCACAATCGCGTTAATCGTCGTCGATTTTCCCGCTTTCATCGTGCCAACAATCGCCAGCACCATTTCCAGACGCGTAATCTTGCGCAGCTCATTATTGAGCGTTGCTTGCTGGACATCCATGCCACGCGCGCTGAAATGCAGGGGCTGAACAACCTGACTGCTATGCTCTCCTTGTTTTAGCGCGACATCATCCAACGACGTCATAGGCAATTTTTGCAATTGCCTGAGATGTTCAAGCGAGAGCATCAGCAAGCGTTCCGCTTCCTGACTTAATTCATATATTGTCTGTGTGTGCATGGAAAATTTTTCCTTAACGCAAATGGCATTGCTTTTATTTAGCCCAATCGTTTTATTTATAGATTTTTTGGCTTTTATAATTACGTATAGAAATAATTAAAATCAAAACAACCAATTGATATTATTAAAATAAATTTGGTGTATAACCGCTGGCCTGATGCCTCTCACTTATGAAAATAAGTAAGAAAGATAGACAGCGTAGTTCAGTTTTAAAAAATGCCAGCGGAATCCCCCTACTAAATTTAAGGGGTTCAATGATATTCAATCACAATGACTTAGGCATTTCTAAGCAATGTTACCTATGAATATCAGATATTTCGCCTCACCTTATCTTAAATATCTAAGCGTAGCAATTTCCCTTAAAAAATATTCCGCCATACTTTCATTGAGGTGAAAGCAGAGGGTCTTTACAGCAGATCATTTTGCGTAATCGCGCAGTAGTCCCGACAAATGCAGGGATTTTATGTATAATTGCGGCCTTTTTCGGCAATCTGCCATTTTTTGGGCGCATTTGCCCCTGCTGACTTTTGAGGAAATCCACATGTCATTACCACACTGCCCGCAATGCAACTCCGAATACACTTACGAAGATAACGGCATGTTCATCTGCCCGGAATGCGCTCACGAATGGAACGATGCTGAACCGGCGCAGGACAGCGACGAACTGATCGTTAAAGATGCCAACGGCAACCTGCTGGCTGACGGCGACAGCGTTACCGTCGTGAAAGACCTGAAGGTAAAAGGTAGCTCTTCCATGCTGAAGATTGGTACCAAAGTGAAAAACATTCGTTTGGTTGAAGGTGACCACAACATCGATTGCAAAATCGATGGCTTTGGCCCAATGAAGCTGAAATCTGAGTTTGTGAAAAAGAACTGATGCAAATTGCCTGATAGCGCGACGCTAATCAGGTCAACACCAGCTCATCTGCCAGGCGGGAAGCTCATACTTCCCGCCTGGTTTATTTTTGCAGACGCTAACTACACTTAATTGGCTTCTTTTACCTGAGGTAAAGATTATGCCGTTAAGTCCCTATATCTCCTTTGCAGGCAACTGCGCTGACGCTATCGCCTACTATCAAAAAACGTTAGGCGCTGAGCTACTCTACAAAATCAACTTCGGTGAAATGCCCAAATCGGCGCAGGATAGCGAAGATGGTTGCCCTTCAGGCTTGAAATTCCCCGACACTGCCATCGCCCACGCCAACCTGCGCGTTGCGGGCAGTGACATCATGATGAGCGATAGCGCCCCGGACGGAAATGCTCACTACTCTGGCTTCACGCTGGTGCTCGACACGCAAAACGTCGATGAAGGCAAACGCTGGTTTGATAATCTGGCAGCAAACGGAAAAATCGAAATGGACTGGCAGGAAACCTTCTGGGCCCACGGTTTCGGTAAAGTGAGCGACCAGTATGGCGTGCCGTGGATGATCAACGTTGTCAAACAACAGCAACCCCCTACAGAGTAATCCAACGGGAGGCCAGCCCTCCCGTACTGTCATCAAATAGCGCTCAACTCTTCATCGTCGAGTAACCATCCCTTAACGAAAACGTCACATTGATCCGCCACGATGGGGCCACTTTTTTAGGGAGGCCGCATCATGCAAACGATTATTCGCGTCGAGAAACTCTCCAAGTCCTTCAATCAACATCAGGCGCTCAATGCGGTTGATCTGAACATCTGTTCCGGTGAGATGGTGGCTCTGCTTGGGCCGTCTGGCTCCGGCAAATCCACCCTTTTACGTCATTTAAGCGGTTTGATCACCGGTGATAAATCCCCCGGCAGCCGCGTCGAGCTGCTGGGCCGCACCGTTCAACATGAAGGCCGCCTGGCGCGCGATATCCGCAAAAGCCGCGCCCACACCGGCTACATCTTCCAGCAGTTCAATCTGGTGAACCGCCTGACAGTGCTGGAGAACGTCCTGATTGGCGCGCTCGGCAGCACGCCGTTCTGGCGTACCTGTTTTAGCTGGTTTAGCCAGGAACAAAAACAGCGTGCATTACAGGCGCTGACCCGCGTGGGCATGGCGCACTTTGCATACCAGCGCGTTTCCACGCTTTCGGGCGGTCAGCAGCAGCGTGTCGCAATCGCCCGCGCGCTGATGCAGCAGGCCAAAGTGATCCTCGCCGATGAGCCGATTGCTTCGCTGGACCCGGAATCCGCACGCATCGTGATGGACACCCTACGCGACATAAACCAGACCGACGGTATCACCGTGGTCGTCACGCTGCATCAGGTGGATTACGCCCTGCGCTACTGCGAACGCATCGTCGCGCTGCGCCAGGGCAACGTCTTCTTTGATGGCAGCAGCCAGCATTTTGATAACGATCGTTTTGACCATCTCTACCGCAGCATGAACCGCGTCGAACAGAACGCGCAGGCTGCCTGACATCCCCACAATGAGGAATGGAAATGAGCTATAAGACCGTTGCCGCGCTGGCCTTCACCAGCATGTTTAGTCTCAGCACACTGCTCACCCCGGCCCATGCCGAAGAGCAAGAAAAAGCGCTGAACTTTGGCATTATTTCGACCGAATCACAGCAAAATCTGAAACCGCAGTGGGAACCGTTCCTGAAGGACATGGAAAAATCACTGGGCGTGAAAGTGAACGCCTTCTTCGCCCCGGACTACGCCGGGATCATCCAGGGAATGCGCTTTAACAAAGTTGATATCGCCTGGTACGGCAACCTCTCGGCAATGGAAGCGGTGGATCGCGCTAACGGGCAAGTGTTTGCCCAGACCGTCGCCGCCGACGGATCCCCAGGTTACTGGAGCGTGTTGATCGTTAACAAAGACAGTCCAATCAATAACCTGAACGATCTGATCGCCAAACGTAAGGATCTGACCTTCGGCAACGGCGATCCCAACTCAACGTCAGGCTTCCTCGTCCCCGGCTACTACGTCTTCGCCAAAAACAACATCTCCGCCAGCGACTTCAAACGCACCGTTAACGCCGGACACGAAACCAACGCGCTGGCCGTCGCCAACAAGCAGGTCGATGTCGCCACCAACAACACCGAAAACCTCGACAAGCTGAAAACTTCCGCACCGGAAAAACTGAAAGAGCTGAAGGTGATCTGGAAGTCACCGCTGATCCCGGGCGATCCGATCGTCTGGCGTAAAAACCTCTCCGAAACCACCAAGGACAAGGTGTACGACTTCTTTATGAATTACGGCAAAACGCCGGAACAGAAAACCGTACTGGAACGCCTGGGATGGGCACCGTTCCGCGCCTCCAGCGATCTGCAACTGGTGCCGATTCGCCAGTTGGCACTGTTTAAAGAGATGCAGGGTGTGAAGGACAACAAAGGGCTGAACGAGGAAGAGAAAACCAGCAAAACCTCGGCATTGAAAGCGCAGCTCGATGACCTTGACCGTCTGACCGCCGCACTGGGCGCTATGACCAGCGTCACCAAAGCGGTGCAGTAAACCTGGTGACCAAATTGTAGGCCTGATAAGCGCAGCGCCATCAGGCAATGCAAGGGATTCCATGCCGGATGGCGGTGCCAGCACCTTATCCGGCCTACAACAGACCCGAAACATCGACACCCAGGAGCTAAACATGCAAACCATCACCGTCGCCCCGCCCAAACGTAGCTGGTTCTCGCTGCTGAGCTGGGCCATTCTTCTCGCCGTGCTGGTGGTCTCGTGGAAAGGTGCCGAAATGGCCCCGCTCACGCTGATCCAGGATTCCGGCAATATGGCGACCTTCGCCGCCGACTTCTTCCCGCCGGACTTCAGCCAGTGGCAGGACTATCTCGGTGAAATGGCCGTCACCCTGCAAATTGCCGTCTGGGGGACTGCCCTCGCCGTTGTGCTGTCGATTCCCTTCGGCCTGATGTGCGCCGATAACCTCGTGCCGTGGTGGATTTACCAGCCGATGCGTCGCCTGATGGACGCCTGCCGCGCCATCAATGAAATGGTCTTCGCCATGCTGTTCGTGGTCGCCGTCGGGTTAGGCCCATTCGCCGGGGTGATGGCGCTGTTTATCCACACTACCGGGGTGCTCTCCAAACTGCTTTCCGAAGCGGTAGAAGCTATTGAGCCAGGTCCGGTAGAAGGCATTCGCGCCACCGGTGCCAACAAAATTGAAGAGATTCTGTACGGCGTTCTGCCACAGGTCATGCCGCTGCTTATCTCCTACTCGCTGTATCGCTTTGAATCCAACGTTCGCTCGGCCACGGTGGTCGGAATGGTGGGTGCAGGCGGTATTGGCGTGACCTTATGGGAAGCGATTCGCGGCTTTCAGTTCCAGCAAACCTGCGCCTTGATGGTGTTAATCATCGTCACCGTCAGCCTGTTGGATTTCCTTTCCCAGCGTTTGCGTAAGCACTTTATCTGATTAGCGAGGCATTGATTGCTATGCACTTGTCTACACATCCGACCAGTTATCCAACGCGTTATCAGGAAATTGCCGCGAGACTTGAGCAGGAGCTACGTCAACATTATCGCTGCGGTGACTATCTGCCCGCCGAGCATCAGCTTGCCGCGCGCTACGAGGTAAACCGCCACACCCTGCGCCGCGCCATTGACCAGTTGGTTGAACGCGGTTGGGTTCAGCGTCGTCAGGGCGTCGGCGTGCTGGTGCTGATGCGCCCGTTCGATTACCCGCTTAATGCCCAGGCGCGCTTTAGTCAGAATCTGCTGGACCAGGGCAGCCATCCCACCAGCGAAAAACTGCTGGCGGTGCTGCGTCCGGCCTCCAGCCACATTGCCGATGCGCTCAGCATAAACGAGGGCGATAACGTGATTCACCTGCGCACCCTGCGCCGGGTTAACGGCATCGCACTGTGCCAGATCGACCACTATTTTTCCGACCTCTCGCTGTGGCCGCTGCTGCAAGGCTTCAACAGCGGTTCGCTGCATGACTACCTGCGCGAACAGTCCGGTCTGACGCTGCTACGCACGCAAACGCGCATCAGCGCCCGCCGTGCGCAGGCCAAAGAGAGCAAGGTGCTGGAAATCCCCAATATGGCGCCGCTGCTGTGCGTGCGCACCCTGAACCACCGTGAAGGCGAAGAACACGCGGCGGAATACTCCGTCAGCCTGACCCGCGCCGACATGATCGAATTCACTATGGAGCACTGAATGCATTTCGATACCGCCACTCGCCAGCGCTGGATGCGCGCGCTGGCTTACAGCAATGCCGATGCCCTGAACGCCCGCATCACCGCGCTCAAACTGGCGCCGGACTATGAACTTATCCGCGCCCCGGAAAGCGGACTGATGCAGATCCAGGCCCGTATGGGCGGTACCGGCAACCGCTTCTTTGCCGGTGACACCACGCTAACTCGCGCAGTGGTACGCCTGAAGAGCGGCACGCTGGGTTACAGCTACCTGCTGGGACGCAATAAACAACATGCCGAGCAGTGCGCGGTGATTGACGCACTGCTGCAGGAACAAACGCATTTCCAGAACCTAATGGAAACCTTAATTGCCCCGCTGGAAGCGGAACGCGATGCGCTGATTAACGCACGCCGTGCCGAAGTCAACGCCAGCCGGGTCGACTTCTTCACGCTGGTACGCGGAGATAACGCATGACACGATCTACAGCACTTCTGACCGCTTTTAATTTACCCGTTCAGGATGCTCAGCAGAGCTTTCGTCGCCTGCTGAAAGCCATGAGCGAACCGGGCGTAATCGTCGCCCTGCATCAACTGAAACACGGCTGGCAGCCGCTGGGTCTGGCAACCACCAGCGTGCTGCTGACCCTGGTCGATGGCGACACGCCGGTCTGGCTGGCGCCGTCGATGGATAACGATATTGCCCGCCAGAACCTGCGTTTTCATACCAACGCGCCGCTGGTGGATCAGCCGCAGCTGGCGGCCTTTGCCGTCGCCGACGAGCGCATCAGCAGCGAACAGCTTAACGCCCTCTCCGCCGGTTCAGCCGTCGCGCCAGAGACCAGCGCCACGCTGATTGTGCAGGTCTCTGGCTTAAGCGGCGGACGCATGCTGCGTCTGACCGGCGCGGGCATCGCCGAAGAGCGCATGATCGCGCCACAGCTGCCGGAATGTCTGATTCACGAACTCACCGAACGCCCGCACCCGTTCCCACTGGGGGTCGATCTGATCCTCACCTGCGGCGAACGCCTGCTGGCTATTCCGCGAACCACCCATGTGGAGGTGTGCTGATGTACGTCGCCGTCAAAGGGGGCGAAAAGGCGATAGCCAACGCCCACGCCCTGCAGGAAAACCGACGCCGGGGCGATGAAACCATTGCTGAACTGAGCGTGGCGCAAATCGAACAGCAGATGAACCTGGCCGTTGACCGGGTGATGACCGAAGGCGGTATTGCCGACCGCGAACTGGCGGCACTGGCGCTGAAGCAGGCCAGCGGCGATAACGTCGAAGCCATCTTTTTGCTCCGCGCCTACCGCACTACGCTGGCAAAAGTGGCGGTCAGTGAACCGGTTAACAGCGCAGAAATGCGCCTTGAGCGCCGAATCTCGGCGGTCTACAAGGATATTCCCGGCGGGCAACTGTTGGGTCCAACCTATGACTACACCCATCGCCTGCTGGATTTTACCCTGCTGGCCAATGGCGAAACGCCGCCTCTGCGCAGCGCAGACGGCGCGCAGGATGCCTCCCCGCACGTCTTTTCCCTGCTGGCCAACCAGGGACTGGCAAAGCGTGAAGAGGATGATGGCGCGACACCCGACGACATCACCCGCACACCGCCGGTTTATCCCTGTTCACGTGCTTCACGCCTGCAACAGCTGATGCGCGGCGACGAAGGCTATCTGCTGGCGCTGGCCTACTCCACCCAGCGCGGCTACGGGCGCAATCACCCGTTTGCCGCCGAAATCCGCAGCGGCTATGTGGCACTGGAAACGGTGCCGGAAGAGCTGGGATTTGCGGTTAACGTCGGCGAACTGCTGATGACCGAATGTGAAATGGTGAACGGGTTTGTCACACCAGAAAACGAATCCCCCCATTTTACCCGCGGCTACGGGCTGGTGTTCGGTATGAGCGAACGTAAAGCGATGGCGATGGCGCTGGTGGACCGCGCCCTACAGGCAGCCGAATACGATGAAACGGTCACAGGACCGGCGCAGGACGAAGAGTTCGTGCTGGCGCATGCGGATAACGTCGAGGCGGCGGGTTTTGTTTCGCACCTCAAACTTCCCCATTACGTCGATTTCCAGGCCGAACTGGAACTGCTCAAACGCCTGCAACAGGAGGCCACCCGTGACCACTAACCTCTCCGGCTACAACTTTGCCTATCTTGATGAGCAGACCAAACGCATGATCCGCCGCGCCATTCTGAAAGCGGTGGCAATCCCGGGTTACCAGGTCCCGTTTGGCGGACGTGAAATGCCGATGCCCTACGGCTGGGGAACCGGCGGCATCCAGCTCACCGCCAGCGTGATTGGCGAGCCGGACGTATTGAAGGTGATTGACCAGGGCGCGGATGACACCACCAACGCCGTGTCGATTCGTAATTTCTTCAAGCGTGTGACCGGGGTGAATACCACTGAGCGTACGGAAGATGCGACGCTGATCCAGACCCGCCACCGCATCCCGGAAACGCCGCTGGTGGAAGATCAGATAATCATCTTCCAGGTACCGATCCCTGAGCCGCTGCGCTTTATCGAACCGCGTGAAACGGAAACTCGCACCATGCACGCGCTGGAAGAGTACGGCATCATGCAGGTGAAACTGTATGAAGATATCGCCCGCTTCGGCCATATCGCCACCACTTACGCCTATCCGGTGAAGGTCAATGACCGCTACGTCATGGACCCGTCGCCCATCCCGAAATTCGACAATCCAAAGATGGACATGATGCCAGCCCTGCAACTGTTTGGCGCTGGCCGCGAAAAGCGTATCTATGCCGTTCCACCTTACACCCGCGTGGAAAGCCTCGATTTCGACGATCACCCGTTTACCGTGCAGAGCTGGGATGAGCCTTGCGCCATCTGCGGCTCAACCCACAGCTATCTCGATGAAGTGGTGCTCGATGACACCGGCAAACGCATGTTTGTCTGCTCCGACACCGACTACTGCCGCCAACAGAGCGAGGCCCTCAGCAAATGACGCAACCGCTGCTTTCAGTCAACAACCTGACCCATCTCTACGCGCCGGGCAAGGGCTTCAGCGATGTCTCTTTTGACCTGTGGCCAGGCGAAGTGCTGGGTATCGTCGGCGAGTCCGGTTCCGGCAAAACCACGTTACTGAAATCGATCTCATCACGGCTGACGCCGCAGAGCGGGGAGATTTTGTATCAGAACCGTTCGCTGTACGGCATGAACGAGGCCGACCGTCGCCGTCTGCTGCGCACCGAATGGGGCGTGGTGCACCAGCATCCGCTGGATGGCCTGCGCCGTCAGGTCTCCGCAGGTGGCAATATCGGCGAACGCCTGATGGCCACCGGCGCGCGTCACTACGGCGACATCCGCGCCACCGCGCAGCGCTGGCTGGAGGAGGTAGAGATCCCTGCCTCGCGTATCGACGATCTGCCCACCACCTTTTCTGGCGGCATGCAGCAACGCCTGCAGATTGCCCGCAACCTCGTCACCCATCCCAAACTGGTGTTTATGGACGAACCTACCGGCGGGCTGGACGTTTCCGTACAGGCCAAACTGCTGGACCTGCTGCGCGGCCTGGTGGTGGAACTGGATCTGGCGGTAGTGATTGTCACCCACGATTTGGGCGTCGCGCGCCTGCTGGCCGACCGTTTGCTGGTGATGAAGCAGGGTCAGGTGGTGGAAAGTGGGTTAACTGACCGCGTGCTCGACGATCCGCATCATCCGTATACCCAGCTGCTGGTGTCGTCGGTGTTGCAGAACTGATTTTTTGTTGTGCCGGATGTCGGCTACGCCTTATCTGGCCTACGGAGCGGTATCGCTTGTGCCGGATGGCGGCTACGCCTTATCCGGCCTACGGAGCGGCATCGCTTGTGCCGGATGGCGGCTACGCCTTATCCGGCCTACGGAGTGGTATCGCTTGTGCCGGATGTCGGCTACGCCTTATCCGGCCTACGGAGCGGCATCGCTTGTGCCGGATGGCGGCTACGCCTTATCCGGCCTACGGAGTGGTATCGCTTGTGCCGGATGTCGGCTACGCCTTATCCGGCCTACGGAGCGGCATTGGTTGTAGGCCTGATAAGCGAAGCGCCATCAGGCAATCGAACGCAAAAATGTCTAAAGAGGCTAAAAATGAACGCGATCCGCGTTGAAAATGTCAGTAAAACCTTTGTCCTGCATCAGCAAAACGGCGTGCGTCTGCCGGTGCTGCAAAACGCCACTCTGGACGTTAAAAGCGGCGAATGCGTGGTGCTGCACGGTCACTCGGGCAGCGGCAAATCCACATTGCTGCGTTCGCTGTACGCCAACTACCTGCCGGATGAAGGACACATCCACATCCGCCACAGCGATGAATGGGTCGATCTGGTGCAGGCCCCGGCGCGCAAAGTACTGGAGGTTCGCCGTTCAACCATCGGCTGGGTGAGCCAGTTCCTGCGCGTGATCCCGAGGATTTCCGCGCTGGACGTGGTGATGCAACCGCTGCTGGATCTGGGGGTCTCCCGTGAGGAGTGTGCAGCCAAAGCAGCTAACCTGCTTACCCGCCTGAACGTGCCGGAGCGGTTGTGGCACCTGGCGCCGTCGACCTTTTCCGGCGGCGAACAGCAGCGCGTCAACATCGCCCGTGGGTTTATCGTCGATTACCCAATTCTGCTGCTCGATGAGCCTACCGCCTCGCTGGACGCCAAAAACAGCGCCGCCGTCGTTGCATTGATTGAAGAAGCGAAAGCCCGCGGCGCAGCAATTGTCGGCATTTTTCACGATCAAACCGTGCGCGACCGCGTAGCGGATCGTCTGCATCTGATGGGAACAACAGCATGATTATCAATAATGTAAAGCTGGTACTGGAAGATGAAGTGGTGCAAGGATCGCTGGAAATCGAGGGCGGGGTCATTCGCACCTTTGCAGAAATTCCGAGCAGCCTACCTGAGGCGCTGGACGGCGAAGGCGGCTGGCTGTTACCAGGGCTTATCGAGCTGCATACCGATAATCTCGACAAATTTTTCACCCCGCGCCCGAAGGTAGACTGGCCTGCCCACTCGGCGATGAGCAGCCACGACGCGCTAATGGTCGCCAGCGGCATTACCACCGTGCTGGACGCGGTGGCAATTGGCGATGTGCGCGACGGCGGCGACCGTCTGGAAAATCTGGAGAAGATGATCAATGCGGTCGAAGAGACGCAAAAGCGCGGGGTCAATCGCGCCGAGCATCGCCTGCACCTGCGCTGTGAGCTGCCGCATCACACTACCCTGCCGCTGTTTGAAAAGCTGGTCGGCCGCGAGCCGGTAACGCTGGTGTCACTGATGGATCACTCGCCAGGCCAGCGTCAGTTCGCCAATCGCGAGAAGTACCGCGAGTATTATCAAGGCAAGTATTCGCTCACCGACGAGCAGATGGCCCGCTATGAAGAAGAACAGTTAGCGCTGGCGGCGCGTTGGTCACAGCCCAATCGCACGGCGATTGCCCAGATGTGTCGTGAGCGCCAGATTGCGCTGGCGAGCCATGATGATGCCACCCATGATCATGTGCTGGAATCGCACCAGCTTGGCAGCGTGATCGCCGAATTCCCCACTACCTTCGAAGCGGCTGAAGCCTCGCGCCAGCATGGTATGAACGTACTGATGGGGGCGCCCAACATCGTGCGTGGCGGTTCTCACTCCGGCAACGTGGCCGCGCATAAGCTGGCTGAGCTGGGGCTTTTGGATATTCTTTCTTCCGACTACTACCCCGCCAGCCTGCTCGATGCGGCGTTTCGCGTAGCGGACGACGACGCCAACCGCTTTACGCTGCCACAGGCCATTCGTCTGGTGACCCGCAATCCGGCGCGGGCATTAAATCTCGACGATCGTGGCGTTGTTGCCGAAGGCAAACGCGCGGATCTGGTGCTGGCACACCGCAAAGGCGGCAACATCCATATCGACCACGTCTGGCGTCAGGGCAAAAGGGTATTCTGACTATGGGTAAACTGATCTGGCTGATGGGGCCATCCGGCTCCGGTAAGGACAGTCTGCTGGCCGAACTCCGCCAGCAGGAACCGGCGCAACTGCTGGTGGCGCACCGTTACATCACCCGCGCCGCCAACGCCGGGAATGAAAATCATATTGCGCTGAGCGAACAAGAATTTTTTACCCGCGCCGGGCAGAACCTGCTGGCGCTGAGCTGGCACGCCAATGGCTTCTACTACGGCGTTGGCGTGGAGATTGACCTCTGGCTACACGCCGGTTTTGATGTGGTGGTCAACGGCTCACGGGCGCATCTGCCCCAGGCGCAGGCCCGTTACGGCACATCTTTACTCCCCATTTGCTTACAGGTTTCTCCGGCGATTTTACGCCAGCGCTTGCAGGCTCGTGGACGGGAGAGCGAAACGGAAATCGCCGCCCGTCTTGAGCGCGCAGCCCGCTACGCCCCGTATGACTGCCACGTCCTGAACAACGATGGAAGTTTGCTACAGTCTGTCGATACACTACTCACACTGATGGGACGCAAGGAGAAGAAACATGTCTGTCTGTGAATTACGCCGCGCTACGCTATACGATACCGATGCGGTTTATGCGCTCATCTGTGAGTTGAAACAGGGTCAATTCGACCTGCAGGCCTTTAGTGCCGGATACGCCGCAAATCTGCAAGATCCCAATATGCACTACCAACTGGCGCAGCTCGACGGACAGGTCGTCGGCTTGATCGGTCTGCACCTGCAGTTTCATCTGCACCACGCTAACTGGATTGGTGAAATACAGGAACTGGTGGTGATGCCGCAGGCGCGAGGATTAACGGTAGGCAGTCAGTTACTGGCCTGGGCCGAAGCCACCGCGCGCGAAGCGGGTGCAGAGATGACCGAGCTTTCCACCAGCACTCAACGCCTTAACGCTCACCGTTTTTATCAGCGCGAAGGCTATACCCAGAGCCATTTTCGCTTCACTAAACCGTTGTAGGGGGGAGCCATGAGTCTGACCATTACACTGACGGGAACGGGCGGCGCGCAGCTGGTGCCGACATTTGGCTGCGACTGTGCGGCCTGCCAACGAGCACGCTTACAGGCGCAATACCGTCGACGCCCTTGTAGCGGGGTGGTCAGGTTCAATAATGCGGTGACGCTGCTGGACGCGGGGATCCCGCATCTGATGGACGACTGGCCGGCGGGCAGCTTCCAGCAGTTTCTGCTGACTCATTATCATATGGATCATGTGCAAGGGCTGTTTCCGTTGCGCTGGGGTGTCGAGGCGACCATCCCGGTGTACGGTCCGCCGGATGAACAGGGTTGCGACGATCTGTTTAAGCATCCCGGCATCCTCGATTTTAGCCATACCGTGGCACCATTCGTGGTGTTCGACCTGCAAGGATTGCAGGTAACGCCGCTACCGCTCAACCATTCAAAGCTGACGTTTGGTTATCTGCTGGAGACCGCACATAGCCGCGTGGCGTGGCTCTCCGATACCGCCAGACTTCCCGACAAGACGTTGAAGTTTCTCCACAATAACCAGCCTCAGGTGATTATCATTGACTGCAGCCATGCCCCGCGCGCCGAGCCACCGCGCAATCATTGTGATTTAAACACCGTTATCGCATTGAACGACTTCATCCGCTGCCCACGGGTGATCCTGACGCATATCAGCCATCAGTTTGATCTGTGGATGATGGAACATCCGCTACCAGTAGGGTTTGAGGCAGGATATGACGGAATGGAGATTGTGCTGGAGTAAGGAAATTTGCCGGATGCGATGAAAACATCTTATCCGGCCTACAAACAGATGATTAAGCGACTTTTTTTGCGCCGACATCTCGCTGCGCAATAAAATCTTTAACTGAAACAATCCGGTTCAGTTCTTCTTGCGCCCGCATGTCATTTTCAACTTCCCACAGGTCAACCGCCGCCTGTAGGTTACGCCAGAAATCAACGGAGGTATCGAACGCTTTTGCCAAACGAAACGCCATATCCGTTGTTAATTTGCGATTATTGTTGACCAGTGCGCTCACTGTATTGCGGTGAACATGCAGAATTTCAGCCAGATCGTTGATTTTCAGATCAAGCGGTTCCAGGTATTCATATTGCAGGATATCACCCACAGTCGTTGGTTTTCTGGATGCCTGTTTCATATCGTTACCTTACGTTTTCTCTAATAGATGTGTGGATCTAAGTACACATCTTCGGCCTTACCTTAAATATTAATCGGTACTGCTTGTTTACTCTGATTGAAGAATATTCCTGTAATTTTCCGGTTAACTCTTCATATCTGTTACCGGGTGGCGAGCGCAAATCCCGATGCGAAACAGCCGCATTAATGATATCCAGCTTTCTGGCTAATGCAGTGTGAATATCCGCAGGTATTTTTCTGTGCGATGTCGCCCGTTCAAAAAAATCTTCAAGCCATGTATCCCGAAAATTTCTGATATTTAATGATTTAGACATTCCATTGCCAGCACCTTTTCCATAAGCATAGAGAGATTGTAGTGCATACATGCACTGTGCTCAAGTGCATTCATTAACATAAAATGGTGAGCTGTTGGGCGAGCAGGTAAATCCCTGCCAGAAAGATAAAATACCCATAAATTTAATCGTTACCGCTAACGATCGTAATCTTCTTCCATTCTGCGTTCTTCGTCTTCTAACTGACGCCGTTCTTGATCGAGCTGGCGCTGACGGTCATCCAGTTGGCGACGTCGATCTTCAAACTGGCGGCGGCGATTGTCATATTGCCTGCGCCGGTCGTCACTCATCTGGCGCTGCCAGCTTTCATCACGGGAGTCATCATAATCCCGCCCGTTGTCCGGTTTGTATGCGTCGTTAATCGCCTGCTGAATATTACCAATGGCGTCATCGATAATATCCGCCTGTGCCGATACGGTGGTCAGCATTAGCAAACTAAAAAGAAGGAATGTCGCAGAGCGTTGCATAAAACCAGCCTCATCAAGAAACTCGCCCCACGGTAATCAAAGCGTATTTGCGCGGGTAGCGGAGGAATCTCAATTACGCGAATGCCGCAGCGCCTGCGCCAGCTCTCCCCGAGTAAAAGGCTTACGCAATAGCGCCACATCGGGCAACGCTGGGTTATGCGCCGGACGTAAATCCTGACCGCTAATCAGCAGGATGGACAACTGCGGATAATGTGCCAGCGCATGATTCACCACATCCACGCCGCTCAACCCTCCTGGCAGCATTAAGTCGCTGATAAAAATATCAATCTCGGATGAAGCCGCCAGCATATGCATCGCCTGTTCCCCGTTTGCGGCCTCTAACGTCAGGTAGCCCAGCAGGTGTAACTGCTCGCACAACGTCTGGCGTACATCGGCTTCATCTTCAAGCACCAACACCAGTTTTTCACCGCTGTTCGCCGCATGTACCGCCACCGGTTCTGCCTGAGCCTGCACCGGCACAACGGCGCGAGGCAGTTGTAGCCTGACCGTCGTTCCCTGCCCGGGAGCGCTTTCAATCTCTACCCGACCACCGGACTGGCGTACAAAACCGTAAACCATCGACAGCCCCAGTCCGCTGCCGCTACCGGTCTGTTTGGTGGTGAAAAACGGCTCGAAGACCTGGGCTTTCACCTCCTGTGACATCCCGCTTCCCTGGTCGGCAACCTCCAGCATCACCATATCCTGCTTGCGCCCATCGCTGCGCGTGACCCGCTGATTCCAGGTACGGATTTTAATCGTGCCCGCCTGCCCGTCCATGGCGTCACGGGCGTTCATCACCAGATTGATAATAGCGTTTTCCAGTTGGCTGACGTCAATCCACGCGGGCCAGGCGGGAGACTGGGCTTCAATCTCCAGCGTCAACGTGGCCGGAAGAGAGTGGCGCATCAGTTCGCCCAGATTTTCCAGCAGCGTTTTCAGCTCCACCGCATGAGGGTGCAACGACTGTTTGCGCGAAAAGGCCAGCAGTCGCTGGGTAAGCAACGCCCCACGCTCGGCGGCTTTTAGCGCCCGATTGACCCGTGGCGCATCGGGCGACTCCGGATTCACCAGATCCAGACTGCCAATAATAACTGCCAGCAGGTTATTGAAATCATGTGCTAATCCACCCGTCAGTTGCCCCACCGCCTTCAGCTTTTGGCTGTGCAACAGCGCTTCTTCCAGCCCCTGACGTTCGGTGCGATCGATTTCCATCTGGCTGGTTTTTTCTTTTAGCAGTCGGGTGGTGTGCTCCAGCGACGCGGTGTTACGGGCAAAGACGCTAAAAGCGCGGGCCAGCTCGCCCAGCTCATCGCGACGCTGCAGGGCCGGGACGCTGACGTCTGATTCACCGTGCGCCAGCCGGGTCATCGCCCGTGAAATGGCCGTCAGGTTGGAACCGAGATTACGGTAGATATACCACCCGGCAAAACCGGTGATCACCACCGCCAGCAGCGCAAACACTAAAATAAACAACGCGCCGGATTGCAGTTCCTGATGGCTTTGCGCCACCCGCTGCTCTGAGATCAGCGCCACCTGCGAGGCATACTGATTGATATCGCTGTTGAGGATCGCCACCAGCGCTTTGATATGAAACATATACCAGTTGATGGCCAAATCGCTCTGCTCCAGCGCGGAAGAGAGCGGCTCCAGCTTATGCAGTTCCTGGTTGAAGTCGTTGAGGATACCGCTAATCAGCGGACTAGCATGGCGCAAGGGAAGCGCAGGCATCACCGCATCCAGTTGTTTCACCACCGAACGCGGCGTGGGCGTGTCGATGGCGGCAACAATTAAGCGGTCCATCTGCCCCAGCAGCACATCATCCTGCGCGCCGGTCAACTTTTGCAGATGACGTAAATAGCTTTGATTTTGATACAGCGAACTGAGCAACGCGTTACGCTCCAGGTGTCGCCGCTGCCCGCGCTGCAACATCCCTTCTACGCTGCTTTGTAGTTCATTACTGCGCTGGATAATACGCTCGACCAGCACCGGCTCTTGCTGTGCCAGCGGCGCGGTAGCCAGTTGTTCCAGCGACTGCTTCAGCGCCCTTTGCGTCTCCTGCAGCCGCTCCGCTTCCCCTTTGTATTCCAGCGCCCCGACCACCTGCGACAACCGCACTGCCGCCGTCGCCACGTTCGCCGTATCCCGCGCCAGGTTCATGCTGCCGGTCATGTCGTCAACGGTTTGCTGCTGCACCTGCTCCTGAATCTGACTGGCATGCTGAAAACCCAGCACCGCCACGCCGCTCACCATCAGCGTGACAGCCACCACCAGCAGATTGAAGAACAGCAATCGTCCGCGCGCACTGGCGAGAAAGTGACGTCCCGGTTGCGGCATATCACGCTCCGTGAAGAAAAATCGCAATATGACAAATATGAACGGCTTCTGACATTTTGCATTTACATTCCTGTGATGGACTGCTGATATCGGCCACCCCACAGGAGATCCGCCATGAGCAGGACACCGGTTCTGGAGATGCGCAACATTGCTAAAGCGTTTGGCAAATTTTACGCGCTGAAAGGGGTCGATTTAACGGTCTGGCCGGGCGAGATTCATGCCCTGATGGGCGAGAATGGCGCGGGGAAGAGCACCCTGATGAAGATCCTCGCAGGCGCCTATACCGCCACCAGCGGTGAGATCCTGATTGACGGTCAGCCGTTTCACATTCGCGGTCCCAAAGATGCACTTAGCGCAGGCATCACGCTGATTTATCAGGAGATGCAGCTCGCGCCGAACCTGACGGTAGCGGAAAATATCTTTCTTGGCAGCGAGCTGTCGCGCGGCGGGCTGGTCCAGCGTAAAGAGATGGTCATGCAGTCGCAGAAAGTCATCGACCGACTCGGCGCCCAGTTTAAGGCCAGCGACCGTGTGATGACGTTGACCATCGCCGAACAGCAGCAGGTGGAAATTGCCCGCGCCCTGCACCGTAACAGCCGCATTCTGGTAATGGATGAACCCACCGCCGCCCTCTCCTCACGTGAAACTCACCGCCTGTTTGAACTGATCATGCGCCTGCGCGATGAGGGGATGGCGATTATCTACATCAGCCACCGCATGGCGGAAGTGTACGAACTCTCGGACCGCGTCAGCGTCCTGCGCGATGGGCAATATGTTGGCAGCCTGACCCGCGACAAGCTCAACGCCTCGGAGCTGGTACGCATGATGGTGGGCCGTCCGTTAAGCGATCTGTTCAACAAAGAGCGCGACATTCCCTTAGGTAAAGTACGCCTCAATGTTCATCACCTGACCGATGGCCATAAAGTCCAGCCATGCAGCTTGCTGGTACGCTCCGGGGAGATCGTCGGCCTAGCCGGGCTAGTCGGTGCCGGGCGTTCTGAACTGGCTCAGCTTATTTTTGGCGTGCGTAAAGCCATCGGCGGCATGATTGAAGTAGACGGTGAACCGGTAGTGATCCACTCCCCGCGCGAAGCGATTGACCACGGCATTGGCTTTCTGACGGAAAACCGCAAAGAACAGGGATTATTTTTAGAGCTGGCAGCGGCAGAAAACATCACCATGGCAACGCTGGAGCGTGACGCCAACTGGGGCATGCTCGATCGCAAAAAGGCGCAGGCTATTTCCGATGACGCCATCAAGCTGCTCAACATCCGCGTGCCGCACGCACAGGTACGCGCGGGCGGGCTGTCCGGCGGAAATCAGCAAAAACTGCTGATTTCACGCTGGGTCGCGATCGGCCCACGTATTTTGATCCTCGATGAACCCACGCGCGGCGTGGACGTCGGTGCCAAAAGCGAGATCTACCGGATCATGAACGATATGGCGCGCAAAGGCGTGGCGATCCTGATGATCTCCAGCGAGCTGCCGGAAGTCGTCGGTATGAGCGATCGCGTGTACGTCATGCGGGAAGGCAGTATTGCCGGCGAGCTGAACGGACAAAGTATTACCCAGGAAAATATTATGACGCTGGCAACCGGCGTGAACGACTCCCACCATCAGGCGGTACCCCATGAATAATCCAACCACTCCCCAGCAGGTGGCAAAATCCGCCTCCGCAAAAAAAATGCTGATGAGCGATCTGATGCAAACGGTCGGCATCTTACCGATTCTCATCCTGATTGTGGCGGTATTTGGCTTTATCGCGCCTAACTTTTTTACCGAAAGTAACCTGCTGAATATTACCCGTCAGGCCTCGATCAACATCGTGCTGGCGGCTGGCATGACCTTCATTATTTTGACCGGCGGGATCGACCTCTCGGTTGGCTCGATTCTCGGTACCACCGCTGTCGCAGCCATGGTCGTTTCTCTTATTCCTGAGCTTGCCATGCTGTCGATTCCGGCGGCGCTGATGCTCGGTCTGGTGCTGGGATTGTTTAACGGCGCGCTGGTCGCTTTTGCCGGACTACCGCCGTTTATCGTCACGCTTGGAACCTATACGGCGCTGCGCGGTGCGGCCTATCTGCTGGCCGACGGTACAACGGTGATTAACTCCAATATCAGCTTTGAGTGGATCGGTAACAACTATCTCGGCCCGGTTCCGTGGCTGGTGGTCATTGCGCTGGCGGTGGTGGTGGTGTGCTGGTTCATTCTGCGCCGCACCACGCTCGGCGTTCATATCTACGCGGTCGGCGGCAATATGCAGGCCGCACGTTTAACCGGCATCAAAGTGTGGCTGGTGCTGCTGTTCGTCTACGGCATGAGCGGTTTGCTCTCAGGTCTTGGCGGGGTGATGAGCGCCTCGCGGCTGTATAGCGCCAACGGCAACTTAGGCATGGGTTACGAGCTGGACGCCATCGCGGCGGTGATCCTCGGCGGCACCAGCTTTGTTGGCGGGATCGGCACCATCACCGGCACGCTGGTGGGGGCGTTGATAATCGCCACGCTCAATAACGGCATGACGCTGATGGGCGTCTCCTATTTCTGGCAACTGGTGATCAAAGGGGCGGTGATCATCATAGCGGTGCTGATCGACAAATACCGTACCCGACACCATCAAAGTGCATAGACAAGCTTACTGGCCTACTCATTCGTAGGCCTGATAAGCGCAGCGCCATCAGGCGTATAACAACAATACCCTACGTGAGGAAACGAGTATGCGTTTGAAGCCATTAGTAACCGCGCTCTGTGCTGGCGCCCTGCTTGCTGCAGCTCCGTTTGTGCAGGCAAAAGAACTGAAATCGATCGGCGTTACGGTGGGCGATCTGGCCAACCCGTTCTTCGTGCAGATCACCAAAGGCGCGGAGCTGGAAGCACGCAAGCTGGCAGGTGATAGCGTTAAAGTAACGCTGGTTTCCAGCGGCTACGATCTGGGTCAACAGGTGTCGCAGATCGACAACTTTATTGCCGCCAAAGTCGACATGATTATCCTTAACGCTGCCGACTCCAAAGGCATCGGCCCGGCGGTAAAACGCGCGAAAGACGCCGGGATCGTGGTGGTTGCCGTTGACGTGGCAGCGGAAGGCGCAGACGCGACCATTACCTCCGATAACACCCAGGCAGGTGAAATGGCCTGTAAATACATTACCGACCGCCTGAAAGGCAAAGGCAACGTCGTCATCATCAACGGGCCGCCGGTTTCCGCCGTCCAGAACCGCGTGGAAGGCTGCCAGACTGAGTTTAAACGCCACCCTGACATCAAGGTGCTGTCGCATAACCAAAACGCCAAAGGCAGTCGTGAAGGCGGGCTGGAGATCATGACCGCGCTGCTGGCGGCGAATCCGAAGATCGACGGCGTATTCGCCATTAACGATCCGACGGCGATCGGTGCCGATCTGGCGGCAAAACAGGCGCAGCGTAGCGAATTCTTTATTGTCGGCGTAGATGGATCCCCGGACGGTGAAGAAGCGCTGAAGCGCGAAAACTCACTATTTGTGGCGACTCCGGCACAAGATCCGCAGGTGATGGCTGCCAAAGCGGTCGAAATCGGCTATGACATATTGCAGGGGAAACCCGCCCCGAAAGAACCCGTGCTGATCCCGGTGACGATGATCGATAAAAACAACGTCGGCAGTTATAAGGGTTGGACGGTAAAATAGCCCGCCACAACAACGCCGGATGGCGGCAAAAATGCCCTATCCGGCCTACAAGATCGCTATGAATTTGTAGGCCGGATAAGCGCGGTGCCATCCGGCATTATATTAAGGAGGATTCAGCCGATGAAACGCTCCGCAATAAACGAGATCCTTGGCCACACGCGCCAGTTTTTCTCTCAGCACGACGTGCATCTCCCCCCTTTTGCCAGCTTCCCCCCGACCCAATGGCGCAAGCTTGATGCTGCAGCCTGGAGCGAAGTGTTCGACCTTAAGCTCGGTTGGGATGTCACCGCATTTGGCGGCAACAATTTCGCCGCGCAAGGGTTAACGCTGTTCACTCTGCGTAATGGCTCGCCGAAAGGCATGCCTTACGAGAAATGCTACGCCGAGAAAATAATGCATGTTCGCGATGCGCAGGTCACGCCGATGCATTTTCACTGGCGCAAACGCGAAGACATTATCAATCGCGGCGGCGGCAATTTAATTGTGGAACTGTGGAATGCGGGGATCCGGGAACAAACGGAGGAGACCGACGTGAGCGTAGTGATTGACGGCTGTCGGCAAACCCATGCAGCGGGCAGTCAGTTACGCCTGACGCCGGGTGAAAGCATCTGCCTGCCGCTGGGCCTGTATCACAGCTTCTGGGCGGAAGAAGGTTTTGGCGACGTGCTGGTCGGCGAGGTTTCTTCTGTTAATGACGACGACCACGATAACCACTTTTTGCAACCGATCGCCCGCTATAACGACATTGAAGAAGACGAGCCGGCGCAGCTGGTGCTGTGTAACGAATATCGCCTGTTCCGCTAACCAAGGAGCGCATTATGCCGTTGATATCTCTCGCTGATGGTCTTGCACATGCCCGTGAGCATCACTATGCCTTAGGGGCATTTAATGTTCTGGATTCACACTTCCTGCGCGCGCTGTTTGCCGCGGCAAAGCAGGAACGTTCGCCGTTTATCATCAATATCGCCGAAGTACATTTTAAATATATCTCGCTGGATTCTCTGGTCGAAGCGGTCAAGTTCGAAGCCGCGCGGCATGACATTCCGGTGGTGCTAAACCTTGACCACGGCCTGCACTTTGAGTCGGTAGTGCGGGCACTACGCTTAGGGTTCAGTTCAGTGATGTTCGATGGCTCCACGCTGGAGTATGAAGAAAATATCCGCCAGACCCGCGAAGTGGTGAAAATGTGCCATGCCGTCGGCGTGTCGGTGGAAGCCGAACTGGGTGCAGTCGGCGGCGATGAGGGCGGCGCGCTGTACGGTCATGCCGACGAGTCGCTGTTTACCGACCCAATGATGGCGCGTGATTTCGTCGACAGAACCGGGATTGACGCGCTGGCGGTCGCCATTGGCAATGCCCACGGCAAATACAAAGGCGAACCGCTGCTCGACTTCCCGCGTCTGGACGCCATTCGCCAGCAGGCGGCAATCCCGCTGGTACTGCATGGCGGCTCCGGTATCAGCGACGACGATTTCAAGCGCGCGATTGAACTCGGCATTCACAAAATCAACTTCTATACCGGCATGTCGCAGGCGGCGCTGTCGGCGGTAGAAACACGGATGGCGAATCGCCAGCCGCTGTACGACGAATTCGCCGAACTGCTGCTCGGCATTGAAGAGGCCATTACCGATACCGTTTCGGAACAGATGCGCATTTTTGGCAGCGCGGGACGGGTCTGATGGAACGCAAAGGCGTTATCGCCGCAGGCAACATGCTGGTCGATCACGTGCATCAAATTGTGCAGTGGCCGGAACGTGGCTGGCTGGCGGAAATCACCCGTAGCGAACGCGCCACGGGCGGTGCGCCGCTTAATGTGCTGCTGACGCTGGCAAAAATGCACACTGGGCTGCCGTTGCAGGCGGTGGGGTTAATCGGTCAGGACAGCGACGGCGACTACATCATGGCGATGCTGGAGCAGTATCACGTTAATCGCCAACACGTGCAGCGCACCACATTCGCCCCCACGTCGATGTCGCAGGTGATGACCGATCCCAGCGGTCAGCGCACCTTTTTCCACTCGCCCGGTGCCAATCGGCTACTCGATCTGCCTGCGTTTGAGCAACTGGATACCTCGATGAAAATCTTCCATCTGGGATATCTGCTGCTGCTCGACAGTCTGGACATGCCGGATGAGGAGTACGGGACGCGTAGCGCACGGCTGCTGGCGCAAATGCGCGACACCGGCTTTGAAACGTCGCTGGATCTGGTCTCACGCAAGGGCGACCCGCGCTATCAACCGCTGGTGATGCCAGCCCTGCGCCATCTCGACTATCTGGTGATTAACGAGCTGGAAGCCGGGGAGTTCAGCGGGCTGGAGATCCGCCAGCCCAACGGCGAACTGCATATTGCGCACATCGCCACCGCCGCACGCGAATTATTGGATGCAGGTGTACGCCAGCGGGTGGTGATCCACTGTCCGGAAGGTGCCTGGGGTGAAGCGCCGGATCTGCCGGGCGTCTGGATCCCGTCGCAGTACCTGGCGCAGGAGGAGATTGTTGGCAGCGTCGGGGCGGGAGATGCGTTTTGCGCTGGATTTTTGTATGGCTGTCATGAGCGCTGGTCGCTGACGGACAGCGTCAGGTTGGCACACGCCTGTGCGCGGGCAAGCTTGCTGTGCGCGAATGCGATAGATGGCGCGAAGACGCTGGCAGAGTTGAAAGCAGAAATGGCTGACGCCTGATGCGCTACGCTTATCAGGCCTACGGAGTTGTTATCGCTTTTGTAGGCCGGATAAGGCGTTTACGCCGCATCCGGCAACTGCACACGTTCACGCCGCCTTATCGTGATGTTGCACGTCGGCGGCAAACACATAACCCAGCCCGCGCAGGGTTTTGATCAACATTGGCTGGTGCGGGTTGTTCTCTATTTTTCGCCGCAGCCGCATGATTAACACGTCAATAGTGCGGTCAAACACCTCAACGCTGTCGCTGCGCGTCAGCTCCAGCAGTTGTTCTCGGCTCAGCACCCGCCGGGCATTTTGGGCCAGCGCCAACAGCAGGCTGTATTCCCCTTGCGTCAACTCCACCTTCAACTGCTGGGGATTATGCAGCTGGCAACCGGCGGTATCGAGATGCCAGCCATTAAAAGAAAGCCCCGTGGTCTGTGGGCCGCCGCTTTCTGCCGTTAACACGCCAACGCGTCTGAGCACCGCCTTTACCCGCGCCACCAGCACCCGCGCATTGAACGGCTTACCGATATAGTCGTCAGCCCCCATTTCCAGTCCGACCACCACATCCGACTCGCTGCCTAAGCCCGTCAGCATGACTACCGGTAATCCGGGTCTCATCTTTTGCACCTGCTGCAACACCATCAGACCGTTGATATCGGGCAACATCATGTCCAGCAATACCAGAGCGATATCCGGCTGAGTCTCAATGCAGCGCAGCGCCTCCTGCCCGGTGTGACAGGCGGTCACCGTAAAGACGTGTTCGCTCAGCACATCCTGTAAAAGCGTGCAGACAGCGATGTCATCATCCACAACCAGTATGGCTGGCTTCATTGTTTTTCCCCATTTCTGGCCAACTTAAATGAGTGTGATTGATTCTGCACAGAGTGACAGCGATAAGGTACAAGGATGTGCGGGAAACATAACCTCGGTCACACTGCCGGGGCGTCACGTATTGGAGATTCGTCACGTCAAATATGACGACAGCCTGTTTTTCGTCAGGGTTTTGCGCAAAATTCGCCCGTAATATCGACTAATGCCCCTGATAAAAACATGGCATAAAAGATGCATAACAAAAACGACAAGCGCGTATGCGCGATTTGATTAACTGGAGCGAGACCGATGAAAAAAGTCGTCACGGTTTGCCCATATTGCGCATCAGGTTGCAAAATCAACCTGGTGGTCGATAACGGCAAAATCGTCCGGGCTGAAGCGGCGCAGGGGAAAACCAACCAGGGTACCCTGTGTCTGAAGGGCTACTATGGCTGGGATTTTATCAATGATACCCAGATCCTGACCCCTCGTCTGAAAACCCCTATGATCCGTCGCCAGCGTGGCGGCAAACTGGAATCTGTTTCCTGGGATGAAGCGCTGAATTACGTCGCCAGTCGTCTGAGCGCCATCAAAGCGAAGTACGGCCCGGACGCTATTCAGACGACCGGTTCATCTCGCGGTACAGGTAACGAAACCAACTATGTAATGCAAAAATTCGCGCGCGCCGTTATTGGTACCAATAACGTTGACTGCTGCGCTCGCGTCTGACACGGCCCATCGGTTGCAGGTCTGCACCAATCGGTCGGTAACGGCGCAATGAGTAATGCTATCAATGAAATTGATAACACAGATTTAGTATTCATCTTCGGGTACAACCCGGCGGATTCCCACCCGATCGTGGCGAATCACGTGATTAATGCTAAACGTAACGGGGCGAAAATCATCGTCTGCGATCCGCGCAAAATTGAAACCGCGCGTATTGCCGACATGCACATCGCGTTGAAAAACGGCTCGAACATCGCGCTGCTCAATGCTATGGGTCATGTCATCATCGAAGAAAAACTGTACGACCAGGCGTTCGTCGCCTCCCGTACGGAAGGATTCGAAGAGTACAGCAAGATCGTCGAAGGCTACACGCCGGAGTCCGTCGAAGATATCACTGGCGTTAGCGCGCAGGATATTCGTCAGGCTGCACGTATGTATGCCACGGCGAAAAGCGCGGCAATCCTGTGGGGCATGGGTGTTACCCAGTTCTATCAGGGCGTGGAAACCGTGCGTTCACTGACCAGCCTCGCAATGCTGACCGGCAACCTCGGTAAGCCGAGCGTGGGCGTTAACCCGGTTCGTGGGCAGAACAACGTTCAGGGCGCATGTGACATGGGCGCGCTGCCGGATACTTATCCGGGCTATCAGTATGTGAAAGATCCGGCTAACCGCGAGAAGTTCGCTAAAGCCTGGGGCGTGGAAAGTCTGCCTGCTCATACCGGCTATCGCATCAGCGAACTGCCGCACCGTGCAGCGCATGGCGAAGTACGCGCGGCGTACATCATGGGTGAAGATCCATTACAAACCGATGCTGAACTCTCCGCAGTGCGCAAAGGCTTTGAGGATCTGGAACTGGTCATCGTGCAGGATATCTTCATGACCAAAACTGCCGCTGCCGCAGACGTTATTTTACCGTCTACGTCATGGGGTGAGCATGAAGGCGTATTCTCCGCAGCTGACCGTGGCTTCCAGCGCTTCTTTAAAGCCGTTGAGCCGAAGTGGGATCTGAAAACGGACTGGCAGATTATCAGTGAAATCGCCACCCGTATGGGCTATCCGATGCACTACAACAACACCCAGGAAATCTGGGACGAGTTGCGTCATCTGTGCCCGGATTTCTACGGTGCCACTTACGAGAAAATGGGCGAACTGGGTTATATCCAGTGGCCTTGCCGCGACACCTCAGAAGCCGACCAGGGTACGTCTTATCTCTTCAAAGAGAAGTTCGACACCCCGAACGGCCTGGCGCAGTTCTTCACCTGCGACTGGGTAGCGCCAATCGACAAACTCACTGAGGAGTACCCGATGGTACTGTCTACAGTGCGTGAAGTCGGCCACTACTCTTGCCGTTCGATGACCGGTAACTGTGCGGCGTTGGCCGCGCTGGCGGATGAACCGGGCTATGCCCAGATCAACACCGCCGACGCAGAACGCCTGGGCATCCAGGATGAAGAGCTGGTGTGGGTGAACTCGCGTAAAGGCCGGGTCATTACCCGTGCGGCAGTCAGCGATCGTCCAAACAAAGGCGCGATTTACATGACCTACCAGTGGTGGATTGGCGCATGTAATGAACTGGTAACCGAGAACTTAAGTCCGATTACCAAAACGCCGGAGTACAAGTACTGTGCTGTAAACGTTGAACGCATTGCCGATCAGCGCGCTGCCGAGCAGTATGTCATTGATGAGTACACCAAGCTGAAAGCCAGCCTGCGCGAAAGCGCGATGGGTTAAGCTTCCCCTGACGGCCTCCATTCGGAGGCCGTTTTTTTATGCATATAATCTCTCTATACTGTTCATTCCCTACACTAAATCTAAATATAAGATGAAACGACTTTTCGCCTTGATGGTGTTAATGACATGCTTTGTCCATGCCGAAGAGCCCGGTAGTCAGTTTTTGAAAGCCGCCGAGTCCGGAGACCGACGTGCACAATATTTCCTCGCTGATACCTGGTTTAGCTCAGGCGATTTGGGTAAAGCGGAATATTGGGCGCAAAAAGCCGCCGACAATGGTGATGCCGATGCTTACGCATTGCTGGCACAGATTAAGATTACCAATCCGGTCAGTCTGGATTACCCTCAGGCCAAAACGCTGGCGGAAAAAGCGACCCAGGCAGGCAGTAAAACCGGGGAAATTACGCTGGCGCGTATTCTGGTCAATACTCAGGCTGGACACACCGATTACCCCAAAGCCATTACCTTGCTGCAAAACGCCTCCGAGGACCTGGAAAACGACTCCGCCGTCGACGCGCAAATGCTGCTTGGGCTGATTTACGCCAACGGCGTGGGTATTCCCGCAGACGATGAGAAAGCGACGTGGTATTTCAAACGTAGCTCTGCCATTTCCCGCACCGGCTATTCCGAATACTGGGCCGGGATGATGTTCTTAAACGGTGAGCAGGGTTTTATCGTGAAGAATAAACAGAAGGCACTGCACTGGCTGAATCTGAGCTGTACGGAAGGATTCGATACCGGCTGCGAAGAGTTTGATAAGTTAACCAACGGGTAGTCGTTGTAGGCCTGATAAGCGTAGCGCCATCAGGCAACCCGGAGCAGGTTGCCGGATGGCGGCGTTGCCTTATCTGGCCTACAAGGCGGTCTTATCAAACTTACCTAATACTTCGCGCTCATAGGCCAGCGCTTTTTTGCGGTCAAATTTGTGTTCCCACTTGGAGATAACCAGCACCGCCAGTGCGTTACCCACCACGTTCAGCGCGGTACGCGCCATGTCGAGGATACGGTCAACACCGGCAATAAACGCCAGGCCTTCCAGCGGGATCCCCACGCTGCCCAGCGTTGCCAGCAGCACCACGAATGATACGCCCGGCACGCCCGCAATCCCTTTCGAGGTCACCATCAACGTCAACACCAGCACGATTTCCTGCCACAGCGACAGGTCGATACCATACAGCTGCGCAATAAAGATCGCGGCAATACTCTGGTACAGCGTTGAACCATCAAGGTTGAATGAGTAGCCGGTCGGCACCACAAAGCTGGTGATTGAAGCCGGTGCGCCATAGGCTTCCATCTTCTCGATAATACGCGGCAGTACGCTCTCGGAGCTGGCGGTAGAGTAAGCCAGAATCAACTCGTCTTTCAGAATGCGGATCAGGATCCAGATGCTCAAACCGCAGATACGCGCGACAATCCCCAGCACCACCAGCGCGAAGAACAGGATGGCAAAGTGCACCAACAGCACCAGCTTCGCCAGCGGCCACAGGGAGGCAAAACCGAAGTTTGCGACGGTAACGGCAATCAGCGCGAAAACGCCGACTGGCGCATAGCGCATAACCATGTGGGTCACTTTAAACATGGTTTCGGAAATAGAGCGGAACACGGTAACCAGCGGTTCGCGGTGAGTGGCCGGCAGGGAAGACAAACCTAAACCGAACAGCACCGAGAAGAAGATAATCGGCAGCATATCGCCCTTTGCCATCGAGGCGACGATATTGGTCGGCACCAGTGACAAAATTGTCCCCATCAAACCATGCGCGTGGCTCTGTACTTCTGCAGTCGTGCTTTGATATTTCGAAATATCCACGGTCGCCAGTTGCGACATATCAATCCCGGAACCCGGCTGGAACACATTAGCCAGCGTGATCCCAAGGATAATCGCCACGGTGGTGATCACTTCGAAATAGAGAATAGTTTTGGCGCCAATGCGGCCCAGCTGTTTTGCATCACCGACTCCGGCAATACCGACAACCAGCGTAGAGATGACAATGGGCACAACGATCATTTTGATCAGATGGATAAAGATATCGCCCGCCGGTGACAGCAGGTTTACAACCAGCCATTCACGGCTGTCACTATGGTAATGCAGGTAACTCCCTAGCAGAATGCCCAGCACCATGGCGATTAGAATCTGCCATGCCAGGCTGACTTTCAAATTTTTCATAACAACGGACTTCCTCGATGGAGCGCTATTCCACATGCGGTGTGTGGGAATAGTACATACTGAAAGGGTATGAATTGTGTTGCGTTCGTTTATGGAGTTTTTTAACGCTTATTATCATTATCATCTGCATGGCATTCCGCGCAACCCTCTAAGAACAGGGCTTTTGGCTGATTTTATGCATAAAAATGCAATTTTATCGCGGTATTGATGAATAACTTTTTGTTATAAAAGAATTTTAATATGTTCAAAAATGAAGAAGTCATGGTGTGAGTTTTTTTCGCCCATTTGTTCGTTTGCCTGTTTTTTAAACAGGCCAAATGATACAAATCACAAAAAAAATAAATTTATTTTTGCCGATTCTGCAATAACTTCGCCATATTAATAGAGTCAACGAGCTGTGCCCGGTTCACCCTAGGCGAGTTTAAATCCATAACCTTTTGCCACACTGAAATAGCCTGGGCGTAGTCTGCCTGCATAAACGCATCTGAGGCTAACAGCATCAGCGCGGTGACCTCTGCCGGGTCCAGCGCCAGAGCCTTATCAATCATCTCGCGAGTGGGCGGCGTCATATGTTGTCCGGCCTGGTAATACAATACCGTTGCCATCGCTGAATAGATCTCAGCATTTTCACCGCCGACACGCAGCGCCTGTTCGTAGGCCAGCAGCGCATTATGATACGCGTTTTGCCAAAGATAGTACTCCCCGAGTTGCGCCCATTTCACGCCGTCCTGGGGATTAGCGCGAATCTGCGATTGCAGCAAAAGCAACTGTTTTTCCTGAACATTCTCATCGGAGAAAGCATGTAAAGGGTCCGCCAGTCTCGTCTGCTCCTGACGAACCGCCTGCCATTTTTGCGTCAACAAGTAGCCTCCAATGCAGGCCACAACCATCAGCACCGCCGCAGCGGTCAGCCGCTTCACAGGCATTGGGCGTAACAGCGGTTCGGACTGGTTCATTGTTCACCTTCCTCCGTATGCTGACGTCTTCTCACTCGCCAGACCACCACACCAACCAGCAATAACAACAGGCACGGTAACGCCCACAGCAGCAGCGTTTGCTCATTCAGCGGCGGATTATAACGAACGAAGTCACCGTAACGCTCGGTCATCCATGTCGTGATCTCGGCTTCGCTTTTCCCTTCCGCCACCATGCTATAAACCTGATGGCGCATACTGACCGCTACCGGCGCATTGGATTCCAGTAGGTTTTGGTTCTGACACTGCGGGCAGCGAAGCTGGCTGGCAATGGACAGCGCTTGTTCCTGCTGTTGCGGATTTTCAAAGCGCCAGGTATCCACAACCTGGGCATGGGTGGTAAAAGGTAGAAAAATCAGTAAAGCCACAAGTAACATCGTTTTGCCGGATGGCGGCGTGAACGCCTTATCCGGCCTACCATGCTTTTCACTCGTAGGCCTGATAAGCGCAGCACCATCAGGCAATAACTCTGGATGCTTCCTTCCTCGCCATGCGCTCAGCAGCGCGCCAAAGACCATTAATAGTCCCCCACCCCAAATCCAGCGCACGCCGGTCTGCACGTACAAACGCATGGCATAGCGGTCAGGTCCGGTTTTTTCACCCATTACCGCGTACCAGTCATGCATCAGATTCCAGCGGATCCCCGGCTCCATCATCTGTTGACGGCGCGCGGCATAGAAGCGCCTTTCAGGTTGCAGGCTGCCAATACGTTTCTCATTGTGCCACAGCGTGATCTGCGCTTTTTCACTGGTGTAGTTACCTTTGGCTTCCAGGTCGAGACGCTCAAAACGGAAAATGTAACCCGCCAGTTCAACCTGCTGCCCAGGGCTCAGGTTCAGGCTTATCTCCTGACGGCTACCGCTGGAAAAGACGATCCCCGCCGCAAACACCAGCACCCCGGCATGCGCCAGCAGTGCCGGAAGCTGGATGCGGAAAGACACGTTGCGGCTTCTGACCGTTGCCAGCACGATAACCAGCAGCATCAGCAGGCCAAAGGGCAGCGTAGCACGGTTAAAGTATGGTGCGCCTACGGAGAGCCGTCCCCAGCCGAACAGCCCGTAAATCATCGGGTAGAGCGTGCCAATCAACACAATCAGCAGCACCGCACTAAAGAGCAGCAGCGCAACCAGAATCAGCATCTCGCGTGACCAACCGCCAAAACGCGCATTCTGCCGGACTTGCTGGCCCCGCCAGGCGTACAGCCCGAGCGACGCCAGACTCAACACGGTAAACAGCACAAACAGGGGCGCGGCGCGGACGTTATCCAACGCGAAAGCATGTACCGAAACGAGAATGCCGGAACGTACAATCAGCGTCCCAAGCAGCGATAAAATCAGCGTGACGATCGCCAGTAGCAGCGACCAGTGGCGGAAGATTCCGCGCTGGCGCGTGATATACAGGCTATGCTGCAGCGCGCTGGCGGAAAGCCAGGGCAATAAGGAGGCATTTTCAACCGGGTCCCAGAACCACCAGCCGCCCCAGCCCAGCTCACAATAGGCCCACCAGGAGCCGAGGATAATCCCCAGCGTCAGCGCGCACCAGCCGGGCAGCGCCCAGCGCCAGCACACCCAGGCGCTCTGCGCATTAAAGTCACCACGTAGCAGCGAGGCCAGCGCCACACCTGCCGCCACCATCAAACCACCGTAACCCAGATACAGCAGAGGTGGATGGAGGATTAACCCGAGATGTTGCAGCATCGGGTTAAGGTCGCGCCCTTCAATGGCAGGCGGGAAGATGCGCACGAACGGATCGGACCATACCACCACAAACAGCAGCAGCAGGGCCGTTATCATTGAAAGGACGCTGAGCGTCAGCGGAAACAGCGCGTCGGTATCACGCCGATAGCGTAAAGCGAACAGCGCGCTCCAGCCGGAAAGAAACAGCACCCACAACAGCAGCGATCCTTCATGACCGCCCCACACCGCCGCCAGTTTTAATCCCCACGGCAGCAGGCTGTAGCTGTGCTGAGCAACGTAGACCACCGAAAAGTCGCTGGTCAAAAAGCAGAATACCAGAATGGCAAAAGCCAGCAGTAGCAGGGTAAATTGCGCCCACACGCCCACCGTTGCAAGCCGCATCACCCCTTGCCAGCGCTGGCGGACACCCACCAGCACGGCAAGCGGGGTCAACACGTTGACCCCAAGGCTTAATAACAGCGCCAGAAAACCGGCTTCAGGAAGGAGAACGTCCAGATATCACCTTACGCAACGGTTAGCTGACCCGCATAGAGTATAAAAAAACGCAGCAGCAGTACGCCGGTCAGGCTGGCGCCGCAGACTGCCAGCACGCCATGAAACGTCGAACTGCGGTTGGCCCAGGGTTTTAGCAGCATCGGCAGTATCAGCCCAAGCCCAGCCACGCCAAGCCAGAACCACCAGGTCCAGAATCCACCGCCCAGTGCCGCCGCCAGCGCGCGCATTTTGCCGTCATCGCCCAGCGCCAGACCGACGAAGAACGCCGCCAGCAGGAAGATCTCCAGCCATACCACCGGGACTTCCATACGATGCACAAAGTGCGCTTCGGTACTGTGCGGGTTGCTACGATGGCGTAACGCCATGGCGATCAGCGCCACCGCGGCGCCGGAGGAGATCCCAGAGAACAGGAACAGCACCGGCAGGATCGGGTTATTCAGGAACGGGTAAGATTTCAGCGCCGACAGCAGAAAACCGGTGTACGCCCCGAGCAGGACCGCCAGCACCAGCATTAACGTCTCAAGCGCACGATGGAACGGCGCGATCAGCGTCAATACTTTCTGCACGATACCTAACCGCGGCAGCCAGCGCTGTTGCAGAGCAATTACCTCTTTTTCAAAGATTTTTGCCAGCCACAGCACTAACACCACCATGTACAACTGGAACAGCATGACCCCCATCGACATCACCGAAGTGAAGCTGTAGTGGAACATCAGTTTCCAGAAGGTCCATGGACGCGTCAGGTGGAACACCAGAATTAACAGACCGAGGATAATCGCCCCCGGCCCTAACACCAGCGTAGTGCGCAGCAGCGTGCTGTCCGAACCGCCCGCCTCCGGATGGAAGCGACGCAGCAGAATCGCCAGCGTGACCAGTCCGGCAGAGATACCTATCAGGAACAGATAGATGGCAATGGGCCAGTCCCACACCAGTGATTCAAAATGAAATGCAGAAGCGGATGTCATTGGCTCACCTCCCCAAATTTAAAGGGAACGCGGTAGACCTTCGGTTTTGTACCCAACGCCAGCTTGTAACGGTAGGTCGTTTTCTGCTGCAACAAACGGGAGATATCGCTGTTGGGATCGTCCAGATTACCAAACGTCAGCGCCTTCGTCGGACATGACTCAACGCAGGCGGGCTGTTTGCCCGCTTTCAGGTTGGTTTTCCGGCAGAAATCGCATTTATCCGCCGTTTTGCTCACCGGATGGATAAAGCGCACGCGATAAGGACACGCGGCAATGCAGTACTGGCAGCCAACGCAAAGGTCCGGGTTCACATCCACAATGCCGCTGGCGGCATCACGATACGATGCCCCCGTCGGGCAGACGTCAACGCAGGGAGCGTGGTCGCAGTGCTGGCACGAGTGACGGAAGAAGCGATACTTCACATCAGGAAACGTTCCTTGCGGCTCACTGCGAATAATCGTCAGACGCGATACGCCTTCCGGCACGTTGTTGACTTCGCGACAAGCATCCATGCAGGCCGTACAGCCGATGCATAATGACTCATCATGTACCATACCGTAACGCACGCCGTTGATGTTCAGCGTCTTCGCCACAACGCGCCCCGCCGTCCCGCTCACTGCCACCAGCGCGCCGACGCCGGTGATAAACTGGCGACGAGAGCAACTCATGGATGCTCCTTAAGCAACGGAATCGACGCCGGGTTAAAGTTCGGATTGTTACGCTGATCGCTATGGCAATCGACGCAAATCTTGATCCGTCCTTTATCGCTCAGCGTTTGCATCGTGTCTTGCTTCGGATGCAGTGAGTGACAGCTGGCACACGCCACTTTGGTTACGTGGACATCGTGCGGCCAGAACGCTTTTTGCAGCTGCTCAGGCAGGTGACAGGACATACAGACGCTGTTCTGCTGCTCCACGTTGTACATCGGCTCATTAAAGCGCATCACATCTTTCACCCCTTCACGGTGGTTCGGTGACGGCTGGCCGTGACAGTTGGTGCAGGTGACCGGCAGTTTGTTATTCGGGTTGATGACTTCCGCATGCTTACCATGCATGCCTTCGGTATCCGGCTTGTGACAGTCCAGACAGGCGGCATCCGGATTACGCTGTTGGGTAACCGTCCAGCGTTGATCCGACTCCTGCGGCGTTGGCGTGGCAGTGATTCCACTCAGGCTCCATAACAAGCCTGACGCCAGCACCCCAGCAGTTAATAACGAACGTAATACGCTCATATTCACTCCGTTGAGTTATCCGCCCCTTGCGGGGCGAAATGGGGTTATTGGCTTAACAGACCGTTTTTACGCGCCTGATCTTCCCACTGCGGAATCACCGTTTTGATGAAGTCCTGCTTCTCAGCATTGATTTGCTGCATGTTCAGACCAATCGCCGCCTGGGCTTTCTCTTTGGTCGAGATATCCGGCAACGGAATTTCATGCGTGATGCCTTTGGTCGCCAGCAGACGGACCAGTTTGGTACGCGCGTCGGCGGCTTTATCCATTGCGCTACCCAGCATCCGCAGACCTTCTTCCGGGGCGTGCATATGAATGCCGTGTGAGGCGATAGACAGGTCCCAGCGCCATTGTGCGTGGCGGATATCTTCCAGAATCGGCTTCATTTCCGCTTCAGTCGCGCCCGCATCCCATGCGGCTTTCGCTTCGAAGTGCGCACGAACCAGCTGATCTTCAACTTTGATTTTCAGGTCATGAATAGCCTGTTTACGCTCGGCGACCACTTTTTGCAGGGATGCTTTGTCCTGGGTGTGGCAGTTCGCGCAGGTCTGAGGGAAGTTGTCGAACGGGTTACCAATCTTATGGTCGGTATAGATCTTGCCTTCCGCGTTTTGCACTTTCGGCATGTGACAGTCGATACAGGTCACGTTGTTCTTGCCGTGAATGCCCGCGCTCCAGGTTTCATACTCCGGGTGCTGCGCTTTCAGCATCGGCGTTTTAGACAGGGAGTTGGTCCAGTCAGAGAAAGCAATGTTGTCGTAGTATTTCTCCATGTTCTCGACTTTCATGCCGTCGTCCCACGGGAACTTAACGGCTTTGTTTTTACCGTCGAAGTAGTATTCCACGTGGCACTGGCCGCAGACCATGGATTGCTGGTCAAAGCGACCGGCTTTCTCAAACGGTTTACCGATGGCTTCCATCGCGCGTTCTGCATAAGGACGCGACAGGGTCAGTTCTGGCTTGCCTTTGGCGAAGTCTGGTGACGCGGTATTATGGCAATCCGCACAACCGAGGTTGTTAACAATTTCCGGACCGCCGCGCGCCCATTTACCGTGGAAGTAGCCATCTTCACCGTCTTTCTGGATAAGACGCGCTACGTCCGGGCTTTTACAGCTCCAGCAGGCCATCGGCAACGGACCATCTTCTGCCGTTTTTGGTGCGCCGGTACGTAAGGTTTCACGGACATCGGTCACGGCATACGCGTGTCCCCGCGGTTTGTTGTAATCGCGCGAGAATGGGTATCCCGCCCACAGGATCACCAGACGCGGATCTTCTGCCAGTGCATCTTCACGGGCTGATTGCCCAGACGTGGCTTTCCAGGAGAGATATTGATCGGGATGCTGAGGTGCGAAGGTTTCATTCTTCGCTTCAACGGTGACGGTTTTTGCAGGTACAGAAGTTTGTTCAGCGTGAACAGCAGAAATAAATAATAAAGGTAATAACAGGCTGAAGAAACGGCGTACGCGTGATTTTATCCTTGCCATAGGGGTCTCATCCAGATGACGCCATTATCTGCAATGGCGGTTCTTTTATTGTTTTCCACAACAGCAACCACACGAATACTGTCATGACATTGCTCCACCCTATTTGTAACAAGAAACCACACTGAAAATGTTGTTTTTAATCAATTGTAAGTGTATGTAAAATACCACTTTAGAGTTATAACACCCCTCTAATCTCTCACTCTTTTGTCTAATTCAGAGACAGATCACCTTTTCAACAATCCTTTAGATAACTGCATGTTATCGCGAGATTTAATCAATTTTTGCTAGTTCCCTTCAAAATTCAGTTTGTCGCTAATTTGCACAATTCGTTTATTGCGTGATCTGCCGCGCAAATACTAAACAAAACTCTCAAAGCCCCTACATTTAACGTTTATGAGACATATTATTAACATCCTACAAGGAGAACAAAAGCCATGAGCCAAATACATAAACACGCTATTCCCGCAAACATTGCGGATCGTTGCCTGATAAATCCGGAGCAGTACGCAGAGAAATACCAGCAATCCGTTAACGAACCCGACACATTTTGGGGCGAGCAGGGAAAGATTCTTGATTGGATCAAGCCGTACAGCCAGGTGAAGAACACCTCCTTCGCACCAGGCAACGTGTCTATTAAATGGTACGAAGACGGCACCCTGAACCTGGCCGCAAACTGCCTTGACCGCCATCTGCAGGCAAACGGCGATCGTACCGCCATTATCTGGGAAGGCGATGACGCTACCCAAAGCAAAAACATTACCTATCGCGAGTTGCATCGCGATGTCTGCCGTTTCGCCAATACGCTACTGGATTTAGGCATTAAAAAAGGTGACGTGGTGGCCATTTATATGCCGATGGTGCCAGAAGCTGCGGTTGCCATGCTGGCCTGTGCCCGCATTGGGGCCGTGCATTCTGTCATCTTCGGTGGTTTCTCACCGGAAGCCGTCGCCGGACGTATTATCGACTCCAATTCACGCCTGGTGATCACCGCCGACGAAGGCGTACGCGCCGGACGCGCTATCCCACTGAAAAAGAACGTGGATGATGCGCTGAAAAATCCAAACGTAAAAACCGTTGAACATGTGGTCGTCCTCAAACGTACCGGTGGTAAAACGGAGTGGCAGGAAGGCCGTGACCTGTGGTGGTCCGATCTTATCGAGAAAGCCAGCTCAGAACATCAACCGGAAGAGATGAACGCGGAAGATCCGCTGTTTATCCTGTATACCTCCGGTTCAACCGGCAAGCCGAAAGGCGTGCTGCACACCACCGGCGGGTATCTGGTCTACGCTGCAACCACCTTTAAGTACGTGTTTGATTACCATCAGGGCGATATCTATTGGTGTACCGCTGACGTGGGTTGGGTAACCGGACACAGCTACCTGCTGTACGGCCCGCTGGCCTGCGGCGCAACCACGCTGATGTTCGAAGGCGTACCAAACTGGCCAACGCCTGCGCGTATGTCGCAGGTTGTGGACAAGCACCAGGTCAATATTCTGTATACCGCACCGACCGCCATTCGCGCACTGATGGCAGAAGGCGACAAAGCGATTGAAGGTACTGACCGTTCGTCGCTGCGTATCCTGGGTTCCGTTGGCGAGCCGATCAACCCGGAAGCGTGGGAGTGGTACTGGAAGAAGATCGGCAACGAAAAATGTCCGGTCGTCGATACCTGGTGGCAGACCGAAACCGGGGGATTCATGATCACCCCACTGCCGGGCGCTACCGAGCTGAAAGCCGGTTCTGCAACCCGTCCATTCTTTGGCATACAGCCTGCGATTGTCGATAACGAAGGTAATCCACTGGAAGGCGCGACGGAAGGTAACCTGGTGATTACCGACTCGTGGCCAGGCCAGGCGAGAACGCTGTTTGGCGATCACGAACGCTTTGAGCAAACCTACTTCTCTACCTTCAAGAATATGTACTTCAGCGGCGACGGCGCGCGCCGTGACGAAGATGGCTATTACTGGATCACCGGACGTGTGGACGATGTGCTGAACGTCTCTGGCCACCGTCTGGGAACGGCTGAAATCGAATCAGCGCTGGTGTCGCATCCGAAGATTGCCGAAGCCGCGGTGGTGGGAATTCCGCATAATATTAAAGGCCAGGCGATCTACGCCTACGTCACGCTGAATCACGGTGAAGAGCCGTCACCTGAGTTGTACGCCGAGGTTCGCAACTGGGTGCGTAAAGAAATTGGCCCGCTGGCAACGCCAGACGTGCTGCACTGGACCGACTCACTGCCGAAAACCCGCTCCGGCAAAATCATGCGCCGCATCCTGCGCAAAATCGCGGCGGGCGATACCAGCAATCTGGGCGATACCTCGACCCTCGCCGATCCTGGCGTCGTGGAGAAACTGCTCGAAGAGAAGCAGGCCATCGCGATGCCATCATAACAAAGTCCTGAAAATGCCGGATGGCGACGCGAAAGCGTCTTATCCGGCCTACAAATCTGACCCTACCCTCTCTTCACCGGGAGGGAAATATAAAAAACCTCCCCCAAAGGATTTCGTGTTACAGGAAGGCGGCAAGCGAGCACATCCCCAAGAGCATAGTTCACTATGTGACTGGGGTGGGCGAGTGCGGCCAACGAACCTGTAGCACGAAAGACGCAGGGGGACCTCTGGAGAGCTCTGTGATGAATGACCAAATTTATCAGCGGATAGAAGACAGTGCGCGTTTCAGGGAGTTAGTAGAAAAACGGCAACGGTTTGCCACCATTCTGTCCATCATCATGCTGGCAGTTTATATCAGCTTTATATTATTGATTGCCTTTGCGCCGGGCTGGCTGGGTACTCCGCTACACGCGGGAACCAGCGTCACCCGCGGTATTCCGATTGGGGTCGGTGTGATCCTTATCTCCTTCATCCTGACCGGGATCTACATCTGGCGGGCAAACGGTGAATTCGATCGCCTGAACAATGCGGTTTTGCACGAGGTTAAAGCATCATGAAGAGAGTCCTGACGGCGCTTGCCGCCACGCTGCCCTTCGCCGCAAACGCGGCGGATGCTATTAGCGGTGCAGTCCAACGCCAGCCAACCAACTGGCAGGCGATTATTATGTTCCTGATTTTCGTCATCTTTACGCTCGGCATTACCTACTGGGCGTCTAAGCGCGTACGTTCACGTAATGATTACTACACCGCTGGCGGTAACATCACCGGTTTCCAGAACGGGCTGGCGATTGCGGGCGACTATATGTCGGCGGCATCGTTCCTCGGGATTTCCGCGCTGGTCTTTACCTCCGGTTATGACGGGCTGATCTATTCACTCGGCTTCCTGGTCGGCTGGCCAATTATCCTGTTCCTGATTGCTGAGCGTTTGCGTAACCTGGGTCGTTACACCTTTGCAGACGTTGCGTCTTATCGTCTGAAGCAAGGGCCAATCCGTATACTGTCCGCCTGTGGTTCCCTGGTGGTGGTTGCGCTGTATCTGATCGCGCAGATGGTTGGCGCAGGTAAGCTGATTGAGCTGCTGTTTGGTCTGAACTATCACATCGCTGTCGTACTGGTTGGCGTGCTGATGATGATGTACGTTTTGTTTGGCGGCATGTTGGCGACCACCTGGGTACAGATCATCAAAGCCGTACTGTTGCTGTTCGGTGCCAGCTTTATGGCCTTTATGGTGATGAAGCACGTCGGCTTTAGCTTCAATAATCTGTTCACCGAAGCGATGGCGGTACACCCGAAAGGTTCAGCCATTATGAGCCCGGGCGGGTTGGTAAAAGACCCAATCTCCGCACTGTCGTTAGGTCTCGGCCTGATGTTTGGTACGGCGGGCTTGCCGCACATCCTGATGCGCTTCTTCACGGTTAGCGATGCCCGTGAAGCACGTAAGAGCGTGTTCTACGCCACCGGTTTTATGGGTTATTTCTATATCCTGACCTTTATCATCGGCTTTGGCGCAATCATGCTGGTAGGTGCAAATCCGGCGTACAAAGATGCTGCGGGCGCGCTGATTGGCGGTAATAACATGGCGGCGGTTCACCTGGCGAATGCGGTGGGCGGTAACCTGTTCCTCGGCTTCATCTCAGCCGTGGCGTTTGCCACCATTCTGGCGGTGGTTGCCGGTCTGACGCTGGCGGGCGCATCGGCAGTGTCTCACGACCTGTACGCTAACGTGTTCCGCAAAGGCGCCACCGAACGTGAAGAGCTGCGGGTTTCGAAAATCACCGTGCTGGTGCTGGGCGTGATTGCCATCGTGCTCGGCGTGCTGTTCGAAAACCAGAACATCGCCTTCATGGTCGGCCTGGCGTTCGCCATCGCGGCGAGCTGTAACTTCCCCATCATTCTGCTCTCTATGTACTGGTCGAAACTGACCACGCGTGGCGCAATGTTGGGTGGCTGGTTAGGCCTGCTGACGGCAGTGGTGCTGATGATTCTTGGTCCAACGATTTGGGTCCAGATCCTCGGTCACGAAAAAGCCATTTTCCCGTATGAGTATCCGGCGCTGTTCTCCATCAGCGTAGCATTCCTCGGGATCTGGTTCTTCTCTGCCACCGACAACTCAGAAGAAGGCAACCGCGAACGCGAGCAGTTCCGTGCTCAGTTCATCCGTTCCCAGACCGGGTACGGCGTAGAACAAGGTCGCGCGCACTAACTTCCCTTCTCCTCCGGCTTTCGGGCCGGAGGATTACATCCTTTCTCAGAACATCAGCCTCGCCACCAGCGGTGCCACCAGCACCATTACCACGCCGGAAAGCATCATCACCAGGCTGGCAACGACCCCTTCCTGCTGACCGAGTTCATAAGAGCGTGCCGTGCCTGCGCCGTGCGATGCTGCGCCAAATCCTGCGCCTTTCGCCATCCCTTCACGAATGGAAAGCCGTAAAAACAGCACATCGCCGACCGCCATACCAAATACGCCGGTCACCACCACGAACAATGCCACCAGGTCCGGCTGCCCGCCCAACGGTTCTGCCGCCGCCAGCGCAAACGGTGTGGTGACGGAGCGCACCGCCAGACTGCGTTGGATCTCATCAGGCAACATAAACAGGCGCGCCAGCCATACGGAACTGGTGACGGCCACCAGCGTTGCCGTAACCACGCCAGCCGTCAGCGACATCCAGTGACGCTTAATCACGGCAAGGTTGTCATACACCGGAACGGCAAACGCGATGGTCGCCGGGCCTAAAAGCCACAGCAACCAGTGCGATTCACCGATATAGTTTTGCCAGGAGATATGGCCGAAAACCAGCATCAGCACCAGCAGGGCTGGGGTGAGAACTAATGGCATCAGGGGTAATTTACGAAAACGGCGATACAGGCGCTTATTGGCAAAGTAGATACCCAGCGTAATCACCAGACACAACACGCTTAACTGGAAATTACTCACGGTTTAGCCTGCGCATTTCATAGCGATACACTTTATCCACCACCCACGCCGTTGCGCCGAGCACCATCAGCGTACTGATCGCAATCACGGCAAATATACGCCAGCCATCAACCAGCAACAGCTGCGTGTAGTTCACAACGGCGACCACCGCCGGAACAAAAAACAGCAGCATTTCAGCCAGTAACCAGCGAGCACCTGCGCGAATCCAGTTCAGCGGGATAACCCGACAGACAATTAACGCCAGCATCAGCACCATCCCGACCAGGTTGGCGGGAAGCGGCAGATGCAGCCAGGAGACAAGATATTGAGCAAATACAAAAAGACCTGCGTACAACAGAACCTGAACAGGAATCTGGAGTCGATGAATAACGGCAGGCGTCACGCGGCTTATCGCCACAGCCATGAGGGTATGTCCTTAAAAAATAGAGAGCGCCAGTATAGAGAGCCCCCTTCCAGGACTGAAATGAATTAAACTCATTGCAGGCATAGTCTTAAGGAATAATCATGGATATCAGAACGCTGCGATATTTTGTTGAAGTGGTTCGTCAGCAGAGCTTTACCCGCGCAGCGGAGAAGCTTTTTGTCACCCAGCCCACCATCAGCAAGATGTTGAAGAACCTTGAAGACGAGCTTAACTGCACGCTGTTAATCCGCGATGGTCGGCGACTGCTGTTAACCGATACCGGGCAGGTCGTTTTCGAACGCGGCCTGGCGATCCTTGCCGAGTTTCGCCAGCTTGAAGCGGAACTCAGTGACATAAATCACCTCAACAAGGGCGTGCTGCGCCTCGGTATCCCGCCCATGGTGGGGATGTTGATGGCCGGGCCGATCGGCCTGTTTCGCCAGCGCTATCCCGGCGTTGAGCTGAAGGTCTCTGAATTTGGCGGCTTAACCGTTCAGCAGGCGGTAATGAACGGTGACCTGGATGTCGCGATGACCGCGCTGCCAGTTGAAGAAGAGAGCGGTCTGGCAACCTTACCGCTTTTTAGCCATCCACTCTGCGTGTTGGTTCCTCGCTCCGGTCAGTGGACAACGTGCGAATCCATTTCCCCCGAGGCGCTGGCGGAACATCCGCTGCTTATCTACAACGAAGATTTCGCGTTGAGCCGCCAATTGCTTGAGCTGTTTAGCCAACACAACGTCAAACCCCGCATCGCGGTGCGCAGCGGGCAGTGGGATTTTCTGGCGGCAATGGTACAAGCCGGGGTCGGGATTGCCATTTTACCGGAGCCGATTTGCCAGCGGCTGGATAAGCAAACGTTGCGCTGGATCCCTCTGGAGAGTGACTTACGCTGGCAGTTGGGCATGATTTGGCGCGAAGGCGTGTATCTGTCGCACAGCGCCCAGGCGTGGCTCAAATGCTGTGAAGGGTTTTGGCTACCGCAAGCGTCGTAAAATGCCGGATGCGGCTAACGCCTTATCCGGCCTACAACGGTATGCCGGTGTTGTAGGCCTGATAAGCATAGCGCATCAGGCACGTTCACCCGCATTAAAATCCATGATTTCACCTGCCCAATCTTGCGGGTACAAACCGTGCCTCACATCACGATGAAATGTTGAAAAAGGCCAAGTCTGTACCTGCTTTACCCAACCGTGCTTCACCGGGTTAATGTAAATATAATCAACATGCTGGCGATAATCATGTTCATCACGGATGGTGTGCTCCCAAAAGCGAGATTGCCAGATATGTCGGGAAGACAATGAGTGGGTGAAATGCTTCTTAATTTCCCGCCAGCGAGAGGAATAATCCGCATCATTGCCAGGTAACGTCCATATACAATGCATATGCTCGGGTAAAACGACCCACGCATTGATGCGAAAAGGCCTAACCTTTTTGACCGCAGCGATTGCACACCGAAGCGCGTGAATGTTGGCAGTCAGAAGATGGCTTCGACGGTCCTGCAGATTTACCGTAAAAAACCAGGTTCCCCCATTGATGTAATTTCGTCGATAGTTGGACATGTTTCCCCCTTTCCTCAACCGTATGGAGAAAAGAGGGAATCGACAAGAGGGATGGATTCGTTCAGGAAAGCCACTCACAAATTACACGATGAATAATTTCTTGCAGCCAGTTGCGCGGCATTTGGCCCACCTTTCGCCGGATGCGGCTAAAGCCTTATCCGGCCTACATCGCTATTGCCGGTTTTGTAGGCCTGATAAGCGTAGCGCATCAGGCACCCCTTCGCCGGATGCGGCTAGCGCCTTATCCGGCCTACATCGGTATGCCGGTCTTGTAGGCCGCATCAGGCGCTATCGTTTACTGATTCTCAATCAACAGCGCTTCCAGCAAATCCAGGTCGTGCAGTAGTTTTTGCAGCGTTTCATTGCTGATTTCACGCGTGGCGCGCAGGTGATAAAGCTCCGCGCGTTCTGAACGCAGCGCTGCCAGGCGGAAACGTCGCTCGAGGTTTTCTTCCTGCATCGAGCTTTCCACATCGTTGCGCCCGTCGGCGCGTCGGCGCAGGTTACCAATCACGCGTGAACTCACCTCGGTGAGCAACTGGTTATCGATGTTCTCTTCGGTGTCTGCGGCCAGTCGCTCCTCCATTTTCTGGATCGCGACAATCGCCACTTCTGCCGTGGCGGCGCGGGCAATACGTTCCTCTTTCTGCTGCTGCGAGTGGTCTGCCACTTCCAGATGTTGTAGCAGAATCGGCAGCATCACCACGCCAACAAACAACGAGAACAGGATCACGCCTGCGGCAAGGAAGATCAGCTCATATCGCGCCGGGAAGCCACTACCGTCCGGTAACAACAGAGGAATGGAGAGCACACCGGCGAGGGTAATGGCCCCGCGTACACCGGCAAAAGAGGCGATCATGATTTCACGCGTCGTCCAGGATCCAAACTCCATCGGTTTTTTCTTCAGGAAGCGCAGACTGAACTTTTTCATGGTCCACAGCCAGCCAAAACGCACCAGCATTAGCGCCACGTAAATCAGCACGACATCGGTAAACAGCATCCAGATTTCAACATTCGGATCGGCCTCGGCCGCCGCCAAAGAAGACTCCAGAATTCCCGGTAACTGTAGCCCTAACAGCAAGAAGACCATGCCGTTAAACACAAACTCCAGCATCGCCCAGGTACTGTTAGCACGTAAACGCATCGCCAGCGGCGCGCGGCGCATCACCCCGGAACGGGTGATCGTCATCCCGGCAGCGACCGCTGCGAGGATACCGGAAACGCCGATATGTTCCGCAATCAGGTAAGACGCAAACGGCAGCAGGAACAGCAGGACGATTTGCGTTGCCGGCTCGTCACCGCCCCAGCGGCTGAGGAAGCGCAGGGAGCGGCCGTACAGCCAACTGACGACAAAACCAGCCAGGATGCCGCCAATCGCCACTTTGAAGAACTCAAGCGTTGCGCCACCAACGGTGAATACCATTGTGCCCATCGCCACGGCGACGGCAAATTTCAGAGAGACCAGACCGGAGGCGTCGTTCATCAACGCTTCGCCCTGCAGGATACCCATGATTTTCTTCGGTATACGTCCCTCTCCCACAATGCCGGAAAGTGCGACGGCATCGGTTGGCGATAGCACAGCAGCCAGCGCAAAGGCTGGGATGAGAGGGATCCCCGGCACCAGCCAGTAAATCATAAATCCAATGCCGACCACCGTGACCAGCACCAGCGCCAGTGCCAGGCCGAAAATCTCTCGCCCGTGCTCGAGAAACTCACGCGTTGGCGTCTTCCAGCCATCGGCAAAGAGCAGCGGCGGGATGAACAGAACCAGGAACAGCTCAGGATCGAATTCCACATGCAAACCAAACGTCGGCCACGCCAGCAAGGCGCCGATGGCGATCTGCATAAGGGGTAAAGGAAGTTGGAAGGGCAATACGCGAGTAAATACCCCCGACAGCGAGACCACAAGGGTCATGATGAGTATGGTGAAAAAGATTTCCATGCGTTCCCTGTTTGCGATGTTTCTTATGATTGCTAATGAGAGGCGTCGTGCCTCAATTCTATCTAATTGAGAGTAACGCAAAAGACAACGAGTGTGTTCTGAAAATGAAAACGGGCGGCCAAAGCCACCCGTTTTTAGGATCGTCAGAAAATCAGAATCAGATAGCCCAACCGCCGGCGTAGAAGGCCACCAGCGCGATGGCGATCACCACGGTGCCGATGTTCAGTTTGCGCCATTCACCAGAAACGATGCGGCCAATTACCAGGGTAGCAAAGCCAATCATGATGCCGGTAACGATGTTACAGGTCAGCACGATAAATACGGCCGTAACCAGTCCTGCCATTGCGTCGACAAAGTCAGCGAAATCGATTTTCGCAACATTGCTCAGCATCAACAGACCCACATACATCAGCGCAGGTGCCGTTGCGTACACAGGTACAAGATAAGAGAGCGGAGAGAGGAACAGAATCAGCAGGAACAACACGCCAACGGTGATCGCTGTCAGGCCAGTTTTACCGCCTGCAGCCGTACCCGCTGCGGATTCAATGTAAACCGCCGCCGGAGCTGCACCCACCAGACCAGAGAACACGCTGCTCAGGGAGTCAGTGGTCAGCGCTTTGCCACCGTCGATAATCTGTCCGTCTTTATCCAGCAGATTCGCCTGTCCGGCTACCGCGCGGATGGTTCCGGTTGCATCGAAGACAGCGGTCATGACCAGCGCCAACACGCTCGGCAGGACAATCGGGTTCAGTGCCCCCATGATATCCAGGCTGCCGATCAGCGAATTGCCGTTTTCATCACTCAGAGACGGCATGGCAAAAATGCCGGAGAAATGCACGGCCGGGTCGAAAATCAGACCAACCACGGAAATACCGATAATGGTCAGCAGAATGCCACCCGGTACTTTCAGTTTTTCGAGGCCAATAATCACCGCCAGACCAATCAACGACATAATGACCGGGAAGGTATCGAAGTCACCCAGCGCAACCGGCAGGCCGTCCAGCGGGTTCTTAATTACCAGACCGACACCGTTTGCCGCAATCAGCAGCAGGAACAGGCCGATACCAATCCCCGTACCATGCGCAACGCCCTGCGGCAGATTGCGCAGGATCCAGCTACGGATACCGGTCGCGGAAATGATGGTAAACAGGACACCCATCAGGAACACCGCACCCAGCGCAACGGGCACGCTAATATGTTGGCCCAGCACCAGGCTGAATGCGGTAAATGCGGTCAGAGAAATGGCGCAACCAATTGCCAGCGGCAGGTTTGCCCACAGGCCCATCACAATAGAACCGACGCCCGCGACCAGACAGGTCGCCACAAATACAGCAGCAGGTGGGAACCCGGCTTTACCCAGCATCCCCGGAACCACGATAACGGAGTAGACCATGGCCAGGAAGGTCGTTAATCCGGCAACGACTTCCTGACGAACGGTACTGCCGCGGAGCGAAATTTTAAACCAGGCGTCGAGTGAACCGCCGGTACGCGCTGAAGGCGTAGACATAGAAAACATCCCCTGAGAGTTTATTTTTTCGTCATTATGCGTGCTGGACAATCCACTGCCTGCTAAACGTTTTCTCCATGTGCCAGGTTTGCGTCAATAGGGGTGTCGCAAAAAAGCAAACGTTTAGCTCCGCGCATAAAAAACGGGTGGTAAAAAAAAGCAAACGATTATCCAGCGATCATACGCTGGTTTTCAACTGAACTTTGCCGCTTTTTACTCATTTCTTCTTATAACGCGCAAGAAATAACCAGTCGATGCGCAAACGTTATCGTCAATGCGCAATTTGGCAACAAATTTCGCGGAGTTATTACAACATCGGCGTGTTTATTTCGCGCAACTCGCGCAAGAAAACAGGTGAAGATGCGTAAAATTTTTTGGCTAAAAAATCACCATTTCACTGGCAAATGGAGGGAGGTGGCTTACACTTACATTATCAACACAGGCCGGAACCTCCCCTAATGTGCTCGACTGAGGGGTGTTGATGTCGGGGGAAACCCTCCCGTGAACCAGCGGGATAGAGTGAAAGACAAAGACCGGAACCAAACTAAAGCGCCCTCTGTGGCGCTTTAGTTTTATATCCTTCATACCCGTCACATATTTTAAACCAATTAATCATCTTCCAGCAGGCGCGCTCCGGTCCCCTGCTCGCCAAGCTGATCGCCTGGGTTACGCAACGGGCAATCGCTGCGTGACAAGCATCCGCAACCAATACACCCATCCAGCTCATCGCGTAGCGCCACCAAAGTATGGATGCGTCGGTCCAGTTCTTCACGCCATTGCGAAGAGAGCTGCTTCCACTCTTTGGCACTAAGCGAATGCCCCTCAGGTAATACACCTAACGCGTCACCGATCGTGGCCAGCGGGATCCCGATGCGTTGAGCAATCTTAATTATCGCGACGTAACGCAACACATCACGTTTGTATCGCCGCTGATTGCCGCTGTTGCGCATGCTACTGATTAACCCTTTGCTTTCATAGAAATGCAGGGTCGATACCGCCACGCCGCTACGTTTGGCGACTTCACCTGGTGTGAGCAGCGCTTTTATCCGGGGTAATTTCTTTTCCATAAATCGCTTTACCTCAAGTTAACTTGAGGAATTATACTCGCCCACAGACAAAACGACGAATCGAATACTGAGAAAGAGGCAGCCCTATGTCCCATCAGCAGATTATTCAGACCCTTATTGAATGGATTGATGAACATATCGATCAACCGCTGAACATTGAGGCGGTGGCGAAAAAATCAGGTTACTCGAAGTGGTATTTACAAAGAATGTTCCGCACGGTGACGCGCCAGACCTTGGGTGACTACATCCGCCAGCGTCGACTTTTGCTGGCCGCCGTTGAACTACGGACAACTGAGCGACCTATTTTTGATATCGCGATGGATCTTGGTTATGTGTCGCAACAAACCTTCTCGCGTGTGTTTCGCCGCGAATTTGATCGTACTCCCAGCGACTACCGCCATCGTCTGTAAGATTATTGCCCGCTCTGCGTCAGTATGGCGGGCGACCGTTGTATCCAGTGCATGAACTCCTGCGGCGGCAGCGCCTTCGCAAAATACCAGCCCTGACAATACTGTACGCCGCGTTCAAGCAGCCATTCGATTTGCTCCTTCGTTTCCACCCCTTCCGCAATCGTCTTCAGGTGTAAGCTTTGTGCCATCTCAATAATATGTTCGGCAATCAAGTGACTGGTGCTGTTAGTGGACAACGTGCTAATAAACGATTTGTCGATCTTCAGGATATCGACATTCAGCGCTGACAAATTATGCAGATTGGAATATCCCGTGCCAAAATCATCAAATGCCACTTCATAACCCGCTTTGCGGAACGCCTGGATTACGGGGGTCATTTTATGTACATCTATGAACCCACGCTCGGTCACTTCAACTTTAATTTGCTGGGCCGCCACGGAGTACTCACGATTTTTGTCGTTAATCAGGGCAATCAATCGGGATGAATGAAAGTCAGAAGCGGAAAGGTTAATCGATATAGAAAGCTGAGGATGCGCCGAAAGAAAATCCCCCAAATCGTTGAACACCTCTTCAACGACATAATCCGTGATCCGCTCAATCATTCCCTCTTTTTCAGCCAGTGGAATAAACTCCGTCGGGCTCATCACCTCACTTTTACAGCCCGGCCAGCGCAGCAGAGCTTCAGCACCAACACATTGCCCATTCTTAATATCAATGATCGGCTGGTAATGCAGGCAAAGCTGACGTTTTTTGATCGCGCGTTTTAATAAGCGCCGGGGAGATAAGTATTCCTGGCGCGTGCGCCACCACATTAGCAGTATCAGGATGCTGCAGATAATCCCGAAGGGAATGGTTAATGCCGCCTCGTGATAGAAAATCTGACTTACGCGGTTGTCTGAGGTCGACACAATAATCGCAATTGGACGTTTTTCTGAATGCACGATGGTGTAGAAGCGATCGTCTTGTTGAAAGGTCGAGGCTTCACCGCGTATGAGCGGCGCGAATTGCGCAATATTTGCCGCTTCACTAGCAGAGAAAAACGTATCTGTTACTGTGTCATACACGCCCCAGGAGAGATCCGGATCATCTGACATGACTTCGCTGTAGGACAATGGATTGATGACTGCTACGTAGTTCCCGCGTTGCATGTACGTCATTCTGTAGCCAGCGAAAAAAGGGGTATCGCGGTAGTAATAGATGGCGATATCCGGCGTACGTTTATAATCGGCTGTCGGCATAATATAAGTAACAGGCGGCGCCATCGACGTAGAGCACAAAAAGTGATCGCCCTGCGCATAAATTAGCTCACTGATATATAAACGACCGCGAATAATATTTAGCATACTTTTCTGATGTGCCGGGGTACACATCTTACCCTGATACAACTGGGCCATATCACGCGCCAAATCAGCTTGTAGGATCACCAATTCTGTTTTATTTAACACCAGTTGAGCAAAAGAGCGGAGTTGGCTATGGGTTTCGGTCATCGCCCGGATGTGCGCAAACCATATCGCCAGCACCACGGGGAACAATACCACCATGAATGTTCCCAGGAACTTCAGCATCTTGCGTCGCGCTCTGTGATTCATGTCAGCCCTATTTCCCTGTTTCGTATATGCCAGAACCCATCAAGGCAGGATGCTATAAACACCGACTGATTAAGTTGCATGAATCTATCAGTATTAGCAACAGACTTCTCTATGTAAAAGTCTGATAATAGTTGATGATGATATTATTTTTCCGTAAGGCAAACTTAAAGTTATGCTTATTTCATAACGTTATTATCCCCACGGAGTAATTTTTTATGAGCATTATCCTGGCTGCATTTAAGAAATTCATTAATTTTTTTTAACGTTTAATTTAGGATAAATATAACAAGTAGACTAAATGCATGTTTAAAACATGGTTATTTATTATCAACTCTTCATTAAACAAAACCACACATTTAGAGTGGTTATAAACCTGCAAAAATAACGGCCAATACTGGTGAACAAACGACCAGATGTGATATAGTTCACAAAAATCATGTAACAGAAACAATGTTTCATTCATGTTATTGCCCGTCGATAGCCAGAGTATCACACCCTCGGTGAACACCCCCGCGCTGTCCTGGGCATCCAGACTTTCTGAGGACGTTTTTCATGGCGACAATAACAACTGGCGTGGTTCTTCTGCGGTGGCAACTACTCAGCGCGGTGCTGATGTTTTTAGCCAGTACGCTCAATATCCGTTTTCGTAAATCAGATTATATTGGCCTGGCCGTCATTAGCAGCGGTTTGGGGCTGGTTTTTGCCTGCTGGTTTGCGACTGGATTGCTCGGCATAACCCTGGTGGATATGTCCGCTATCTGGAAGAACATTGAAACCGTAATGGTTGACGTGATGAGCCACACACCGCCAGATTGGCCGATGGTGTTGAACTGATAACAAAATTGCATATGGCTACCCCAGTCTTGAGGTAGCCATTATTTTCAGCGTAGCGCAGTGGGATTAGAACGGAATATCGTCGTCGAAATCCATCGGCGGCTCATTAGACGGTGCTGCCGGCGCTGACTGTTGCGGGCGAGACTGTGCGCCGCCGCTGAACTGGTTGCCACCCTGCGGCTGCTGAGGTTGACCCCAACCGCCCTGCTGCTGACCGCCACCTGCCGGAGCACCACCACCCTGACGACCACCCAGCATTTGCATGGTGCCGCCAACGTTAACCACAACTTCTGTGGTGTACTTTTCTACACCGGACTGATCGGTCCATTTACGGGTACGCAGCTGACCTTCGATATAGACCTGAGAACCTTTACGCAGATATTCGCTGGCCACTTCCGCCAGTTTGCCGAACAACACAACACGGTGCCATTCAGTCTGCTCTTTCATTTCACCGGTCGCTTTATCACGCCAGGATTCGGAAGTAGCCAGCGTAATGTTGGCAACTGCGCCACCATTCGGCATATAGCGTACTTCCGGGTCCTGGCCCAGATTACCGACGAGAATCACCTTGTTTACGCCTCTGCTGGCCATGATCGTGTCTCCTGAAAAACGTTACTGAATAAGTGTAAGCGCGGGATTGTAGCATTTCCAATAGCGCTTTTACTACGTTGCGAAGTTGATTCCAGTAAACAACCCCAGCCAGACATTGTTGCACAGACGTCTGCGTTTTGCATTCCAATACTGTATATCCATTCAGGTCAGGTTGTGTCATAATTAACCGTTTGTGATCGCCGGTAGCACCATGCAGCCAGGCAAAAAAGCGTTTAATCCGGGAAAGATGAATGGATAAGATCGAAGTTCGGGGCGCCCGCACCCATAATCTCAAAAACATCAACCTCGTCATCCCGCGCGACAAGCTGATTGTCGTCACCGGGCTTTCGGGCTCAGGCAAATCTTCGCTCGCTTTCGACACCTTATATGCCGAAGGGCAGCGTCGTTACGTTGAATCCCTTTCCGCGTACGCGCGTCAATTTCTGTCGCTGATGGAAAAACCGGACGTCGACCACATTGAGGGGCTCTCTCCTGCCATCTCAATTGAACAAAAATCGACGTCCCATAACCCGCGATCCACGGTAGGTACAATTACCGAAATTCACGACTATCTGCGTCTGCTGTTTGCCCGCGTTGGCGAGCCGCGCTGTCCGGATCACGACGTCCCCCTGGCAGCGCAGACCGTAAGCCAGATGGTGGATAACGTCCTGTCGCAGCCGGAAGGTAAGCGTCTGATGCTGCTGGCGCCGGTGATCAAAGAGCGTAAAGGCGAGCACACCAAAACGCTGGAAAACCTGGCAGGCCAGGGCTATATCCGCGCCCGTATCGACGGTGAAGTCTGTGACCTTTCCGATCCGCCCAAGCTTGAGCTGCAAAAGAAACACACCATTGAAGTGGTGATTGACCGCTTTAAAGTCCGTGACGATCTCACCCAACGACTGGCGGAATCCTTTGAAACCGCGCTGGAACTGTCCGGCGGTACGGCGGTCGTTGCCGATATGGACGACCCGAAAGCGGAGGAGCTGCTGTTCTCCGCCAACTTCGCCTGCCCTATCTGCGGCTATAGCATGCGCGAACTGGAACCGCGGCTGTTCTCCTTTAACAACCCGGCGGGCGCGTGTCCAACCTGTGACGGTCTCGGCGTGCAGCAATATTTCGATCCTGATCGGGTGATCCAAAACCCGGAACTGTCGCTGGCCGGTGGTGCTATCCGCGGTTGGGATCGCCGTAACTTCTATTACTTCCAGATGCTTAAGTCTCTGGCGGAACACTATAAATTCGACGTTGAAGCCCCGTGGGCCAGCCTGAACCCTGCTGTGCATAAAGTGGTACTGTACGGTTCCGGTAAAGAGAATATCGAATTTAAATACATGAACGATCGCGGTGATACGTCCGTACGTCGCCATCCGTTCGAAGGCGTATTGCACAATATGGAGCGCCGCTATAAAGAGACGGAATCCAGCGCAGTACGTGAAGAATTAGCCAAGTTCATCAGTAACCGTCCTTGCGCCAGCTGTGAAGGGACGCGTTTACGCCGGGAAGCCCGTCACGTATTTGTTGAAAATACGCCGCTGCCTGCGATTTCTGACATGAGCATCGGTCATGCAATGGATTTCTTCAACAATCTGAAGCTCGCAGGTCAGCGGGCGAAGATTGCCGAGAAAATTCTTAAAGAGATTGGCGATCGTCTGAAGTTCCTGGTCAACGTCGGCCTCAACTACCTGACGCTATCGCGGTCGGCGGAAACACTCTCCGGCGGTGAGGCCCAGCGTATTCGCCTGGCAAGCCAGATCGGCGCGGGTCTGGTCGGTGTAATGTACGTACTGGATGAGCCGTCTATTGGCCTGCACCAGCGCGATAACGAACGTCTGCTGGGTACGCTTATCCACCTGCGTAATCTGGGTAATACCGTTATTGTGGTCGAGCACGATGAAGACGCGATTCGCGCCGCTGACCACGTTATCGATATCGGCCCGGGCGCGGGAGTTCACGGCGGTCAGGTCGTCGCCGAAGGGACGCTTGACGACATCATGGCAGTGCCTGAGTCGCTGACCGGCCAGTACATGAGCGGTAAACGCAAGATTGAAGTGCCTAAACAGCGCGTTGCGGCTGACCCAGAGAAAGTGCTGAAACTCACCGGCGCACGCGGTAACAACCTGAAAGATGTCACCCTGACGCTGCCGGTAGGTTTATTTACCTGCATTACCGGTGTTTCCGGTTCGGGTAAATCGACACTGATTAACGACACACTGTTCCCGATTGCACAGACGGCGCTGAACGGTGCGACGCTGGCTGAACCTGCGCCGTATCGCGACGTTCAGGGCCTGGAGCATTTCGACAAAGTGATCGACATTGACCAAAGCCCGATTGGCCGTACGCCGCGCTCTAACCCGGCAACCTACACCGGCGTATTTACACCAGTGCGCGAACTGTTTGCCGGTGTACCGGAGTCACGAGCACGCGGTTACACGCCGGGGCGTTTCAGCTTTAACGTCCGTGGCGGACGCTGTGAAGCCTGTCAGGGCGACGGCGTGATCAAAGTCGAAATGCACTTCCTGCCGGATATCTACGTGCCGTGCGATCAGTGCAAAGGCAAGCGCTATAACCGCGAAACGTTAGAAATTAAGTACAAAGGCAAGACTATCCACGAAGTGCTGGATATGACGATTGAAGAAGCACGTGAGTTCTTCGATGCCGTTCCGGCGCTGGCGCGTAAGCTGCAAACGCTGATGGACGTTGGCCTGACGTACATTCGACTGGGTCAGTCCGCTACCACGCTCTCGGGCGGTGAAGCACAGCGCGTGAAGCTGGCGCGCGAACTGTCCAAACGCGGTACCGGGCAAACGCTGTATATTCTCGATGAGCCGACCACCGGTCTGCATTTTGCGGATATTCAGCAACTGTTGGACGTGCTGCATCAACTCCGGGATCAGGGCAACACCATCGTAGTGATTGAGCACAATCTGGACGTGATTAAGACCGCAGACTGGATTGTCGATCTCGGTCCGGAAGGCGGCAGCGGCGGCGGCGAAATCCTTGTCTCCGGCACACCAGAAACTGTCGCTGAGTGTGAAGCCTCACACACGGCCCGCTTCCTCAAACCGCTGTTGTAATTACGCAACACTTGTCTGGCCTACAGAATACGCATAAAGCCTGTAGGCCGGATAAGGCGCAAGCGCCGCATCCGGCGAAACGGATCAGGGCTGCGTCAGTATCCGGCGTTTATCTTCCGGCAACGTGTTCACAGCCTGCTGATAAGAGGCGTCGACCAGATAATAAATCTGTGAATCCGGCAGCGAGCCGTCCAGATACACCGTACTCCAGTGCGCCTTATTGAGATGCCTGCTTGGCCGAACATCGCTATGCTGCTGGCGCAACAGTTCTGCCAGTTCAGGGCTGGTTTTCAGAGACACCGCCGGGCGTTCTTCCACCTCTTTTACCATGGCAAAAAGCACATCTTCGACTTTGATTTGCGTGGCCTTCCAGTCACTGTGAACGCTCTGCTCCGCGCCCGTTTTTGCCATGCAGTATTGCAGCAACTCCGAATTCGTCATCTTTATTCCCCTTACCAGCATATTGCCTCATGAGAACATCTTTTATTCAGTGTGCAGCAAGTCCGCAAAAGGTAAAAGCCAGTAATGTAAATTTGTTTAAAAAAACAGCAACCCGCAGCCAGCGTCCTCAATATTCCGAGTTGACGATCACCTCTTCACCAAACGCACCGGCCTGTGGCAACGGCTTATAAGTGGAGTTAGAGGCGCGCAAAATGCGAATACCGCGAATACCCACGTCGCGAGCGGCGGTAATGTCATTATCGGAGTCACCGTAGAACATGCGGATATTTTTATCCTGCAGCCACTGCGTTTTGGTGTTCTGACCCGGCTTGTCGCCGGCAAAAATGACCGGATTCATATTTCCAGCTGGGATGTGAAAGTTATCAGACAACGTTTTCGACACCGTTTCAGTCTTCGTCTGGCTACGCCCGGTCACGAAAAAGATGCTGTCACCGCGACGCACGTGCATATCAATCAGTTGGCGCGCGACTTCTTTTGGAATACTAAACTCGTCCCAGCCATTGTTCATTTTTTCCCAGAAGGCCGGATTCTTCAGGTAATCCTCACTGTCCGGAGAATACGTTTTTTTACCGCGCCAGAAGCCAGGGCTGGAAAAGAGGACGGTGTCATCAATATCAAACCCGACGGCCATCGGTGGACGTCCGGTCAGACTGTTTTCAATTTGTGCCACGGAGACCCAGTGAATGGGTGCCTGCTCAGCGAGTTTTGCAACGTTAGTGCCTGGATTGAGCTGAGAGGGAGAAGAAACGAGTGCCTGGGCTGGCTGATTTAGCGTGAACAATAAACAAACGGCACTCAGTGCCAACGTAAACTTGCGCATATTTTTCCCTAAGTAGTCAGTTAGTTATCATTTTTTTATTAACAACTGGTCAAAAAACTATCTGACCTTACCCCTTAGGGGAAGGGAAAGGAAGGATTTTCTCTGGTTTTGTCCTGGAAAAGGAGCACGATCACATTGGAAAACAGGCCTGATGGCGCGACGCTTATCAGGCCTGCAAAGTCGATTACATGACGGCGGCAAATGCCTTCGCCACGCGCTGCACGTTACCGTGATTCAACCCGGCCACGCACATGCGACCGCTGGCGATCAGGTATACACCGAACTCATCACGCAGACGATCAACCTGGGCTGCGCTAAGCCCGGTATAGCTGAACATCCCGCGCTGTTGCAGCAGGTAGTCAAAGTTACGGCCTGAGATCTCCGTATTCAATACGTTAACCAACTCCTGGCGCATCGCCAGAATGCGGGTACGCATCTCTTCAACTTCCGCCAGCCAACTGGCTTTCAGCGCGTCATCACCCAGTACCGCGGCAACTACCTGCGCACCAAAGTTTGGCGGGCTGGAGTAGTTCCGACGCACCGTCGCTTTTAGCTGCCCCAGAACGCGACTGGCGGCTTCAGCATCTTCACATACCACTGACAGTCCACCGACACGCTCGCCGTATAAGGAGAAAATCTTCGAGAATGAGTTACTGACCAGAGCAGGCAATCCGGCGCTGGCAATGGCGCGAATCGCATAGGCATCGTCTTCCATTCCGCCGCCGAAACCCTGGTAAGCAATGTCCAGGAACGGAATCAGATCGCGTGCTTTCAGGATCTCAATAACGCTATCCCACTGCGCAGGCGTTAAATCCGCCCCTGTCGGGTTATGGCAGCACGGATGTAGCAGCACGATGCTGCGCGCCGGTAGGGTATTCAGCGTTGCCAGCAGGTCGTTGAAACGCACGCCGTTGGTCGTGTCGTCATACCATGGGTAAGTGCTTACTTCGAATCCGGCACCTTCAAAAATCGCGATATGGTTTTCCCAGGTCGGATCGCTGACCCACACGCCAGAATCAGGGAAATAACGTTTCAGGAAGTCTGCGCCAACCTTTAACGCACCGGAGCCGCCCAGCGTCTGAATGGTTGCGACGCGCTGCTGCTGGAGAACCGGATGTTCTGCGCCAAACAGCAGCGGCGCAATAGTATGGCGATACGTGTTCAGACCTTCCATCGGCAGATACAGCGAAGCGCCATGCGGTTTGGCATTGAAGCGGGCTTCCGCTTCCGCCACAGCTTTAAGCTGAGGAATAATGCCGTCTTCGTTGTAATACAGGCCGATACTGAGATTCACTTTGTCGCTACGTGAATCTTCTTTGAAGCGCTCCATGAGCGATAAGATCGGGTCGCCGGCGTAGGCGTCAACTTTTTGAAACACGTGTGGTTCTCCGGGTTTACAGGCAGGGGTTAAGAACACAATAAACCGGAAGTGGGAGAAGATCGAGAGGATGTTGAGAGGAATATTGCCGGAAGGCGGCGTAACCACCTGTCCGGCACATCATGCTGCTAATCGATATACTTCATCGCTACCCTTGAGGTCAGGCGCGTAATAAGTTCGTAAGCACTTACTTTCGTCATTTCAGCAATACGTTCAACGGGCAAGCCCTCGCCCCACAGAATCACCGAATCGCCGGCTTTATCCTGCGCTTCGGGGCCTAAATCGACGCAGATCATATCCATCGCGACGCGACCGACGATCGGCACTTCACGGCCATTGACCAGTACCGGCGTCCCCGAAGGCGCTGCGCGCGGGTAACCATCGCCATAGCCCATCGCTACCACGCCAAGACGCGTGTCGCGCTCACTCAGCCAGGTTCCACCATAACCAACCGGCTCCCCCGCTTTGTGCTCGCGCACCGCAATCAGGCTTGAGGTCAGCGACATTACCGGCTGGCAGCCAAAATCAGCGCCGATGGAGTGATTTTCCAGTGGCGATACGCCATACAGAATCAGCCCCGGACGCGCCCAGTCGAAGTGAGACTGCGGCCACAGCAAAATACCACCCGACGCGGCAATCGAACGCTGCCCCGGTTTGCCTTCACAAAAACTGTTGAAGATATCGAGCTGTTTTTCGGTCGCGCCACACTCAGGCTCGTCCGCGCGAGCAAAGTGGCTGACGATATTGACCGGTTGGCGCACGTTTTCACACTGTGTTAAGCGCTGATAAAACGCCTCGGCCTGCTCAGGGCGTACGCCCAGGCGGTGCATACCGGTGTCGAGCTTCATCCAGACGGTAACGGGTTCAGCCAGTTTAGCGGCTTCCAGGGCTTCGAGCTGCTCCTGGTTGTGGACGGCAGTATGCAGGCGCTGCGCGGAAATAGTCGGCAGATCGGAGGCATCAAAAAATCCCTCCAGCAGCAGGATGGGCTGCGTGATCCCTCCCGCTCGCAAGCGCAGGGCTTCTTCAAGACGAGCGACACCAAAAGCGTCCGCATCGGGGAGCGTTCGCGCGGTCTCTAACAGACCATGGCCGTAGGCGTTCGCTTTCACGACCGCAACCAGTTTGCTGGCTGGAGCCAGTTCACGCAGACGTTGCAGGTTGTGTCGCAGAGCGCGGCGGTTAATGACTACAGTTGCCGCTTGCATTTGTATTCCTTAGAAATTACTCATCGTCATATTGAGGACCGGCATAGTTGTCGAATCGCGACCACTGTCCGTTAAACGTCAGGCGAACCGTTCCGATCGGGCCGTTACGTTGCTTACCAATAATGATTTCTGCGATCCCTTTCAGGTCGCTGTTTTCGTGATAAACCTCATCACGATAGATAAACATGATTAAGTCGGCATCCTGCTCGATGGAGCCAGACTCACGCAAATCCGAGTTGACCGGACGCTTGTCGGCACGTTGTTCCAGAGAGCGGTTAAGCTGCGACAGCGCCACCACCGGTACATGCAGTTCTTTCGCTAACGCTTTCAGCGAGCGGGAAATTTCAGCAATTTCCAGCGTACGGTTGTCGGAAAGCGACGGCACGCGCATCAGCTGCAGGTAGTCGATCATGATAAGTCCGATACCGCCGTGTTCACGGGCGATACGACGGGCACGCGAACGCACTTCCGTTGGCGTCAGGCCGGAAGAGTCATCAATATAGATGTTTCGTTTCTCCAGCAAAATACCCATTGTTCCGGAAATTCGCGCCCAGTCCTCATCATCCAGTTGACCGGTACGGATTTTAGTTTGGTCTACGCGTGAGAGCGAGGCCAGGGAACGCATCATGATCTGTTCTGAGGGCATTTCAAGACTAAAGATAAGAACCGGCTTATCCTGCAACATCGCCGCATTTTCAACGAGGTTCATTGCAAATGTCGTTTTACCCATCGACGGACGCGCGGCGACAATAATTAAGTCTGACGGCTGCAAACCAGCAGTCTTTTTATTGAGGTCGTCATAACCGGTGTTCACCCCGGTGACGCCGTCGTGCGGTTGCTGGAACAGCTGCTCGATACGCGCGACGGTGGCGTCGAGCACATCCGTAATATTTTTCGGGCCTTCGTCTTTATTAGCGCGGCTTTCCGCGATTTTAAAGACACGGGATTCTGCAAGGTCCAACAGATCTTCACTGGAGCGTCCTTGCGGATCAAAACCGGCTTCCGCGATTTCGTTTGCAACTGAAATCATGTCACGAACAACGGCGCGTTCGCGGACGATATCCGCATAAGCGCTAATATTCGCCGCACTTGGCGTGTTTTTAGACAACTCAGCCAGGTAAGCAAAACCGCCGACGCTGTCCAGTTGTCCCTGAACTTCCAGCGACTCTGCCAGCGTGATCAGATCGATAGGTTTTCCCATCTCCTGCAGGCGATGCATTTCCGTGAAGATATGTCGGTGCGGTCGGGTATAAAAATCTTCCGCCACCACACGCTCGGCGACATCGTCCCAGCGTTCGTTATCCAGCATTAAACCGCCCAACACCGACTGTTCCGCTTCAATCGAGTGCGGCGGTACTTTCAGCCCGGCGACCTGGGGATCGCGCTCACGAGCATCAGTCTGTTGTTTGTTGAAGGGTTTATTTCCTGCCATAGTGAATGGAGTTACCGAGATAATGATTGGGTCGAAAGATTACCACATTTCTTTTGGAGGAAGCATGGCAACACGTATTGAATTTCACAAGCATGGTGGCCCTGATGTACTCAAGGCAGTGGAGTTTACGCCCGTAGACCCGGCGGAAAACGAAATCCAGGTCGAGAACAAAGCGATTGGGATCAACTATATCGACACCTACATCCGCAGTGGTCTTTATCCACCGCCTTCCCTGCCCAGCGGTCTGGGTACCGAAGCTGCCGGCGTAGTCAGCAAAGTCGGCAGCAAAGTGACACACATTAAAGCTGGCGATCGCGTGGTGTACGCCCAGTCTGCTCTTGGCGCCTACAGCTCAGTGCATAACGTTCCGGCCGATAAAGCCGCCATCCTGCCTAACGCTATCTCGTTTGAACAAGCTGCCGCCTCGTTTCTTAAAGGGCTAACCGTTTTTTATCTGTTACGTAAAACCTATGAAATTCAACCTGATGAGCCGTTTTTGTTCCATGCGGCTGCGGGCGGCGTCGGCATGATTGCCTGCCAGTGGGCAAAAGCCTTGGGTGCGAAGCTGATTGGTACCGTCGGCAGTGCGCAAAAAGCGCAAATTGCACTGCAGGCTGGCGCATGGCAGGTCATTAACTATCGTGAAGAGAGCATTGTTGAGCGAGTGAAAGAGGTAACTGGCGGTAAAAAAGTGCGAGTGGTGTATGACTCGGTGGGGAAAGATACCTGGGAAGCCTCGCTGGATTGTTTACAGCGCCGGGGATTAATGGTCAGCTTTGGTAATGCTTCCGGGCCGGTGACCGGCGTGAACTTAGGCATTCTGAACCAGAAAGGTTCGCTCTACGTGACCCGTCCTTCTCTACAGGGTTACATCACCAATCACCGCGAATTAACCGAAGCCAGCAATGAGCTTTTCTCGCTGATTGCCAGTGGAGTGATCAAAGTGGATGTCGCGCCTGGTCAAACGTTCGCACTGCACGATGCACAGCGTGCTCATGAAGTACTGGAAAGCCGTGCCACGCAGGGATCGAGTTTGCTAATTCCTTAAGATGACGGGGAAAGAAAGAATTAGGGCTTCCCGCAGGAAGCCCTTTCTTTTTTTAGTTCGGCTGTATGTAGGGTACAGCTCGATGAATTCGTTAACCTGGCAATAGTGACAGATTTGATAATCAATTCCTATTTGGTTCTAAAGGCAATGTTGCAGGTTGTGACGTACCGCTCAATACCTTAGTAAAACCGGCGGTTATTGCGCTGATACTGTGGGACTTTTGGCGCTTTTATCGCCTTGATCACCCACACCACGGCAACAGCCAGTAGCAGCCAGGGCAACAGTTTAATCATCAAGGCAAATAGTCCGCCCAGAAACATCACGGCGGTGGCTACGACCAATGCAGCCAGAACGCCCAGCAAAGATACGCCGGTGACCATCAGCATGATAAAAAATCCAATCACAAAAAGTAGTTCCAGCATGGCTCTCTCCCGAAATGAAATTCTCTCCATTGCTTTACAAGAAACATGCCAAAAATAATGCGTTGATTTATAAAGAAAACGCCCCGCGACAAAGCGCAGGGCGTGGTGAAATTAACTAACTTTTGGTGAAAACTTAACGCTTGTCTGCCACCAGCTTCAGCGCGTGCTCCAGAACGTTAATATCTGCCCCGGCTTTATGTGCATTCTCGCTCAGATAGCGACGCCACTGACGGGCACCAGGGATGCCCTGAAACAGCCCCAACATATGGCGTGTCACATGTCCCAAATAGGTTCCCTTACTCAGTTCACGCTCAATATACGGGTACATGGCACGCACCACGGCGACTGGATCGGTATCTTCGGTGGTAGCTGCAAAAATCTCGCGGTCAACGGACGCCAGAATGCCTGGGTTTTGATACGCCTCACGCCCCACCATCACGCCATCCATATGTTGCAGATGAATTTTCGCTTCTTCCAACGATTTAATGCCGCCGTTGATCGACATCATCAGATGCGGAAAATCACGCTTTAACTGATAAACACGGTCATAATCCAGCGGTGGAATTTCGCGGTTTTCTTTCGGGCTTAACCCGGACAGCCAGGCCTTGCGGGCGTGAATGATAAACATCTCACATTCGCCTTTGCCAGATACCGTGTTGATGAAATCGCAGAGGAATTCGTAGCTGTCCTGATCATCAATGCCGATACGAGTTTTCACCGTTACCGGAATCGACACCACGTCGCGCATTGCTTTGATGCAATCGGCGACCAGTTGCGCATTCCCCATCAGGCAGGCGCCAAACATGCCATTCTGTACGCGGTCGGAAGGACAACCCACGTTGAGATTGATTTCGTCGTAGCCCCGCTGTTCAGCGAGCTTTGCGCACTGCGCCAGCGCCGCAGGATCGCTCCCGCCCAGTTGCAATGCGACCGGATGTTCTTCTTCGCTATACGCCAGATAATCGCCTTTACCATGAATGATTGCCCCAGTGGTTACCATCTCCGTATAGAGCAGCGTCTGGCTGGACAGTAAGCGCAAAAAGTAGCGGCAGTGTCTGTCCGTCCAGTCGAGCATCGGCGCGATAGAAAAACGATGAGCGGGAAAAGCGGTAGACTGAGATTCAGGCAGCATGGCGAATATTCAAGCATCCGGTTAAAAAAGGGGCGCTACTATAGCATAGACCGTTACGATAGTGAGCCACATCCTCGCGGCTCACTCCCCCTGACCCTAAACAAAAGCTATTTACGCCCCGGTTTTCCGTCGTGAGATCCAAAAAACTGCGGCGGATGGTCGACCCAGCGATCCTCACGTGTAGCGGCATAGACCGGGTTAAGTGGATAATAAATGCGGTTGTATTTTTTGTTCGCCTCACCCACGACTAACAGGCGCACCTCTTCACTGGTGTTATTGATAAAGGTATGGCACACGCCTGTACCTGCCGGGAAACCGACGCTGTCGCCCGGTTCCAGCTTCCATAAATACCCGTTAATCCAGGCCTCAGGATAACCTTCCAGCACGTAGATAAATTCTTCCTCATCGCTTTCGGCGTGCGGGTACGAGGTACGCCGACCCGGCGGCAGGCGTTCATGATGAATGCCGAGTCGTCCTAACCCCAACTTGCGGGCAAGCGGCGCGCCAATAGCAAATAGCTCATCGCTGTCAGGATAAGTGGAGTCATCAGCCCCCTCAACCTCACGCCAGTGGCGAATACAATCGGGTTTTTTCATGGTTTTTTTCCAGTATTGCGATGCGTCAGGTATAGCACACCACGGTGGATCTCGGTGTTTTAAGCAGAACATGTTAAAGTAAGGGATTAACCTTCCACGCAAATCGAGGCGCCAAATGGACAAAACCACTACGCAAGAGTTATTGGCTCAAGCTGAAAAACTCTGCGCGCAACGCAACGTGCGGCTTACGCCACAACGCCTCGAAGTACTGCGCCTGATGAGCCTGCAGGAAGGTGCGATCAGCGCCTATGACCTGCTCGACCTGTTGCGGGAAACTGAGCCGCAGGCTAAGCCACCTACCGTATATCGTGCGCTCGATTTTCTGCTGGAACAAGGTTTCGTGCACAAGGTGGAATCCACCAACAGCTATGTGCTTTGTCATCTGTTCGATCAGCCAACCCACAGTTCAGCAATGTTCATTTGCGACCGCTGTGGCGTGGTAAAAGAAGAGTGTGCGGAAGGCGTGGAAGACATCATGCATACACTAGCAGCAAAAATGGGCTTTGCACTGCGGCATAACGTTATTGAAGCCCACGGGCTGTGTCCGGCCTGTGTGGAAGTTGAGTCATGTCGCCATCCTGGCGAGTGCCAGCATGACCATACGATTCAGGTGAAGAAGAAAGTTGGGCGCTAGGTAAGCGGGAAGAGCGTACATCCTTGTACTCTCAGGAGGGAAGGGTTAATTACCAGCGGTAATCATTACGTTTTTCCCAATCGTTAACTTCTTTCTCCGCCTGATCTTTCGCGTAACCGTAACGCTCCTGGACTTTACCGACCAGTTGGTCACGTTTACCTTCAATGACCGTCATATCATCATCGGTCAGTTTGCCCCATTGCTCTTTCACTTTACCTTTAAACTGCTTCCAGTTGCCGCCGACTTCGTCTTTATTCATCATCAAGTCCTCATCGTTAGGTTGTGAATAGCGAGAGTGCCATGTCCAGACACATGCTGTTTTTGCTGGACGTGAGAATAAGTGTAGTCAGTGATTCTGGGTTTTATTTACTATTCGGAATTTTTAACCATCCCGCTCAGGCAAACCAGGTTCCATTACGCCAGTGACGTCGCCAGATAAAGGCCAGTGAAAGCCCGCGCAACGCCAGGAAAACGGTTAACGCCAACCACAAGCCATGATTTCCCAGCCACGGCAAAGTCAGCAGCGTTAATGCGAATCCTGTGGCGGCAACGGCCATACTGTTGCGCATTTCTGCCGCGCGCGTCGCGCCAATAAACATTCCGTCGAGCAGATAACACCAGACACCCACCAGCGGTAACACCACCTGCCAGAAAAGATAGCGATCGGCCAGCTGTTGGATCTGCGGCAGCGAGGTCAGCAGCGCAACAATCTGCTCGCCAAACAGGGCATAAATCAACGAAAACAAAATAGCCACAATACCGGACTGTCGGCAGGCCGCCCGCCAGACGTCCAGCAACTGGCTACCGTCTCGCGCCCCATAGGCCTGGCCCGAATGCGCTTCCACGGCATAGGCAAATCCATCCAGCGCGTAGGCGGTAAAGGTTAACAGGGTCATCAGAACGGCATTAACCGCAATGATATCGCCTCCCAGACGCGCACCCAGCACCGTGATTGCGCCAAAACAGAGCTGCAGCAGTAGCGAGCGCAACATGATGTCACGGTTAAGCGCCAGCAAACGGCGGAAGTTGCCACGCCACGCCTGCTTCAGCATTGCCAGCGAAATTCCGCGCATATGCAGGACTTTGCGCACCATCATCAGGCCGATCAGCAAGGTGGCATATTCAGCAATCACCGTTGCCAGTGCCGCACCCTGCACGTTCATATGCAGGCCCATCACCAACCATATATCGAGCACAATGTTGAGAATATTGCCGACAATCAACAAGATAACCGGCGCACGCGCATACTGAACGCCAAGCAGCCAGCCGAGCAGCACCAGATTCGCCAGCGAGGCGGGTGCGCTTAACCAGCGAATTTCGAGGAAACGTCGGGCCTGCTCCAGTACCGCTTCACTTCCGCCAACAATGTGCAGAGCCAGATCGATAATCGGCGTACGAAAAAGTGCGATAAGCACCCCCGCCCCCAGCGCCAGCATGAGCGGCTGCACCAGTGCGCGCGCCAGCGCCTGCGGATTTTTCGCACCAAATGCCTGGGCGGTAAGACCGGTGGTGCTCATGCGCAAAAAAAGCAGCAGCATAAAAAGAAAACTGGTTGCCGTAGCACCAACCGCAACACCGCCAAGATAGACCGGACTATCAAGATGACCAATCACCGCGGTATCCACCAGTCCCAGCAGGGGAACGGTGATATTGGAAAAGATCATGGGTAAGGCGAGGTGCCAGAGTGCTTTATCAGAAGAGGTAAAGAAAGGCATACAGGAGGGCCTGAGAAGAAGTTAGACGTACTGGATAATGTGATGCAGGCCCGGCAAGCGCAGCGCTACCGGGCACGTTGCCGGATGGCGACGTCATCGTCTTATCCGGCCTACAGGGATTCAACAGAAAATTACAGCCATTCACCGTTACGGATGACGCCTACTGCCAGCCCTTCAATAGTGAAGTTTTGTTCGCGCAGGTCGACAACGATAGGTTTGAATTCGCTGTTTTCTGGCAGGAGTTCAACCTTGTTTCCCTGCTTTTTCAGGCGCTTAACCGTAACTTCGTCATCAATACGGGCAACAACAACCTGGCCGTTACGCACGTCCTGGGTTTTATGCACAGCGAGTAAATCACCGTCCATAATCCCGATATCTTTCATCGACATACCGCTAACGCGCAGAAGAAAATCGGCGTTCGGTTTGAACAGTGAAGGATCGACTTGATAGTGGCCTTCGATGTGCTGCTGCGCCAGAAGTGGCTCACCGGCTGCCACGCGCCCCACAAGCGGTAACCCTTCTTCTTCCTGCAACAGTCGAATACCGCGCGATGCGCCGGATACAATTTCCAGCACACCTTTACGCGCCAGCGCTTTCAGGTGTTCTTCAGCTGCGTTTGGGGAACGGAACCCCAAACGCTGCGCGATCTCCGCACGCGTCGGTGGCATACCTGTCTGGCTGATGTGATCTCTAATGAGATCAAACACCTCTTGTTGCCTGGCCGTTAACGCTTTCATTCCGCCCCCTGGGTGTATATACAGTTATGCTGTGAGTATATACAGCTAAAGGCGATTTTGGAACCGCAAACTGCACAAAAAACAGGAGATTTATGCAGTTGTGGAAGCCTTATCGCAAATGCGACCACAACAGGATGCCCCAGGTGATTAGAGCGACAAAAATAGACAGCAATACCGCAGCCGACCCCATATCTTTCGCCCGACCGGAAAGTTCGTGGTACTCAGAACCAATACGATCAACTACCGCTTCAATCGCACTGTTGAGGATTTCAACGATCATCACCAGCATCACAGAACTAATCAACAACACGCGGGTAATTGCATCAACATCCAGCCAGCAGGCGATGGCGACGCCCAGCAGGACGGCAACACTTTCCTGACGGAATGCCGCCTCATTAATCCATGCGGCGCGAAAACCTTTCCAGGAATAACCTGCAGCTTTGATAATTCGGGTGAATCCAGTGGTATTATTGGCCATCAAAAAGAACCTTTTTACATTATTAGCGTCAATGTCATTGTAACGTTACCCCGTTTGTTCAGGGTGTGGCAAAGCAGCGCGAAGTATGACCGGATACCACAGAAATTCACTAAACTTTCTGATATCCTTGCAGCGCATTTGCATTATTAACCAGAGGCTTTACATCGTTTATGTCCGGCTGGCCACGAATTTACTACAAATTACTGAATTTACCATTAAGCGTCCTGGTAAAAAGCAAGTCTATTCCAGCAGAACCTGCTCCGGAATTGGGACTCGATACTTCGCGTCCCATTATGTACGTCCTACCGTACAATTCGAAAGCAGACTTGCTGACGCTGCGTGCCCAATGTCTGGTGCACGACCTCCCCGATCCCCTGGAACCACTAGAGATAGACGGAACGCTGTTACCGCGCTACGTGTTTATTCACGGCGGTCCGCGTGTATTCACCTATTACACGCCGAAAGAAGAGTCCATCAAGCTGTTCCACAACTATCTCGACTTGCATCGCAGCAATCCGGATCTGGATGTGCAGATGGTGCCGGTTTCGGTGATGTTTGGCCGTGCGCCAGGGCGTGAGAAAGGCGAGGTCAATCCGCCGTTACGTATGCTAAACGGCGTACAGAAATTCTTTGCGGTGTCCTGGCTGGGTCGCGACAGTTTTGTCCGCTTCTCCCCGTCAGTTTCTCTGCGTCGTATGGCGGATGAACACGGTACGGATAAGATCATCGCCCAGAAGCTGGCTCGCGTGGCGCGTATGCACTTTGCTCGCCAGCGCCTGGCCGCTGTCGGCCCGCGCCTCCCTGCCCGCCAGGATCTGTTTAATAAGCTGTTAGCTTCAAAAGCGATCGCTCGTGCGGTAGAAGATGAAGCGCGCAGTAAAAAAATCTCCCACGAAAAAGCGCAGCAAAATGCCATTGCGCTGATGGAAGAGATTGCCGCCAACTTCTCCTACGAAATGATTCGTCTGACGGACCGTATTCTGGGCTTTACCTGGAACCGTCTGTATCAGGGGATTAACGTTCACAATGCTGAACGTGTACGCCAGTTGGCGCATGATGGGCATGAAATCGTTTACGTTCCGTGCCACCGCAGCCATATGGACTATATGCTGCTGTCGTACGTTCTGTACCATCAGGGTCTGGTGCCGCCGCACATCGCAGCCGGTATCAACCTGAACTTCTGGCCCGCGGGTCCGATTTTTCGCCGTCTGGGCGCGTTCTTTATTCGTCGTACCTTCAAGGGCAACAAGCTCTATTCCACCGTATTCCGTGAATACCTGGGCGAGCTGTTCAGCCGTGGTTACTCGGTTGAGTACTTTGTCGAAGGGGGCCGTTCACGTACCGGTCGTCTGCTCGACCCGAAAACCGGCACGCTGTCGATGACTATTCAGGCGATGCTGCGCGGCGGTACACGTCCGATTACCCTCGTTCCTATTTACATCGGCTATGAGCACGTAATGGAAGTGGGCACCTACGCAAAAGAGCTGCGTGGCGCGACGAAAGAGAAAGAAAGCCTGCCGCAAATGCTGCGTGGCTTAAGCAAGCTGCGTAACCTGGGTCAGGGCTACGTCAACTTTGGTGAACCAATGCCATTGATGACTTACCTCAACCAGCATGTGCCGGAGTGGCGTGAATCTATCGACCCTATCGAGTCTATCCGCCCGGCCTGGCTGACGCCGACGGTGAATAACATTGCCGCCGATTTGATGGTACGCATTAACAACGCAGGCGCGGCCAACGCCATGAACCTGTGCTGTACTGCTTTACTGGCCTCCCGCCAGCGCTCTCTGACCCGTGAACAGCTGACCGAACAACTCGACTGCTACCTGAGCCTGCTGCGCAATGTGCCGTATGCTGCGGATTCGACTGTGCCGGCACAGAGCGCCAGTGAACTGATCGACCACGCCTTGCAGATGAACAAGTTTGAGGTCGAGAAAGACACCATCGGTGACATCATTATTCTGCCGCGCGAGCAGGCGGTATTGATGACCTACTACCGCAATAACATTGCGCATATGCTGGTTCTGCCTTCGTTGATGGCAGCCATTGTGACTCAGCATCGTCGTATTTCACGCGCCGCGTTGCAGCAGCATATTGATGCGCTGTACCCGATGCTGAAAGCGGAGCTGTTCTTACGCTGGGAGCGTGATGAGCTTGCCGGAGTGATTGACGAACTGGCCAGCGAAATGCAGCGCCAGGGACTCATCACCCTGACCGATGACGAACTGCATATCAATCCAGCCCGCTCCCGCACGCTACAGCTGCTGGCCGCAGGTGCTCGCGAGACGTTGCAGCGCTACGCCATTACCTTCTGGCTGCTGAGCGCGAACCCGTCCATCAACCGTGGCACGCTGGAGAAAGAAAGCCGCACCGTGGCGCAACGCCTCTCAGTGCTGCACGGCATTAACGCGCCGGAATTCTTCGATAAAGCCGTGTTCAGCTCTCTGGTGCTGACGCTGCGTGACGAGGGATTCATCAGCGATACCGGAGATGCCGAACCGGAAGAGACGATGAAGATCTATCAGATGCTGGCCGAACTGGTCACGTCAGATGTGCGTCTGACCATCGAGAGCGCCACTCAGGGCGAGTAAGCATAAAAAAACCGGTCGGAATGACCGGTTTTTTATTTTGCAGGCTAAGCCAAAATCAAAAATGCCAGTAGCTCATTGCCAGGCCTAAGAACAGCACCAGGCCGACGTAGTTATTGTTCATAAACGCTTTAAAGCAGGCATCACGTTCACGGTTAACGATCAGTTTCTGCTGATAGACAAACAGCGCGCCCGCCACCAGCAGAGACCAGTAATAGCCCAGTCCCAACCCGTTTAACCAGCCCACCAGCGCCATCAGCACCAGCACGCCTACCTGCAAAATACCAATAATCAGCTTGTCGTTCTGACCGAACAGGATCGCTGTCGATTTAATGCCAATCTTCAGGTCATCATCCCGGTCAACCATGGCATACTGCGTATCATAAGCCACCGCCCAGAGAATATTCGCAAGGAACATCAGCCAGCAGCTCAGTGGTACGGATTCACTCACGGCGGCGAACGCCATCGGGATCGACCAGCCAAACGCCGCCCCCAGCACCACCTGCGGCAGATGCGTATAGCGCTTCATAAACGGGTAAACCCACGCTAATGCTAATGCCGCAACGGACAACAAAATGGTCATCGTGTTGAGGGTCAAAACCAGCAGGAAGGCCAGCAGCACCAATACGACGAACAGCGTTCGGGCTTCTTTCTCGGTGACAGCCCCGCTCGGCAGCGGTCGATTCGCGGTGCGTTTGACGTGCCCGTCAAATTTCCTGTCGGCATAATCATTCACCACGCATCCGGCGGCGCGCATTAACCAAACGCCAGCGACAAAAACCGCCAGGATCCACAGTTGCGGCATGCCTGGGGTCGCCACCCACAGAGCCCACAGCGTAGGCCAGAGCAGCAGTAAGGCGCCGATTGGCTTATCCGTACGCATCAAGCGGTGAAACGCCAGCAGCTTATTCTGCGTCAGACTCCACTCCATCTTTATCTTCCTCTCAGTACAACGGCGACGCAGGCAGAAAAAGCTCGGTAAGCATCAGTGGCTTACCGCTCAGCCGCAGGCGGGAACGACGCCCCCACAGCGCTGCATCGCGGCCAATCTCAATAAAATCTCGGGTCAATGTCGATGACGTAAACAGGTAGCGTCCGAGCGGGGTTTTCCCCAGGTTCTGTAAGGCCAGTTCAGGGCCGCACAAGGTTGATTCAGGCACCACAGTCCGTCCGGCAAGCCAGGGTTCACCATCCGCGCATAACAGGATTTCACGTAACCAATAACGAGACTCTTTAGGCAGCAGCGTCAGTTCTTCAGCCACCTCATTTTGCCCAACGAATTCTTCGCGAATCAACGTTACGGTGACCTTTTTCCCCTGCTGCTCAAAACGTTTGGTCATGGAATCTTCCAATAACAACCAGTCGAGCAGTTGGGCGTCCAGCGCCGGAATCGCATCAAAATAACGCAGCGCACGCAGTTGCGTTAACGCAGGGTGTGGCATGCCTTACTCTCCGATTTATAACCTAAAGGCATTGTATCGCAGAAAAGGCATTACGGGGTGAGCAAACACGATTAAGTGATCGGCAGGGCAACATAAGTGTAACAATTAGCATAGAAAGCTAAAAATTACGGGGAACCCTGCCCTCTAGTTAAAAGCAGAGTAATTTTATGTTGTGCTCGACTCTGCTGGCACATCGCAGGTTCTGATTTGCAAAAAATTTAGCTAACCAGTGACCAGTATTACTTGACCGCTATAAACCGACAACGGCAGTGTCAATCACCATGCCCCCTCCACTTCCAGTGTTAAGCGCTGTCCATTTTAGTGATATAACTTTTTCCCTTTAATATCAGCGTATATCAACCAATGTTGACTGTACCGCTGCCGATAACCACGCCGCCGCAGTCAATGACGTCACCGGTTCTGGCGGCAGGCAGGCCGTCAATAAACACAGTGCCTGAACCACTGGCTATCTTACGTGGGTGAGGCGGATGTTTGGGTTTATCGTGGGGTGTCAGTGGGTCGCCCATACGGGCAGCAGGTAGTCCGTCGACAGAAACCGTTGGAGAACCCGCAGTAATAACGGTTTCGTGATAACCATCGTGCTGGGTACCTTTGTCATTAAGTCGGGCCGCTGTAGGCATGAGGAACCTTCATAATATTTAGTCAGTGTAAGTATGAGATGATTTTATTTAATGATGTGCTCAACATGTCCATTCATATATTTAAATTTTGATCCATCCTCAAATACAATGATCGCATTTGCTTTTCCCCATGAGACCCAGTCGATAACTGAATTTCCTGAGTCTGGGGTAAAACCATTGGAAATAATGGGTTTGTTGCCAGAAAAGTCGAGAACCACACTAATACTGCAAAAGCCTTGGTATTCTATTTTATCAAGGCAACGCTCGTTTAAAGTATATGTAATAACTGTCTTAGTGGTAAAGTATTTGTTATTCTTGAAAAAACCCATATCATCATCAAGCATATCATCATCCATGAATGACATGTAATCGGTTTTTGCCTTGTATATATTGACTCCGTTGAGGGTTAGGTAAGAGTAATCATCGGCAGATTTGGATCTTGTTATTTGGTCGAGAATCCCAAGCTTAGTATAATAACAAAATGATGAATCAGAATTGCAATCAGCTATGCCTGTAGATGAGAATATTAGTAAGGTTAAGAAGGTAGTAAAATGTTTGGCCATTATACTGCCTCATTAATTTTTATAATTGTATTTATTAGATCAATATTTTCAGGGATATTTCGGGCTGTTTTCTCATGGCAAAAATAATTACTTAAATCAATGTTTCTATTTATATAATCTATCAGCCATTGCCTGTGTGATTTTACATACCCTGCTATTTTGGACCTTGCTTTGGCTGATTCATCGCCCACCTGTGCTGTTAATAATTTTTTTGCCTTATCTTCATTAATTTCATTTTTAATAAAACGTTTTGCGTCACTCAGACCCAGGTGATGAGTTAAATATATGATCTTGGCCTTTTCAGCATCATTAAGTCCGTCGATATTATATCCTGCCTCTTTCAGCGATGCCAGATTGGCGATGCCATAATCAACTGCGGCCATAATGGCATATTCCGGTTTAAATCGCAGATTTAACCATTGCTGCACGTCTGCCGTTGCATGGTCCAGGTACGGCGTTATTCCTGTGATATATCTGCCATTTTTTAATTCCCTGAGATTTTTCCATTTATCTGTAGAAACCTGAAATTTTTTTTCATATACGATCTCATTTTTTTTGTTTTTTACCACCACACCATTTTCATTGAGTAAGGGCCTGTCTGCTACCAGTCCTTGTTCAGATGCCTTTTCATAAAGATATGTCCCTTCCTTTAACGTCTCCGTCATCCATGTACCATTTAAAAATTGTGTCATACCAGCCGCTGAGCTTTTATATATCGTATTTTGTTTTGTCGATTTTTTTGAATCCTTACACACTGAGGTTGGTTTCCAGACTCCACCACGATATTTAGCCGCTTCAGCATGAATAACTGCCGCAATACTCTGAGGTATAATGCCACTCCGCTCAGATGCGCGAATAATCTCATTCCAGTAAATAACATTCTTACCTAGCATAAGATCATAACTGTTAGGGCAGGTATGGTTTATATGAACTCTGGGCGTGCCCTCAGAGTCTCGGCCAACGTTGATTTTATTAATTTCATCACTTTTACTGTCAGCATTGCCTGCCGGACCGGTTATTGCTGCACTTTTTCCTTTTACTCTTACCTTGGGGCTTGAAATAATAGCATTTAATTTACCTTCCTGAGATATGAATCTGGCAACCTCCTTTATCTTCCCCATACCACTGGACACGGTTATTGTAATTTCAGATTCGGCTTGCACTGTAAATTCATCAATCTTTCCCAGACCGTCAGTTATAAACTCGAAAACCTCACCCAGTGCTGATGTTACTTTAACCTTCAATCCGGAAAGAGGCTTTTCTATCAGATCTTCAAAAGATAACGATAACGAACATTGGTTATCATCTTTCTTTTTTTCTGCGTCAGTTAGAGTGTAATGACATTGAGGAATATTTATTACCTGTCCGGGGTAGATCAACTCCGGGTTTTTTATGTTATTATATTCAGTAAGTTCCTCAACAGAACAGTTATATTCACTTGCAATTTGTCCAAGCGTATCTCCTTTAAGAACAACCACGCTACGCTTATCCGGTGACAATGACCAGATATCATCTAATGGTACAGGCTTATCCTCCTGATCAAGATAACATTTCCAGTCAGCAGACCAGCCAAATAGGCCATCATATTTTGTTGGTTTATCCTGTGGTTCATCAAAAAATGGGGTGGGTTTGCCAGTCACTTTTATTCCTCTTCAGTAAACCGTCTGAATACAAGCTCTTTACTTTGAATACCATCAATACCTTTTATGGACCCAAACATATGATTTAATTCAGGTTCAGTTGTTGTCTGATCCGATTCGTTTGCCCCACCAGAATCCTCGGAACCACTGTCCTCATCTGACAGCGACTTCAATAAGCCTGGTTGCAGAGTCCCTACTGGCGCTCCCGGACTGCCCCCACTGTTGAGGTTTATCTTCGGCCCCATAATGTCCACGCCACCCGGGTGGATAACCACAAACGAACCGCCCACTTTCAGGCTTATCTGGCTGCTGCTCTCCAGGACAATATCGTCTTCCACTTTTATCCCCAGCGCCCCCGACACCTTCCGCGCCAGGTCGCCTTTTACTTCCAGACTGTGGCTGCCTTTCACCAGACTGATATGGTCGCCGCACGTGCTGTTCTCCTGTTTCCCGTCCACCGTCACCTTACGGTCATTCGCCACATACAGCCCGTCATCATGGCTGATGCTCACCATCCGGTCGTTCTTCACCTTCAGCGTCTGGTCGTTGCGTACCGTAATGCTCCGGTCATGCGCCACGGTGATGGTCTGGTCATGCCCGCCTGCATTTTCTTTACCCACCTTCACCGTCTGTCCGAGTTTCACGGTGATATTCTGGTTATTGCCGATGGTTTCCGTGTGGTCGACTTTCACATCAGTGGTGCGGTTGTTCAGCACCTCGGTATCCATGTTCTTCTGCGCATGGATATAGACCTGCTCCTGGCCCGTCGCATCCTCGAAGCGCAGCTCGTTAAAACCACCGCCTTTGTAAGTTTTCGAGCGGATGGCCATCTGCGTTTTGGTGCCCGGCAGACTGCCCGGCGAACGGTTGTCCTGGTGGTAGGTGCGACCCATAATAATGGGCTGGTCCGGGTCTCCGTTGAGGAAGTCGACTATCACTTCCTGGCCCACGCGCGGGATGGCGAGGTTGCCAAATCCGGCTCCGGCCCATGCCTGCGACACCCGAATCCAGCAGGAGCTGTCTTCGTTCCCCGGACAATAACGGTCCCAGTGAAAACGCACCCGGACTCGACCGTGTTCGTCGCAGAAGATTTCCTCGCCCGCCGGGCCGGTGACAATGGCGCTCTGCGGACCGTCAACGGAAGGTTTGGGCAGGGGGGAGGAGCGCCATGTCCGGTCAGCCGGGATGACGTCCAGGCTGTTACTGAGCTTGGTGCCTTCACCCTGGTGGCCATGCTGCGCCTGTGGCTGCTTTCCTTTCAGCACACTGCCGGTGACCTGCCACTCCCGGTTCAGCGTTAATGAAGGGTGGCCGGTGAGGGTGAAACGTTTTCCGGGCCACAGTTTCGGGGAGTTACTCTCGCAGGCAGCGGTTTCAGCATCCTGCCGGTGGCCTTCTGCCTGGTAGCGGGCAAAGTCCTGACCGTGCTGCTCGTCCTTGAAGCGTCCCGGCCAGTCGAAGATTTCATACTGGGTGCGCTGACCGTTCAGGTTCGGGGCGTGATGGCTGAAGTAAGCCAGCCAGCCAGGAGCTTTGAAGGTGTAATCCTGGTTTTCCACCGAGGAAGGGCGTACCTGCGCCCGGTAACGAAACTCGCTGATGCATTCCGTGGCGACTTCGCGGGTATTCGGGTTAAAGGACATCTCACCCAGCGTGGAGACCCCGGCCACGTCATCACAGAGCACCAGTTTCTGGTCGGGGCTGGTCGGGTGGAACCAGTCAAAGAAGAAAATGCCCTCTTCAGCCCACAGTCGGATGAGAAAGCCGAGGTCGGTTTCGCCGTACTGAACGCAGAACTCCCGCGCCGGGTGGGATTCATAAAAGGAGGGCACCCAGTCGGTGACGCCGTTTTCAGTCAGCAGGGTGGTGGAAATGGCCAGGATATCCTGCTGCTGAAAGATACGGAAGTTCTGTCGCAGGCCACAGCGCCAGAGCGGAGGCGAAATAGTCAGGCTGTAGTTCATCTGCCAGCCGCTGTTTTCCCCGGTTTCCATCCCGGTGATGATGCCATGGAGATAGCGCTGTGGGGTGTTACCCTGCCAGATGGTCAGCGTGGCGTTTTTCTCGAGGAAACTGACGGCGGTGAGGCCGGACCAGTCGCTGGCAATATCGACAGTGAGCAAAAAGGGCGTGGAGATATTCTGGTAGAGGGTAAAGCTGACGACAGCGGTTGCCGTCGGCGTTAATCCGTCAACATCCAGCGTAAACCGCAGGCCCTGCTGTGACATGATTTTCTCCGTGACGTATTGATACATTTGCAGAAAACCATACGTCCCGAATAATGCAGGGAAAAGCATTTTGGATAAAATAAGCACAAATTCAGAAAACGTTCAGATTACATGCTATTGCAGAGTAAAAAAATTATCAAATTATATACATATGCCAAATTATTACAGATGTAAAAAGCCACCTAAAAGGGGGCTTAAATACTACCCTTCCAGCCCCAGCTGTATTTGTCTTTCTTCTTCCTCTTTAGCTACCTTGTCCTGGTACCGCACATATCGTCGGATTATTTCTTCGTTTGCCCCTACTGAATCCACAAAATATCCTCTTTGTCAAAAGTGATTACCCCAAAGCTTGTGCTTCCTGAGATAAGGAAACTTCGCGAACAGCCTGATGGCCGTTCGCCCCTTCACAAATCCCATTAACTCGGAAACACTTAAACTCGGTGGGGTTCTGACAACCAGATGTATATGATCTATTTGCACGTTTAGTTCTACTACCGTGCATTTCTTCATACTGCAGTAGATGTAAATACTACGGTAAAGCTCTTTACCAAGGTTGCCCTTGAGGATTTTGTATCTGTACTTCGGGGTCCATACGAGATGATACTGACAGCGATAGAAGACGTGGGAAGCGGATTCATATCTGCTCATGCTATTTACTCCTTGATTTGCTGGTAACAAACCGGGGCAGTATTTAGCATGGGCATTCTACGGGCAAAGCCCCAGATGAACGATCACCACCTCCATAGGAGGTGGTTTAGAATTGATAAAAAAAGGTGCGCCAGGAGACGCACCAGTTGTTGCAAAATCAACAATGTGGGGAGATGTTTACCCCTTGCCTTTTACACTGCTGATAAAGGTGGATCGGGCAGATTTGGATCCCAGACGTTCCGCTTCATCAAGCAGCTTCAGCGCTTTATCAACATCGCCTTTTGCAACTGCATCCTTAATCGCCTGATTAAAATAGCTTTCCGTGTCGTTCAGCATCGGCTCACTTTTCTTCACCGGCTGCGGCGCTGGAGCGGCAACGGCTGCCGCCGGAGCCGCATAAGTCACTGCAGGCGCTGCGGTATTGCCGACAGTGACAGGGCCAGGGCCGGAAGAACCGAACAGCGGCCCCACCAACACACTGGAGGACGAGCTGGTTTTGACTTTTAATTTCAACAGACCATCGGTGGTGTGGCGGGCGATCGGGTCCGGAATATCGGGAACAGCGTTACCGACGCCCTTGGCATAAGCTTTCGCCGGGTCGAGCAGGGTCGTGGTCTGCTGGAGATCTTTATCTGTGGTAAAGACCAGAACATACAGTTTTTGCTGGCCCAGCGCTGGCGTCAAACGCATTACGCCTTCCAGACGATCGGCACTCATCACGCCGGGCTCCTGGTAGGTGAAATAGCTGCTGGGGAAGAACGCAGATGGCGTCATGTTTTGGTCAAGAATTAAGACGTTTGGCGCAAATACGCTGGTTTGTTTGTTGACTTCACTGGTCAGTGTCAGCGTCAACTCGCCAATGTTCGCCGGTACGCTATAGGCCGCTACAGGGCCAGTAATACCAGCAACATCTAAACGCTGACCTGCATTGGCAAGTTGTGTGGACTGAGTTTTGGATTGATCAACTGGCGTCCAGGTTAACTGTTGCAGCGCCGCAGTGGGAATGGTTGGGGCCGCGGTAGTGTTCTGCGGAACAATATTTACATCGGCCAGGCTGATGCCAGGCGCGCTGGCAAATAACCCTGCAGATAAACAAAGGGCAACGAGACTTTTCTTCATTTTCATTGTTATCACCTCAGATAGCATGGGTTCAGCGGTGGCCAGGCAATAGCGCGCTAAACCGTAATCAAGAGGGGCTTGCGCCCCTCTTTCGGTCTTTACGTCAGGTTAGTGCTGAATTACCACCAGATTTCCATCTGAGCACCGAAGGACCACTCATCGCTGTCGCCACGGCTGGTTGTGCTGATACCAGAGTTCGTTGCAGCTGCGTATTTAGATACGTTGTTACCATTTTTGATGTAACCCCACTCTTCATCCCATTTTGCATAGGTTGCGAAGACACGGATTGCCGGACGAGACCAGATGCTGTCGCCAGCCTGCCATTGTTGAGCCAGGGTGATTTTGTACTGGCTGTTGCGATCGCTGGTCTGCTGAGATTTGACGTTGTCGTAGCCGACTTCCAGCAGGGTGCTCATGATTGGCGTCCATTTATACATCGGGCGAATACCGACGGTGTACCATTCGGTCCCCAGGTCGTTATCCATATCGAGGTTCTGGTACATACCGACGTACATCAGGTCCCATTTGTCGCCAAGGGAAATTGCACCGTGGTCAAGCACGCGGAACAGGCTACCGTTGTTATTCACAACATTGTTGGCATAGTTCACGCCATCAATAGTAATGCTAGATGAGCCGTAGGAACCTTGAGACAGGCCTTTGCCCTGAGTGGTCATGGAATCTGTCGCGTACTGAACCACAAACTTGTTGTAGCCCTTCAGCATGCTCTGGGTATGTTCAGCGGTGAACATCCAACCGTCTTTAGATGCGCCGTCTGCCAGGCTGTAGTCGTCGGTGGTGTTAGCACGACCGTAGTCGACGCCCAGCTCCAACATACCATCCGGGTTAGTAGCCATCTGCGCTAAACGAACGTCAAATACATCGTTCGCGGTGTCTTTGGTACGGTCATAGATATTCTGGCTGCTGAACGCGTATGAACCGCCCGCTTCCTGAGAACGGGTTGCGGCCAGAGACAGTTTACCGAAGCCCAGATCGATGTTTTCAATACCAGCACCAGGACCTGAAATATCCCAGTAGTAGAAGTCGATCATGTGCACGTCATGACGCTGATAGAAGCGCTTACCGGCCCAGATAGTGGAGCCTGGCAGCCATTCAATCAGGTTTTTACCCTGCACGTTGGCTTCACGGAAGGCCGGGTCAGTCCCTTCCCAGTCATTTTGCTGTGCAACGGAGTAGGCAACGTTAGTGTCGAAGTAGAAGCTCTTATCGCCCTCTTTCCACACTTCCTGACCTAATTTAATTTCCGCATAGGTTTCACATTCGTTACCAAGACGGTATTTACTTTGTGCACCTGTTGCCTGGAAACATTGTTGTTCACCGCCGCTACCTGTCCAGCCAATGCCGGAACGAGCATAACCATGGAAATCCACAGCCATTGCCTGAACAGACATAATGCCTGCTGCTACAGCAACCGCCAGAGGGAGTTTGCGCAGAGTAATCATCGTTCTATCTCCTGAGATCATTGCTTTTCTTTGAACGCTTCACCTTGACGGATTTGCGTTTTTTTTAATGGGACACCTTAAACGCCCGGCTCTTGGTGCAACCGACGACATGCAGTGCCATCCTCACGGAACAGATGGCAACGCTCTGGCGGCAGGCCGATAGCGAATGTGGCACCCTCTTCTACCAACACCACGTCGTTCTGGCGGTAAACCAGGTTTTGACGGATGGCGGGGATCTGGATATGAATTTGTGTTTCGTGACCAAGCTGCTCGACCACCTGCACTTCACCTTCAAGGGTGACATCGGCGATATCGCTGGGCAGCAGATGTTCCGGGCGGATACCTAAAGACATGTTGGCGCCAACCTGTACCGCATGGCTGTCTACCGGGAGCCATATTTGCTGGCGGTTGGGCAGTTCAACCTGCACCTGATCGATAGCCGTTGCCGTGACTTTCACCGGCAGGAAGTTCATCTTCGGTGAACCAATGAAGCCCGCCACAAAGCGGTCAGCCGGGTAGTGATACAGTTCCAGAGGCTTACCAACCTGCGCTACGCGACCGGCATCCAGCACCACAATTTTGTCGGCCAGCGTCATCGCTTCGACCTGATCGTGGGTGACGTAAATCATCGTGCGGCCAAGACGTTTATGCAGGCGGGAGATTTCAATGCGCATCTGCACGCGCAGAGCGGCGTCGAGGTTTGACAGCGGTTCATCCAGCAGGAATACGCGCGGCTCGGCGACCAGCGTACGGCCAATCGCCACACGCTGACGTTGTCCGCCGGAAAGCGCTTTCGGTTTACGCTCCAGCAGGTGCGCCAGTTGCAGAACTTCCGCAACCTGATTCACACGCTGGTTCATCACCTCTTTTTTCGCCCCGGCCAGTTTGAGGCCGAACGACATGTTCTCCGCGACAGACAAATGGGGATACAACGCGTAGGACTGAAAGACCATGCCCACACCGCGTTCGGCGGGCGGAATGTCGTTCATCCGGGTCTCCCCGATAAACAGGTCACCACTGGTGATGGTTTCAAGTCCGGCGATCATACGCAGCAAGGTCGACTTACCGCAGCCTGACGGTCCGACAAACACCACGAATTCCCCTTCGTGAATGTCGAGATTGATATCTTTCGATACCACCACGTCACCCCAGGCTTTCGTTACATTTCGTAGCTGTACGCTCGCCATGCCCTTCTCCCTTCGTTACAACCTGTCATCGACAGCAACATTCATGATGGGCTGACTATGCGCGATCCCTTGACTGCGTGAATCCTCCACCCCCCGGCTTTTTTATGGGGGAGGAGGCGGGAGGATGAGAGAGCAGCGTCTGAGACCCGGGCCACCAGCCTCAGAGGAATTTCGTGATGCAGCCTGCAAAAATCGGTGGGTTTTTATGTGCGCCAGTACGCAATACTCACATTTATGTAACACAGATCACATAAAGAGCGGGTGGGGCGTAGGGGTAAGGAGGATGGAAAGAGGTTGTCGTATAAAGAAACTAGTAACCGTTAAGCCACCTCTGCAAAATCACCAAACAGGATGGGAACTATGAAAATCAAAACTGGCGCACGCATCCTCGCATTGTCTGCATTAACGACGATGATGTTTTCCGCCTCGGCTCTCGCCAAGATTGAAGAAGGTAAGCTGGTTATCTGGATTAACGGCGACAAAGGCTATAACGGCCTCGCTGAAGTGGGCAAAAAATTCGAGAAAGACACCGGGATCAAAGTCACTATTGAGCACCCTGACAAACTGGAAGAGAAATTCCCGCAGGTTGCCGCGACCGGCGACGGCCCGGACATCATCTTCTGGGCACATGACCGTTTTGGCGGCTACGCTCAGTCTGGCCTGCTGGCTGAAATCACGCCTGACAAAGCGTTCCAGGACAAGCTCTATCCGTTCACCTGGGATGCCGTACGCTATAACGGCAAACTGATTGCCTACCCGATCGCGGTTGAAGCGCTGTCGCTGATTTACAACAAAGACCTCGTTCCAAATCCACCGAAAACCTGGGAAGAAATTCCTGCACTGGATAAAGAGCTGAAGGCGAAAGGTAAATCCGCGCTGATGTTTAACCTGCAAGAACCGTACTTCACCTGGCCGCTGATTGCCGCCGACGGTGGTTACGCGTTCAAGTTTGAGAACGGTAAGTACGATGTGAAAGACGTGGGCGTGGATAACGCTGGCGCGAAAGCGGGTCTGACCTTCCTGGTTGATCTGATCAAGAACAAACACATGAACGCGGATACCGATTACTCCATCGCCGAAGCGGCCTTTAACAAAGGCGATACCGCGATGACCATCAACGGTCCGTGGGCGTGGTCCAACATCGATAAGAGCAAAATCAACTACGGCGTCACGCTACTGCCAACCTTCAAAGGCAAAGCGTCTAAACCGTTTGTTGGCGTTCTGAGCGCCGGTATCAACGCCGCCAGCCCGAACAAAGAACTGGCGAAAGAGTTCCTCGAAAACTACCTGCTGACCGATCAGGGTCTGGATGAAGTGAACAAGGACAAACCGCTGGGCGCCGTTGCGCTGAAATCCTTCCAGGATCAGTTAGCGAAAGACCCACGTATCGCCGCCACCATGGATAACGCCCAGAAAGGCGAAATCATGCCGAACATCCCACAGATGTCCGCATTCTGGTATGCCGTTCGTACCGCAGTGATCAACGCAGCCAGCGGCCGTCAGACCGTCGATGCCGCACTGAAGGACGCGCAGGGTCGTATCACCAAGTAATGCAGTTGTGAACGTGCCGGATGGCGGCATAAATGCCTTATCCGGCCTACATACCCTGTAGGCCTGATAAGCGCAGCGCCATCAGGCACGCTGACCAACAGGTTTTCATTGTTGTTGAGGATTGAACCCCATGGATGTCATTAAAAAGAAACACTGGTGGCAAAGCGACACGCTGAAATGGTCAGTGATGGGTCTGCTTGGGCTGCTGGTCGGTTACCTTGTTGTTTTGATGTACGCTCAGGGGGAGTACCTGTTTGCCATCATGACGCTGATTTTAAGCTCTGCTGGCCTGTATATTTTCGCTAACCGTAAAGCCTATGCCTGGCGCTATGTTTACCCGGGCGTTGCCGGTATGGGGCTGTTTGTCCTGTTTCCGCTGGTTTGTACAATCGCCATTGCTTTTACCAACTACAGCAGTACCAACCAGCTGACATTTGAGCGTGCTCAGGAAGTCCTGATGGATCGTTCGTACCAGGCTGGGAAAACCTACAACTTTGGCCTATATCCGGCGGGTGATGAGTGGCAACTGGCCCTCACCGACGGTGAAACCGGCAAGAATTACCTTTCTGACGCCTTTAAATTTGGCGGCGAGCAGAAACTGCAACTGAAAGAAGCCGAGGCGCTGCCGGCAGGCGAACGTGCAACGCTGCGTATCATCACGCAGAATCGCCAGGCGCTTACCCAATTGACCGCCATCCTGCCGGATGAAAGCAAAGTTACCATGAGTTCGCTGCGCCAGTTTTCCGGCACGCAGCCACTCTATACGCTCGCTGAAGACGGTACGCTCACCAACAGCCAGAGCGGCGTAAAATACCGCGCCAACAACGATATTGGTTATTATCAGTCGATTAACGCTGACGGTAGCTGGGGTAGTGAAAAACTCAGCCCTGGCTACACCGTTGCCATCGGCTGGGATAACTTCACCCGCGTGTTTACCGACGAAGGCATCCAGAAACCGTTCTTCGCCATCTTCGTCTGGACGGTGGTCTTCTCGGTACTGACCGTTATTTTGACCGTTGCCGTGGGCATGGTGCTGGCCTGCCTCGTACAGTGGGAGTCTCTCAAAGGCAAAGCGATTTACCGCGTCCTGCTGATTCTTCCGTATGCCGTACCGTCGTTTATCTCGATTCTGATTTTCAAGGGCTTATTCAACCAGAGCTTTGGTGAAATCAACATGATGCTGAGCGCGCTGTTTGGCATCAAACCGGCCTGGTTCAGCGACCCAACCACCGCGCGTTCGATGATTATTATCGTCAACACCTGGCTCGGTTATCCATACATGATGATCCTGTGCATGGGTCTGCTGAAAGCGATTCCTGACGACCTGTATGAAGCCTCGGCGATGGATGGCGCAGGTCCGTTCCAGAACTTCTTTAAGATAACGCTACCGCTGTTGATTAAGCCGCTGACGCCGCTGATGATCGCCAGCTTCGCCTTTAACTTTAACAACTTCGTGCTGATTCAGCTGTTGACCAACGGTGGTCCGGACCGTCTTGGTACCACCACACCAGCCGGTTATACCGACCTGCTCGTAAGCTACACCTACCGTATCGCCTTTGAAGGCGGCGGTGGTCAGGACTTCGGTCTGGCGGCGGCGATTGCCACGCTGATCTTCCTGCTGGTTGGTGCGCTGGCGATTGTGAACCTGAAAGCCACACGTATGAAGTTTGATTAAGGGAGATAACGACAATGGCTATGGTCCAACCGAAATCACAAAAGTTACGTTTATTCGCAACGCACTTAGGGCTGCTGATTTTTATCGCGGCGATCATGTTCCCGCTGCTGATGGTTATCGCTATCTCGCTGCGCGAAGGTAACTTTGCCACCGGCAGCCTGATCCCGGAAAACATCTCCTGGGAACACTGGAAACTGGCGCTGGGCTTTAGCGTTGAACACGCGGATGGCCGCGTGACGCCACCGCCGTTCCCGGTACTGTTATGGCTGTGGAACTCGGTGAAAGTGGCCAGCATTACCGCGATCGGTATCGTGACGCTTTCCACTACCTGTGCTTACGCCTTTGCTCGTATGCGTTTCCCGGGCAAAGCAACCCTGCTGAAAGGGATGCTGATTTTCCAGATGTTCCCGGCGGTGCTGTCTCTGGTCGCGTTGTATGCTTTGTTTGATCGCCTGGGCCAGTACATTCCGTTTATCGGCCTGAACACGCACGGCGGCGTGATCTTCGCCTACCTCGGCGGTATTGCGCTGCATGTATGGACGATTAAGGGCTATTTCGAAACTATCGACGGCTCACTGGAAGAAGCGGCCGCGCTGGATGGCGCTACGCCGTGGCAGGCATTCCGCCTGGTGCTGCTGCCGCTTTCCGTTCCGATTCTGGCGGTCGTGTTTATTCTGTCTTTCATTGCCGCTATTACCGAAGTACCGGTCGCGTCACTGCTGCTGCGTGATGTGAACAGCTATACCCTTGCGGTAGGTATGCAGCAGTACCTCAACCCACAGAACTATTTGTGGGGCGACTTTGCCGCCGCGGCTGTACTTTCAGCCATTCCGATCACTCTGGTGTTCTTGCTGGCGCAGCGCTGGCTAGTCAACGGTCTGACCGCGGGTGGTGTGAAAGGTTAAGTTTTACCGAAGTACCTGCCCGGCAACGGGCAATGCCACTGCAACCCTCAACTTATGTTATCCCAACCTGTGACTGTTATTCGGCGCTCTACGGAGCGCCCTTTTTTTATGTTATTTTGCATCACTGTTACGATTATTTCCTTTCGTGCTCTCCATCACTGCAATTCTATTTCCTGTCTGAATATAGATAAATTAAACAGAATTAAGATCACAGAAAAGACAAAACGTAATTGCAATGTAAAAAATGATAATTGTCTTCCCTGCCTGTTAAATTCACCATCACGACACTGATCAAAAGAGCTGTATCCTCTAAGGCAGGTCTGAATGAACTCTCAATATAATTCCAGTTATATTTTTTCGATTACATTAGTGGCAACGTTAGGAGGGCTATTATTCGGCTACGACACTGCGGTCATATCCGGTACGGTAGAATCCCTGAATACCGTGTTTGTCGCGCCACAACATTTAAGTGAATCCGCCGCCAACTCGCTGTTGGGCTTTTGCGTCGCCAGTGCGTTGATAGGCTGCATCATCGGCGGTGCACTGGGCGGCTATTGCAGTAACCGGTTTGGCCGCCGGGACTCGCTGAAAATCGCGGCTCTGCTGTTCTTTATTTCCGGTATTGGTTCCGCCTGGCCAGAATTAGGTTTTACAACTATTAATCCAGATAACGCCGTACCTGTTTATTTGGCCGGATACGTTCCCGAATTTGTTATTTATCGTATCATTGGTGGTATTGGCGTAGGTTTAGCCTCAATGCTCTCACCAATGTATATTGCTGAACTGGCACCCGCACATATTCGTGGAAAATTGGTGTCATTTAACCAATTCGCCATTATTTTTGGTCAACTGTTGGTGTATTGCGTTAACTATTTTATCGCCCGTTCTGGCGACGCTAACTGGTTGAATACCGATGGCTGGCGCTATATGTTTGCGTCCGAAAGTATTCCCGCCCTGCTGTTTTTACTGCTGCTGTACACCGTGCCAGAAAGCCCGCGCTGGCTAATGGCGCGTGGCAGACACGAGCAGGCGGAAGGTATTCTGCGCAAAATTATGGGCAGCACCCTCGCCACCCAGGCCATGCAGGAGATCAATCAGTCTCTGGACCATGGTCGTAAAACCGGTGGTCGCCTGCTGATGTTTGGCGCAGGCGTTATCGTCATCGGCGTAATGCTGTCTATCTTCCAGCAATTCGTCGGTATTAACGTCGTGCTCTACTACGCCCCGGAGGTGTTTAAAACGCTGGGAGCCAGCACCGATGTGGCGCTGTTACAGACCATCATTGTTGGCGTGATCAACCTGAGCTTTACCGTGCTGGCGATTATGACGGTGGATAAATTTGGTCGCAAACCGCTGCAGATTATTGGCGCTCTGGGCATGGCCATCGGTATGTTCAGCCTCGGTACCGCGTTTTATACCCAAGCTTCCGGGCTGGTTGCTCTGCTGTCGATGCTGTTTTACGTCGCCGCATTCGCCATGTCCTGGGGACCGGTTTGCTGGGTGCTGCTGGCAGAAATCTTCCCCAATGCGATTCGCGGCAAAGCGCTCGCCATTGCGGTGGCCGCACAATGGCTGGCGAACTATTTCGTCTCCTGGACCTTCCCGATGATGGACAAAAATTCGTGGCTGGTTTCCCATTTCCACAACGGTTTCTCCTACTGGATTTACGGTTGTATGGGTATTCTGGCGGCGCTGTTTATGTGGAAGTTTGTACCGGAAACCAAAGGCAAAACGCTGGAAGAACTTGAAGAACTGTGGGAACCCGCCGCAGAGAAAACCCAGCCAGCCTCTGCGCAGTAACCCTGACCTGCAACACGCCGCAGCCCGATTGCGGCGCGTTGTCTTTTACTCTCGCTTCAGCCGTTTTGAATTACACAGCCACAAGGTGATCACCAGCAGCAGGATCGCCGCGGAATAGATCAGCACATCCATCGGTGCTTTATGATCGACAATGATCAACCGCACAATCGCGGTGATCCCGATATAGACAAAATAGCGCAACGGAAAGTGAAACCCCGACTGAAAGTACTTCACAATCAGCGCGATAAATTCAAAATAGAGGAAGTAAACCACCAGCCCTTCCACCAGCTCATACTTGCTGGTTTGTTCCGGCGCGAACAGCACATCCGCCAGATGCAGCGTTTCTTTCCCGAGGAATACAACCAGGATCAGGCCCAGACTCAGCAGTCCCAGATTCAACACGGTCTGTAAGATGGTGGAGATAAACTCCACGCGCGGACGAGATAGCGACGTCATAACAGCACCTCTTACTCAGTGGCGAGGTTCCTGTATAACGCAAAAATGTGACAGAGATCTACATTTTTTGTTTATGTTTTGTGCAAGAAAGGTCAGCGGGGAATGATGAATGTCACGACACATTTCACAGGATGAAGTATGCAGCTAAGACAATCCGCTGTCCGCAACGTTACCTGCGGTGAGAACGTGGTGATTTATGAACCCGCAAATCTCTACAATTGCACATTGGGTGACAACGTTTTTGTCGGGCCATTTGTTGAAATCCAGGGTAATACGCAAATTGGCGCAGACAGCAAAATTCAGTCGCACACCTTCATCTGCGAATATGTCACCCTGGGCGCCCGCTGTTTTATCGGTCATGGCGTGATGTTCGCCAACGATATGTTTCGCGAAGGAAAACCCAACGCCGACCGCAACAGTTGGGGAAGAATTTCGATTGGCAACGATGTCTCAATCGGCAGTGGAGCGACCATTCTGGCGGTCACCATCTGCGATGGCGCGGTCATTGGTGCGGGGAGCGTGGTGACCAAATCGATCACCGAGAAAGACGTGTATGCAGGAAACCCGGCAAAATTATTGCGTCGCCTGTAACTTGCCTGCTGACGGCGCAAATGCCTTATCCGGCCTGCAGTACAGGCAGTTTGTAGGTCGGATAAGCGTAGCGCCATCCGGCTGGCAAACGGCTCGATTACCGGAAGTTCTCACTTCTGTCGCTGGTCATGTCGTACAGACCAAACTTACGTCCAAGCTGCTGGCCGCCATCACGCGTTAACGGCGTCCAGCCAATCGCCGCACGGCTGCGGGTCGGGCCTGACGAGAACAGATCCAGCGGCACGGATACGTACACCCCTTTGGTAAAATCACCCTCTCCGTACTCATCCGGCGAGGCGTCGGTGATGGTCGCATAGCCGCCTACCACAACGCCACTGTCAAAGCGCTTCGCCACTTCCAGCGTTCCGCCCTTATCTCCCGCCAGATACTGACCCACGCTGGCTTTCACCAGTACATCCTGAGCGAATGACGGATTCCAGTACGCCGTCAAATGCCCGGTCTTCACGCTGTAGTCGGTGAATTTCATCATGTCCTGCGCGCTACGCCAGTCACGCTGTTTCACGTAGTTGGCATCAACACCAAACGCCCAGTTGCTGTCCAGCGGACGATACAGCACTTCTGCCCCCGCTCCGCCGTACATGGTTTCCAGATAGCCACCGTAAACCTGTCCGTAGAACCCGTTTCCGAGTGACTGGAAGTAGTTGGCCTGTAGGTTATTCACGTAGACATCGTTTTGCACATACTCGCGCACATGGGTACGCACTCGTGGCAAATGCGAATCCTGCGGCGGGTTGGTGTAGTTAAATTTGTCATAGTTATTGGCGAGGTTGGCGAACAAACTCCCGGTGGTCAGCAGGTGATCGGTAACCCACCAATCCGCCGTTCCCATCACGCCCAACTGATACATATAGAAGTTTTCCGGGCCGCCCACCGACTGGTTAAGCACCGGATCGATGTGGAAATCGAAGCGTGACTTATCGATATACCAGCCCTGCTCGGTCGTTTTCGGCACCACGGGCTCAACGCGTTTTTGCGCCAGCTGGGTTTCATGGCCCAACGGTTCGCCTTCCAGATGACGCTTGAGGCTGGAAACCTCCGTTTCGGTCGTCACCTGCGGCAAGTTAAGACGATTTTCCGCAATACGGATCGTGCGGATCCCGTCGGGAAGATCGTTCATCACGATCCGGTTGGCACGTTCGATCCCTTCGCGCGAATCACGATATTTCACCTGTTCGCCGGTCACATACAGCGTATCGCCCTGCACCTGAATTTTAGGATCGGCCAGTCCGGCGTTATATTTCAGCAGCGTTAGCTGATTAGCTACCACCGAATGTTGCAGGATGGCATCCTGCGGCTGTGGCTGATATTTCGGGCGGGCGTTGTCGTTATAGTTTGGCCGCAGATCGTTGAAGTTTGTCCGCAGCGTGACCCCAAACATAAAGGTGTTCCCGCGCTCATAGCTGAGGTTAACGTCGGCCCAATCGGTGACGCGATAAATAGCGCCGACGTTAAACTTGCTCTTCTGATCCAGCTTGCCCGCAAAATCCTGCTGGTAATTGTTTCCCTCATACTCCAGTTTCAGACGCAACGGCTGCCAGGGCGTCTGATACTCGATGCCGCCAAACAGCGATGCCGGGCCGTGGAACATCTGGCTGCCGTCAATAGAACCGGCCTGCTTGTAGCTGTTATCGCGATAGCAGAATTTATCACTGTATGAGCAAAACGGATTGCTGACGTTACCGCTGGTCCCGAGATAACCCCAACCCAGACCAAGCGAGAAATCAAACGGCCCCCAGGCTTTATTCGCCACAATATACTCCGCATCGAACAGGCCAGTTCCGCCAATATCTCGCGCGCCAACCGCCACCTGCGGCATCCAGTAGCTCTCTTCCCACAGCCGTAGTTTGAGATCAAAAGCTTTATCCTTGTAAGTCTGATCGCCAGAAAACGACTCCACACTACTGTATTTTTTGGTACGCACATCGGTGTAGCGCAGCGTGGTTTCCAACCACGGGAAGAGCTGCACCGACGCAGAGTAGTAGCGGTACTGATCGTTATCGCGGTAATTAAGGCTCATTTCGCCCTCACGTGCCATGCGTGCGGTTGGGGTTTGCAGCAGCCCCACGCCGCCAAAATCGGACTGCGAAGGTCCAATGGGCGCGGGCCAGGTTTCACCGTGGCAGGCAACGCTTACGCCCAGCGCCAGTAAGCTGAGCAGGTAAGTTTTTCTCATTATTCGGGTATCCGCTGGGTCAGGGTGCGAAGAATGTCGGCATTAATTTCATCCGGGGTGCTGCTCCAGACAGCATCAGAGAGTCCGACATAAATGATGCTGCCGGGCATCGGCTCAACGTGACGTTGGTTCCAGTAAGCGACCGGTACTTTTTGCGTGCGTCCGTCAGGATAGATAACCCAGGCGAAGCTACGATCCGCGCCGCTGAGCCGACTTTGCCCATCGAGATAACTGGCAACATCACGCCCGGGCATAAACGGTTGTTTGCCCGGATGGCTTAGCAGGCCAAACAGCGTGATATGCGTTGGCTGTGCTCCGACCCACAGCGTGTAATTGCCCTGCAACGGCGGGTTGCCTCGCTCGCTGACGCGCACAACATCCGGGTCAAGATTAATCATCTGCCTGCCAGTCACCTTCAACGCCTGAATCTGCTGGCGTAATGTGTTGATAGCGGCAGCATCGTCACCGCTTTCTTCAGCGCCCAGCGTCGCCAGGCGAGCCAGTAATGCCTGCTGCTGACGTTCCGCCTCCGTCGTTGCCCGCTCTTCGCTGATAACCGCGCCTGGCCACCAGCTATTGCTCAACCGCGGCTGTCCAACCAGGTCGAGCAGATGTTCGGCCCCGGTCAGCGTTTTTGGCTCTTCGCTGGCGGAGGTAAAGACCTTAACGCTGCCCGCAGCAAAAACAGACGCTGCGCTCAGGTTCAACAGCAGCGCCATAACGACTCGTTTGATCATGATTTTGCCGCCTTAATCAGCGTGGTTTTCACCGGGAAGTAATGCGCGCCTAGATACTGTTCCGACTGGCGAATCTGCCCTTCACTGTCGATCCAGTAGCGGTTATGCCAGCGCGTTTGATCGGTAGTTATCTCTTCATCGAGGATCCGTACCGGGGTGTCATCGCTGCCGACCTTGATGGTGTCTGCGCCATCCCATTTGAAAACCGATCGCGCGGTGGAATAGCGTACCTGCTGATGTTCAGTCCAGCCCATTGTGCGGGTCCACGTTGCGCCATCGACTATCTGATTGGGTTTGATGAGTGGGTCTGCCGCCAGATTATTCACCTCAATTAGGTTGTCCCCGCCGAGATGCGTTTTCACAATGCGCCCATGCTGCGTGACGAGAATAGCCCGATCCTGAGTCACCCATTTCTGCTGTCCGTTTTCCGCAAATGCGAGTACCACAAACAACTGGGGACCGCCGTTTAGCTGCATATACTGGCTGGCGTAGGGCATATTTTGGATTTCATCGTCCGTCATCTGTACGCCGGGAGTACCAAACACGCTATCCCACAGCGAATGCCCCAACCCTTCGGTGGTGGCTGAGCACGCCTGCAGTAACAGGCAAACCATTATGAGCGCTGGTCGCTTCACGACGTTTCTCCGCATTATTGCCGGGTGGCGCGACGCTTATCCGGCCTACAAATCCCACATACATTTGGCAATTCAAAATAACCACACCGAAGTGTGGTTAGAATTAAACGTACCTCTATTACTGGGTACTGGTGGTTGTGGTGGTTGTAGTTCCGGTATTAGAACCATCGCCGCCACCGGTCGCCGCCAGGGCGACCCCCACTGCAGAACTTACGGTGCTCACGCTGGTTGCGGAGGAACTTCCTGCCGAAACCGACGCGGCAGCCGACCCTGCTGCCTCACCCACCTGAACGGGGGCGGCATAGACAGAAGTCGCCGCAAGCGCAGATATAGCCCACAGGCCATACAGAACTTTTTTCATCACAAATTCCCTTCATTGTATGAATGGAGATTTACCCAAAAGAATTTCGGGCGAGATCGAGTATACACAAGCCAAAGTGTGCAAATTACGCCACGCGGGAATTTAGGATAATTAGATAACGAAAGGAAAAATGATTAAAAAATACAACAAAGACAAATAAATCAATAAATTAAAATATAAAAATTAAAATGCAATATCCGGTAAATCCGAAAACATCAGAAATTGAATAACATTAATAAAATTATTTTAGGATTAAGCTCAATTAAGGTATGAAGTTAAAACGTAGATATCCTGGAGCATTCTTATAAAAAAGCCGATATTAATATCGGCTTTTTATTTCATTAATGCCGGATGCGGCTAAACGCCTTATCCGGCCTACAAGTGTGTGCTATCAGGCACGCCAGGACTTATAACGGTTAATCAAACCGTTGGTAGAACTGTCGTGGCTGCTCACTTCGGAACCATCTTTCAGCTCTGGCAGAATGCGGTTCGCCAGTTGTTTGCCCAGCTCAACGCCCCACTGGTCAAAGGTGAAGATGTTCAGGATAGCGCCCTGAGTGAAGATTTTGTGTTCGTACAGTGCAATCAGCGCACCCAGGCTGAACGGCGTGATTTCGCGCAGCAGAATGGAGTTCGTTGGGCGGTTACCTTCGAACACTTTGAACGGCACAACGTGGTCCAACGTTGCCGGATCTTTACCCTGGTCGCGGTATTCCTGCTCAACCACTTCACGAGATTTACCGAATGCCAGTGCTTCGGTTTGCGCGAAGAAGTTAGACAGCAGTTTCGGATGGTGATCCGACAGCGGGTTGTGGGTGATGGCCGGCGCGATGAAATCGCATGGAACCATTTTGGTGCCCTGGTGGATCAGCTGGTAGAACGCATGCTGGCCGTTAGTACCCGGCTCACCCCAGATGATTGGGCCAGTCTGGTAATCCACCGCATTGCCGTTACGGTCAACGTATTTACCGTTGGATTCCATGTTGCCCTGCTGGAAGTAGGCCGCGAAACGGTGCATATACTGGTCATACGGCAGAATTGCTTCGGTTTCGGCACCGAAGAAGTTGTTGTACCAGATACCGATCAGCGCCAGCAGCACCGGAAGGTTTTTCTCAGCCGGAGTGGTGGAGAAGTGTTTGTCCATCGCATGCGCGCCGGAGAGCAGCTCAACAAAGTTGTCGAAGCCTACGGACAGGATGATGGACAGACCGATTGCAGACCACAGGGAGTAACGACCGCCAACCCAGTCCCAGAACTCGAACATATTGGCAGTATCAATACCAAACTCGCCAACCGCTTTACCGTTAGTGGAGAGCGCTGCGAAGTGTTTGGCAACGTGCTTGTTGTCGCCTGCGGTCGCCAGGAACCAATCACGCGCGCTGTGGGCGTTGGTCATGGTTTCCTGGGTGGTGAAGGTTTTGGAAGCGACCAGGAACAGCGTGGTTTCCGGGTTCACTTTCTTCAGCACTTCGGCAATGTGCGTACCATCGACGTTAGACACAAAGTGCATGTTCAGGTGATTTTTGTACGGACGCAGCGCTTCGGTCACCATGAACGGGCCGAGATCAGAACCGCCGATACCGATGTTTACTACATCAGTGATGGCTTTACCGGTATAGCCTTTCCAGCTTCCGGAGATGATCGCTTCAGAGAAGGATTTCATCTTCTCCAGCACAGCATTCACTTCCGGCATGACATCTTTGCCGTCAACGATGATAGGCGTATTGCTACGGTTGCGTAGCGCCACGTGCAGCACGGCACGGTCTTCAGTGCGGTTGATTTTCTCACCGGAGAACATGGACTTGATGGCACCCGCCAAATCGGTTTCTTTCGCCAGATCCTGCAGTTTAGCCAGCGTCTCTTCAGTGATGCGGTTTTTGGAGAAATCCACCAGCATCAAATCGTCAAACGTCGCGGAAAACTTAGTGAAACGATCGCTATCTTTCGCGAAAAGATCCGCGATAGTAACGTCTTTCATTTCTTCAAAGTGTTTTTGTAGTGCCTGCCAGGCTGAGGTCTGCGTTGGATTGATGTTTTTCATTAGCAATACTCTTCTGATTTTGAGAATTGTGACTGAGATCGATTGTAACGCCAGTCACAGAAAAGTGTGATTGTTTTAATGCCATTGCCAGGGCATCCGCCAAACGTGGCTAAAAAGTATAGCGGTTATCAGCGTTGTTATTAGTACCGTTACTCAACGCAGTTGCAGCATGAAAAATCCGCATAATCCCAGCGTTGACAGTGCAAGCTACACATTTTATTTATAAATACGGTATTTGCATTTGCGCCTGCACCGGTTTCTGTTCTGCCTTATGTGCCATGGTCGCTCTATTCATTCCCTGACACGAGGTAGTTATGACTGATGTAGTTGTCTCCAAATTTGGCGGTACCAGCGTGGCGGATTTTGATGCCATGAATCGCAGCGCTGATGTAGTACTTTCTGATGCTAACGTCCGTGTAGTGGTACTTTCCGCTTCTGCGGGAATCACCAACCTGCTGGTCGCACTGGCTGAAGGGCTGGAGCCAACCGCGCGCTTCGAAAAACTCGATGCCATTCGTCAAATTCAGTTCAATATTCTGGAACGCCTGCGTTATCCAAACGTGATCCGTGAAGAGATCGACCGTCTGCTGGAAAACATCACCACGCTGGCTGAAGCGGCGTCACTGGCGACCTCAACTGCGCTGACCGACGAACTGGTCAGCCACGGCGAACTGATGTCTACCTTGCTGTTCGTCGAGATCCTGCGTGAGCGCAACGTGCAGGCGCAGTGGTTTGACGTACGTAAAGTGATGCGCACCAACGATCGTTTTGGCCGCGCAGAACCTGACGTCGCGGCGCTGGCCGAACTGGCAACGCTCCAGTTGGCCCCGCGTCTGAGCGAAGGTCTGGTGATTACTCAGGGCTTTATCGGCAGTGAAGGTAAAGGCCGCACCACCACGTTGGGGCGCGGCGGGAGCGATTATACGGCTGCCCTGCTGGCCGAAGCGCTGCACGCCACGCGCGTCGATATCTGGACCGATGTTCCTGGCATTTACACGACCGATCCGCGCGTTGTTCCGGCGGCGCAGCGTATTGATGAAATCGCCTTTGAAGAGGCCGCAGAAATGGCGACCTTTGGCGCGAAAGTGCTACACCCGGCAACGTTGTTACCTGCCGTACGTAGCGATATCCCGGTGTTTGTTGGCTCCAGTAAGGATCCAAAAGCAGGCGGTACGCTGGTATGCAATAAAACCGCGAATCCACCGCTGTTCCGGGCGCTGGCACTGCGTCGTAAGCAAACGCTGCTGACGCTGCATAGCCTGAATATGCTGCACTCTCGCGGCTTTTTGGCGGAAGTGTTCGGCATCCTCGCACGCCATAACATTTCGGTCGATTTAATTACCACATCCGAAGTCAGCGTGGCGCTGACGCTGGATACCACCGGTTCGACCTCCACCGGCGATACACTGTTAACACAGTCTCTGCTGATGGAACTGTCTGCCCTGTGTCGGGTTGAAGTGGAAGAAGGCCTGGCGCTGGTGGCACTGATTGGCAACGACCTGTCCAAAGCCTGTGGAGTGGGTAAAGAGGTGTTCGGCGTACTGGAGCCATTCAACATCCGCATGATTTGCTACGGCGCGTCCAGTCATAACCTGTGCTTCCTGGTGCCCGGTACTGAAGCCGAACAGGTGGTACAGAAGCTGCACCATAATTTGTTTGAATGAGTAGATGCCAACGCCCGATGACTCTTGTCCCATCGGGCATTTTCACCGCATCACCGTTTCATATAACAATCTGTCCAACTCCCTGACATCGCCTTCCCGACTATCCGGTAACGTCGGCGGAATCTCTCCTCTTTCCAGCTCGGCGCGGATAAACGCATGCAACAGTGGACGACGCGGGCCGTATTCCGCTTCACCCGCACACTGCTTGCGCTCCAGCAGCTCATCAATTTCCTGACGCAATGGCGCATCCAGTTCACTTCCCGCCAGCAACTCGGCAAAACGCATCGGTGGCACGCCTTTCCCCGCCTCCACCCAACGCACCGCCAGCAGCGGGCGAATGACGTAAAAGTACTTTTTCAATCGCACGTCGTCACCTTGCAGATAGCCACGGAAGTTTTTCCGCGCCATCGAGTAGTAGTGCCAGCGGGCACGTAGCGGGGAAAACCATTTGGGCACCAACGCTTTCAGCGCCGACACGGTCACTTCATCCTGTTGATAGACCACTGGCGAATCCAGCCACTCAATAAGCGTAGGGTTTGCGCCTTTCAGTAATCCTAGCGCCTTGCGCCATTCCCAGCCGCAGACGTCCAGCTCATCATCTATCGGCAACTCGATAACATCTCGTGGCGCTTCGATCCGCAGATACCACTCGGGCGGATGAACATAGAGAAATCGCACGTCGTAGTCGCTGTCCGGAGAGGCAAATCCCCAGCCACGGCTGCCGGATTCACAGGCATACAGCACCCTGACGCCATAGCGCTGCTCTACCTCTTTTAGTTGGCGCAATACCCTTTCGCGCATCGCGCCGTCCACTGTGTTGTAGCTCATTATTCTTATCCTTTTATGTTCACAAGGCCGTGCAGCACCTGGTCCAGGCCCCCGAACACCGAGATTTTATCGATACGTTCAGCGACTCTTTCAAGGGTTTCCAGCTCTTTTAAGCGCAGCGCCACCGGGTTGTTTTCCATCACTTTCGCGGTATTCAACAGCGATCGCGTCGCGGCAGTCTCTTCACGACGGCGGATCACGTTGGCCTGGGCGGATTTCTCAGCTTCAACCAGTTGGGACAGGATGGCCTTCATATCACCCGGCAGGACAATATCTTTCACGCCGAGCGAAGCGACCTCGATACCAAACGGCGTCATTCGGGCTTTCACCTGTGCGCTCACCACCTCATCGATCACCTGCTTATCTTCCAGCAGCTCGTCCAGCGTGCGCGTTCCCACCGCTTCCCGCAGGGCAAACTGCAATTCGCGGTAAAGGTGATCCAGCGGTTTGGTTAGTTGGCCAAAAGCCAGCAACACATCGCCATAACGCCAGTTTGCGGCCAGATTTAAACGCAGGTTGACCTTATCCTTGGTCAGGATCTCTTGTCCACCGACCTCCAGTACCTGTAAACGAGTATCAACAACTTCGGCTTCAATCAGATGGTTTACCTTCCAGTATGCGGTCAACCCCGGCGGCAACAGCGTCTGGGTTTCGCCATCAATTTTCAGCACACCAACATGCCACGCAGGAACCTGTACCGTTAAGATAGCTTCACGACCTTTCACCGTACCGTTACGTCGTGGCTGTAACACTGCATTCATCACCTCAACCGGTACCGAAACCTGACGCGTATCCATACGCACCAGCTTCAGTGCTTCCTCTGCGCGCCAATACAGACGGCGCGTTCCCGGTGGCAAAATTTCCTGCAAGACGCCGTTCACATACAGCGCACCCGCTTCGGTATCGGTTAAATCGGCCACCACACAGTACTGCTCCACCCATGCAGGCTGGAAGCGACGTAAATACTCCGCCAGAGCTTCCGGAATTTCGCTGCCATCGGTATTGATCACCAGAACATCCGGTGTGTTAAACCATGGCAAACGGTGTTCACCTGCATCCAGTACCTGATAGTAATCACCCTGTCGGGATAACAGGCCAAGCTGGCCTTTACGAATAGTGATTTTTTTCTTCATTTTTTATTCCTTATTGTGAGTCAGGCGCGGGTGCAGGGGCGAAGCGGCAGGGGAATTCCCTTTTGCCTGTCGCACGGCATCTTTACCGGCAGCCTGTTCTGGAGCGTGCTAACTGCGCATCGCTCCGTTTTATTTCTATGATTAACAACCAGTTTTCATTCGGAGGATGAAATTGGGAATCGAACCCACTGTGTGTCAGCGGCTGACGGAACACTCCCGGAAAACAGCCTGTGCCGTTCCTGACGTGCCGGCGGGGTTTAACCCCCTGCGTTTTCAGCGTGATTGACGTAAGAGTTATTGCCAGAAGCGTGCCAGAAATAAAAATCGTCAGAATTTATTTTTAATGAATTGATTTATATAAATTTAATTGTTGTCGCCAATATTGGCAGTTGTCTCACTCGGTTAATTTTTTTATCTTTTAATCTCTTAACTTATCTTTTTGGATAAACCATGAAAAAGCGGCGGGTTGTAATTGGCGTACTGGGTACGGTGCTGGACAAACGCGGTAAACGCGCCAATCGGTTTAAAAAGTGGCGCCCCACGGTTGGATTGTGCCAACAGCCTGATTTCCCTGTCGACAGACTGGAACTGCTCCACCAGCCACGCGATGAAGGCATGGCGCAAAGGTTGATTGAAGACGTCGCGCTGCTCTCACCTGACACCGAAGTACGCCCGCATGCCGTGACTATTAACGACCCCTGGGATTTTGAAGAGGTCTACGCCGCCTTTCTCGACTTCGCCACCCACTACAGCTTTGATACGGAAAACGAAGAGTATCTGGTGCACATCACCACCGGGACGCACGTCGCGCAGATCTGCTGGTTTCTGCTAACTGAAGCCCGCTACCTGCCCGCCAGCCTGCTGCAAACCAGCCCGGCACCAGCCGGTTCATCGGATGAGGCCGTCGCCGCCGGCGTTTGCTCGGTAATCGATCTCGATTTAAGCCGCTACGCCACGCTCACCAGTCGTTTTCAGCGCGAACAGCAGCAGTCTGTCTCTTTTCTGAAGGCCGGGATTGATACGCGCAACGCCACCTTCAATAAACTGATCGATCGCATTGAGCGTGTGGCTCTACGTTCGACCGACCCGATCCTGCTCACCGGCCCCACCGGCGCGGGTAAATCCTTTCTGGCGAAACGTATTTTTCAGCTACGCCAGTCGCGGCATCTGGTGGCGGGAAAACTGGTCGCCGTCAACTGTGCAACCCTGCGTGGCGACAACGCGATGTCTACGTTGTTCGGTCACGTGAAAGGGGCGTTTACTGGCGCACTCACGGCGCGCAGCGGACTGCTGCGAGAAGCGGATGGCGGCGTGCTGTTTCTCGATGAGATAGCCGAACTGGGGTTAGACGAACAGGCCATGCTGCTAAAAGCGATTGAAGAAAAAACCTTTTTCCCGTTTGGCTCGGACAAAGAAGTACAGAGCGATTTTCAGCTGATTGCCGGAACCCATCGTGATATGCAGCAATGGGTCGCCGAGGGCCGTTTTCGCGAAGATCTCTACGCGCGTATCAATATGTGGAACTTCGCCCTGCCCGGTCTGGCGCAGCGGCGGGAAGATATCGCTCCGAACGTCGAGTATGAGCTACACCGTTTTTCCAGCAGTAAACAGATGCAGATCCGTTTCGACAAAGAGGCACGTGCTTGTTATCTGGCATTTGCCTGCTCCCCACAGGCGCAGTGGCGCGGCAATTTTCGCGAGCTAAGTTCATCCATCGCGCGAATGGCGACGCTTGCCGAACAGGGACGCATCACCTTATCCCTTGTCGAAGAAGAAATTGCGCTGTTAAAAGAGAGTTGGCAGATTACCGCTTCGCAACCGGAACTGAACATGGACATTGACCTTTTCGATCGCCGCCAGTTAGAAACGGTTCTGGAAGTGTGCCGCCGCAGCGCGTCGCTGTCGGAAGCCGGACGCGAACTGTTTGCCGTCTCACGGCAGAAAAAAGCCAATCCTAACGATGCAGACCGCTTGCGAAAATATCTCGCCCGCTTCGGGCTGAGCTGGGAAAGCGTTCGCAGCGATCAGATACAATAAGCAATATCTAACATTACCCAATCTGAACTGTTACTGGTTTTCCTAACTTCACCAGCATCATGACCAGCGCATCAAGGGTAAATTTGTTGGTTTTCTGATTAACAACATCTGAAACACGGGGCCGGGAAATATTCAGTTTCACAGCAGCTTCCGCTTGTTTCAGATGGTTTTCATCAATCCATCCGGAAATTTCTTGCATCAACTGCTGCTTCAGGCGAATGAGTTGTTCGACCTCGCATTCAGCATCATGCTTTAAGCTCTTCGCTTCCGCTTCTGCAAACCCCAGTTCGGCAAAAATATTGACATCCGGAGAGGTTACATGGCGAACCTTATTATCAACGGTATTGTTCATTTCTGATTCCTGTCTTCTTGCAAAGCGGTTCGATATCTAACTTTAGCAATGTGTTTATCGTGCTCAGAAGTACGTTTCGTCTTTTTATTGAAGCAATGCAGTACATAGACTGCGTTAGCATAGCGAGCAATGTAGATGATTCGGTACGCGCCAGATTCATACCTGAGCCTTACCTCCTCAACACCTCGACCTATCTCTGGCATCGGCTTCCAGTCAGCAGCTTCTAATCCAGCCTGTAGACGATGTAGCTGAAAACCAGCGGTTTTACGTATATCTTCAGGAAAGCTTCGTAAATCATCAAATGAACTGCCAATCCAGACAATGGGCTTTAAGGCCCGCTTTATTGAAAGCATAACACATCCTTGTATAAAATTTTATACAAACAATAAAATGTGTAACCCACACGTTTTCCTGTCATTACGCTAAATCAGAATAGAAATTCCGTCACTTCAACAAGCTATATTTTGCGAGGCTCTTTCAGGATTAGTTTTATTCTGCACGAATTACCGTACACTGAGGATATCGGCTAACAGAGGGCACCCTTATGGCACTCCCCCGCATTACCCAAAAAGAGATGACCGAGCGCGAACAGCGTGAACTGAAAACGCTGCTCGACCGCGCGCGCATTGCACATGGTCGCCTGCTGACCAACGCAGAGACCAACAGCATCAAGAAAGAGTACATCGATAAACTGATGGCCTTGCGCGAAGCAGAAGCTAAAAAAGCCCGCCAGTTGAAGAAAAAGCAGGCCTATAAACCGGATGCTGAAGCATCGTTTTCCTGGTCAGCAAGTACGCCGACGCGCGGCAGACGTTAACGTCCCTTCTTCTTACGTCCCGGCGAAGTAAAACGCTTACCGTTTGCCGCCGGGCGCGATTTCTCTTTCTCCGCTGATTTTTCGATTTTCACCACCGGACGCTTAATGCCTGCGGTTTTTGGCTTCGCTTTCGCCTTCGGTTTGGCTTCTGAGGACGAGTTCTCAATCAGCTTGAACAGATCGATCAGTTCGTCATCTGTCAGGTCGCGCCATTCACCAAGCGGCAGACCAGACAAACCAACGTTCATGATACGCGTACGCTCAAGCTTGGTAACTTCAAAGCCAAAGTGTTCGCACATACGACGGATCTGACGGTTAAGCCCCTGAATCAGCGTAATACGAAACACAAACGGCGCTTCTTTCTTCACCTTACATTTTTTGGTGACGGTACCGAGAATGGGCACACCGGCCCCCATACCACGGATAAAGTCATCAGTGACCGGCTTATCGACCGTCACCAGATATTCTTTTTCGTGATCGTTACCGGCACGCAGGATTTTATTCACCAGGTCGCCGTGGTTGGTCAGAAAGATAAGTCCCTGAGAATCTTTGTCCAGACGACCAATTGGAAACACGCGCTTGCTGTGATTCACGAAATCAACAATGTTGTCGCGTTCGCTGTCTTCGGTGGTGCTGACAATCCCTACCGGCTTATTCAGCGCGATAAAAACCAGATCTTCCGCTTCACGCGGCTCAATCAACCGACCATTTACTTTTACGACGTCGCCAGGCATCACCTGATCGCCGATGGTGGCGCGTTTACCATTCAGGAAGACATTCCCTTGTTCGATAAAGCGATCCGCCTCGCGGCGCGAGCAGATTCCGCTTTCACTGATGTATTTATTTAATCGGATGGATGAGTCGGGCAGCATAGTTTCTCCTTTGACAGCGAAATATACCCTACCTTGCGGACGATAAAAAATAATCGTGTTCGACTGTCCACGCGCTATTTGTGATCCGTCACACCTTTTGACACAAAAGTGTCAGCGATCCATCCCTGCAATTTTGTTGAGTGAAAACAAGCAGAATCAATACATTAGAGAGGTATGCACATCTGTGCCGACAACGCGCCATCACCACATCAAATGTGCAACACAATCGGTCATTTCAGGGCGCTGAAATAAGTGAAAATAGCTTTGAGATGGAGAACAGATGGGGTTATATCAGATCAAGAAGGCAATTTCGTAATTTGCACAAATGTGCAGGAGTCCAAAAATGGCGACGGAAAACAGCGATGATATCCGCCTGATCGTAAAAATAGCGCAGCTGTATTACGAACAGGATATGACACAAGCGCAAATCGCCCGCGAGCTGGGTATTTATCGCACCACGATCAGCCGGTTACTAAAACGTGGACGCGAGCAGGGTATCGTCACCATCGCCATTAATTACGACTACAACGAAAATCTGTGGCTGGAACAGCAGCTAAAACAGAAATTTGGCCTGAAAGAGGCGGTCGTAGTCTCCTGCGATAGCGAGCAGGAAGATGAACAACTTAATATGATGGGCGTACATGGCGCACAGTTGCTGGAACGCTTACTGGAACCTGGGGACATTATCGGGTTCTCATGGGGCCGCGCGGTACGGGGACTGGTGGAAGGATTATCTCCTGCCAGCCAGTCGCGCCAGCTGATCTGTGTGCCGATTATCGGCGGACCATCCGGCAAGCTTGAAAGCCGCTACCACGTCAATACGCTGACCTACGGCGCTGCGGCAAAGCTCAAAGGGGAATCACACCTGGCAGATTTCCCGGCACTGCTGGAAAACCCGCTGATCCGTAACGGGATCATGCAGTCACGACATTTTAAATCGATTTCTGCGTACTGGGATAATCTGGACATCGCGCTGGTCGGGATTGGATCTCCGGCGATACGTGATGGCGCCAACTGGCACGCTTTTTACGGCAGTGAAGAGAGTGATGACCTGCATGCCCGCCAGGTTGCCGGAGACATTTGCTCGCGCTTTTACGATATCAACGGTGTAACCGTAGAGACCAATATGAGTGAAAAGACGCTCTCCATCGAAACCAATAAATTAAAACAGGCGCGTTACTCCATTGGCATTGCAATGGGTGAAGAAAAATACAGTGGGATATTAGGCGCATTACGTGGGAATTATATTAACTGTTTAGTTACCAACAGCCATACCGCTGAATTATTGTTGAAGTAAATAAATTCTAATTGGTCCTGCCATAATTAATTTTATGTGGGGTCCCCTTATCTGAATCGGGAGTTTATTATGCAAACGTGGTTAAACTTGCAGGGCAAAGTCATTATTGTTACCGGTGGTGCATCCGGAATTGGTCTGGCGATTGTCGAAGAGTTATTAGCGCAAGGCGCTAATGTACAAATGGCAGATATTCATGGCGGAGAAGGTAAATACGATAGCCATGACGGGTATCATTTCTGGCCAACGGATATTTCCAGTGCCAAAGAGGTTAATCATACTATCGCTGAAATTATCCAACGCTACGGACGTATTGATGGGCTGGTAAATAATGCTGGCGTTAATTTTCCGCGTCTGCTGGTCGATGAAAAAGCACCCGCCGGGCAATACGAACTCAACGAAGCTGCTTTCGAAAAAATGGTTAATATCAACCAGAAAGGTGTGTTCTTAATGTCGCAGGCAGCGGCACGCCAAATGATAAAACAGCGTAACGGCGTGATTGTGAATGTCTCTTCCGAAAGCGGACTGGAAGGTTCTGAAGGTCAAAGCTGTTACGCCGCGACCAAAGCCGCAATGAATAGTTTTACCCGTTCCTGGTCGAAAGAGTTGGGCAAACACGGCATCCGCGTGGTTGGTATTGCACCTGGCATTCTGGAAAAAACCGGACTGCGGACCCCCGAGTATGAAGAAGCGCTGGCCTGGACCCGCAACATCACCGTCGAACAGCTGCGCGAGGGCTACACCAAGAACGCGATCCCGATTGGTCGTTCAGGGCGCTTAAGTGAAGTCGCTGATTTTGTTTGTTATCTTTTATCTGAGCGCGCCAGTTACATAACCGGAGTAACCACTAACATTGCGGGCGGAAAAACGCGCGGCTAAGGAGGTTTTATGGTCAATGCAATCTTCTGTGCTCACGGCAAACTGGCCTGCGCCATGCTGGAATCGGTACAGATGGTCTACGGTGATGCCAACGTTGAAGCCGTGGCATTTGTCCCCGGAGAGAACGCCAGCGACATTGTGGAAAAGCTAAAAAAGTTAGTAAGTATTCACACTGGCGATGAATGGCTGATTGCCGTCGATTTGCAGTGTGGCAGTCCCTGGAATGCCGCTGCGACGCTGGCGATGCACAATCCGGCGATACGGGTCATTAGCGGGTTATCACTGCCGTTGGCGCTGGAGCTGGTAGACAACCAAAGCAATATGAATGTGGATGAACTGTGCGAACACCTGACGACCATTGCTCAACAAACCTGTGTCGTCTGGAAGCATCTGGAAACGGCCGAAGAGGATTTCTGATGAACATTACCCTTGCTCGTATTGATGACCGCCTGATCCACGGTCAGGTCACCACCGTCTGGTCGAAGGTGGCGAATGCCCAACGGATTATTATCTGTAATGACGACGTTTATAACGATGAAGTACGTCGCACATTATTACGTCAGGCTGCCCCATCGGGAATGAAAGTGAACGTCGTTAATATCGAAAAGGCGGTCGCGGTTTACCATAATCCGCAATACCAGAACGAAACCGTTTTTTATCTATTTACCCGCCCACAGGATGCCTTAGCAATGGTCAAGCAAGGCGTGAAAATTGCCACGTTAAATATTGGTGGCATGGCCTGGCGGCCTGGTAAAAAACAATTAACCAAAGCCGTTTCTTTAGATAACGACGATATTCATGCGTTTCGTGAGTTAGATAAACTGGGTGTTACGCTGGATTTACGCGTTGTCGCATCCGATCCATCTATTAATATTCTCGAAAAAATAGAAGAACAATCGTTCGCTGAATAAATAAAAATGCCTGTGTACTTATGCTTTAACAGGCAGGGATGATCACATTCACAAGGTGACATATTATGGAAATAAGTACCCTACAAATTATCGCCATATTCCTATTTTCCTGTATTGCCGGAATAGGCAGCGTGCTGGATGAGTTCCAGACCCACCGTCCGCTAATTGCTTGTACCGTTATCGGCCTGATCCTTGGTGATTTAAAAACCGGGATTATGCTCGGCGGCACGCTGGAGTTAATCGCTCTTGGCTGGATGAACGTCGGCGCAGCGCAGTCTCCCGATTCGGCGCTCGCCAGTATTATCTCCGCCATTCTGGTTATCGTCGGTCAGCAAAGCATTGCTACCGGTATCGCCATCGCCCTGCCAGTCGCGGCGGCAGGTCAGGTGCTGACGGTATTCGCCCGTACCATCACCGTGGTGTTCCAGCACGCGGCAGATAAAGCAGCCGAAGACGCCCGCTTTCGCACCATCGACATGCTGCACGTTTCCGCTCTCGGCGTACAGGCGCTGCGCGTTGCCATTCCTGCATTAATCGTCTCGCTGTTTGTCAGCGCCGATATGGTCAGCAATATGCTCAACGCCATTCCGGAATTCGTCACCCGCGGATTGCAGATTGCCGGTGGCTTTATCGTGGTGGTCGGCTACGCCATGGTGCTGCGCATGATGGGCGTGAAGTACCTGATGCCCTTCTTCTTCCTCGGGTTTATCGCTGGGGGTTATCTCGATTTGAGCCTGCTGGCTTTCGGTGGGGTTGGCGTGATTATCGCGCTGGTCTACATCCAGTTGAACCCACAGTGGCGTAAAGCCGAACCGCAGGCGCAACCCGCCTCTTCTCAAGCTCTCGATCAGCTTGATGACTAATGGAGCCAGCCATGGAACAGAAAAAACTGACCAAATCTGACCTGTTTAGCATGTTTGTTCGCTCCAATCTGCAACAGGCGTCATTCAACTTTGAACGCATTCATGGACTGGGCTTTTGCTACGACATGATCCCTGCCATCAAGCGCCTGTATCCGCTGAAAGAGGATCAGGTTGCAGCACTCAAACGCCACCTGGTGTTTTTCAACACCACGCCTGCCGTGTGCGGCCCGGTGATTGGCGTGACCGCCGCGATGGAAGAAGCTCGCGCTAATGGTGCGGAAATTGACGACGGGGCCATCAACGGCATCAAAGTTGGGCTGATGGGCCCGCTGGCCGGTGTTGGCGACCCGTTGGTCTGGGGAACATTGCGCCCGATTACAGCCGCGCTCGGCGCATCGCTGGCGCTGTCCGGAAACATTCTCGGCCCACTATTGTTCTTCTTTATTTTCAATGCAGTACGTCTTGCCATGAAGTGGTACGGCTTACAGCTTGGCTTTCGTAAAGGGGTCAATATCGTCAGCGACATGGGCGGCAACCTGCTGCAGAAACTGACCGAAGGCGCATCGATTCTCGGCCTGTTTGTCATGGGGGTGTTGGTCACCAAATGGACCAGCATCAACGTGCCGCTGGTGGTATCGCAAACGCCTGGCGCAGACGGCACCACCGTCACCATGACCGTGCAGAACATTCTCGACCAACTCTGCCCCGGCCTGCTGGCGCTGGGTCTGACGCTGCTGATGGTGCGTCTGCTCAATAGGAAAATTAATCCGGTATGGCTGATCTTCGCCCTGTTTGCGCTGGGAATTATCGGTAACGCGCTGGGCTTCCTGTCCTGATTTTTTCGCTCCGGCGATGCCGGGGCTACTTCAACAAATAGTCCTCGAAAGAGGAAGAGGTGGTAACAATGCAAACAACAACAGCTTTACGCCTTTATGGTAAACGCGATCTGCGCCTGGAAACCTTCGATCTTCCTGAAATGCAGGACGATGAAATTCTGGCCTCAGTCGTAACCGACAGCCTGTGCCTTTCTTCCTGGAAAGAGGCTAACCAGGGCGAGAACCACAAAAAGGTGCCGGACGATGTGGCTACCAACCCGATCATCATCGGTCACGAGTTTTGCGGCGATATCATTGCCGTAGGCAAAAAATGGCAGCATAAGTTTCAGCCCGGCCAGCGCTATGTCATTCAGGCTAACCTGCAACTGCCGGATCGCCCGGACTGCCCCGGCTACTCCTTCCCGTGGGTAGGTGGTGAAGCCACGCACGTCATCATTCCAGATGAAGTCATGGAGCAGGACTGCCTGTTAGCCTACGAAGGTGAAACCTATTTTGAAGGCTCGTTGGTTGAGCCGCTGTCCTGCGTGATTGGCGCATTCAACGCCAACTATCACCTACAGGAAGGCACGTATAACCACAATATGGGCATTCGTCCGCAGGGGCGTACACTGATACTCGGCGGCACCGGGCCGATGGGACTACTGGCGATCGACTACGCGCTGCATGGTCCGGTTAACCCGGCGCTGCTGGTGGTGACCGACACCAATAACGACAAGCTGAGCTACGCCCGCAAGCACTATCCATCAGAACCACAAACGTTGATCCATTATCTCCACGCCCAGGATGCAGGTTATGACACCTTGATGGCGCTGAGCGGCGGGCACGGGTTTGATGACATTTTTGTTTTTGTGCCCAACGAACAGTTGGTTACGCTGGCCTCTTCTTTGCTGGCTGCTGATGGTTGCATGAACTTTTTTGCCGGTCCGCAGGATAAGCAGTTTAGCACGCCGATTAACTTCTACGACGTGCACTATGCCTTCACCCATTATGTTGGGACATCTGGCGGCAATACCGACGACATGCGCACGGCGGTAAAACTGATCGAAGAGAAGAAAGTTCAGGCGGCAAAAGTGGTGACACACATTCTGGGATTGAATGCGGCAGGTGAAACAACGCTGGAACTGCCGCAAGTCGGTGGGGGTAAAAAACTGGTTTACACCGGAAAAGCATTGCCGTTAACTGCGCTCACCCAGATTGACGATCCGGCCTTGCGCGATATCCTGGAGCGTCATCAGGGGATCTGGTCGCAGGAAGCCGAACAGTACATATTGTCTCACGCCGAGGAAATTTAACATGATTAACCGCGACACCCAGTTGTGCATGTCGCTTGCCGGTCGCCCCGGCAACTTTGGCACACGCTTTCATAACTATCTGTATGAAAAATTAGGGTTAAATTTTATCTACAAAGCCTTTACTACGCAGGATATTGAGGCCGCAGTCAAAGGCGTTCGCGCACTCGGGATTCGCGGCTGTGCGGTCTCTATGCCGTTTAAAGAGAGTTGCATGCCGTTTCTGGATGCCATCGATCCTTCCGCAAAAGTCATTGATTCCGTCAACACCATCGTCAATGACAACGGTACGCTGACAGGATTTAACACCGACTACATTGCGGTAAAAAGCCTGATTGCCAGCCACCAGCTTGATAACCACGCGCGCGTCATGATCCGCGGCAGCGGTGGAATGGGTAAAGCGGTCATTGCCGCATTTCGCGATGCCGGTTTTCGCGATGTGATCGTCGCCGCCCGTAACCGGGAGAGCGGTCCGGCGCTGGCAAAACAGTACGGTTTCCAGTGGCAACCGCAGCCGGAAGGGATTACCTGCGATATTCTGGTCAACGTGACGCCCGTCGGCATGGCTGGCGGTAAAGAGAGCGATGAGCTGGCCTACAGCGAAGCAATGGTCGCTGCCGCCAGCGTGGTGTTTGACGTCGTCGCCCTGCCGCCGGAAACACCGGTAATCAAACTGGCACAGCAATTAGGTAAAAAGACCATCAGCGGTGCAGAGGTGATTGCCTTACAGGCCGTGGAGCAGTTCGCCATGTACACCGGCGTACGCCCGGATGACGCGCTAATCGCCGAAGCGGCAGAATTTGCGCGGGCGGGGTAAGAGAGCAGGAACAGAGCGCCAGGGATGGGCGCTCTGTCTATTTTAGGTACTATGCAACAGCGAACAGTTGCTGGTCAGCTTTCGCTTCCAACTGCGCCAGCGCGGGAATCAATTGGCTGATGTTGACCAGACTGTGTCCTAACTGGCATATGCTCTCATACGCAAAATGTTCCTGACCTTCACCCCCCATGGTCAGCAGGCTTTCGCCCATAAAATTCAGCGTCTGGTACAACCCTGCCAGCGCCTCTTCACAGCCAAACGATAGCGCCAGATTTTCTTCAGTAGTGAGATGGCTACAATCAAGATGGCGGAACGCCTCGGCGAGTGAGAAATAAAGTAGATCGGCCTGTGAAATGAGAGAATAGCGGACATTAAAATGGGGATAAAACGTAGTTAGTCATGCCATCAGCAGGTAATATGACGATACGCAAAAAGTACGCCATCAATTGCTAAATCATCGCGTCCAAGAAGGTTTGGGAGAGTTCAATGTCTTCAGCGTTTCAGCATCGATTCATTCTGACTGGTGGCCCAGGGTCAGGCAAAAGCACGATAATTGATACGATTATAAAACGAGGGTTTTGGTGTTCTAAAGAAGCTGGAAGAGGTGTGATCCAAGACCAGGTTAACATCGGCGGCGATGCATTACCGTGGGCCAACCAGACTGCATTTGCAGATCTGATGCTATCCTGGGAAATGCGTTCGTGGCATGAAGCGGAAGGGCATACACAACCCTGCTTCTTTGATCGTGGTGTTCCTGATGTGGTAGGTTATTTACGTCTTTCTGAACTTACCATACCGAGGCATCTGGAAAACGCCATCGAGAAATTTCGCTATAACCGAATCGTATTTATTGCACCACCCTGGCGTGAAATATATGTACAGGACACAGAGCGCAAACAATCTTTCGATGTTGCCATCGCGACATATCACGCAATGGTAAAAACATACCGTATGTATGACTATCAGTTGATTGAATTACCATGTGTTTCTGTAGAAGAGCGAGTGGATTTTATTCTTTCCAGGATAAAACCCTGCTAAGACGGCAACTACGTGTAGTGGTGAATCACCATGCATGAATCTGTCATATTCTAGTGGACATATAGCTTCCGCTCCTGGCACAAAGCCCTCCCAATCCCCTATCATCGATTCTCGTATCAACCGCAGCATCCTGAAAAACTACGTATTATTGCGAGACACTTTCCTGTTTCCTCCAGCAAGCATTTCCCCTTACTCCCCATTTTTTTACTCTCTAGTCTCAACTTGTCAATTCATAATGTAGTTTATAAAATACATGGAACGTCATCATGGAAATTCTTCAGACAATGGTTTTCCGGCGTTGGGAGCAAAACCTACGGGACAGGAGAGCTAAAACGCTCATTGCCACACGCCTTTTTCGTCTGGCTAATGGTTTAGCTGGTGATGTTAAACCTGTTGGGGAAGGCGTCAGCGAAATGCGCATTTCTTACAGTCCTGGCTACAGGATTTACTTTAAACAGCAAGGTTGCCGCATCATCATTTTGTTATGTGGGGGCGATAAAAGCTCACAAGCCAACGATATTACTCTTGCAAAAATGCTCGCCCGTACACTGGATTCACAGGAGATCTTCTGCCATGAATAAACTTACTCACTACGATCCCGCGACTGCGCTGGTTGATGATGAAGAAATTGCCGTGTTTATGGCCGATGCCCTCGAAACAGGCGATGCAGCATACATTGCAAAAGCACTGGGCGTGGTAGCTCGCGCTAAGGGAATGGCGAACATTGCGGCAGAAACGGGATTATCCCGCGAGCAGCTTTATCTCTCTTTTAGTGAGAAAGGTAACCCGACGCTGAAAACCACCCTTGCAGTGATGAAGGTACTCGGCATTGAATTGACACTTAAAAAATAGCCTCAGCTTCTATCTCCCCCTTCCAACATCGTGAGCCATATCAGTAAGGCGTTAGCCTGATAGTGGTAGCATTAGCGCGGTTTGTAATTTTCTGATTACATGGAGAAATGATGGAACTGCTTTTATTGAGTAACTCGACGCTGCCGGGCAAAGGCTGGATGGAACATGCGCTGCCGCTGATTGCTGAACAACTGAATGGTCGCCGTACGGCGGTGTTTATTCCGTTCGCTGGCGTGACGCAAACCTGGGATGAGTACACGGCGAAAACGGCAGCCATCTTTGCGCCAATGGGCGTCAACGTTACGGGTATTCATACCGTTGCCGACCCGATTGCCGCTATTGAAAACGCAGAGCTGGTGATTGTCGGCGGGGGTAATACCTTCCAGTTACTGAAAGAAAGCCGCGAGCGCGGTCTGTTGGCCCCGATTGTGGATGTCGTCAAACGCGGTGCGCTGTACATCGGCTGGAGCGCAGGTTCCAACCTTGCCTGCCAGACCATCCGCACTACCAACGACATGCCGATTGTCGATCCAAAAGGTTTTGATGCGCTGGGTCTGTTCCCGCTGCAGATTAACCCACACTTCACCAACGCGCTGCCGGAAGGCCATAAAGGCGAAACGCGTGAACAGCGTATCCGCGAGCTGCTGGTTGTGGCACCGGAGCTGACGGTGATTGGCCTGCCGGAAGGGAACTGGATTAAGGTAAGTAACGGTCAATCCGTGCTCGGCGGCCCGAACACCACGTATATCTTTAAAGCGGGTGAAGAAGCGGTTGCTGTTGAAGCGGGCCACTGCTTTTAGTTGATTTGTTGCCTGATGCCGGATGGCGCCTTCACCTTATCCGGGCTACAACTGTAGGCCTGATAAGCGCAGCGCCATCAGGCAGTTCAGCGCACATTGCCGGATGCGGCTTCGCCTTATCCGGCCTACCGGACTGCGCCATCGGGCAATATTTCACCTGTCCTCATTAGTAATCATCCCGCTCATCGTCTTCATCCGGCTGTTCCAGCACGCTGTAAGCCACGGAGCAAAACAGCGAGTTCAGACGCTGCATATCGCCCAACAGCGCCAGGTGCAAGGAGCTGGTCTCGATGCTCTGCACGTTCTGCTGATGCAGACGGTCAACGTGCGCATGCGAATAACGACGATTGAGAATACGGAAGCGGTGCTTGCTGCGACGCAGACGACGGGCACTGGTCACATCTCCTGAGAAGAACACTGACATCGCCAGCTGCAGATTGCTGAGCAACTGATCGTAGAGCGCATCCAGTTCTTTCAGCCCTTCGACAGAGAATGCCCGGCGAGCGGCCAGCGACTTATCGGCTATCTCGCTGCCCATACGTTCGACAATATCGGAAGCCTGCTCAAGGTTGAGCGACATTTCGATAATCTCCGCCCAACGGCGCGATTCCTCTTCCGCCAGCTCATCCTTTGGCATCCGCGCCAGATAGAGCTTAATTGCCGTGTACAGCACGTTAATATCATCCGCCATCCTGCGCAGCTCTTTCTCTTCACGCGGTTCGCCGTGCATTACTTTCTTCAGCCCGTCCATCATCTGCTCCATCGCGTCACCGATACGCAGGGCTTCACGGGCGGCATTGGCCAGAGCGAGCGTCGGCGTATCCAGCGCGCTGACGTCCAGATGTTTGGGTTTCAGATGTGCATCCAGCTCCGGCTCATCGCGGATGATGCGCTTACAAAAACGCGCCATCGGTTCGGCGAACGGCACCATCGCCACGCAGCGCACCAGGTTGTAGAAGACGTGGAAGTAGATAACCAGTTCAGATTTCGGCAGCGGCAGTTCATCCATCAGATTGGCCAGCGGATGAACAAACGGCAGGATAATCAGGCTCCCCACCAGCTTAAACAGCAGGCTACCGAGCGCCACACGGCGTGCTGCGGCGTTAGCGGCGCTGTTATTCAACATCGCCAGCAGGCCGGACCCGAGGTTGGCGCCAATCACCAGACACAACGCCACCGGGAACGAGATAATACCTGCCGCGGTCAGCGTGGCCGTCAGCAGCACCGCCGCCAGACTGGAGTAACTGATAATCGCAAACATGGCGCCAATCAGCGCATCGAGCATAATATCGCCGGTGAGCGAGGCAAAAATAACCTGTACACCATTAGCCTGGGTGATCGGCGTTACCGCCTGCACAATCAGCTCCAGCGCCAGCAAAATCAACCCCAGCCCAATACCGACCCGCCCCAGTTGCCCCACGCGGGACTGCTTACGGCCGAGAAAGAAGATCACGCCGATAAAAATCAGCAGTGGTGACAGCCAGGAGAGATCGAAGGTCAGGATACGCGCCATCAGCGCGGTCCCCACGTCGGCGCCGAGCACTATGACCAGCGCAGGGGTAAGCGCCACGAGATCTTGTGCAACAAACGAGGTCACCAGCATGGTGGTGGCGTTGCTGCTTTGCACCAGCGCCGTTACGCCGATACCCGCACAAAAGGCGAGCGGCTTCTTTTCAACACTACGGCTGAGCACGGTACGCAAACGGGCGCCGAAGACGCGCATCACGCCGGTACGCACAATATGCGTACCCCAAACCAGCATAGATACAGCAGAAAGCAGGTGTAACAGAGTTAACACGGAATCAGGTTCTCCTTATTTTTATGGTTTTTTGAGGCTCATTTGCCTGATGGCGCTGCGCTTATCAGGCCTACAAATCATCCCTATGTAGGCCGGATAAGGCGTTTACGCCGCCATCCGGCAACGGCCCCCTTTCAGTATAAGGGTTTAAACGTAATAAAGAGACAGGGCACTCATTGAGCGCCCTGTTTGTTGTAAAGAAAGATGACAGTTTTGTGAATCAGTCGGCGTCATAGCCGAGGTTCGGCGCTAACCAGCGCTCCACTTCCGCCACGCTCATCCCTTTACGGAAGGCATAATCTTCAACCTGATCGCGCTGGATTTGCGCCACGGCGTAGTACTTGCTGTCCGGATGACTGAAATACCAGCCGGAAACCGACGCGCCTGGCCACATGGCGAAGGATTCGGTGAGCTTCATCCCGGTGTGCGCTTCCACATCCAGCAGTTCCCAGATGGTGGCTTTTTCGGTGTGTTCCGGGCACGCCGGATAGCCTGGTGCCGGGCGAATCCCCTGGTAGTTTTCGCGGATCAGCTCCTCGTTACTGAGGTTCTCATTCGCCGCATAGCCCCAGTAGACTTTACGCACGCGCTCATGCAGATATTCTGCGAACGCTTCCGCCAGACGGTCAGCAATCGCTTTCACCATGATCTTGTTGTAGTCGTCATGCTGGGCTTCGAAGGCGTCCGCCAGCGCATCTTCCTCCAGCCCCCCGGTCACCGCGAAAGCACCGATATAATCCGCTTTGCCGCTCAGTTTCGGCGCAACAAAGTCAGACAGGCAGTAGTTGGCGAAACCGACTTTTTCCGTCTGCTGGCGCAGATGATGACTCACGTTGATGACGTGCGTACGCGTCTCGTCACGGTAAATCTCGATGTCGTCACCCACGCGGTTTGCCGGGAATAACCCCACCACGCCGCGCGGATTCAGGGTCTTCTCAGCGCTGAGTTTATCCAGCATGTCGTTGGCGTCTTTGAACAAGCGCTTCGCCTCTTCTCCTACTACCTCATCTTCGAGAATGCGCGGGTATTTCCCGGCCAGCGACCAGGTCATAAAGAACGGCGTCCAGTCGATGTAGTTGCGCAGAGTTTCGATGCTGGCTTCCACTTCCTGCACGCCCAGACGGTGCGCCACCGGCGGGGTGTAGTTTTCCCAGTCGAAGGCCAGATCGTTGTCGCGGGCAGCCTGTAACGTTACTGGCGGGGTACGCGGTTTCTTACGCGCATGCTGGATACGCACGGTTTCGTACTCTTTACGCGTACGGGCGACAAAGTCATCACGCTGGGTGTCAGAGAGCAGCGCAGCCACCACGCCAACGGTACGCGAGGCGTTCTGCACGTACACCGTCGGGCCGCTATAGTTCTGCTCAATTTTTACCGCCGTGTGCGCTTTTGAGGTGGTCGCACCACCAATCAGCAGCGGAATAGTGAAGCCCTGACGCTCCATCTCTTTCGCCACGTTGACCATTTCGTCCAGCGACGGGGTAATCAGCCCAGATAGGCCAATCAGATCGGCATTCACTTCACGCGCCGTTCTGAGGATTTTCTCCGCGGGCACCATCACGCCAAGATCGACGATTTCGTAGTTGTTACATTGCAGCACCACGCCGACAATGTTTTTGCCGATATCGTGCACATCGCCCTTCACGGTCGCGATGACCATTTTGCCGTTGCTGGAGCCTTTCTCTTTGCTGGCCTCAATGTACGGTTCGAGGTACGCCACCGCCTGCTTCATCACGCGGGCGGATTTCACCACCTGCGGCAGGAACATTTTGCCCTCGCCGAACAGATCGCCAACGACGTTCATGCCATCCATCAGCGGTCCTTCAATAACTTCGATCGGACGCGCAGCCTGCTGGCGCGCTTCCTCGGTATCCAGCTCAATAAACTCGGTAATGCCTTTCACCAGCGAGTATTCGAGGCGCTTTTTCACGTCCCAGGTGCGCCACTCCGCCATCTGGGCATTCGCCGTGTCGTCGGTTTTACTGCCGCGATATTTCTCTGCCAGCTCCAGCAGTCGTTCGGTGCCATCGTCACGACGGTTGAGGATCACATCTTCAACAGCATCGCGCAGCTCGGCGGGCAAGTCGTCGTAAATAGCCAGCTGTCCGGCGTTGACGATCCCCATGTCCATGCCGTTGCGAATGGCGTAGTAGAGGAATACCGCATGAATGGCTTCACGTACCGGGTCGTTGCCACGGAACGAGAATGAAACGTTAGAAACGCCGCCGGAGATCAGTGCGTGCGGCAGCTCGCGTTTGATGTCTTCACACGCGCCGATAAAGTCCTGCGCGTAATTGTTGTGCTCATCAATACCGGTCGCGACGGCAAAGATGTTCGGGTCGAAGATGATGTCTTCCGGCGGGAAGCCCACCTCTTCGGTAAGAATTTTGTACGCCCGGCGGCAGATCTCGATTTTACGTGCGCGGGTGTCGGCCTGCCCTTGCTCGTCAAAGGCCATCACCACCACCGCGGCACCGTAGCGACGCAGCAGCTTCGCGTGCTGGATAAAGGTCTCAACCCCCTCTTTCATCGAGATGGAGTTAACGATGCCTTTACCCTGAATGCACTTCAACCCTTTCTCGATAACATCCCATTTCGAGGAGTCGATCATAATCGGTACGCGGGCGATATCCGGCTCACCGGCGATCAGGTTGAGGAAACGCACCATTGCCGCTTCGGCGTCGAGCATCCCCTCATCCATGTTGATATCGATGATCTGCGCGCCGCTTTCCACCTGCTGACGAGCGACGTCCAGCGCTTCGCTGTATTTCTCTTCTTTGATCAGGCGTTTAAACTTCGCCGAACCGGTGACGTTGGTACGCTCGCCAACGTTCACAAACAAGCTGTCGTCGCCGATGTTCAGCGGCTCAAGGCCGGAAAGGCGGCAGGCAACCGGGATTTCCGGCAAGCGGCGCGGCGGTAAGCCATCCACTGCGCGGCTCATGGCGGCGATATGTTCCGGCGTGGTGCCGCAGCAGCCACCGACGATATTCAGGAAACCGGCCTCAGCCCACTCGCGAATCTGCGCCGCCATGGTGTCGGCGTCGAGATCGTATTCACCAAAGGCGTTCGGCAGACCGGCGTTCGGGTGCGCGGTGACGTAGCATTCAGCAATGCGCGACAGTTCCTGCACGTACTGGCGCAGCTCGTCCGGGCCTAAGGCGCAGTTCAGACCGAAGGTCAGCGCATCGGCGTGGCGCAGGGAGTTGTAGAATGCTTCGGTAGTCTGGCCGGAGAGCGTACGCCCGGAAGCATCGGTGATGGTGCCGGAGAGCATAATCGGCAGCTCAACGCCCAGCGCTTCAAATTCGGTTTTAACCGCGAAAATAGCGGCTTTGGCGTTCAGAGTATCGAAGACGGTTTCAATCAGGATCAGGTCACTGCCGCCTTCCACCAGCGCTTTGGTGGATTCACGGTAGGCGGCCACCAGCTGATCAAAGGTAATGTTGCGGTAAGCCGGGTCGTTAACATCAGGCGAGATAGACGCCGTACGGTTCGTTGGGCCGAGCACGCCCGCGACGTAGCGCGGTTTTTCCGGCGTGCGCGCCGTCCATTCGTCAGCCGCCGCACGCGCCAGTTTGGCTGCCGCAAAGTTGATTTCCGCCGACAGGGATTCCATCTGGTAATCCGCCATGGCGATAGTCGTCGAGTTAAAGGTGTTGGTTTCGATGATATCCGCGCCCGCCTCAAAGTAGGCGTTATGGATGGCGGCGATGACCTCCGGTTTGCTGAGCACCAACAAGTCGTTGTTACCTTTCAGATCGCACGGCCAGTCGGCAAAGCGTTCGCCGCGGAAATCCTCTTCGCTCAGACGATATCCCTGGATCATGGTGCCCATACCGCCGTCCAGCACCAGAATACGTTCATTTAACTGCTGACGTAATTGTTCTACTTTGCTGCTCACACTCGCTCCCGACAACGCTCAACCAGACCGAAAAAAACTCAACAGGTCATACTGGCACAAACCTGAGAGGCGGAAAAGAGAACAACGGCCAACATGAGACATGTTCAGCTTCACTCATCCGATCAGTACAGGAATTCTTGCATTATAATTGAATAAAACGAAAATGATTTCCACGATACAGAAAAGGAGTCTGCCATGGTAGCCACTGTCCCCGCGAAACGCGGTAGAAAACCCGCCGCCGCTACTGCGCCTGCAACCGGGCAGGTTCAGTCTCTGACCCGCGGTCTGAAGCTGCTGGAGTGGATTGCGGAATCCAACGGCAGCGTGGCGTTGACCGAGCTGGCGCAGCAGGCTGGCCTGCCAAACTCCACGACTCACCGTTTGCTGACCACCATGCAGCAGCAGGGTTTTGTCCGTCAGGTCGGTGAATTAGGCCACTGGGCCGTAGGTGCGCATGCGTTCATCGTCGGCAGCAGCTTTTTGCAAAGCCGTAATTTGCTGGCGATTGTCCACCCGATCCTGCGCAAGCTGATGGAAGACTCCGGTGAGACGGTAAACCTCGCCGTGCTGGATCAAAGCGACCATCAGGCCATTATTATCGACCAGGTGCAGTGCACCCAGCTGATGCGCATGTCCGCGCCTATCGGCGGCAAGCTGCCGATGCACGCCTCCGGTGCGGGTAAGGCGTTTTTATCCCAACTGAGCGAAGAACAAGTGACTGGCCTGCTGCACCGTAAAGGCCTGCATGCTTATACACACGCCACGCTGGTGTCGCCAGTGCATCTGAAAGAGGATTTGGCCCAGACGCGCAAGCGCGGCTATTCCTTTGATGATGAGGAACATGCGCTGGGTCTGCGCTGCGTGGCGTCGTGCATTTATGACGAGCACCGCGAGCCGTTCGCTGCGATTTCCATTTCCGGACCCATTTCGCGTATTACCGACGATCGCGTGACCGAGTTTGGCGCCATGGCGATCAAAGCGGCGAAAGAAGTAACGCTGGCGTACGGCGGATTTCGCTAAGATGGGGTTGCCGGGTGGCGGCTACGCCTTACCCGGCCTGCTATCCAGGGTTAGGGCAGATTTGTAGGCCTGATAAGCGTAGCGCATCAGGCACGGCGCACATTGCCGGATGGCGGCGCAAGTGCCTTATCCGGCCTACGGTCGGTTTCATAACGCACGCTGAACCGCTGCCGACGTCGGTAGGCGTAAACATCTTCCACGTGACCGTTTTTGATGCGCGTCTGTAGGCCGCGCCAGTAGTCAGCGCTGAACAGGTCAGCGTGCATCTCTTCAAATAGCGGCCCTATACGCGGGTCGGCACATAGCCAGTGACGAAATTCTTCCGGGAAGACATCTCCCGGCGATACGCTGTACCACGGCTCAGCGCTCATCTCATCTTCCGGGTAGCGTGGCGGCGGGATATGGCGGAAATTCACCTCAGTCATGTAGCAGATTTCATCGTAATCGTAGAACACCACACGCCCGTGGCGGGTCACGCCGAAGTTCTTAAACAGCATATCGCCGGGGAAAATATTGGCGGCGGCCAGCTGACGAATGGCGTTGCCGTACTCTTCAATGGCATCGCGCAGTTGCTGACCTTCGACCTGCTCCAGCCAGATATTCAGCGGTACCATCCGTCGTTCAATATACAGATGGCGAATGACAATCTGATCGCCGAGATCGGTAATTTTTTCCGGGGCTTCCTGCAATAACAGCGCCATCAGCGCCGGATCGATTTGCCGTTTCTCCAGCACAAAATTCTCGAATTCCTGGGTGTCAGCCATCCGCCCAACACGATCGTGTTCTTTGACCAGTTGATAGCAGGCGCGGACGTGGGCGGCAGACATCTCTTTTTGCGGGGCAAATTTGTCTTTGATGATTTTAAACACCCGGTCAAAACCCGGCAGCGTAAACACCAACATCACCATGCCGCGGATCCCTGGCGCTTCAATAAATTGCTCATCGCAATGGGCAAGATAGAGCAGATATTCGCGGTAACTTTCGGTCTTCGCGTGTTTCTGACAGCCAATCGCCATGTACAGTTCGGCGGTGGTTTTACCGGGCAGGATCTCGCGCAGCCACTCCACCAGCGCCGCGGGCAAAGGGGCGTAAACCATAAAATAGGAGCGGGCGAAGCCAAACACAATGCTCGCCTCCGCCGTCGTGGTCAGACAGGTATCGACAAACAATTCGCCTTCATCAGTCCGGTGGATTGGCAGTAAAAACGGTAGCGTCCCCGAAGGAGTAATCAGCTTACCGACCAGCCAGGCGGCCTTGTTGCGATAAAACAGTTCGTTCGCCACCTGTAAATGGCAGCCCGACAACACATCCGCTCCCAGGGTTTCGGTCAGGTGTTCGATGATGTAGTGGATATCACGATGTTTGTTCTGCCACGGCAGACGCAGGGGCAGATCGCTAAGGACGCGCGTCAGCAGCCACTCCCAGCCGGTATCCGGAAAAAAGTCTTTCGCCAGGGGACGTGGGATCGTGCGAAAACGGCGCTCTGGCTGAGAACTGAAAATAAACAGCCGCTCGGGAGTCAGCGAGCGGTGGTCAAATAACCGACAGTAAACGGAGTTAAAGAAACTCTCCGCAATCTCGAAGCGCGGGTAATCCGGCAGTAGCCGGGTGTAATGCTCTTTCACGCGAAGTAAAAAATCCGCGTCGGTACTTTTGCCGTCAGTAATGCAGCGCAACTGCTCCACCACCAGACCCACGTGATGATCGTAAAGGTGAATACGGCTTTTCATCGCCTGCTGAACCGCATGCCAGTCGGCATGTTCAAAACGCTGCTGCGCGCCGGAGGTGACTTCCAGAAAACGCCCGTACTGGGCGTCGAAACCTTGCAAGATAGTCTGAGCAATCAGTAATTCCAGGCCACGCGTCATCAATGTCTCCCATCCGGCACAACGTCATGCCGGATGGCGCGTTCGCTTATCCGGCCTACATCCCTTCGTAGGCCCGGTAAGCGCAGCGCCACCGGGCATTAATCAAAACTGCGATTCTTCGGTCGAGCCGGTCAGCGCGGTCACCGAGGAAGCTCCGCCCTGAATGATGGTGGTGACTTTGTCGAAGTAACCTGTGCCCACTTCCTGCTGATGGGAGACGAAGGTGTAACCGTCTTTAGCTGCCGCAAATTCTGGCTGCTGAACCTTCTCAACATAATGGCGCATGCCTTCACCCTGCGCATAGGAGTGCGCGAGGTCGAACATGTTGAACCACATGCTGTGGATACCCGCCAGGGTAATAAACTGGTATTTGTAACCCATATCCGACAGCTGCTGCTGGAAGCTGGCGATGGTTTTGTCATCCAGGTTTTTCTGCCAGTTAAACGACGGCGAACAGTTGTAAGCCAGCAGTTTGCCTGGGTATTTCGCGTGGATCGCATCGGCAAAGCGCTTCGCCAGTTCAAGGTCCGGCGTGGAGGTTTCACACCACACCAGATCCGCATACGGTGCGTAGGCCAGACCACGGCTGATCGCCTGCTCAATACCCGCATGCGTACGGTAGAACCCTTCGCTGGTACGTTCGCCAGTGATGAACTCGCTGTCGTATGGGTCGCAATCAGACGTAATCAGATCGGCTGCGTCGGCATCGGTACGTGCAATCACCAGCGTCGGCACACCCATGACGTCGGCTGCCAGACGGGCGGCCACCAGTTTCTGGATAGCTTCCTGCGTCGGAACCAGCACTTTGCCGCCCATGTGACCACATTTTTTCACCGATGCGAGCTGATCTTCGAAGTGAACAGCCGCTGCACCAGCCTCAATCATCGATTTCATCAGTTCAAACGCGTTCAGTACGCCGCCAAACCCTGCTTCCGCATCGGCAACGATCGGCAGGAAGTAATCGACATAGCGAGGATCGTTCGGCTCAATACCGGTTGACCATTGGATCTGATCGGCACGACGGAATGTGTTGTTGATCCGATCAACCACCGCCGGGACGGAGTTCGCCGGATACAGCGATTGGTCCGGGTACATGCTGGATGCCAGGTTGGCATCTGCCGCCACCTGCCAGCCTGAAAGGTAGACCGCTTCAATACCGGCTTTCGCCTGCTGCAGCGCCTGACCGCCGGTCAGCGCGCCGAGGCTGTTGATATAACCTTTCTTCGATTCGCCGTGCAGCAGACGCCACATTTTCGCCGCGCCAAGCTGCGCCAGCGTGCATTCCGGGTTGACCGAGCCACGTAATTTCACCACTTCCTCCGCGCTATATGGACGGGTGATGCCTTCCCAGCGCGGTTGAGTCCATTCTTTCTGTAATTCTTCGATTTGTTGAGTACGGGTTTTCATGTGCAGATGCTCCATATTGTTATGTGGTGAATTACGCCAGCAGGCGGTAGCCTGGCAGGGTCAAGAAATCGATCAGTTCATCAGAGGTAGTGATTTGCTCCATCAGGCGCGCGGCATCGTCAAAACGCCCGCTGCTGTAGCGGTGTTCGCCCAGCTCGTCCTGAATCACCAGCATCTCTTCGGCCAGCATCTGACGGAACAGCGGTTTGGTAACCGGCTTGCCGTTGCTGAGCGTCTTCTCGTGGTGGATCCACTGCCAGATGGAGGTACGGGAGATTTCGGCGGTGGCCGCGTCTTCCATCAGACCGTAAATCGGTACGCAGCCGTTACCGGAGATCCACGCTTCGATGTACTGCACCGCGACACGGATATTGGCGCGCATGCCTTCTTCAGTACGCTCACCTTCACAAGGTGCCAGCAGTTGCTCTGCGGTAATCGGGGCATCTTCTTCACGGGTCACGAACAGCTGATTTTTGTTTTCACCGAGTACGTCGTTGAACACCGCCATGGCGGTATCTGCCAGTCCCGGATGGGCAATCCATGTGCCGTCATGACCGTTATTCGCTTCCAGTGCTTTGTCCGCTTTTACCTTGGTCAGAACCTGGTTGTTACGCTCCGCATCTTTGCTGGGAATGAACGCAGCCATGCCGCCCATAGCGAATGCGCCACGTTTATGACAGGTTTTAATCAGCAGACGCGAATAGGCGCTGAGGAATGGCTTATCCATCGTCACCACCTGACGGTCCGGCAGCACGCGATCCGGGTGGTTCTTCAGCGTTTTGATATAGCTAAAAATGTAGTCCCAACGACCGCAGTTCAGACCCACAATGTGGTCACGCAGGGCGTGCAGAATTTCGTCCATCTGGAAGACGGCAGGCAGCGTTTCAATCAGCAGGGTCGCTTTAATGGTGCCGCGCGGCAGGTTAAAGCGGTCCTCTGCATAGCTGAACACTTCGCTCCACCATGCCGCTTCTTGCCAGGCCTGCGTTTTTGGCAGATAGAAATAAGGGCCGCTGCCTTTCGCCAGCAACGTTTTGTAGTTGTGGAAGAAATAGAGGGCAAAGTCGAACAGGCTGCCCGGGATAGATTCGCCACGCCAGGTGACGTGTTTTTCCGGCAGATGCAGACCACGAACGCGACATACCAACAGAGCCGGATTAGGCTTGAGCTGATAAATTTTACCCGCTTCGTTGGTGTAGCTAATGGTGCCATTGACCGCATCGCGCAGGTTGATCTGCCCGTCGATAACTTTGCTCCACTCAGGAGCCAGTGAATCTTCGAAGTCAGCCATAAAGACTTTGACGTTCGCGTTCAGCGCGTTGATGACCATCTTGCGCTCAACGGGTCCGGTGATCTCTACGCGGCGATCCAGTAAATCATCAGGAATTCCGCGAATTTTCCAGTTACCTTCACGAATGGAAGCTGTTTCCGAAATAAAATCAGGCAACTTACCGTCATCAATATCCTGCTGCTGCTGGATACGTGCAGCCAGAAGTTTATTCCGCTTTGGCGTAAATCTTGTCACCAGTTCAGTCAGAAACTCCACTGCTTCAGCGGTCAGAATTTGTTGTTCCTGTTCGCCACACGGCCTGGTGAAGACCAGTTCATCGGTTGTCGTTGCCTGTTGATTCATTGCGTAGTTCCTCGTCATTGATCCAAACACATCCCCAATGCGAACGAAGGATCGTTGTGCGCTTTTCGTTCAGCACAACTAAGACTACTCATTTAAATCTCAAAATCAAAAACAATTTCCATTTTTAATTTAATTATCAATTAACCTATTGATAACAATATAAATAAAATTTAATTACACGATGAGGTGCGTTTCGGAAATAAAAAAGGCACCCGAAGGTGCCTGATTCAATATGCTGAAACGCTTAAGGATCGTCTGCTACAGAAGATTAATCCAGCGTTGGATTCATGTGACGCAGATCATATGGCGTGATCTGGTAGACGTAATAGTTAAGCCAGTTGGTAAACAACAGATTACCGTGGCTACGCCAGGTTGCCCGCGGTTTGTTTTGCGGGTCATCTTTCGGGAAATAGTTATAGGGTACTTCCGGCGATAAGCCCGCTTCGACGTCACGAAAATATTCGCTGCCGAGTGTATGGTCGTCATACTCAGGATGACCCGTCACGAAGGCGATACGTTTGTCTTTGCTGGCAAACAGGTAGGCATCTCCCTCTTCGGTTTCAGCAAAGATCTCGAGATCGGTGTAGTCGCGGATAAGCGCTGCAGGGAAATCAGCATAGCGCGAATGCGGGGCCAGGAACGCATCATCGAATCCACGCGTCAGTAGCGCATGAGGGTGCAGAATATGGTGCTCATAGACGCCTGAGAGTTTGTCCGTGCGGGTTTGCTTGGGAATTCCGTACAGGATATTCAACGCGGCCTGCACCGCCCAACAGACAAATAGCGTCGAGGTAACGTGATCTTTGGCCCATTCAAGCACTTGCTTAATCTGCGGCCAGTAAGCCACATCATTAAATTCAACCAGGCCCAACGGGGCGCCGGTCACGATCAATCCGTCAAAGTTCTGATCGCAGATATCCTCGAAATTACAGTAAAAGTTATTCAGATGCTCCGTTGGGGTGTTGCGTGACTCGCGGGCATCGATGCGCAATAGCTGAACATCTACCTGCAGCGGTGAGTTAGACAGTAAGCGCAGGAACTGGTTTTCCGTTTCAATCTTCTTGGGCATCAGGTTGAGGATGAGCACCTTCAGTGGACGAATTTCCTGACCGGAAGCGCGGGATGTCGTCATCACGAAGACGTTTTCCTCACGCAAAAAATTGACGGCGGGTAGCTCGTCCTGCACGCGAATTGGCATAACCTGATAACCTCACAACATACGTTTAAACGTTTAGACATCCAGATAGCTGAAGATACCCAGGAATCATGCGAATGTCGAGCCTGCATCCTCAAGTTGAGAAAGTTTCACGGCTCCTTGCTGTAGAATAGTGCAGTAAAGAAAAAAAGGAGAATGCTATGAACCTTACCATTCGTCGTTCGCGTCAGGACGAAGGAGATAAGTTAGTTTCTATTTGGTGTCGCTCAGTAGATGCCACGCACCATTTCCTCTCTGCGGATTATCGGATTGAGCTGGAGGAGCTGGTACGTTCATTTTTACCAGAAGCCCCTCTGTGGGTTGCAGTGACAGAACAGGATGAGCCCGTCGCTTTTATGCTCCTGACCGACCAGCATATTGATGCTTTGTTTGTCGATCCGGATGTGCGTGGTAGTGGTGTTGGTAAACTGCTGATTGAACATGCTTTATCAATGAGTTCAACGCTAACAACCAACGTTAACGAGCAGAATGAGCAAGCGGTTGGATTCTATAAGAAGATGGGATTTAGCGTGACGGGACGTACAGAGGTGGACGATCTCGGACGACCGTACCCGTTACTCAACCTCGTACGCGGGTAGCAGGACTAGCTTTTGTAGGCCGGATAAGGCGATACGCCGCATCCGGCAATGTACCGCCGCGTTGCCTGATGCGCTGCGCTTATCAGGCCTACAAAATACGTTCAGCCCGGCCCCTGTAGGCCGGATAAGGCGGTACGCCGCATCCGGCGGTTTTCATTCCGCACAGACGCAAAAAAGCCCATCCGTCAGGATAGGCTTCTTCACTAAATTAATGCCTGGCAGTTTATGGCGGGCGTCCTGCCCGCCACCCTCCGGGCCGTTGCTGCGCAACGT
>NZ_JAOWHL010000032.1:0-33003 GCF_030332645.1 Citrobacter sp. Cpo091
CTGACCGCTGCAATCACTACCGTACTGGCTAAAACCTACGGCGGTGCTGCTCGTGCATTCGACCAGATCGATAACGCGCCGGAAGAAAAAGCTCGTGGTATCACCATCAACACTTCTCACGTTGAATATGACACCCCGACTCGCCACTACGCACACGTAGACTGCCCGGGCCACGCCGACTATGTTAAAAACATGATCACCGGTGCTGCGCAGATGGACGGCGCGATCCTGGTTGTTGCTGCGACTGACGGCCCGATGCCGCAGACTCGTGAGCACATCCTGCTGGGTCGTCAGGTAGGCGTTCCGTACATCATCGTGTTCCTGAACAAATGCGACATGGTTGATGACGAAGAGCTGCTGGAACTGGTAGAAATGGAAGTTCGTGAACTTCTGTCTCAGTACGATTTCCCAGGCGACGACACTCCGATCGTTCGTGGTTCTGCTCTGAAAGCGCTGGAAGGCGAAGCAGAGTGGGAAGCGAAAATCATCGAACTGGCTGGCTTCCTGGATTCTTACATCCCAGAACCAGAGCGTGCGATTGACAAGCCGTTCCTGCTGCCTATCGAAGACGTATTCTCCATCTCCGGTCGTGGTACCGTTGTTACCGGTCGTGTAGAACGCGGTATCATCAAAGTTGGTGAAGAAGTTGAAATCGTTGGTATCAAAGAGACTGCTAAGTCTACCTGTACTGGCGTTGAAATGTTCCGCAAACTGCTGGACGAAGGCCGTGCTGGTGAGAACGTTGGTGTTCTGCTGCGTGGTATCAAACGTGAAGAAATCGAACGTGGTCAGGTACTGGCTAAGCCGGGCTCTATCAAGCCGCACACCAAGTTCGAATCTGAAGTGTACATTCTGTCCAAAGACGAAGGCGGCCGTCATACTCCGTTCTTCAAAGGCTACCGTCCGCAGTTCTACTTCCGTACTACTGACGTGACTGGTACCATCGAACTGCCAGAAGGCGTAGAGATGGTAATGCCGGGCGACAACATCAAAATGGTTGTTACCTTGATCCACCCAATCGCGATGGACGACGGTCTGCGTTTCGCAATCCGTGAAGGCGGCCGTACTGTTGGTGCGGGCGTTGTTGCCAAAGTAATGAGCTAATTGCCGAATAACATTTGACGCAATGCGCAATAAAAGGGCATCATTTGATGCCCTTTTTGCACGCTTTCACACCAGAACCTGGCTCATCAGTGATTTTTTTTGTCATAATCATTGCTGAGACAGGCTCTGAAGAGGGCGTTTAGTCCGAAACGCACCAGAGCATTTCGGTTTGGATCGCCTCGCTTACGCGGGGTGAAAATGTTTGTAGAATACTTCTGACAGGTTGGTTTATGAGTGCGAATACCGAAGCTCAAGGAAGCGGGCGCGGCCTGGAAGCGATGAAATGGGTTGTTGTCGCTGTATTGCTGCTTGTAGCTATCGTTGGCAACTACCTCTATCGTGACATGATGCTGCCGCTGCGTGCGCTGGCCGTAGTGATTCTGATTGCCGCAGCGGGTGGTGTCGCGCTGTTGACAACAAAAGGTAAAGCGACCGTTGCTTTTGCCCGTGAAGCGAGAACCGAAGTCCGTAAGGTCATTTGGCCAACTCGCCAGGAAACATTGCACACCACATTAATTGTGGCTGCGGTTACCGCAGTAATGTCACTGATCCTGTGGGGACTGGATGGTATTCTGGTTCGCCTGGTATCCTTTATCACTGGCCTGAGGTTCTAAGATGTCTGAAGCCCCTAAAAAGCGCTGGTACGTCGTTCAGGCGTTTTCCGGTTTTGAAGGCCGCGTAGCCACGTCGCTGCGCGAATATATCAAGTTACAAAATATGGAAGAGCTGTTTGGCGAAGTCATGGTGCCGACCGAAGAAGTGGTCGAAATCCGTGGTGGCCAGCGTCGTAAGAGCGAACGTAAATTCTTCCCGGGCTATGTACTGGTCCAGATGGTGATGAATGACGCAAGCTGGCACCTGGTGCGCAGCGTGCCGCGTGTGATGGGCTTTATCGGCGGTACATCTGACCGTCCGGCGCCGATCAGCGACAAAGAAGTTGATGCGATCATGAACCGTCTGCAGCAGGTTGGCGATAAACCGCGTCCGAAAACGATGTTTGAGCCAGGTGAAATGGTTCGCGTTAGTGACGGTCCGTTTGCTGACTTTAACGGTGTGGTTGAAGAAGTGGACTACGAGAAGTCCCGCCTGAAAGTCTCTGTTTCTATCTTCGGTCGTGCGACCCCGGTAGAACTGGACTTTGCCCAGGTAGAAAAAGCCTAAACAGCGATCAAAAAAGCGGCGATTTAATCGTTGCACAAGGCGCGAGATTGGAATACAATTTCGCGCCTTTTGTTTTTATGGGCCCTGTCCGTAAAACGAATTTAATCACGGGGAGCCTCCTTGAGGCGCTATAACCCAACTAGAGGAATTTAGAATGGCTAAGAAAGTCCAGGCCTACGTCAAGCTGCAGGTTGCAGCTGGTATGGCTAACCCGAGTCCGCCGGTAGGTCCAGCACTGGGTCAACAAGGCGTGAACATCATGGAATTCTGCAAAGCGTTCAACGCAAAAACTGATTCCATGGAAAAAGGTCTGCCGATCCCGGTTGTTATCACCGTTTACGCTGACCGTTCTTTCACTTTCGTTACCAAAACGCCTCCGGCAGCAGTTCTGCTGAAGAAAGCGGCTGGTATCAAGTCTGGTTCCGGCAAGCCGAACAAAGACAAAGTGGGTAAAATTTCCCGCGCTCAGCTGCAGGAAATCGCGCAGACCAAAGCTGCCGACATGACTGGTTCCGACATTGAAGCGATGACTCGCTCCATTGAAGGTACTGCACGTTCCATGGGCCTGGTAGTGGAGGACTAAGAAATGGCTAAACTGACCAAGCGTATGCGCGTGATCCGTGACAAAGTTGATGCAACTAAACAGTACGACATCAACGAAGCTATTGCTCTGCTGAAAGAGCTGGCCACTGCTAAATTCGTAGAAAGCGTAGACGTTGCCGTTAACCTCGGCATCGACGCTCGTAAATCTGACCAGAACGTACGTGGTGCAACTGTACTGCCGCACGGTACTGGCCGTTCCGTTCGCGTAGCCGTATTTGCCCAGGGCGCAAACGCTGAAGCTGCTAAAGCTGCAGGCGCTGAGCTGGTAGGTATGGAAGATCTGGCTGACCAGATCAAGAAAGGCGAAATGAACTTTGACGTTGTTATTGCTTCCCCGGATGCAATGCGCGTTGTTGGCCAGCTGGGTCAGGTTCTGGGCCCGCGCGGCCTGATGCCAAACCCGAAAGTTGGTACTGTAACCCCTAACGTTGCTGAAGCGGTTAAGAACGCTAAAGCAGGTCAGGTTCGTTACCGTAACGACAAAAACGGCATCATCCACACCACCATCGGTAAAGTGGATTTTGACGCTGACAAACTGAAAGAAAACCTGGAATCTCTGCTGGTTGCGCTGAAAAAAGCGAAACCGACTCAGGCTAAAGGCGTGTACATCAAGAAAGTTAGCATCTCCACCACCATGGGTGCTGGCGTTGCCGTTGATCAGTCCGGTCTGACTGCGACTGTGGCGAACTAATATTCGCCTTTACGTGGGCGGTGATTTTGTCTACAATCTTACCCCCACGTTTCTGTTTAAATAAACAGAACTCTATGCGAGTCATTTGAATTGTAGCAAGGCAGCAATTGAGTGAATCGCCGGGAGTGTAGTTAACTACATGACCGGTGTGAACGAGAGCAGCTAACGCGGTTACAGTTCAAAGGGCGAAGTCATAGACAAGATTTGTTCGTTGGAGCCTGGCCTATCCAGGCCTCCGTCGAAGACCGCAGGTGTTTCGTAAGAAACTTAATGCCCTGCGTAGACGGTGACAGAACGCTAAGATTATTTCTGATACTCTGGCTTGTTTCTGCTCACCGTATTTAGACGCTCTTTCCGTTGGGGAGAGTGAAGTGAGTTCCGGAACATGAGTTCCGGCAAACATCCAGGAGCAAAGCTAATGGCTTTAAATCTTCAAGACAAACAAGCGATTGTTGCTGAAGTCAGCGAAGTAGCCAAAGGCGCGCTGTCTGCAGTAGTTGCGGATTCCCGTGGCGTAACTGTAGATAAAATGACTGAACTGCGTAAAGCAGGTCGTGAAGCTGGCGTATACATGCGTGTTGTTCGTAACACCCTGCTGCGCCGCGTCGTTGAAGGTACTCAGTTCGAGTGCCTGAAAGACACGTTTGTTGGTCCGACCCTGATTGCATACTCTATGGAACACCCGGGCGCTGCTGCTCGTCTGTTCAAAGAGTTCGCGAAAGCGAATGCAAAATTTGAGGTCAAAGCCGCAGCCTTTGAAGGTGAATTGATCCCGGCATCGCAAATCGATCGCCTGGCAACTCTGCCGACCTACGAAGAAGCAATTGCACGCCTGATGGCAACCATGAAAGAAGCTTCGGCTGGCAAACTGGTTCGTACTCTGGCTGCTGTACGCGATGCGAAAGAAGCTGCTTAATCGCAGTTATCTTTCTCAAGCATCTGCTTACGTATAAACTTATTCTGATTTTCAGGAACAATTTAAATGTCTATCACTAAAGATCAAATCATTGAAGCAGTATCCGCTATGTCCGTAATGGACGTTGTAGAACTGATCTCTGCAATGGAAGAAAAATTCGGTGTTTCCGCTGCTGCTGCTGTAGCTGTAGCTGCTGGCCCGGCTGAAGCTGCTGAAGAAAAAACTGAATTCGACGTAATTCTGAAAGCTGCTGGCGCTAACAAAGTTGCTGTAATCAAAGCAGTACGTGGCGCAACTGGCCTGGGTCTGAAAGAAGCTAAAGACCTGGTAGAATCTGCTCCGGCTGCCCTGAAAGAAGGCATCAGCAAAGACGACGCAGAAGCACTGAAAAAATCTCTGGAAGAAGCTGGCGCTGAAGTTGAAGTTAAATAAGCCAACTTTTCTGGTTGCAGCCTAAGAAATTAGGCTGATGGCTGGTGACTTTTTAGTCACCAGCCTTTTTGCGCTGTAAGGCGCCAGTAGCATTTCACACTGTTTGACTACTGCTGTGCCTTTCAATGCTTGTTTCTATCGACGTCTTAATATACTGCGACAGAGCATCAGTTCTGTGTAAATCGCAATGAAATGGTTTAAGCGTGATAGCAACAGGCATTGCGGAAAGTATTCGATTTTCCGGTCAACAAAATAGTGTTGCACAAACTGTCCCTTCGTCGGACAGATGGGTCGACTTGTCAGCGAGCTGAGGAACCCTAATGGTTTACTCCTATACCGAGAAAAAACGTATTCGTAAGGATTTTGGTAAACGTCCACAAGTGTTGGACATACCTTATCTCCTTTCTATCCAGCTTGACTCGTTTCAGAAGTTCATCGAGCAAGATCCTGAAGGGCAGTATGGTCTGGAAGCAGCTTTCCGTTCCGTTTTCCCGATTCAGAGCTACAGCGGTAATTCCGAGCTGCAATACGTCAGCTACCGCCTTGGCGAACCGGTGTTTGACGTTCAGGAATGTCAGATCCGTGGCGTGACCTATTCCGCACCGCTGCGCGTAAAACTGCGTCTGGTGATCTACGAGCGCGAAGCGCCGGAAGGCACCGTAAAAGACATTAAAGAACAAGAAGTCTACATGGGCGAAATTCCGCTCATGACTGACAACGGTACCTTTGTAATCAATGGTACTGAGCGTGTTATCGTTTCTCAGCTGCACCGTAGTCCTGGCGTCTTCTTTGACTCCGACAAAGGTAAAACCCACTCTTCGGGTAAAGTGCTGTATAACGCGCGCATCATCCCTTACCGTGGTTCCTGGCTGGACTTCGAATTCGATCCGAAGGACAACCTGTTCGTACGTATTGACCGTCGCCGTAAACTGCCTGCGACCATTATTCTGCGTGCACTGAACTACACCACTGAGCAGATCCTTGACCTGTTCTTTGAAAAAGTTGTTTTCGAAATTCGCGACAACAAGCTGCAGATGGAACTGGTGCCGGAACGCCTGCGTGGTGAAACCGCTTCCTTTGACATTGAAGCTAACGGCAAAGTCTACGTCGAAAAAGGCCGTCGCATCACTGCGCGCCACATTCGCCAACTGGAAAAAGACGATATCAAACATATCGAAGTTCCGGTTGAATACATTGCTGGTAAAGTTGCGGCTAAAGACTACGTTGACGAATCTACTGGCGAGCTGATCTGCGCAGCTAACATGGAGCTGAGCCTGGATCTGCTGGCTAAGCTGAGCCAGTCTGGTCACAAGCGTATCGAAACGCTGTTCACTAACGATCTGGATCACGGTCCGTACATTTCTGAAACTGTACGTGTTGACCCAACCAACGATCGTCTGAGCGCACTGGTAGAAATCTACCGCATGATGCGTCCTGGTGAGCCGCCGACTCGTGAAGCTGCTGAAAGCCTGTTCGAGAACCTGTTCTTCTCCGAAGACCGCTATGACCTGTCTGCGGTTGGTCGTATGAAGTTCAACCGTTCTCTGCTGCGCGACGAAATCGAAGGTTCCGGTATACTGAGCAAAGACGACATCATCGAAGTGATGAAGAAGCTCATCGATATCCGTAACGGTAAAGGCGAAGTCGATGATATCGACCACCTCGGCAACCGTCGTATCCGTTCCGTAGGCGAAATGGCGGAAAACCAGTTCCGCGTTGGCCTGGTACGTGTTGAGCGTGCGGTGAAAGAGCGTCTGTCTCTGGGCGATCTGGATACCCTGATGCCTCAGGATATGATCAACGCCAAGCCGATTTCTGCAGCAGTGAAAGAGTTCTTTGGTTCCAGCCAGCTGTCTCAGTTTATGGACCAGAACAACCCGCTGTCTGAGATTACGCACAAACGTCGTATCTCTGCACTCGGCCCAGGCGGTCTGACCCGTGAACGCGCAGGCTTCGAAGTTCGAGACGTACACCCGACTCACTACGGTCGCGTATGTCCAATCGAAACGCCTGAAGGTCCGAACATCGGTCTGATCAACTCCCTGTCCGTGTATGCACAGACTAACGAATACGGCTTCCTCGAGACTCCGTACCGTAAAGTGACTGACGGTGTTGTAACTGACGAAATTCATTACCTGTCTGCTATCGAAGAAGGCAACTACGTTATCGCTCAGGCGAACTCCAACCTGGATGACGAAGGCCACTTTGTAGAAGATCTGGTTACCTGCCGTAGCAAAGGCGAATCCAGCTTGTTCAGCCGCGACCAGGTTGACTACATGGACGTATCCACCCAGCAGGTGGTATCCGTCGGTGCGTCCCTGATCCCGTTCCTGGAACACGATGACGCCAACCGTGCATTGATGGGTGCGAACATGCAACGTCAGGCGGTTCCGACTCTGCGCGCTGATAAGCCGCTGGTTGGTACCGGTATGGAACGTGCTGTTGCCGTTGACTCCGGTGTTACTGCAGTTGCTAAACGTGGCGGTACTGTTCAGTACGTGGATGCTTCCCGTATCGTTATCAAAGTTAACGAAGACGAGATGTACCCGGGCGAAGCAGGTATCGACATTTATAACCTGACCAAATACACCCGTTCTAACCAGAACACCTGTATCAACCAGATGCCTTGCGTATCTCTGGGCGAGCCGGTTGAACGTGGTGATGTGCTGGCAGACGGTCCGTCCACCGACCTCGGTGAACTGGCGCTGGGTCAGAACATGCGCGTGGCATTCATGCCATGGAATGGTTACAACTTCGAAGACTCCATCCTCGTATCCGAGCGTGTTGTCCAGGAAGACCGTTTCACCACCATCCACATTCAGGAACTGGCATGTGTGTCCCGTGACACCAAGCTGGGGCCAGAAGAGATCACCGCTGACATCCCGAACGTGGGTGAAGCTGCGCTCTCCAAACTGGATGAATCCGGTATCGTTTATATCGGTGCGGAAGTGACCGGTGGCGACATTCTGGTTGGTAAGGTAACGCCGAAAGGTGAAACCCAACTGACGCCAGAAGAGAAGCTGCTGCGTGCGATCTTCGGTGAGAAAGCGTCTGACGTTAAAGACTCTTCTCTGCGCGTGCCAAACGGTGTTTCCGGTACGATTATCGACGTTCAGGTCTTTACTCGCGATGGCGTAGAAAAAGACAAACGTGCGCTGGAAATCGAAGAGATGCAGCTGAAGCAGGCGAAAAAAGACCTGTCTGAAGAACTGCAGATCCTCGAAGCTGGCCTGTTCAGCCGTATCTACGCTGTGCTGGTTTCCGGTGGTGTTGAAGCTGAGAAGCTCGACAAACTGCCGCGTGACCGCTGGTTAGAACTCGGCCTGACCGACGAAGAGAAACAGAATCAGCTGGAACAACTGGCTGAGCAGTACGACGAACTGAAACACGAATTCGAGAAAAAACTCGAAGCGAAACGCCGTAAAATCACTCAGGGCGACGATCTGGCACCGGGCGTGCTGAAGATTGTTAAGGTGTATCTGGCGGTTAAACGTCGGATCCAGCCTGGTGATAAGATGGCAGGTCGTCACGGTAACAAGGGTGTAATCTCTAAGATCAACCCGATCGAAGATATGCCACACGATGCTAACGGTACGCCGGTAGATATCGTACTGAACCCGCTGGGCGTACCATCGCGTATGAACATCGGTCAGATCCTTGAAACCCACCTGGGTATGGCTGCAAAAGGTATCGGCGATAAGATCAACGCCATGCTGAAACAGCAGCAAGAAGTCGCGAAACTGCGCGAATTCATCCAGCGTGCTTACGATCTGGGTTCAGATGTTCGTCAGAAAGTTGACCTGAATACCTTCAGCGATGAAGAAGTTCTGCGTCTGGCTGAAAACCTGAAAAAAGGTATGCCGATCGCAACGCCGGTATTCGACGGTGCGAAAGAGTCTGAAATCAAGGAACTGTTACAGCTGGGTGGCCTGCCGACTTCCGGTCAGATCACACTGTTCGACGGTCGTACCGGTGAGCAGTTCGAGCGCCAGGTTACCGTTGGCTACATGTACATGCTGAAACTGAACCACCTGGTTGATGACAAGATGCATGCGCGTTCTACCGGTTCTTACAGCCTGGTTACTCAGCAGCCGCTGGGTGGTAAGGCGCAGTTCGGTGGTCAGCGCTTCGGGGAGATGGAAGTGTGGGCGCTGGAAGCATATGGCGCAGCATACACCCTGCAGGAAATGCTCACCGTTAAGTCTGATGACGTGAACGGTCGTACTAAGATGTATAAAAACATCGTGGACGGCAACCATCAGATGGAACCAGGCATGCCGGAATCCTTCAACGTACTGTTGAAAGAGATTCGTTCGCTGGGTATCAACATCGAGCTGGAAGACGAGTAACTCTCGATCAAACAGGTCACTGGTGCTGGCGTAACAGCCAGCGCCAGATTGTGCTAACTCCGACGGGAGCAAATCCGTGAAAGATTTATTAAAGTTTCTGAAAGCGCAGACTAAAACCGAAGAGTTTGATGCGATCAAAATTGCTCTGGCCTCGCCAGACATGATCCGTTCATGGTCTTTCGGTGAAGTTAAGAAGCCGGAAACCATTAACTACCGTACGTTCAAACCTGAACGTGACGGCCTTTTCTGCGCCCGTATCTTTGGGCCGGTAAAAGACTATGAGTGCCTGTGCGGTAAGTACAAGCGCCTGAAACACCGTGGTGTGATCTGTGAGAAGTGCGGCGTTGAAGTGACCCAGACCAAAGTACGCCGTGAGCGTATGGGCCACATCGAGCTGGCGTCTCCGACCGCTCACATCTGGTTCCTGAAATCTCTGCCGTCCCGTATCGGTTTGCTGCTCGATATGCCGCTGCGCGATATCGAACGTGTACTGTACTTCGAATCCTATGTTGTTATCGAAGGCGGTATGACTAACCTGGAACGTCAACAGATCCTGACTGAAGAGCAGTATCTGGACGCGCTGGAAGAGTTCGGTGATGAATTCGACGCGAAGATGGGTGCGGAAGCTATCCAGGCCCTGCTGAAGAGCATGGATCTGGAGCAAGAGTGTGAAACTCTGCGCGAAGAGCTGAACGAAACCAACTCCGAAACCAAGCGTAAGAAGCTGACCAAGCGTATCAAACTGCTGGAAGCCTTCGTACAGTCTGGCAACAAGCCAGAGTGGATGATCCTGACCGTTCTGCCGGTTCTGCCGCCAGATCTGCGTCCGCTGGTTCCGCTGGATGGTGGTCGTTTCGCAACATCGGATCTGAACGATCTGTATCGTCGCGTTATCAACCGTAACAACCGTCTGAAGCGTCTGCTGGATCTGGCTGCGCCGGACATCATCGTACGCAACGAAAAACGTATGCTGCAGGAAGCGGTTGACGCCCTGCTGGATAACGGTCGTCGCGGTCGTGCGATCACCGGTTCTAACAAACGTCCTCTGAAATCTTTGGCCGACATGATCAAAGGTAAGCAGGGTCGTTTCCGTCAGAACCTGCTCGGTAAGCGTGTTGACTACTCCGGTCGTTCTGTAATCACCGTAGGTCCATACCTGCGTCTGCATCAGTGCGGTCTGCCGAAGAAAATGGCACTGGAACTGTTCAAACCGTTCATCTACGGCAAGCTGGAACTGCGTGGCCTGGCCACCACCATCAAAGCCGCTAAGAAAATGGTTGAGCGTGAAGAAGCTGTCGTTTGGGATATCCTGGACGAAGTTATCCGCGAACACCCGGTACTGCTGAACCGTGCACCAACACTGCACCGTCTGGGTATCCAGGCATTTGAACCGGTACTGATCGAAGGTAAAGCTATCCAGCTGCACCCGCTGGTTTGTGCGGCATATAACGCCGACTTCGATGGTGACCAGATGGCTGTTCACGTACCGCTGACGCTGGAAGCCCAGCTCGAAGCGCGTGCGCTGATGATGTCTACCAACAACATCCTGTCTCCGGCGAACGGCGAACCTATCATCGTTCCGTCTCAGGACGTTGTATTGGGTCTGTACTACATGACCCGTGACTGTGTTAACGCCAAAGGCGAAGGCATGGTGCTGACTGGCCCGAAAGAAGCTGAGCGTATCTATCGCGCTGGTCTGGCCTCTCTGCATGCGCGCGTTAAAGTGCGTATCACCGAATACGAAAAAGATGAAAACGGCGAATTCGTTGCGAAAACCAGCCTGAAAGACACGACCGTTGGCCGTGCCATTCTGTGGATGATCGTACCGAAAGGTCTGCCTTTCTCCATCGTCAACCAGGCGCTGGGCAAGAAAGCTATCTCCAAAATGCTGAACACCTGTTACCGCATTCTGGGCCTGAAGCCGACCGTTATCTTCGCTGACCAGACAATGTACACCGGCTTTGCATATGCAGCGCGTTCAGGTGCATCTGTTGGTATTGATGACATGGTCATCCCAGAGAAGAAACACGAGATCATCTCTGAAGCGGAAGCTGAAGTTGCTGAGATCCAGGAGCAGTTCCAGTCTGGTCTGGTAACCGCAGGCGAACGCTATAACAAAGTTATCGATATCTGGGCTGCGGCGAACGATCGTGTATCCAAAGCGATGATGGATAACCTGCAAACCGAAACCGTTATTAACCGTGACGGCGTAGAAGAGCAGCAGGTTTCCTTCAACAGCATCTACATGATGGCCGACTCCGGTGCGCGTGGTTCTGCAGCACAGATTCGTCAGCTGGCCGGTATGCGTGGTCTGATGGCGAAGCCAGATGGCTCCATCATCGAAACGCCAATCACCGCGAACTTCCGTGAAGGTCTGAACGTACTCCAGTACTTCATCTCTACTCACGGTGCTCGTAAAGGTCTGGCGGATACCGCACTGAAAACAGCGAACTCCGGTTATCTGACTCGTCGTCTGGTTGACGTCGCGCAGGACCTGGTTGTTACTGAAGACGATTGCGGCACTCTGGAAGGCATCACCATGACCCCGGTTATCGAGGGTGGTGACGTTAAAGAGCCGCTGCGCGATCGCGTTCTGGGTCGTGTAACTGCTGAAGACGTTCTGAAGCCGGGTACGGCGGATATTCTGGTTCCACGCAACACGCTGCTGCACGAACAGTGGTGTGATCTGCTGGAAGAGAACTCCGTTGACTCCGTTAAAGTCCGTTCCGTTGTATCTTGTGACACCGACTTTGGTGTATGTGCGCACTGCTATGGTCGTGACCTGGCGCGTGGCCACATCATCAACAAAGGTGAAGCAATCGGCGTTATCGCGGCACAGTCCATCGGTGAACCGGGTACACAGCTGACGATGCGTACGTTCCACATCGGTGGTGCGGCATCTCGTGCGGCTGCTGAATCCAGCATCCAGGTGAAAAACAAAGGTAGCATCCGTCTGAGCAACGCGAAGTCGGTTGTGAACTCCAGCGGTAAACTGGTTATCACCTCACGTAACACCGAACTGAAACTGATCGACGAATTCGGCCGTACCAAAGAAAGCTATAAAGTGCCTTACGGCTCCGTTATGGCGAAAGGTGATGGCGAACAGGTTGCTGGCGGCGAAACCGTAGCAAACTGGGATCCGCACACCATGCCGGTTATCACCGAAGTGAGTGGTTTCGTCCGCTTCACTGACATGATCGACGGCCAGACCATTACTCGTCAGACTGACGAGCTGACCGGTCTGTCTTCTCTGGTGGTTCTGGATTCTGCAGAGCGTACTGCGGGTGGTAAAGACCTGCGTCCGGCACTGAAAATTGTTGATGCTCAGGGCAACGACGTTCTGATCCCAGGCACCGATATGCCTGCTCAGTACTTCCTGCCGGGTAAAGCGATTGTTCAGCTGGAAGATGGCGTACAGATCAGCTCTGGTGACACCCTGGCGCGTGTTCCGCAGGAATCCGGCGGTACCAAGGATATCACCGGTGGTCTGCCGCGCGTTGCGGACCTGTTCGAAGCACGTCGTCCGAAAGAGCCGGCAATCCTGGCTGAAATCAGCGGCATCATTTCCTTCGGTAAAGAAACCAAAGGTAAACGTCGTCTGGTTATCACCCCGGTAGACGGTAGCGAACCGTACGAAGAGATGATTCCGAAATGGCGTCAGCTCAACGTGTTCGAAGGTGAACGTGTAGAACGTGGTGACGTGGTTTCCGACGGTCCGGAAGCGCCGCACGACATCCTGCGTCTGCGTGGTGTGCATGCTGTAACTCGTTACATCGTTAACGAAGTTCAGGACGTATACCGTCTGCAGGGTGTTAAGATTAACGATAAACACATCGAAGTTATCGTTCGTCAGATGCTGCGTAAAGCCACCATCGAAAGCGCTGGTAGCTCCGACTTCCTGGAAGGCGAGCAGGTTGAATACTCCCGCGTCAAGATCGCAAACCGCGAGCTGGAAGCGAACGGCAAAGTGGGTGCAACGTTCTCCCGCGATCTGCTGGGTATCACCAAAGCGTCTCTGGCAACCGAGTCCTTCATCTCTGCAGCATCGTTCCAGGAAACCACGCGTGTCCTGACCGAAGCAGCTGTTGCAGGTAAACGTGATGAACTGCGCGGTCTGAAAGAGAACGTCATCGTGGGTCGTCTGATCCCGGCAGGTACTGGTTATGCGTACCACCAGGATCGTATGCGCCGTCGCGCAGCGGGCGAACTGCCAGCTGCACCGCAGGTAACTGCTGAAGATGCGTCTGCCAGCCTGGCAGAACTGCTGAACGCAGGCCTGGGCGGTTCTGACAACGATTAATCGTTGCCGACCATAATAAAAAACCCGCTTCGGCGGGTTTTTTTATGTCTATGTTATTTCTGATGGCGTTTATCAGGTCTACAAAGCCATCCGGCAGTGTCATTAATTTACCGGCGGTAACCGCCGATAAAGCTCAATCATATCGCCGGCCAGATCCTGAATCACCATGGCATTCATCAGGTGGTCCTGCGAATGGACGGTGATGAGATTAACCGGTAGTTTGCCAGTTCCTTCATCAATACCGATCAGCTGGGTCTGGATTTTATGCGCTTGTTTGACGTACTCGCGTGATTCCGTCATCGCTTGTTCTGCACCGGAGAAATCACCTTTACGCGCCAGTTGCAATGCCGTCAGGGCCTGGCTGCGTGCAGCGCCAGCATTTACCAATAACTCCATGATGATCGTTTCTAACTCTTCCATACCATCACTCCAGTAGTTTCAGCGCCTTATCCAGTACCGCATCGCCTTTCATCATGCCGTAATCCATCATGTCGATAACGGCGACCTTTTTGCCTAGTGGGTCGGCGATCGCCTGTAGCTTGGCCTGTTCATACTTAACCTGTGGACCGAGCAAAACGATATCCGCTGTAGCGATATTCTCTTCAAACTCGGCCACCGGGACGGCTTTGATAGTGACGTCGACGCCTTTTTTCTGGGCGGCATCTTTCATCCTTTGCACCAGCATGCTGGTGGACATTCCGGCGGCACAGCATAAAACGATGTTTTTCATAAGCAGTCTCGATCAACATGTGTGAGTTGATAATTATCGCGAGCCAGCCATAGCAACAACTGCTTTGCAACGATTGTGTGCAAGGCATCACAAAGAAAGCCGCTTTTTCTGAAACCGGTTACAAAAAGAGGCGGAACCCTGCGATCTGGACCAGGGCCAGCGGCTTTTTGACTCGCTTATCACATGCTGGAATATATAATTACTGTCAATAAATACATGTTATAAAAAACAGTATTGACAGCGTTTTTTAAACCCGTATGTTAATACTTAACAGCGGAGAAATTGTAGTTTGCTGTTAACGTAGTAAGTGTTAGTAGAGCTTGATTGGGGTTTGCGATAAAGGCCACGAAGTATTTTTTGTATGGGATAGTCGATGCTGAAAACGCTATTTTTTCACTTCGACAATGCTTTCAGGCCACGTAGTTGATATATCTAATCGCAAAAAGTCAGTAAAACGCGACGATGTAACGCCATGATTTATAGTAAATATTTGTGATATCTGCTTTTCTGGTTATCACAAGGGAAATAAGGCAACGCATCAAAGAGTATATGTCGCGAGGGGAAGTGTACTTGTTTAGGTCACCAGTCTTGAGTTCTATTATCAAGCGGGTGGAATGTGTTTAACGGTAAATAGAGGAAAGCTTTAGTTAGTATCAATATCCAATATTATCTGTAGTAAACGTGTACATTTTAAAGTAGTACCATCAGCAGTATTAAATCGTTAAGTTTATTAATGTTAAATTTGAAGTGTGTAGTAACGTAAAGCCCTGACTGCAATAGTCGGGGCTTTTGTTCATTGTAGATCAAGCTGTTATCCAGGATGCTTAGCCGCGATGGTTCAACATTGCATCACTCAGTGGGTATTAAAAAAATTAATGCTTGCTTAATGATTAGAAGTAGGTCTACTATAGCGGCATCGGTTTGGAACACAGACCTTATGCAAGCAGTTTTAGTAAAGCAGTTCTCAGTTCAAGCGTTATCCTCAGATACTCTTCTTCATGAGCCTCCTCCCTAAGTGCCCCATAAGTTAATTTCTGCAAAACAGGCCATCTTCGCTGCATAAGCGGCTCAAAAACATGAAAGGAAGTATCTATGTCTAACAAAATGACTGGTTTAGTAAAATGGTTTAACTCTGATAAAGGCTTCGGCTTTATCACTCCTCAGGACGGTAGCAAGGATGTGTTTGTACATTTCTCCGCTATCCAGAGTAACGATTTTAAAACGTTAGACGAAGGTCAAAAGGTGGAGTTCTCTGTGGAGAATGGCGCTAAAGGCCCGTCTGCTGTTAACGTTGTCGTGCTGTAATCGCCGATAATTTCACGAGCGCTTACGATAGCGATGAAGGCCAGAGCCCGAGCAGTTAAGTGCCAGTGAAGAAAAAACCCGCGAAAGCGGGTTTTTTTGTTTATGCGATTGCTCCTGACCTACGGTACCTGTGAAGCGCGCCCCAGATAGCTGTCCCAGTCTTTCCACACGGGCTGTAAACCCTGGGCCATGAGTGCTTCAGCAACGGCTTCTGGGCGACGATCGTCGTGCGGGGAGAACTGTTCCAGTTCGGGGTGGTTATCGGCATAACCACCGGGCTGGGTTTTTGAGAAGGCGCTGACGTTGTTGATCGCCAACGGGATCACATGGTCACGAAACCATGGCGATTCGCGGGTGGAGAGCGACAGCTCAATTTCTGGCGCCAGTAAACGAAACGCGCAAATGGTCTGGACCAACTGTCGCTCATCCATGATCGATGCAGGCTCAACGCCTCCGGTGCATGGGCGCAGGCGAGGAAAGGAGATAGAGTAACGGCTCTGCCAGTAATGCTGCTGCATCCAAAGCAGATGTTCAGCCACCATATAGCAATCAACCCGCCAGCTGTCGGACAAACCAATCAACGCGCCAAGACCGATTTTGTCGATCCCTGCGCGGCCCAGCCTGTCCGGCGTTTCCAGGCGCCAGAAGAAATCCTGCTTTTTCCCTTTTAAATGGTGACGAGCGTAAGTTGCCTCATGATAACTCTCCTGATACACCATTACGCCATCCAGCCCCAGCGTCTTCAGCTCTGCATATTCAGCCTCTGACAACGGCTGTACCTCCATCTGTAAAGAGGCGAACTGGCGGCGAATGGCAGGCAAATGGCGACGAAAGTAATCCATCCCCACTTTTGCCTGATGTTCACCGGTGACCAGCAGCAGATGCTCAAAACCCAGCTCACGGATAGCCGCACACTCCCGTGTTATCTCATCTTCGTCCAGCGTTTTGCGTTTGATACGGTTGCTCATCGAAAAACCACAGTAGGAGCAGTCGTTGGCGCAAAGGTTGGAGAGATACAACGGCACGTAAAAGCTCACCGTGTTACCAAAACGCTGACGGGTGAGCTTCTGCGCCCGCTGCGCCAGCGGCTCCAGATAATCGGCGGCGGCAGGAGAGAGCAATGCCATCAGATCGTCGCGACTAAGATGCGAAGCGTTGAGGGCGCGCTCCACGTCAGCGGCGGTTTTACCGTTGATACGCAGGCGGATGTCGTCCCAGTCCATCTGTCGCCAGCGGTCGCTGAACGTTTTCATGCGAAGGCCTCCAGGAATCCGGTTAACGGGCTGGTGGGACTTGCCTGCGAACTTTTGCTTCCTGGTACCGCCTGGCGTGCCAGCAAGCCAGCTTCAACGGCCAGACGGAAGGCGGTTGCCATCATCACCGGGCTGTCGGCTACCGCGATTGCCGTATTGACCAACACCGCGTCGGCGCCCATTTCCAGCGCCTGCGTGGCGTGGCTGGGGACGCCGATGCCTGCATCAACCACCACCGGCACGGTCGCCTGTTGGATAATAATCTCCAGCATCGCTTTGGTTTCCAGCCCCTGATTAGAACCGATGGGCGCGCCGAGCGGCATGACTGCAGAACAGCCTACTTCTTCCAGCCGTTTGCACAGCACCGGATCTGCGCCACAGTAAGGCAGTACCACGAAGCCCTTTTTCACCAGTGCTTCTGCGGCTTTCAATGTTTCGATTGGATCGGGTAACAGCCAGCGGGCGTCCGGGTGGATTTCTAATTTCAGCCAGTTTGTGCCCAGCGCTTCACGCGCTAACTGGGCAGCAAAAATCGCCTCTTCAGCGGTTTTTGCCCCCGAAGTGTTGGGCAACAGCGTCACACCAGCTTCTACCAGCGGCGCCAGAATAGCATCGTTGTGCTGACGTAAATCCACGCGCTTCATGGCCAGCGTTACCAGTTGGCTGCCGGAGGCGCGAATCGCCTCGACCATCAGCTGCGATGAAGCAAATTTTCCGGTGCCGGTGAACAGATGCGAATCAAACGTTTTGTCGGCAATACGTAACATATCAACCCCCTGCAATAACCTGAAAAAGCAGGATCTGGTCGCCTTCCTGCACGATTTGCTGCTCCCACTGCTCGCGTGGGAGGATCTGCTGATTGAGCGCCAGCGCCGCGCCCGGTTTAAGCTGATTAAGCGCAGTGAGCAGCCCACTGACGGTTTGTCCTTCGGCGCACTGCATCGGCTCATCATTGAACTGAATCTGCATGTTGCCCTCCGCATACCGGGCAGCCGCTGGCGCGTCGTAGTGCGAAGCTGCGCCACTGGCTGGTTTTACCGTCAAACAGGCGTAGCTCTCCGCTGGGCGTCTCAATACCGCTGAGCAATTTAATCGCTTCCAACGCTTGCAAGGTGCCCATCACGCCCACAACTGGTCCGACGATACCGGCGGTACGGCAGTTGCGTTCGGGCTCTACATCGTCCGGCCACAGGCAGCGGTAACATCCTTGTTCCCACGGGGGCGTCAGCACCATCAGTTGGCCGCCAAAGCCGACGGCGCTGGCGGTGACGAGCGGGGTGTTGAGCGTTACGCAGGCGGCGTTAATTTCCTGGCGCGTGGCCATGTTATCGGTACAGTCGAGCACCACATCGGCACGCGCTACCGCATGCCGAAGCGCATCGCCTTTCAGTCGCTGCTGGAGTGACACCAGCTCGATATCTGGGTTGAGCCGCGTCAGGCGCTGCTGGGCAACCTGCGATTTTGAACGTGCGATATCATCAGTGGTAAACAGGATCTGGCGCTGCAGGTTGCTCAGATGAATGTCGTCATCGTCTACCAGCGTCAGTTTTCCGATGCCTGCTCCCGCCAGATACAGCGCGGCAGGCGAACCTAACCCGCCTAAACCGACAATCAGCACATGGCTATCGAGTAGCTTTTGCTGGCCTTCAATGGCGATATCGCCGAGCAGGATCTGCCGGCTGTAACGCATAAAGTCGCGGTCATTCATCGCCCACTCCCGCGATATCCAGTAGTTGGGCCGTGGCGACCTGCCAGTCAGCCGCCTGGGTAATGGCGCTGACCACGGCAATGCTGCCGACGCCGGTCGCCAGTACCGCCGGGGCGCGCTCAAGGCTGATACCGCCAATGGCGACGGTCGGGTAATTCGCTAATCGTTCAATATGGTTTGCCAGTTGCGTGAGTCCCTGCGGGGCGGAAGGCATCTGTTTGGTTTGCGTGGGAAAAACATGACCCAGCGCGATATAAGAAGGCTTAGCGGCGAGCGCGATGTCGATTTCCATATCATCGTGAGTGGAGACCCCCAGGCGCAGCCCCGCCGCCTGAATCGCCTTCAGGTCAGTGGTTTCAAGGTCTTCCTGGCCCAGATGTACGCCGTAAGCGCGGTGCTTAATTGCCAGACGCCAGTAGTCGTTGATAAACAGGCGGGCGTCATAGCGACGACCCAGTTCAATGGCGGCCATAACGTCGGCTTCGACCTCTTCATCACGCTTATCTTTAATGCGCAGTTGGATCGTGCATACGCCCGCCTGCAGCAAGCGTTCAATCCATTCCACGCTGTCTACCACCGGGTAAAGCCCGAGGCGAAACGGCACGGTCGGGAAATCAGGCTGGTACATTACGCCTCCTCTTTTTTGAGGTAGATTTCGCCGCCTTTGGCGCGGAAGTTCTCCGACATATCTGCCATGCCGACTTCAATCGTTTGTGCGGCAGCGTAGTCGCGAACCTCCTGGCTGATTTTCATCGAGCAGAACTTCGGCCCGCACATGGAGCAGAAGTGGGCGACCTTACCGGATTCCTGTGGCAGGGTTTCATCGTGGTAGGCACGGGCGGTGAACGGGTCGAGCGCGAGGTTAAACTGGTCTTCCCAGCGGAATTCGAAGCGCGCTTTCGACATGGCGTTATCGCGGATCTGCGCGCCCGGATGACCTTTTGCTAAGTCAGCTGCATGGGCGGCAATCTTGTAGGTAATCAACCCTTGTTTAACATCTTCTTTGTTCGGCAGGCCGAGGTGCTCTTTTGGCGTGACGTAGCACAGCATCGCGCAGCCAAACCAACCGATCATCGCCGCACCGATCCCGGAAGTGAAGTGGTCGTAGCCCGGCGCGATATCGGTGGTCAACGGTCCTAAAGTGTAGAACGGTGCTTCATGGCAGTGCTCCAGCTCTTCGGTCATGTTGCGCTGGATCATATGCATGGGTACATGACCTGGACCTTCTATCATCACCTGCACGTCGTATTCCCAGGCGATTTTGGTCAGCTCGCCCAGCGTATGCAGTTCGGAGAACTGCGCTTCGTCGTTTGCATCCTGAATTGAACCTGGGCGCAGGCCGTCACCCAGCGACAAAGAGACGTCGTAGGCGGAGCAGATTTCGCAAATCTCGCGGAAATGTTCGTACAGGAAGTTCTCTTTGTGATGAGAAAGGCACCATTTCGCCATAATTGAACCGCCGCGTGAGACAATACCGGTCAGGCGTTTGGCAGTCATCGGCACGTAGCGCAGCAGCACGCCCGCGTGAATGGTGAAGTAGTCGACGCCCTGTTCGGCCTGCTCCAGCAGCGTGTCGCGGAAGGCTTCCCAGGTGAGATCTTCGGCGATCCCGTTGACCTTCTCCAGCGCCTGGTAGATCGGCACAGTACCGATCGGTACCGGACTGTTACGCAGGATCCACTCGCGGGTTTCGTGGATATAGCGACCGGTGGAGAGATCCATCACCGTGTCCGCGCCCCAGCGCGTCGACCACACCAGCTTCTCTACCTCCTCTTCAATGGAGGAGGTGACGGCAGAGTTACCGATGTTGGCGTTAACCTTCACCAGGAAGTTGCGACCGATAATCATCGGCTCGGATTCCGGGTGGTTGATGTTGGCAGGAATAATCGCTCGTCCCGCGGCCACTTCATCACGCACGAATTCCGGCGTGATGTTTTCCGGCAGGCGTGCACCAAAGTTCATCCCCGGATGCTGGTGGCGAAGCACTTCACTGCGAATGCGCTCGCGACCCATGTTTTCACGGATGGCGATGAACTCCATCTCCGGGGTCACTATTCCCTGGCGGGCGTAGTGCAGTTGGGTGACTCGTTTACCCGCTTTGGCGCGCTTTGGCGTCAGCAGGCCGGTGAAACGCAGCTCATCCAGGCCATCGTCGGCCAGACGTTCTTTGGTATAAGCGGAACTCTGGTCGTCTAATTCTTCGCTATCGTTACGCGCCGCAATCCACGGTTGGCGCAGCTTTGCCAGACCCTGCTGGACGTTAATCGCCACGTCAGGATCGCCATACGGTCCGGAGGTGTCGTATACCGGAACGGCTTCGTTCTCTTCGAACTGCGGGTTGTCTTTTGTGCCGCCAATCAGCGTTGGGCTGAGCTGAATTTCGCGCATCGGAATGCGGATATCCGGCTGCGAACCGGTAATATAAATGCGTTTTGAGTTAGGGAAGGCGGTCCCTTCCAGGGTATCGATAAAGTGTTGGGCTTGAGCGCGCTGTTCGCGGCGTGATGGTTTAGTAGTGGCAGACATAGCTCATTCCAAATAAAAGTAAGGATATGGCTTGTCAGACGACGGATGAAGCAAGAGAGAAGCTCGCCCGGAGGCGATGCTATTGTAGATTGACTCTTGTTCCCTTCGCAGGTTTTAACCTGATCAGGTTCCGCGGATCCCGAATTAACGGTCTCAGCCTTTTCCACTCATTCTGCTGTGGAAAATAAGCACTCCGACAAGAAGTAACCTCAGTAAAGAGGTAATGAATGTAAACTACGCGTTAATGCCGCAAATCTCAAGCATGACGTTTGAGAGTGTTACTCTCGTGCATTGCGTCAAATACCAGCATGATCAACTTATCTTCCAGCACGAATCGGGCTTCCAGTGCCTCGCCGAGATCCGATAAAACCTGTTGAAATTCAAGGAAGTTATCATGATCAATCGCAGTTTCCAGGCTGGAGTCATAGTAGTCCATGATCAGCTGCGTATTGGCTTCCAGCAGCGGCCAAATTTTTGTGGCTTTTAAAAGCTGCCCGTTCCCTTCCAATTTATGGAGAATACGTTCATAAATACTGAAGTGTCCGGTGGAGAGGTAATCGACCAGGCTCTGACAAAAATCATCCAGCGCTTTTTCATTGAGTCGCATGTACGATTCTTTGCCAGGCTTAATGCCAACCAGATTGTAGTAAGCCACGAGCAGGTGCTTACGTACATGTAGCCAGCGATCAACCAGTTTATTACTTCCTCCGACGTGCTCCGTCAGGCTTTCCAGCTGGTTTAGCATGATTGACTCCGCAAGATGGTGTTTAGGAACTGCTCACCCGTAAATGTAAAAATAATGTAAACAACATGCCTGTGAAGCAAAGGTTGCGCAAGAGATATGGATCGTATAATTGAAAAATTAGATAGCGGCTGGTGGATCGTCAGTCATGAGCAAAAGTTATGGTTACCTCATGGCGAGCTACCTTATGGCGACGCAGCCCGTTTTGATCTGATTGGTCAGCGCGCGCTGCCAATAGGCGAGTGGGAAGGGGAGACTGTCTGGCTGGTGCAGCAGCAGCGTCGACACGATATGGGGTCGGTGCGCCAGGTCATTGACCAGGATGTTGGCCTGTTTCAACTGGCCGGACGCGGCGTACAGCTGGCGGAGTTCTATCGCTCGCATAAATTCTGCGGCTACTGCGGTCATCCCATGCACCCGAGTAAAACGGAGTGGGCGATGCTCTGTAGCCACTGCCGTGAACGTTATTACCCGCAAATTGCCCCCTGCATAATCGTCGCTATTCGCCGAGATGATTCCATCCTGCTTGCCCAACATGTTCGCCATCGTAACGGCGTGCATACCGTACTGGCGGGTTTTGTCGAAGTAGGTGAGACCTTAGAACAGGCGGTGGCGCGTGAAGTCATGGAAGAAAGCGGCATCAAGGTGAAAAACCTGCGCTATGTCACTTCTCAGCCATGGCCGTTCCCGCAGTCTTTGATGACCGCATTTATGGCGGAGTATGATAGCGGCGAAATCGTCATCGACCCGAAAGAGCTGCTGGAAGCGAACTGGTATCGCTATGACGACTTACCGCTCTTACCCCCGCCGGGTACTGTCGCGCGTCGATTGATTGAAGACACTGTGGCAATGTGTCGGGCTGAGTACGAGTAAAGAGCGAGTGGTGATACACTGATGGACTGACGCAATAAGGAACTGCAAAAATGACCGAACTGAAGAACGATCGTTATCTGCGTGCGCTGCTGCGCCAGCCCGTTGATGTCACTCCGGTATGGATGATGCGCCAGGCAGGCCGCTATCTACCGGAATACAAAGCTACCCGTGCCGAAGCGGGCGATTTTATGGCGCTGTGCAAAAATGCCGAGCTGGCCTGCGAAGTCACGTTGCAGCCGCTGCGTCGCTATAAACTTGATGCCGCGATCCTCTTCTCGGATATCCTGACGATCCCGGATGCGATGGGACTCGGGCTGTATTTTGAAGCAGGAGAAGGTCCACGCTTTACCTCTCCGATTACCAGCAAGGCTGACGTCGACAAACTGCCGATCCCGGATCCGGAAGATGGGTTGGGGTACGTGATGAACGCGGTGCGTACTATCCGCCGTGAACTGAAAGGCGAAGTGCCGCTGATCGGCTTCTCCGGTAGTCCGTGGACGCTGGCGACCTACATGGTTGAAGGCGGCAGCAGCAAAGCCTTCACCGTGATTAAAAAGATGATGTACGCCGACCCTAAAGCGCTGCATCTGCTGCTTGATAAGCTGGCGAAGAGCGTCACGCTGTACCTGAACGCGCAGATCAAAGCGGGTGCGCAGTCGGTGATGATTTTCGACACCTGGGGTGGCGTGCTGACCGGTCGCGACTATCAGCAGTTTTCTTTGTACTACATGCACAAAATCGTTGATGGCCTGCTGCGCGAGAACGAAGGTCGTCGCGTACCGGTGACCCTGTTTACCAAAGGCGGTGGTCAGTGGCTGGAAGCGATGGCGGAGACCGGCTGTGATGCGTTGGGTCTCGACTGGACCACTGACATTGCCGATGCGCGTCGTCGTGTAGGTCATAAAGTGGCGCTCCAGGGCAATATGGATCCGTCCATGCTGTATGCGCCGCCAGCCCGCATCGAAGAAGAGGTGGCGACAATTCTGGCCGGATTCGGTCAGGGTGAAGGGCATGTCTTTAACCTGGGCCACGGCATTCATCAGGACGTCCCGCCAGAACATGCGGGTGTCTTTGTGGAGGCGGTACATCGGTTGTCCGAACAGTACCACCGCTAAGGAGTCATCATGGATCTCGCGTCATTACGCGCGCAGCAGCTTGAACTGGCTTCTTCAGTGATCCGCGAGGATCGTCTGAAGAACGATCCGCCGGATCTGATCGGCGGGGCGGACGTTGGGTTTGAGCAGGGTGGCGAAGTGACGCGAGCCGCGATGGTTTTGCTGAAGTATCCCACGCTTGAACTGGTCGAATACAAGGTGGCGCGTATCGCCACCACCATGCCCTACATTCCCGGTTTTCTCTCCTTTCGTGAAACTCCCGCGCTGATGGCCGCCTGGCAACTGCTCTCGCACAAGCCAGATCTGCTGTTCGTTGATGGTCATGGCATTTCTCACCCGCGTCGTCTGGGCGTGGCCAGCCATTTTGGCCTGCTGGTGGACGTACCAACGATTGGTGTGGCGAAAAAACGGTTGTGCGGCAAGTTTGAATCGCTCGCTGCTGAACCTGGTGCGCTAGCGCCGTTGCTGGATAAAGGCGAACAACTGGCATGGGTCTGGCGCAGCAAAGCGCGCTGTAACCCGTTGTTTATTTCCACTGGCCACCGCGTGAGTATGGACAGCGCACTGGCGTGGGTTCAACGCTGTATGAACGGCTATCGTTTGCCGGAACCCACACGCTGGGCAGATGCAGTGGCATCCGAACGCCCGGCTTTTACTCGGCTTGCAGCAAAAACGCCCCATATCGGGTAAACTGCGGCTAATTTCCGTATTTGAGAACTCATCATGTTACAAAATCCGATTCACCTGCGTCTGGAGAAGCTGGAAAGCTGGCAGCACGTCACGTTTATGGCCTGTCTGTGCGAACGCATGTACCCAAACTACGCCATGTTCTGCAAGCAAACTGAATTTGGCGATGGACAGATTTACCGCCGAATTCTGGATCTGATTTGGGAAGCGCTGACGGTTAAAGACGCGAAAATCAATTTCGACAGCCAGCTGGAAAAATTTGAAGAGGCCATTCCTTCTGCAGACGATTACGATCTGTACGGTGTTTATCCGGCGATTGATGCTTGTGTGGCATTAAGCGAACTGATGCATTCGCGTCTTAGCGGTGAAACGCTGGAGCATGCAATCGAAGTTAGTAAGGCTTCGATTACGACGGTTGCGATGCTGGAAATGACTCAGGCTGGTCGTGAAATGACCGATGAAGAGCTCAAAGAAAACCCTGCCGTTGAGCAAGAATGGGATATTCAGTGGGAAATTTTCCGACTTTTAGCCGACTGTGAAGAACGCGATATTGAGCTGATAAAAGGGCTGCGTGCAGACCTGCGCGAGGCTGGCGAGAGCAATATTGGTATAAATTTTCAGCAATGACACCACAAAACGTGATTTAACGCCTGATTTGTCGTGCCTGAAGGCTTCCCATCCGCCCCCGGTCTGGTCTACATTTGGGGGGCGAAAAAAAGTGGCTATCGGTGCGTGTATGCAGGAGAGTGCTTTTCTGGCATTTCCGTCGCACTCGATGCTTAGCAAGCGATAAACACATTGTAAGGATAACTTATGAACAAGACTCAACTGATTGATGTAATTGCAGACAAAGCAGAACTGTCTAAAACACAGGCTAAAGCTGCTCTGGAATCCACTCTGGCTGCTATTACTGAGTCTCTGAAAGAAGGCGATGCTGTACAACTGGTTGGTTTCGGTACCTTCAAAGTGAACCACCGTGCTGAGCGCACTGGCCGCAACCCGCAGACCGGTAAAGAAATCAAAATCGCCGCAGCTAACGTACCGGCATTTGTTTCTGGTAAAGCACTGAAAGACGCGGTTAAGTAATTCGCGTGGCAGTGAACAGTTTTAACGAAGGGGCGGTTTCGCCCCTTTTGTCCATCTGGCGTCATACGCTTTGGCTTTCAGGTGTTCTGTTACTGTCTGCCTGCGGTAGCCATTCTGAGCTTCCTCCTTTCACGGCCAGCGGCTATGTTGGCGATCAGGGGGCGGTACGCATTTGGCGTAAAGACTCTGGTGACGATGTTCACTTGCTCTCGGTATTTAGTCCGTGGCGTAAAGGCGAAACCACTACCAGTGAATACCGCTGGCAGGGTGATTCGCTCTCTCTGATAGAACTCAACGTTTACAGTAAACCGGCTGAACATGTCCGTATACGCTTCGATGACCGGGGCGAACTGAGCTTCATGCAGCGTGAAGTCGACGGGCAAAAGCAGCAGCTTTCCAGCGATCAAATCGCGCTTTACCGCTATCGAGCCGATCAAATTCGCCAGACCAGCGATGCGCTGCGTCAGGGGCGGGTGATATTGCGTCAGGGACGTTGGCATGCGGATAACACGGTCACAACCTGTGAAGGTGAAACGCTGAAGCCAGACCTGGAGTCGTGGGCGATAAACCATATCGAGCGCCGCCAGAGACATTCATCCGTAGAGGTGAGTGTGGCATGGCTGGAAGCGCCCGAAGGGTCGCAGCTACTGCTGGTCGCCAATGAAGATTTTTGTCACTGGCAGCCTACAGCCAAAACTTTCTGAAAACCTGAATACAGGAAATCAGCAGGCCTGATCCGTATAGCTTCATCAGGCATTAAGTCTTTTACCAGTGGCCCATTCCCATATGGCCGCCGCCGCGATGGTTACCGCCACCGCCGCATCCGCCGTAGCCCATTCCCGCGCCACGTGGCACGCCAGCCTGCGCCATTGCGACATCACGTTTAACGCGCTGCTCGTCCAGAGACTGATTCAACGCTTCCATCTCTTTTGCAACGGCGTTAATTTTTGCCGTGTCCGGCGAGCTGGCCGTTAATAGTGCATTGTACTCATAACGTTTGGATGTCAGCTGTTGGCGCAACGCGCTGGTCTGGGAATAATAATCATCATAGATTTTCTGTGCGGCAGCCTGCTGCTCAGCGGTCATTGGCGTACCGCCCCGTTGCTGCATTCCGTCGCCATATCCCCAGTGATTCTGTGCCAGTACCGGGGTGGAGCCAAGTGCGATAAGAGAAAGTGCAATCAGTGCCAGTTTGTTGTTCCGTTTCATCGTTCGTTCTCCTGTTGGTTAGCTTACATTCCCTTTTGCATCTTCCGTGCCAAAGCGGTAATCCCAGTCCTGCGGGCGTTGTACCCGCCGTCTTTGCAGGGAAACGAGTAAAAATGACTCGCCAGAACGCGCCAGCGAGTCATTTTTACCCGTTACTTTCAGCTGTTTGTGTCTGAGGGCAGGGTTATCAGGGGGAAAAAATGGCATGATTTCTGCTGTATACCTGCAACGATGAAAGGAACAAGCGGGGTGAAGGGAGAGCGTATGCGTCTTTATAAGGATACGGTGGCAAAGTGGTTGAGCCGACTCTTGCTGGTGGCAATCCTGGTTTTGGTCGGCTGGTTTTCGATTATGACCATTCGGGACTATGGGCGGGAAAGTGGCGCCGCGCGGCAAACGCTACTGGAAAAAGGCAGCGTGCTCATTCGCGCTCTGGAGTCTGGTACGCGCGTAGGCATGGGGATGCGCATGCATCATGCACAACAGCAGACGCTACTGGAGGAAATGGCTGTACAGCCTGGCGTGCTATGGTTTGCTGTCGTCGATGAGCATGGTGTCATTATTACCCACAGCAATTCCGCGATGGTCGGCAAAACGCTCTATTCATCGGATGTCCTGCGACAGCTTAGTCCTGGGGAGCAAGAAAGCTGGCGGAATATTGAAATTCCAGCGAGGGATGGTGAAAAAACGCCAGCACTGGAAATTTATCGCCAGTTTCAGCCGATGTATGGTCCAGGACGCCACGGCATGGCGCGCTGTGCCAGCAATGACGGGCAGCTTATCTCCTCAGCACAAACCATATTTATCGCCTTTGATGCCAGCGATCTGACAGCGACTCAGGCAAGGGAGTGGCGTAACACACTGATAGTCCTCTCTGCGCTGGCGGCTGTGTTGCTGGCCACCGTGCTGACGTTCTTCTGGTATCAGCGCTATCAGCGCTCGTACAAAGAACTCCAGGATGCGATGAAGCGTAAAGAAAAACTGTTAGCACTCGGTCATCTTGCGGCTGGGGTGGCACATGAAATTCGTAACCCGCTTTCATCGATCAAAGGGTTAGCGAAGTATTTTGCCGAGCGAACCCCGGCAGGAGGCGAGTCGCACGAGTTGGCACAGGTGATGGCGAAAGAGGCGGATCGTTTAAATCGGGTGGTGAGCGAGTTGCTGGAGCTGGTGAAACCTGCACATCTGACGCTGCAAAAGGTGGATCTCAATGAGGTTATCACCCACTCATTACACCTGGTGAGTCAGGATGCGGCAAGCCGGGAAATCCAGCTCCGCTTTTCGGCCAATTGTACGCTGCCCGCTATCCAGGCCGATCCTGACCGACTGACTCAGGTTTTGTTGAATCTGTATCTGAACGCCATTCATGCGATTGGTCGTCAGGGCACGATCACGGTTGAAGCGAATGAAAGCAGCGGCGAACGCGTTAAAATTGTGGTTACCGATAGTGGGAAGGGGATTGCGGCGGAACAGCTGGAGGCCATTTTTACGCCTTACTTTACGACCAAAGCTGACGGAACCGGCCTCGGGCTGGCGGTAGTGCAGAACATTATCGAACAGCACGGTGGCACCATTCAGGTGGCAAGCGTTGAGGGCAAAGGCGCGACCTTTACCCTTTGGCTGCCGACCAAAGCGAAACAACAGGATTAACAAGGATGACGCGCGGAAAAATCAATATTCTGGTGGTAGATGACGATATCAGCCACTGCACCATTTTACAGGCGCTGCTGCGCGGCTGGGGTTATGAGGTCGCGCTGGCCTATAGCGGGCGAGCGGCGCTGGAACAGGTGCGCGAACGCGTATTTGATTTAGTGCTGTGTGATGTACGCATGGCGGAGATGGACGGCATCGCAACGCTGAAAGAGATTAAAGCGCTGAATCCGGCGATTCCGGTCTTGATCATGACGGCGTTCTCCAGTGTGGAGACCGCCGTAGAGGCGCTTAAAACCGGGGCGCTGGACTACTTAATCAAGCCGCTGGATTTTGACCGTCTGCAGGAGACGCTGGAAAAGGCGCTGGCGCATACGCGGGAAACGGGCGCTGAACTGCCATCGGCGTCGGCTGCGCAGTTTGGCATGATTGGCAGTAGTCCGGCGATGCAGAAGTTGCTCAATGAAATCGCGATGGTTGCGCCCTCGGATGCTACGGTGCTTATTCACGGAGACTCCGGTACGGGGAAAGAGTTGGTGGCCCGGGCGCTGCATGCCAGCAGCGCCCGTCGCGATAAACCGCTGGTGACACTCAACTGCGCGGCGCTTAATGAATCGCTGCTGGAGTCCGAACTTTTTGGTCACGAGAAAGGGGCGTTTACCGGGGCGGATAAACGGCGGGAAGGTCGCTTTGTGGAAGCTGATGGCGGCACGTTATTTCTTGATGAAATCGGTGATATTTCACCGCTGATGCAGGTGCGTCTGCTGCGGGCTATCCAGGAGCGAGAAGTGCAGCGCGTTGGTAGCAATCAGACTATTGCGGTTGATGTCCGGCTGATCGCCGCTACGCATCGCGATCTAGCAGAGGAAGTCAGTGCCGGGCGCTTTCGTCAGGATCTCTACTATCGCCTGAACGTCGTCACCATTGAAATGCCAGCGCTGTGCCAGCGCCGGGAAGATATTCCGCTGCTAGCCGAACATTTTCTCCAGCGTTTTGCCGCGCGTAACCGTAAAGCGGTAAAAGGCTTTACTCCGCAGGCGATGGATCTGCTGATCCACTACGACTGGCCGGGCAATATTCGTGAGCTGGAAAATGCGATTGAGCGCTCGGTGGTGCTGCTGACGGGGGAATATATTTCCGAACGCGAGCTGCCGATGTCGATTGCCGCGACGCCGATAAAAACGGAATTCAGTGGCGAGATCCAACCGCTGGTGGATGTCGAAAAAGAGGTGATTCTGGCGGCGCTGGAAAAAACGGGCGGCAATAAAACGGAAGCCGCCCGTCAGTTAGGCATTACGCGTAAAACGCTGCTGGCGAAAATTTCGCGTTAGCGTTGCTCGCGTTCAATGGCGCGCCAGCCGATGTCGTTACGGCTGAAGCTGCCATCCCAGCGGATGTCGGTCATCAGGGCGTAAGCGCGTTTCTGCGCTTCAGCCACGGTATGACCCAGGGCGGTGGCGCACAGCACGCGACCGCCGCTGGTCAGCACGCGATCGCCTTCGGCGAGTTTTGTGCCTGCATGGAACACTTTTCCGTCTTCTACTTCTTCCAGCGGCAGACCGTGGATTTCATCTCCGGTGTTGTAGTTACCTGGATAACCTCCGGCAGCAATGACGACACCCAGCGAGGCGCGTTCGTCCCACTCGGAGGTTTTCTCATCCAACTTGCCGTCGCAGGCGGCCAGGCAAAGCTCCACCAGGTCCGATTTCATGCGTAGCATGATCGGCTGGGTTTCCGGGTCGCCGAAGCGGCAGTTGAACTCGATAACCTTCGGATTGCCCTGTTTGTCGATCATCAGACCCGCATACAGGAAACCGGTGTAGGTATTCCCTTCCGCCGCCATACCTTTTACGGTTGGCCAAATAATGCGTTCCATGGTGCGCTGATGCACTTCATCAGTTACCACCGGCGCTGGTGAGTAAGCCCCCATACCGCCGGTGTTCGGGCCAGTGTCGCCGTTGCCTACGCGTTTGTGGTCCTGGCTGGTGGCCATCGGCAGCACATGCTCGCCGTCGACCATGACGATAAAGCTCGCTTCTTCGCCGTCGAGGAACTCTTCGATAACGATACGGTGGCCCGCATCGCCAAAAGCGTTACCTGCCAGCATGTCATGAACGGCGGCTTCTGCTTCCTCCAGCGTCATCGCCACGATAACGCCTTTACCGGCGGCCAGGCCGTCAGCTTTGATGACGATCGGCGCGCCTTTCTCACGCAGATAGGCCAACGCTGGCTCAATCTCAGTGAAGTTCTGATATTCCGCCGTCGGGATCTGGTGACGGGCGAGGAAATCTTTGGTGAAGGCTTTGGAGCCTTCCAGCTGTGCAGCGCCTTCGGTTGGCCCGAAGATCTTCAGGCCAGCGGCGCGGAACGCATCGACCACGCCAATCACCAGCGGCGCTTCCGGGCCGACGATGGTCAGGTCAATTTTCTCGTTCTGGGCAAAGCTCAGTAGAGCTGGAATATCGGTGACGCCGATAGCCACGTTCTGCAACGCGGGCTCCAGTGCGGTACCGGCGTTACCCGGTGCGACAAAAACGGTATCAACCAGCGGGGACTGTGCGGCTTTCCAGGCCAGGGCGTGCTCGCGCCCGCCGTTGCCAATCACTAATACTTTCATCGTCTGCTCCGTGGATTAATGGCGGAAGTGGCGCATGTCGGTAAAGATCATCGCGATACCGTGTTCATCGGCAGCGGCAATGACTTCGTCATCACGGATAGAACCACCGGGCTGGATAACGCAGCTCACGCCAACGGCGGCGGCAGCATCAATACCATCGCGGAACGGGAAGAAGGCGTCAGAGGCCATTGCTGAGCCTTTCACTTCCAGACCTTCGTCAGCCGCTTTAATCCCGGCGATTTTTGCGGAGTACACGCGGCTCATCTGGCCTGCGCCTATGCCGATAGTCATGTTCTCTTTGGCATAAACAATGGCGTTGGATTTCACGAACTTGGCGACTTTCCAGCAGAACAGTGCATCGCGCAGCTCTTGCTCGGTCGGCTGACGTTTGGACACCACGCGCAGTTCGCCTTCGCTCACCATCCCCAGATCCCTGTCCTGAACCAGCAAACCGCCGTTAACGCGTTTGAAGTCGAGGCCCGGTACACGCTGTGCCCACTGACCGCAGGTCAGAACGCGAACGTTCTGTTTGGCGGCGGTGATTTTCAGTGCGTCTTCGGTTGCGGACGGGGCGATGATCACTTCCACGAACTGACGGGAGATAATTGCCTGCGCGGTTTCGGCATCCAGTTCGCGGTTGAAAGCGATGATGCCGCCGAATGCGGAGGTCGGGTCGGTTTTATAGGCGCGGTCGTAAGCGTCGAGAATAGAGGTACTTACCGCCACGCCGCACGGGTTAGCGTGCTTAACGATCACACAGGCTGGCTCGCTGAACTCTTTCACGCACTCCAGCGCCGCGTCGGTATCGGCGATGTTGTTGTAGGAAAGCGCTTTGCCCTGTACCTGCTGCGCGGTGGCAACGGACGCTTCTTTAACATTCTCTTCTATATAGAAGGCAGCCTGCTGGTGGCTGTTCTCGCCGTAGCGCATATCCTGCTTCTTAATGAAGTTCATGTTCAGCGTACGCGGGAAACGACCGGCGGCCTCTTTGCTCTCACCGTGGTAAGCCGGAACCATGCTGCCGAAGTAGTTGGCAATCATGCTGTCGTAGGCGGCGGTGTGTTCGAAGGCTTTAATCGCGAGGTCAAAGCGGGTTTCCAGAGTCAGGGAGCCTTCGTTGGCATCCATCTCTTTAATAATGGCGTCGTAGTCGCTGCTCTTCACAACGATCGCTACGTCTTTATGGTTCTTGGCTGCGGAACGCACCATGGTCGGGCCGCCGATATCAATGTTCTCTACCGCATCTTCCAGCGAGCAGCCTTCGCGTGCCACTGTCTCGGCGAACGGATACAGGTTTACAACCACCATATCGATAGGGGCGATACCGTGCTGTTCCATAATTCCGTCATCCTGACCGCGACGACCAAGAATGCCACCGTGGACTTTCGGATGCAGGGTCTTCACGCGTCCATCCATCATTTCCGGGAAGCCGGTGTAATCGGAAACTTCGGTCACTGGCAGACCTTTCTCCGCTAACAGGCGCGCAGTGCCACCTGTAGACAGCAGCTCCACACCACGTGCGGAAAGTGCCTGAGCGAATTCGATGATACCGGCCTTGTCAGAAACACTGAGCAGAGCGCGGCGGACTGGACGACGTTGTTGCATGGTAAATCCCCTGGATTTGACTATTACAGAGAGCGTTAGGTGAATTCTTGGCTAAAAACTCAGCTAACGCCCCTTACGGGGCATCCTTGTTTTGCGGGGGCATTGTAACGAAAACGTTTGCGCAACGCTCGCGAATTTTTAATTTTCGATTTTGACCTCTTCTTTTTCTGTTGAAGGATGCTGATATAACGAGAGGATCGTAGAAACGATCGTGTGGTTTGTGGATAACTCTGTGTGTAAATGGGTATAAAGCGGGGTTTCGCTGTGGAATGCAGCAGTCAGTCATTTTTCTGTCATTTAAGGGTTGCGGGCCGCAGGAAACTCCCTATAATGCGCCTCCA
>NZ_JAOWHL010000033.1:0-80291 GCF_030332645.1 Citrobacter sp. Cpo091
CAGGTTTCGGGGCCGAAGACGGCGCTGGTTTCATAGGTCTGCTGGTCAATATAGGAATCCCAGCAGAAGACAATGTACTGTGGGGGCTTGTTGACTTTGTTGAACTGATCGCCAAAACCATGCGCGTTTTCAGCCCATTCTTTGACGGAATCAGGGTCGGGAGAAGCCTGGTCAAGCGTATTAAACGTATACAGATAACCATCGGTGTCGATAACTCTTGCGTGGTTGACCATTGAGGGTAATTCATAGGGGGTGATAAAAGCGAAGATCCACTTACCGTAAGGTAGGGTCCAGTCGCCGCTGGCGGCCTGTTTTGACTGTAAAGGGTGAGACTGATGTGGGCTGCAGCCTGCAGCGGCCAGGAACAGGGCAAGCGCCAGGGCGTAAGATATTTTCATCGTTTATTTCCATCCATGTTGTAAATGGTTCTGATCCAGTTAGCGTCCGGCCGGTTGACAAAGCTGACGGTTTCCGAGGCTGATGCTCCACCCTGTAACTCCCCGCTCTGTTTGAGCTCCACTGCATTCCAGTGGGCTGAGCAGTGGATATAGCGGCCGGCAATCCGATCCACCTCTTCAGGCGTAAAGCCGGCGGTGCTTCTGTGCTGACGGGCTGCTTTTCCCATTTCCCGGGCTTGTTCGCACAACGGCTTTAGCGCATCCGGTAGGGCGTGTCTCTGAATTTTATCGACGTCCGACAGTAACGCCCCGGCCTCAACCGCCGCATCGACCATCACCCGCAACGCTACCTTCGACCAGTCGAAAAAGACCGTCCGCTGGCGCAACGTCAGGGCGGTAAAGGTGCGTTTTTGTGGCTGGGTGTAACGGTCAGTAGGTGCCCGCGGGTCCTCCCAGACCTTCGGGGTGATCTCATGGGTGCGTATAATGGGCATGATAGCCGGTGAATGTTCGAGCACACGCAACTGCGCCATCGTCTGCGCGTATATGTGAGACTGCGCCCCGGGCTGGTTCTGCGGCAGGGTTTCCACCTGCGGACGGGTGAGAAAGAGGTCTTCGCGTAGTTGCGGCAAATAGCCGCCGCCGATATCGGAGTGCACGCCGGGAAGCGCCAGCTCTGGCCAGGCGGGGGCCACGCTGTTAAGGGCGAAGTTGTAGCGGCACTCGTTCCGGGCGGTAAGATGAAACACCTTTTGCGCCACGCCCGGACGCAGCCGGAGGGTAACGTTGCCGGTGTCGGCGCTGTGTGGGTCGAGTCCGTTGGTTACCGTACCGACAGCCGCCACGGTGTCCATGATGCCGAGAAAACGGGTGTTGCCAGCCGGAGTTCCGCGATAGCTAATTTTGCCCATGCCCGCTGAAATGGCGTTGATAATGGCCTGATCTTCCGCCTGGACACGGTTAGCGAAGTGGCGGGCTGCGGCTGCGCCGCGGCTGAAGCCGAAGATATCGAACAGCAACGCCTCGACTATAAATTTTCCTTCCAGTAGTTTCAGTGCCTTTTTTATCGCTGCACCCAGTTGCGCCACCGCATCATCGGTTTTGGCAATAATCCCGGTTTCTGCGGCGCCCAGTCCCAGACCTATTGGGTTATCGGGTTCACCCGCCCGGGTACCAATTCCTTCTACATATAGTCTGTTTTGTACATAACTGCTGTCTGCAGGAAATTGCCACTGATATAACTCATTCAACCAGTGAATATTTGTGTAATACCCCAGATAACTGGTCGCTCCTACCCCGCTGATCCCCATCTTCTCCTGTGCATTTCTGGCAAGAATGCTTTGGGCATCCGGACTCTCAATATCAAAATGCTGCGCGGTGAGCGCCTCAAGCATGTTGCGGGTATTCACGGCGTTATTGCCGGTGCCGTCGAAGAATATCCCCAGCACCAGCGTCACCTTACGCACCGGCTGCTCTGCGGGCAAAATGCTCTTTTGCACCACCGGGAAAAGCCGATCGTAATTGTCCGGTGTCAGCAGGTAATCAAACTCGGTGCAGGCAATCAGATGGCGACACAGAATATAATCGTAATTTATCGATATATATTCATAATCCATATCGTTCATCTTGGACTCCTGGTGAATAGCCTGCACCGTCGCACCACGAAGTTCGATTAAGTAATATTTTTCCATGCGACCGTATCGATTGATGCGGTATATATCAAACCTCATTTTAAGACGTTCATTATTATTAATAGCATTGCAGAATAACGGAGAGCTTTTATCCAGGAGTTTGCAAAAGCGCAGGCCGAGGTGCTTAACGCCGCCTTGTATGCTGCTTTGCGCCTGCGTCAGGCTGAAGACAAAGATACTATCTTCATGCGCTGACTGATAGCGATTGCCCACGGAGGCCTGCGAGTTACAGCCTGCAGAAATCGGTCCTTGAATATCACCCTCGAGCGTTAAATAAATAAGGCTGCTCATTTATTTTCCCTTAAGGAGGTTTTTACTCAGGAAGAAGCGTAATGATAAAACGGATAAAATAACCTGCCATCAATCAAATTAAGTCGCAAATTTAGTTTATTATTTAATCGTAAAAGGAAGCGCTAATAGAAAAAATAGCCTGCCTTCTCTCTGCCTGTGATGGCGATACTGCCGCGTATCCGGCCCTTTTCTTTGTGACTCAACACGCCAGATAGGGTAGTATCTGCGGCAATATTGCCCTTCAATAGAGGGGTACAAAGTTGAGGAACCACGATTAATGAGCGATATGGCAGAGCGCCTGGCGCTGCATGAATTCACGGAAAACGCCTATCTGAACTATTCCATGTACGTCATCATGGACAGGGCGTTGCCGTTTATTGGCGATGGTTTGAAACCCGTTCAGCGTCGCATCGTATACGCGATGTCCGAACTGGGGCTGAATGCCAGCGCCAAATTTAAAAAATCCGCCCGTACCGTCGGTGACGTGCTGGGTAAATACCATCCGCATGGCGACAGCGCCTGCTATGAAGCGATGGTGCTGATGGCGCAGCCGTTCTCTTACCGTTACCCGCTGGTTGACGGGCAGGGGAACTGGGGGGCACCGGACGATCCGAAATCCTTCGCGGCGATGCGTTATACCGAATCACGCCTGTCTAAATATGCGGAAGTCCTGCTGGGTGAACTCGGTCAGGGAACGTCGGACTGGGTGCCAAACTTCGACGGCACCATGCAGGAGCCGAAGATGCTGCCTGCGCGTCTGCCAAATATTCTGCTGAACGGCACGACCGGTATTGCCGTTGGTATGGCAACGGACATTCCTCCACATAACCTGCGTGAAGTGGCAAAAGCAGCGATAACTCTGATTGAGCAGCCGAAAACGACGCTGGATCAGTTGCTGGATATCGTACAAGGGCCGGATTACCCGACCGAAGCGGAGATTATTACTTCGCGCGCGGAAATTCGTAAGATTTACGAAAACGGACGCGGCTCCGTACGTATGCGCGCGGTATGGACGAAAGAAGACGGCGCGGTGGTGATTTCCGCGCTGCCGCATCAGGTTTCCGGGGCAAAAGTGCTGGAGCAGATCGCTGCTCAAATGCGCAATAAAAAGCTGCCGATGGTAGACGACCTGCGCGACGAATCGGATCACGAAAACCCGACCCGTCTGGTGATTGTCCCGCGCTCTAATCGTGTGGATATGGAGCAGGTGATGAACCACCTGTTTGCCACTACCGATCTGGAAAAGAGCTACCGTATCAACCTGAACATGATCGGTCTTGATGGTCGTCCGGCGGTGAAAAACCTGCTGGAGATCCTCACCGAATGGCTGGCGTTCCGCCGCGATACCGTACGTCGCCGCCTGAATTATCGTCTGGAAAAAGTGCTCAAGCGCCTGCACATCCTTGAAGGTTTGCTGGTGGCGTTCCTCAACATTGACGAAGTCATCGAAATTATTCGTCATGAAGATGAACCTAAGCCTGAGCTGATGTCGCGGTTTGGCATTTCTGAAACCCAGGCTGAAGCCATCCTTGAGCTGAAATTGCGCCACCTTGCCAAACTCGAAGAGATGAAAATCCGCGGTGAGCAGGATGAGCTGGCGAAAGAGCGCGATCAGTTGCAGGCCATTCTGGCTTCCGAACGTAAAATGAGTAACCTGCTGAAGAAAGAGCTGCAGGCCGATGCAGATGCCTATGGCGACGATCGTCGCTCTCCGTTGCAGGAACGTGAAGAAGCGAAGGCGATGAGCGAGCACGACATGCTGCCATCTGAGCCGGTTACCATTGTGTTGTCCCAGAGTGGCTGGGTGCGTAGCGCGAAAGGCCACGACATCGATGCACCGGGATTAAGCTATAAAGCGGGCGACAGCTTTAAGTCGGCAGTGAAGGGTAAGAGCAACCAGCCGGTGGTGTTCGTGGACTCGACCGGACGCAGCTATGCCATCGACCCGATTACGCTGCCGTCGGCGCGCGGTCAGGGTGAACCGCTGACCGGGAAGCTCACGCTGCCGCCAGGCGCGACGGTTGAGCACATGCTGATGGAAGGCGACGATCAAAAACTGCTGATGGCCTCCGATGCGGGCTACGGTTTTGTCTGTACCTTCAATGACCTGGTCGCACGTAACCGTGCTGGTAAGGCATTGATTACACTGCCAGAAAATGCGCGCGTGATGCAGCCGGTGGTGATTGAAGATGAAACCGATATGCTACTGGCTATTACTCAGGCTGGTCGCATGTTGATGTTCCCGGTGAGCGATTTACCGCAGCTGTCGAAAGGCAAAGGGAACAAGATCATTAATATCCCTTCAGCGGAAGCGGCGAAAGGCGAGGATGGTCTGGCGCAACTTTACGTGCTGCCGCCGCAGAGCACGCTGACCATCCACGTTGGTAAGCGCAAAATCAAACTGCGTCCTGAAGAGTTGCAGAAAGTGACCGGTGAGCGCGGCCGTCGCGGCACGCTAATGCGTGGTCTGCAGCGTATCGACAGCATTGAGATTGACTCGCCTCGACGCGCCAGTCACGGCGACAGCGAAGAATAACGCTACCGTCCGGCTCTCCCTGTTAAAGCCCAGGGAGAGCCAACGTTAAAAATTCCCGTGAAACCGTTGTTTATTCGTGCGTTGCGATTAACAATACGCTTTTCCAGAGAGCCGCCCTTAACAAAGCCCTAACCTGATACCGCGTGATGAATCAGGTGACGTAAAATGCCAGGCTCTTAGGCCTTAGAGGTTGTTATGCTATATATTTTTCGTTTAATTATTACTGTTATTTACTGCGTTCTGGTCTGTATTTTCGGTTGCATATACTGTCTGTTCAGCCCACGAAATCCAAAACACGTTGCAACGTTCGGCCATATGTTTGGCCGCCTGGCTCCCCTTTATGGCCTGAAGGTCGAGTGCCGCATGCCGGCAGACGCGCAGAACTATGGTAATGCTATCTATATTTGTAACCATCAGAACAACTATGACATGGTTACCGCTGCGAATATCGTTCAGCCGCCGACGGTGACGGTAGGTAAAAAAAGCCTGCTGTGGATCCCTTTCTTCGGGCAGCTGTACTGGTTAACCGGTAACCTGTTGATTGACAGAAACAACCGCGCTAAAGCGCACAGCACCATTGCTGCCGTGGTGAATCATTTCAAAAAACGTCGCATTTCTATCTGGATGTTCCCTGAAGGGACACGTAGCCGCGGTCGCGGTCTGCTGCCGTTTAAAACCGGCGCGTTCCATGCAGCGATTGCTGCTGGTGTCCCGGTCATTCCGGTGTGCGTTTCCACAACCTCGAACAAGATAAAACTCAATCGACTCAATAATGGTCTGGCAATTGTCGAGATGTTGCCACCGGTGGATATTAGCCACTTTGGGAAAGATCAGGTTCGTGAACTGGCAGCGCATTGCCGCACGCTGATGGAACAAAAAATCGCAGAACTCGATAAAGAAGTTGCTGAGCGGGAAGCCGCCGGAAAGGTTTAATCCGCGCAATTCGGGTTTTTTACAGGAAATGACTTCCTGCGTGTTAATAGCCAGTTTTTTATGGAGTTTATATGTCATTCAGTCGGCGTCAGTTCATTCAGGCATCGGGGATCGCACTGTGTGCAGGTGCTGTTCCGCTGAAGGCTAATGCTGCCGGTCAGCAACAACCGTTACCCGTGCCTCCGCTGCTGGAATCCCGCCGGGGGCAGCCGCTATTTATGACGCTGCAACGTGCGCACTGGTCCTTTACGCAAGGCACGCGCGCACCTGTCTGGGGAATTAACGGCCGCTATCTGGGACCGACAATCCGTGTCTGGAAAGGGGATGACGTCAAGCTTATCTACAGCAACCGTCTGACTGAAAATGTCTCGATGACCGTCGCCGGGTTGCAGGTACCAGGCCCGCTGATGGGCGGCCCGGCGCGCATGATGTCCCCGAATGCTGACTGGGCGCCGGTGCTACCGATTCGCCAGAATGCCGCCACGTTGTGGTATCACGCTAATACGCCAAATCGTACTGCTCAGCAGGTCTACAACGGTCTTGCCGGGATGTGGCTGGTTGAAGATGAAGTGAGTAAATCACTGTCTATTCCCAACCACTATGGCGTGGATGATTTTCCGGTCATAATCCAGGACAAGCGGCTGGACAACTTTGGCACGCCGGAATACAGCGAGCCCGGCAGCGGTGGCTTTGTCGGTGATACGCTGCTGGTCAATGGGGCGCAGAGCCCGTATGTCGAAGTCTCCCGCGGCTGGGTGCGCTTGCGTTTGCTGAACGCTTCAAACTCGCGTCGTTACCAGCTGCAAATGAGCGATGGCCGTCCGCTGCATGTGATTTCCAGCGATCAGGGTTTTTTACCTGCGCCTGTTTCGGTGAAGCAGCTCTCGTTGGCTCCGGGCGAGCGTCGTGAGATCCTGGTGGATATGACTAACGGTAATGAGGTCTCTATCACCTGTGGTGAGGCGGCCAGTATTGTCGACAGGATCCGCGGGTTCTTTGAGCCCTCCAGTATTCTCATCTCCACGCTGGTATTGACGTTGCGCCCGACAGGTCTCCTGCCGCTGGTGACTGACAGCCTGCCAATGCGCCTGCTGCCAACGGAAATCCTCAGCGGTTCGCCGATTCGCAGCCGTGATATCAGCCTGGACGACGATCCTGGCATCAACGGTCAGCTGTGGGACGTCAATCGTATGGATATTACTGCCCAGCAGGGCTCCTGGGAACGCTGGACGGTGCGGGCGGATATGCCCCAGTCCTTCCATATTGAAGGTGTTTCGTTCCTGATCCGTAATGTGAATGGCGCGATGCCGTTCCCGGAAGACAGAGGCTGGAAAGATACTGTCTGGGTTGATGGCCAGGTTGAATTACTGGTTTATTACGGACAGCCTTCCTGGGCCCATTTCCCGTTCTACTTTAATAGCCAGACGCTGGAAATGGCGGATCGTGGCTCAATCGGACAGATGTTGGTGAACCCGGCGCCGTAATGCGCCGGGGTATTCGTTACGCCCGCCAGAACATGCGCGAGAACAGGATCAGAATGGGGTAAATCTCCAGACGCCCCATGATCATGGCCGCGCACATTAGTAGCTTTGCTTCCTCGTTTAAGGTGCCAAATGTCGTGGCGGTGACGCCAAATCCCAGCCCCATATTGTTGATGCAGGCGGCGACGGTGGCGAAAGAGGAGAAGAGATCGTAGCCCATCAGATTGAGCGCCCAGATAAAAAAGCTGGTGAACAAAACGTAGAGAAAGAAAAAGCTCCATACCGAACGCACCACCCGGTCGCTTACCACGCTATTGCCCACTTTGATATTCAGCAGGGCGCGAGGGTGCGCGAGCTGGTGTAACTCCTGACGGCACTGCTTGAACATAATCAAAAAGCGCAGCACCTTAATCCCCCCGCAGGTCGAACCCACACAACCGCCGAAGAAACTGGCGCTGAGCAGCATGAAGATCGTGTGCGAAGGCCACTGCGCGTAATCCGCCGTCGACAGGCCATTATCTGTCAGCATCGAACTGGCCAGAAAAAAAGCATGCACCAGGCTGTCCGTTAATCCGTACATGCCTGCCCGCCAAACTTGCCAGGTGGCGATCAGAGTGACCACCAACGCAATAAGCAAAAAGAAACGCAATTCGGCATTACGACGAAAGGGTTTGAAGGTACGTTTCACGATAGCAACGTACCAGAGGGTGAAGTTAAACGCAGACAGCAGTGAAAATACCCCGGCGACAAGCTCAATGGCATGGCTGTTATAAAAGCCGATGCTCTCGCTGCGAGTGGAAAATCCGCCGAGAGAGACCGTCGACAGCCCGTGGCATAAGGCGTCGAAAAACGACATCCCGGCAGCCCGGTAGGCCAGAGTACAAATAAGACCCAGAATGACATAGGTCATCCACAGCGTGCGTGCAGTATCAGCAAGTCTTGGCGTGAGGCGTTCTTCTTTAAAAGGGCCCGGCATTTCAGACTGATACAGCTTCATGCCACCAATACCCAGCAGCGGCAATACAGCCACGGCGAGGACGATAACACCCAGACCGCCAATAAAATTGAGCTGAGCCCGATAGTACAGATACGACTTCGGCAAGGCGCTGACGTCATCAATCACCGTTGCGCCTGTAGTGGTAATCCCAGAAACTCCTTCAAACAGGGCATCCGCAAAAGAGAGGTTTAAGCCATCGTCCATCCACATCGGCATCGCGCTGATAAACGAAAACAACAGCCAGAACAGGACGATAATGACGAAACCATCCCGGGTGCGCAGTTGAATCCCCGCATGTTTGGTTGCCAACCACGCCCCGCCGCCGAGGGTGAAGAAAGTCATAAACGTGCTGAAAAAAGCGAACAAGCTCCGCTCTTTGTTTAACAAAGCGATGAGCATCGGCGGCAGCATAGAAAAGCTGTAGAGAAGAACCAGAAATCCGCACAGGTGAACAACAACCCGTAACTGGGAAATATGCAGTGAATCGTTGAGTCGCAATGAAAAATCCCCCGCCGAAAAAGAGTTATCTCAGCTGGCTGGCATGGTGTTAATTATGATTGATAAAAATGATCGTCGTAAAATTTAACAATTTATATAACTTTCTACTGGTCTGGTTCAGACTCCACTTCATTTCTTGCCGACATACAGCGTATAATCCTCGGCCTTTGATTATTTTTTTACCATTTTTGGAAGCATTATGAGCGCAATATCCCTGATCCAGCCGGACAGAGACCTTTTCTCCTGGCCGCAGTACTGGGCTGCCTGTTTTGGCCCGGCACCGTTTTTGCCGATGTCACGCGACGAAATGGACCAACTTGGCTGGGATAGCTGCGACATCATTCTGGTTACCGGCGATGCATACGTCGATCATCCCAGCTTTGGCATGGCAATTTGCGGACGTATGCTGGAAGCACAAGGCTTTCGCGTAGGGATTATCGCCCAGCCGGAGTGGAACAACAAAGACGATTTTATGCGTTTGGGTAAACCGAACCTGTTCTTTGGTGTGACCGCAGGCAACATGGACTCGATGATCAACCGTTACACCGCCGATCGCCGACTGCGCCATGACGATGCCTACACACCGGACAACGTTGCGGGCAAACGTCCGGACCGCGCCACGCTGGTCTATACCCAGCGCTGTAAAGAAGCATGGAAAGATGTGCCGGTTATTCTCGGCGGTATTGAGGCCAGCCTGCGCCGTACCGCGCACTATGACTATTGGTCTGATACCGTTCGTCGCTCTGTTCTGGTGGATTCCAAAGCCGACATGCTGATGTTCGGCAACGGCGAACGTCCGCTGGTGGAAGTGGCGCATCGTCTGGCGATGGGCGAAACCATCGATCAGATCCGCGACGTGCGTAACACTGCGATTATGGTTAAAGAAGCGCTGCCGGGCTGGAGTGGGGTGGATTCCACGCGCCTCGACACGCCGGGTAAGATTGACCCGATCCCGCATCCGTATGGTGAAGATCTGCCGTGTGCTGACAACAAGCCGGTCGCACCGAAAAAGCAGGAAGCGAAAGCGGTAACCGTACAGCCGCCGCGCCCGAAACCGTGGGAAAAAACCTACGTGCTGCTGCCGTCCTTCGAAAAAGTGAAGGGCGATAAAGTGCTGTATGCGCATGCGTCGCGTATCCTGCACCACGAAACCAACCCAGGCTGCGCGCGTGCGCTGATGCAAAAGCACGGCGATCGCTACATCTGGATCAACCCGCCAGCCATTCCGCTCTCTACCGAAGAGATGGATAGCGTCTTTGCGCTGCCGTACAAACGCGTGCCGCATCCGGCGTATGGCGACAGCCGCATTCCGGCCTATGAGATGATCCGTTTCTCGATCAACATTATGCGTGGCTGCTTTGGCGGCTGTTCGTTCTGTTCGATCACCGAGCACGAAGGTCGCATCATCCAGAGCCGCTCTGAAGACTCGATCATCAATGAAATCGAAGCCATTCGCGACACCGTTCCAGGCTTTACCGGCGTGATTTCCGACCTCGGCGGCCCAACGGCGAACATGTATATGCTGCGCTGTAAGTCACCGCGCGCGGAGCAAACTTGCCGTCGTCTGTCATGCGTCTACCCGGATATCTGTCCGCATATGGACACCAACCACGAACCGACGATTAACCTTTATCGTCGTGCGCGTGATTTGAAAGGCATTAAAAAGATCCTCATCGCTTCGGGCGTGCGTTATGACATCGCGGTTGAAGACCCGCGCTATATCAAAGAACTGGCGACACACCACGTTGGCGGCTATCTGAAGATTGCGCCAGAGCATACCGAAGAAGGCCCGCTGTCGAAGATGATGAAGCCGGGGATGGGCAGCTACGATCGCTTTAAGGAATTGTTCGATACCTACTCTAAACAAGCGGGTAAAGAGCAGTACCTGATCCCGTACTTTATTTCCGCGCACCCGGGTACGCGTGATGAAGATATGGTGAATCTGGCGTTGTGGTTGAAGCAACGTCGTTTCCGTCTGGATCAGGTGCAGAACTTCTATCCATCACCGTTGGCGAACTCCACAACCATGTATTACACCGGGAAAAACCCGCTGGGTAAAATTGGTTATAAGAGTGAAGATGTGGTGGTGCCGAAAGGTGATAAGCAGCGTCGTTTGCATAAAGCCCTGCTGCGTTACCACGATCCAGCAAACTGGCCGTTAATCCGCCAGGCGCTGGAAGATATGGGTAAAAAGCATCTGATCGGCGGTCGTCGCGAATGTCTGGTCCCGGCGCCTACGCTGGAAGAGATGCGAGAAGCGCGTCGCCAGAACCGTCATACTCGCCCGGCATTGACCAAGCACACACCGGTGGCGCATCAGCGCCAGACGCCAGCCGCAAACAAAAAACGCGGGAAAGTGGCAGGGCGCTAATCTGCCTTGCCCGGTGGTGAAACGCTTATCAGGTCTACGAATAGCACGATTTTGTAGGCCGGATAAGGTGCTTGAACCGCCATCCGGCAGAGAGACTCAGTATTTATGCTTCACGAATTCTGGCCGCTAATGCGGCCAGTTTTGCATCATCCGCCCGTTCATGATCGTGTGAAGAAAGATATCCTTCATACTGCTCGAAAAATTTGTTCTGCCGCGCTTCAATCGGTTTCCAGTGGGTTAGATCGCCAGTGCCATGCATGGGGCTTAATTTGCTGTGCACATGGTCTACGCCGAAACCTTCGAAGAACATCCCCGTACGACTGACATCCGGGAAAGCCTTATCCAGTTTCTTAGCCACTTTTTGGGTCGCCAGCATCAGATCAGCCAGTGCCTGCGGCGGCATATCGAAGGCATAGCTGGGATAATGCTTTTTCGGGATCACCACGGTAAAACCGTCGGTGTTCGGGAAAATCGACAGAAAAGCCAGATGATGCTCGTCTTCCCAGACCTTATGGCAGGGTGCTTTACCTTCAACTATTTGACAGAAAATACAGGTCATTCCTTTTCTCCGCAGGTAAGGTGATTCGTCAGGACGCAGTCAGTTTAGTACAGACCCAACACCTTCCACCACATCAGACCCACGGTGATAAACACCGCCTGGTTAAACAAGCTGATGATAAATCCTGTACGCCACCAGACGCCCGTTGGAACGTACCCGGCACCAAACAGGATTGGACCGCGAGCGTGGGTGTACTGGGTGAGCGAGCAGTACAAACTGCTGGTGAAGGCCAGCATTAATGCCGTGGGGGCTGCGGGAATGTTCAGATGCAGACCGACACCAAGGAAAACGGCGTACAGCGCGGCAATCTGTGCATTACCGCTGGCAAAAAAGTAGTGGGTATAGAAGTAGGCGGCGTTCAGCAGCAGCAGGACGATCACCCAACTGGTACCGTGCATAGTACTGCTCAGGCTATCGCCGATCAGATTGCCAAACCAGGTGGTGAAGCCCAGTTTTTTCAGCTGGTTCGCCATCATCAACAGCGCGGCAAACCAAATCAGTGTGTCCCATGCGCCTTTCTCGCTCTTCACATCTTCCCAGCTCAGAACGCCGCTTAGCAATAAAATGGACAGTCCCACGAACGAAGCAGTGGTGGCGTCGACGCCTAACGTATCGCCAAAAATCCACAGCACCAGCAGTACGCCGACGGTAGCCAGCATCAGCCATTCGCCGCGAGACATACTGCCCATTTCCGCCAGCTCTTTGCGCGCCAGGTTAGGGGCATCCGGCGTGTGTTTAATTTCCGGGCGCACGATCCAGTAGACCAGCAGTGGAACCAGCAGTAAGGACACCAGGCATGGCAGCAGAGCCGCCATAAACCAGCCGCCCCAGGTCAGCGTGACGCCCGCATTGGCCGCCAGCTTCACCGCCAACAGGTTGCCGGTATAGCCGGTCATAAAGAGCGCGGCGGTGACGTCGTTGACGTTGCCAATACAGGTGATAAGAAAGGTACCGATTTTACTGCGGGACTCATCTTCCGGGTTCGAATGGAAACTGCGTGCCAGAGAGTCAGCAATCGGATAGATGACGCCGCCGCAGCGTGCTGTATTACTCGGCATTGCCGGGGAGAGGATCAGATCGGCAAAGGCCAGACCATAGGCGAGTCCCAGCGTGCGCTTGCCGAGCAGACGGATCATCTGCAGCGCAATGCGTCGTCCGAGGCCGGTTTTGATAAACCCGCGGGCAATCATAAAAGCCACGACGATAAGCCAGATAAGTGAACTGTTCAGCTCACTCAGTGCCGTGGTGATAGCGCCGCTGGCGGTTTTATCTCCGGCAGCATAGGCGAGCGCGAATACCGTAATACCAATAATGCCGACCGCGCCGATGGGTAATACTTTAGCCACAATAGAAGCGATGGTGGCGACGAAAATAATTGCCGAATGCCAGGCTGGCGCACTTAGCCCGGAAGGTGGAGTAAGCTGCCACAGTCCGGCAGAAATGAATATTATAAGAATTAATGGGAGCCATTTGACTCCGCTACTTTTTTTCTCAGTCACGTTTACGCACCTATAGATATGGTGAATATATTCATCAAATAAATATATTTATTTAATAATTAACAGGTTATGTTGCGTAATGCTGCTCCAGCGACTGCAAGAAATACATCAATATATATGTGTGAATTGTTTCCTGATATTTCAAATCAGTAAAGGCCCGACGAGAGTGTCGGGCTGGAGGAAGGGGTTAACCGCCGAACTGATCCGGGTCTGGCCCCAGACGTTTGCCCTGATCGAGTTTCGCGATTTCGCCTAATTCGTCTTTATCCAGGCGGAAGTCCCAGACGTTAAAGTTTTCTGCGATACGCGCAGGGGTGACCGATTTTGGAATCACCACCAGCCCGCTATCCAGATGCCAGCGGATGACAATCTGCGCCGGTGATTTGCCATATTTCTCAGCGAGGTCGCGGATGATCTTTTGATCAAAGACGTCTTTGCCGCCCTGCGCCAGCGGGCTCCAGGATTCGGTCTGGATTTTATGCGTTGCGTTCCAGGCATGCAGTTGGCGCTGTTGCATAAGCGGATGAAGTTCGATCTGGTTAATCACCGGAGGTACGCCGGTTTCATCCATCAACCGCTGGAGATGATTGATCTGAAAGTTGCACACGCCGATGCTCTTAATCAGACCTTCTTTTTGCAGGTCGATCATGTTTTCCCACGCTTCAACGTAGTGGTCGATCGCCGGAACCGGCCAGTGCATCAGGTATAGATCGAGGTAATCAAGTTGGAGTTTTTCCATGCTTTCGAGCAAGGCTTCCCGGGGGCGTTTTTGGTCATCATTCCACAGCTTGGTGGTGATGAATAACTCGTCCCGTGGTACGCCAGCATCGCGTATTGCTTTGCCGACACCTTCTTCGTTTTTGTACGCCGCAGCGGTATCAATTGAGCGATACCCCACTTCCAGCGCTTTATGAATGGCGGTGATGACTTCTTCGTTGCTTGCCTTCCAGACCCCCAGGCCCAGTTGTGGCATGACGTTACCATCCTGTAGCTTGATAATGGTTGGACTGGTCATAATTCCCCCCCACACTTAATCCTTCAGGCTGCCTCTTTGTTGGCTGCTTGCGTTTACCCCGGTCACGTACTTATGTACGCTCCCGGGGATTCACTTAATTGCCGCCTCGATGCACCATGAATGATTGGGTGTAAATTGAGTTCACCGGGGCAGCCCCCGGTGAGTTAGGTGTGACTTAAGCCTGGTATAAATACCCAAAAACGAAAGGCGGAGGTTAAAAAACCTTAGCGGGCAGCTTCGTAAATCCGACGGCTGACTTCAAGCGTAATGTCCTGATGTTCGCCCAGTTGCGTACCACCGTGTGCTTCCAGTTTTTCCAGCAATGCCGGGATGGAGCTACCGTCCAGGCCATAGTCAGACAGGCGAGTGGGTACGCCCATTTGTTCGAAGAAAGCGCGGGTAGCGGCAATGGCGGCGTCGATGCGCTGGTCGTCGGAACCTTCGGTGATATTCCAGATACGCTCTGCGTATTGCAGCAGTTTGGCACGCTTGGTATCACGTTTTTCATTCCACAGCGCTGGCAGAACGATGGCCAGCGTTTGAGCATGATCCAGACCGTGCATTGCGGTCAGTTCATGGCCCAGCATATGCGTTGCCCAGTCCTGCGGTACGCCTGCGCCAATCAGGCCGTTCAGCGCCTGGGTTGCCGCCCACATGACGTTCGCACGCACGTTGTAGTTTTCCGGCTCCTGCAAGGCTTTCGGACCTTCTTCTACCAGCGTGAGCAGAATGCCTTCGGCAAAGCGATCCTGAATTTTCCCGTCTACCGGATAAGTCACATACTGTTCCACGGTATGAACAAAAGCATCCACAACACCGTTTGCAACCTGACGCGGCGGCAGGGTGTAGGTGTAAACCGGATCCAGAACGGCAAACACTGGCTGCACAAACGGGGTCATAAAGGCCAGTTTATCGCCGGTGGTTTTACGCGAAATTACCGCGCCGGAGTTAGATTCAGAGCCGGTTGCAGGCAGGGTTAATACGGAGCCCATCGGGATGGCGCTTGTTACGTCGTTGCCGTGGGTTTCCAGAATGCGCCATGGATCGATGCCATCAGCGTACTGTGCCGCTGCCGCGATGAATTTGGTGCCGTCCAGCACTGAACCGCCACCTACCGCCAGCAGAAACGTCACTTTCTCATCACGCACGATTTTTACCGCGTCCATCAGCGTTTCATAAGACGGGTTTGGCTCGATACCGCCAAACTCCAGCACATCCAGGCCTTTCAGCGCGTCCTGAACCTGCGCCAGGACGCCAGTTTTTTTCACGCTGCCGCCGCCATAGGTAACCAGTACGCGAGCGTCCTGAGGAATTTGATCGCGCAGATCAGCAATCGCGCCTTTACCAAACAAAATACGTGTTGGGGTATGGAGATTAAAGTTGTTCATTGCTCATTCCCTTTAGTGGGTAATAAAAGAGGGCAGGTGAGTGTCTGCCGGATGATGAACATTGTGGTCGCCCGCCGCGTTGCTCTCAATGCTCATTTCTGCCGAAGTCTTGCCCATTTCTACAGACTGCTGGAGAAAACGGATAAATCTGCGCATTATGTCAGGGTCGAAAACCGATGATGAAATGGTGCCCCATGAACCGTGATGAGATCTGTCTTCTGCTGACAGATAAAATTAAGCAGCTGAAAAACAATGAAAATAGACTTAACGAACTGCTGCCAGATGTCCGCCTGCTACACGGTACGGAGCCGGCGGCGCGTACACCGGTCATGTATCAGCCAGGCATCATATTTCTCTTTTCGGGACATAAAATTGGTTACATCAATGAGCGCGTATTTCGCTATGACGCCAACGAATACCTGCTGCTAACCGTACCTTTACCCTTTGAATGTGAAACCTATGCGACGCCGGAGGTTCCTCTGGCCGGTATTTATCTGAATGTCGATATCCTGCAATTGCAGGAGCTGCTGATGGACATTGGGGAAGACGAGCTGTTCCAGCCCGCCATGGCTGCCAGCGGGATTAACTCTGCAACGCTCTCTGACGAAATTCTCTGCGCTGCTGAGCGCCTGCTGGATGTGATGGAGCGACCGCTGGATGCGCGTATTCTGGGGAAACAGATTATTCGCGAGATCCTCTACCATGTGCTGACCGGACCGCGCGGCGGCGCGTTACTTGCGCTGGTCAGTCGCCAGACGCATTTCAGTTTGATAAGCCGGGTACTGAAGCGGATTGAAACCAAATACACCGAAAACCTCAATGTAGAACAGCTGGCGGCAGAGGCGAACATGAGCGTGTCGGCGTTTCATCATAATTTTAAAGCGGTGACCAGCACGTCGCCGCTGCAATATCTTAAGAGCTATCGCCTGCATAAAGCACGGATGATGATGGTTCACGATGGGATGAAGGCCAGTGCGGCTGCCATGCGCGTCGGCTATGAGAGCGCATCGCAATTCAGTCGGGAGTTCAAACGTTTCTTTGGCGTAACGCCGGGGGAAGATGCGGCAAAAATTCGTATGATGCAGGGGAGTTGATTTCTTGTAGTAGGCCTGACAGGTATACCGTAGGCCTTAAAGCCGCGCGCCATCAGGCATAATGCCGGGAATTACCCCGGCTACGGATAATACTCAGGCGCTACAGTATTTTTTTTTAATCACCACGAACAATGTTCCCAACAATCCTGCGGTTAACAGGGCAATCGGCAGGATCATTAGAAAGGTCATCACCTGATCTTCATGGCGTTTAACGAACGGGATCATGCTCAGCGCATAGCCGAAACTGGTGACGACGGTGACCCACAGCAGGCCACTCAGCCAGTTAAAAAACTGGAACCGACGGTTAGGAAGCCCTGAAATGCCCGCCATCGTTGGCAGCAAGGTGCGAACGAACGCCAGGAAACGCCCTGCCAGCAGCGCCATCAGGCCGTGTTGATCAAACATGCAGGTGGCGCGCTGATGGTATTTTTCCGGTAATTGCGCCAGCCAGCCTTTCACCGTGCGCGTGTTGCCTAGCCAGCGTCCCTGAATATAACTCAGCCAGCAGCCCAGACTGGCTGCGGCCGTCAGAATAGCTATGGTAGGTAAAAAACTCATCACGTCCTGAGCGATCAGCGCTCCTGCCAGTAATAACAGGCTGTCTCCGGGTAAAAAGGAGGCGGGCAGCAGGCCATTTTCTAAAAACAGCGTGGCGAACATGACGAAGTACACCACGCTCACAACGTGCGGATCCGCCAGTGCGGCAAAATCGTGTTGCCAGAGCGCGGAGACAATATCTTGAATGACTACCATGGACTTTCCTGTGGAACAGCATTTATGTGTGGATTGTACTCCTGAATTGCCCGGGATGCCTTGATCCCGGACGCAACAATTGCAGACTTTTCCACCAGAAGTGTCTGCATATATGTCCATCTGTGGCAATTTTACTCGATTCGGGCAAATCCTGCGGCCAAATCGGCAATCAGATCGTCAACATTCTCTAAACCGATATGTAAACGGATGAGCGTTCCGCTGAAATCCACCTCGCCTTGCGGACGGATTGCCGCAATGTGTTCCGGCTGGTTGGCGAGAATCAGCGACTCAAAACCGCCCCAGGAGTAGGCCATACTGAACAGGCTGAAGTGATCCAGATACGCAGCAAGCTCCTCATTATTGAGCTTCTTATTCAATACAAAGGAGAACAGGCCGCTACTACCGGTAAAATCACGCTTCCAGAATTCATGCCCTTTGCTGCCGGGCAGTGCCGGGTGGTTCACGCGGGCGACCTGCGGATGGCTGGCCAGCCACTCGGCGACCTTTAAGCTGCTTTCATGGTGCTGACGCAGGCGAACGCTCAGCGTACGCAGTCCACGGCTGGTCATATAGGCGGTATCGGCGTCCAGCATTTGCCCCATCAGATAGGCATTTTCGCGCAGTTGATCCCAGCAGCGGGCATTAGATACCGCCGTGCCGACCATGCCGTCAGAATGACCAATCAGATATTTGGTGCCTGCCTGAATAGAGATATCAATGCCAAAATCCAACGCTTTGAACAGCACCCCGGCAGCCCAGGTGTTATCAATCATGATGATTGCATCCGGCGCGACGCTTCTGACGGCGGCAACAATAGCTGGAACATCATGCACTTCCATAGTGACAGAGCCGGGAGATTCCAGAAATACGACTTTCGTGTTCGGCTGTATGTGCTTAACGATATCGGCGCCAACCAGCGGATCGAACCAGCCGGTGGACACGCCGAGCTTGCCGAGAATTTTGGTACAGAAATCCTGACTGGGTTCATAGGCTGTGTTGGTCATCAGCACATGATCCCCTTGCTCCACAAAGGCAAGGATGGTGTTGGCAACGGCCGCCGCACCGCAGGGGAACAGCGCGCAACCCGCACCACCTTCCAGTTCGCACATCGCTTCCTGAAGAGAGAAATGCGTCAGGGTTCCGCGACGCCCATAGAAAAGCGCACCGTTCGCCCGGTTGTGCGTGGCCTGTTTTTTAGCCTCTACGGTGTCAAAAACCAGCGAAGAAGCGCGCTGGATCACGCTATTTACCGAGCCCAGCGTGTACTTTTTACTGCGTCCTGCGTGAACGAGTTTGGTTTCAAGTTGCTTATCTGCCATGTTGTCTTACCTGTTTTTATACGTCTGGATGTCTAAACTACCATGAATCAAAGATGACGCATCCTGCAGAACGGTCATACAGTAGAAAATAATCTCAAAATGCTTCTGGTGACTTTTTTACTGCGTAAGCGCAAGGAAAAGAAACCAAAGGTGCGGCAATATGTAAATAGTAATGAGAACGACTATCAATTCGACGTCGTTTTGATATGATTATGCTCAGATTTTGTGATTTGCGTCCTGGAGATACAGAGTGGGTAATAATTTGATGCAGACGGATCTTTCCGTCTGGGGTATGTATCAGCACGCCGATATCGTGGTTAAGTGCGTGATGATTGGGCTGATTTTGGCGTCAGTGGTCACCTGGGCTATCTTCTTTAGTAAGAGCCTTGAGTTCTTTACTCAGAAACGCCGCCTTAAGCGTGAACAGCAACTGCTGGCGGAAGCCCGCTCTTTAGATCAGGCAAGTGAAATTGCCGCAGGATTCGATGGCAAAAGCCTGGGCGCACAGTTGATTAACGAAGCGCAGAACGAGCTGGAACTGTCAGAAGGCAGCGACGATAACGAAGGCATTAAAGAGCGTACCGGCTTCCGTCTGGAGCGTCGTGTGGCGGCGGTAGGTCGTCATATGGGCCGCGGTAACGGATACCTGGCCACCATCGGGGCTATCTCTCCATTCGTCGGTCTGTTCGGTACCGTATGGGGCATCATGAATAGCTTCATCGGGATTGCACAAACTCAAACGACCAACCTCGCCGTTGTTGCGCCGGGTATCGCAGAAGCGCTGTTAGCGACCGCAATTGGTCTGGTTGCAGCAATTCCAGCGGTTGTTATCTACAACATTTTCGCACGTCAGATTGGCAGCTATAAAGCGATGCTGGGCGATGTCGCGGCACAGGTGCTGTTGTTGCAAAGTCGCGATCTGGACCTGAATGCAAGCGCATCCGCGCATCCGGTACGTGCAGCGCAGAAATTACGTGTAGGATAATGTTCCATGGCAATGAGCTTTAATGAAAACCTGGACGATAACGGTGAAATGCATGAAATCAACGTGACGCCGTTTATCGACGTTATGTTGGTTTTATTGATCATCTTTATGGTTGCCGCGCCGTTGGCAACCGTAGATGTGAAGGTGAATCTCCCTGCCTCCACCAGCACGCCGCAGCCGCGTCCGGAAAAACCGGTTTACCTGTCAGTTAAAGCCGATAAGAGTATGTTCATTGGCAACAATCAGGTGACGGATGAAACCATGATTAACGAGCTAAATGCGCTAACTGAAGGGAAGAAAGACACCACGATTTTCTTCCGGGCAGATAAAACCGTTGATTATGAGACCATGATGAAGGTGATGGATACGCTGCATCAGGCGGGCTTCCTGAAGATTGGTCTGGTTGGCGAAGAGACAGTGAAAGCGAAGTAATCTTCCTCATTGCCGGGTAATGGTTGCCGCCTTACCCGGCGTGTCTCTCCTGATTCAACTCCCTCGCACACTTGTTCTTATCTGTTCTCATCTAACGCGACCGTGGTTATCCTGGTGGGTTCGTAGTTCCCTTCAGACAGCTTTCGCGTCAGGCGTAAGGTGGCCGTTTCCCGCGCGAGTATATGCTGGTAGGTGCTTTCCAGTCGGGCCATGATTTTGTCCCGCAGTTCTGGTTGCTGCTCCATAATGGCTTCGATCGCGGCACCGTAGATCTCTTCTTTAGCCTGTAGCGAGTAAATTTCACGGCGATTTTGCCATTTCATCCGCACCAGTGCAGCGGGAATAGAGACTATCTCCTGAGCAACGCTTTCCAGTGTCGCGTTTTTATTGGCAATCAACACGGCTAAATTTTGCTTTAAGACAAACTCATCGCTTTTATGGTTATCTAAAGCCAAATAAACATTATTATCCTCAACATCTTTCATTTTATTTCTCTTCCAGAGAATAAAAAATAGGGTCGCTGGTTTCACGGGTAATTAAATTAAGCCAAATTTTGTTGCCCTGTTCATTTATGATGGCTGTTTTTTGAGTCAAAATTTTACTTAATTCTTGTGCATTAATGTCGCCTTCTGCCTGTAGTGAATTGAGCAGGCGAGAGAATGACTCAATTTTTGCTGCACGAAACAGGCGCTCTTTTAAATGGCGGTCGCACTCTTCAAATAGCATATTTCGTGACTGGCCGGTAGCAGCTGAGCTAATCAAAATATCGGATTCGTAATCGCTTAATGTTATCTTCCCCTGAGTCAAATTTTCACTATTATCTGTGGAGGTGGTATTGTCAGGTGAGCTGGATAAGTGAAAACGCGAGGGAACAAGATGCTCGGGAAGCATGTTGAAATATCCTTTGATGCCAATGATATGTTGTTTTAAATAAACCATGCCGCGTTGACAATAGCATGGCGTAATTTTAAAATCAAAAAAAATGGAGCCAGTATATGAACAGTATATTTTATTCTGTTATTACCCTGCTATTGCTGACCTGCGGGGTACTTTTGTTGATGCGCAGTGCAAATAAAAACCGTAATGCAGAAAATGGATACGCTGAAAACCAGCCGGAAATACTGAGTAAAGAAGAGGGTGAAGATCATTTCTCGGTACTGATGAATTCGATTACTCCGGTTTGGTATTGGCGCGTCAATCACGAATATATCGATTTTATCCACTCGACGATCAAACGGATGACAATGGTGGAGCTGAATGAGACGCCAGGGCTATTTGATGCACAGCGGCGTTGCAGCGATCTCAACTCTGCAGTGTATAAATATTACGACAATATTAAAAAACGCTGTCTGAGTGGCGAGAAAGTCCCGCATGCCGATCTGGACGTGCTTAACTTACGTCAGTGCTTCAGGGAGTTCAGCGTGGAAGCCTACCCTGCACTTGTCGCGCTGGTGTGGCCGGAATATCAGCGCCCAGAAATCAAAGCAGAAGAGGTGTGAGGAGCTGGCTGGCCCGTATTATGTGCCGGGAAGAACAACGTTGCTACCCGGCACGGTATTACCTACGGCTATTTGTCAGATGAGGCCTGCCACAGGTTCAGCTTACCGTCCGCGACGTGCTTATCGATCTGCGCCAGTTCTTCGGCGCTGAACGTCAGATTCGCCAGCGCCTGAACGTTTTCTTCCAGTTGCTCCGGTCGACTGGCGCCAATCAATACCGACGTTACCCTGTTGTCTTTTAGCAGCCAGCTTAAGGCCATTTGTGCCATCGACTGTCCACGCTGTTGCGCCATCTCATTAAGCAAACGCAGGCTGGTAAGGTTTTCTTCCGTCAGCATGTTTTCCGTTAACCCACGAACCTTTTTCCCTTCACGCTGCATGCGTGAACCTTCCGGAATACCGTTGAGGTATTTCCCCGTCAGCAGTCCCTGAGCCAGCGGCGTAAATGCGATGCAGCCCATGCCGTTGGATTCCAGCGTATCCAGCAGGCCGCTGCTGTCTACCCAGCGGTTAAGCAGGTTGTAAGACGGCTGATGGATCAGCAATGGAATTTTCCATTCCCGCATCAACTCGGCCATTTTCTGCGTACGTTCCGGAGAATAGGATGAGATGCCGACATACAGCGCTTTACCGCTTTGCACGGCGTGGGCCAGCGCCGAGGCGGTCTCTTCCATTGGCGTATTTTCGTCAACGCGGTGAGAGTAGAAGATATCGACATAGTCGAGACCCATGCGTTTCAGACTCTGGTCGAGGCTGGCGAGCAGGTATTTGCGCGAACCGCCAGAACCGTATGGCCCAGGCCACATGTCATAGCCTGCCTTGGTGGAGATAATCAGTTCATCGCGATAGTGTGCAAAATCCTCGCGCAGTAATCGGCCAAAATTCTCTTCTGCGCTGCCTGGTGGCGGCCCATAGTTATTGGCTAAATCAAAATGCGTGATGCCTAAATCAAATGCTTTACGCAACAGGGCGCGCTGTGAATCCAGCGCCTGAACGTGCCCAAAACTGTGCCATAAACCCAGCGATAGCGCGGGTAAACGCAAACCGCTGCGCCCACAGTAGCGATAGAGCATCTGCTCGTAACGTTCAGGATTGGCAAACCAAGCCATGAGATCTCCTTAGTGCAGGTGAATTTCGAAACAACGTTTCTATTCTAGCGGGTTCACGGTGAATATCCCGTTCACCAGGTCACACTGAGATGAAAAACTGGGCAAAAACAGGTCACTGTGCTTTGCTTAAAAAAACACCAATCAGGAGTGCGACGATGCCGCGTTTGACTGCCAAAGATTTTCCGCAAGAACTGCTCGACTACTATGACTATTACGCGCATGGCAAAATAACGAAACGCGAGTTTCTCAATCTGGCAGCGAAATATGCAGTGGGTGGCATGACGGCGTTGGCTTTATTCAATTTATTGAAACCCAACTATGCCCTCGCAACGCAGGTAGAATTTACCGATCCCGATATTTTGGCGGAATATATTACCTATCCTTCGCCTGAAGGGCATGGTGATGTGCGGGGGTATTTAGTTAAACCTGCGAAGGTGACAGGGAAAGTTCCGGCGGTGGTGGTAGTGCATGAGAATCGTGGGCTGAATCCGTATATTGAAGATGTGGCGAGACGGGTGGCGAAGGCGGGCTTTATGGCACTTGCACCGGATGGATTAAGTTCGGTAGGAGGATATCCTGGCAATGATGATAAAGGTCGGGAATTGCAGCAGCAGGTTGATCCCGTAAAGTTGATGAATGATTTTTTTGCCGCCATTGAATTTATGCAACATTATTCAGGGACGACGGGAAAGGTAGGTATTACCGGATTTTGCTACGGTGGTGGTGTGTCGAATGCCGCTGCTGTGGCTTTCCCTGAACTGGCCTGCGCGGTGCCTTTTTATGGGCGGCAGGTTCCTGCATCAGATGTCCCTAAAATAAACGCGCCTTTATTACTGCACTATGCGCAATTAGACACACGTATTAATGAGGGATGGCCTGCCTATGAAGCGGCGCTTAAGGCCAATAAGAAAGTCTATGAAGCCTATATCTATCCCGGTGTTAATCATGGCTTTCACAACGATTCGACCCCCCGTTATGATAAAGCTGCCGCTGATTTAGCCTGGGAACGTACTCTTGCGTGGTTTAACAAATATTTGCGATAGAAAACAATAGATTATTTAATGCTTATAACTAATTACCTGAATAATAATGCTACCTAATTTCATTAGCATTCATATTGATATAGTGTGGAGAGATAGTGGATGTACTTAAGAAAGTAAAAAAATAAAGAACGCATTATATCTTCTCTACTGCCTGCCGATAACAAGGATAAGTATCGCCTGATGGCGAATTCCTCATCAACGGCAAGGAAATTATTATGCGTTTGCTGAAAAACTTCACTATTCGTATTGTCATGTTGGCAATACTGGGACTTTTTTGCCTGCTCTGGTCGGGCGTGGGTTTATTCAGTCTTCATTCGTTATCAAAAATATCTGAAGGCAATGATATTGACCGTCATCTTGTCCATCAGATGACGGTTCTCAGTCAGGGTAACGATCAGTACTTTCGCTTCGTAACGCGCTTAAGTCGCGCCATGGATGTCAAAATGAGTGGCGGAACGCCTGATTTTGCGCCAGCGCAACAGTCCCTGGAGAATATGAGCAAAAAACTCCAGGAGATGAAAACGTTGTCTCCGGGACCAATGGATCCTGACGTCGCTAACGCAGTACTGACGAAGTGGCAGGCGCTGCTGGACAACGGCGTGATCCCGCAAATGCAACTGGCGCAGCAGGGCACGCTTACGGCCTTTGCGGAGCATGCCAGCACTATTACACCCGCGTTGAGCCGTGAATTTGGCGCCAGTGCCGAGCGTTTTAACGCCACGGCAGGTGAGCGACTCGATACCACCCGCGTGATGGTCGATGGCAAAACCTCTATCATCCGGACGCTAATTATCACCGCCGTTATTCTTGGGATTGCCCTCCTTTTCTTTACCGACCGCTACCTTGTTTCCATGATGGTGAAACCGCTGGGACGTATTCGCCAACAGTTCCAGCAGATTGCGCAGGGCGATCTCAGCCATCCCATCGAAGATTTTGGTCGTAACTGTGTGGGTCAACTGGTGCCGTTATTGTGCGCGATGCAGGATAGCCTACGTGAAGCCGTCAGTACCATCCGTTCAGGTAGTGACAACATCTGGCGAGGGGCGACGGAAATTTCGACCGGCAATAACGATCTCTCCTCACGTACTGAAGAGCAGGCTGCGGCTCTGGAAGAGACCGCTGCCAGCATGGAGCAACTGACCGCAACGGTAAAACTGAACGCAGAAAATGCGCGTGAAGCCAGCCAGCTTGCCGATACGGCCACAGAAACGGCAGGCAAAGGGAGCACGCTGGTTTCAGAAGTGGTTGAGACGATGGACGGCATTGCCGCCAGCTCTAAACAGATCGCGGAAATCACGTCAGTTATTAATAGCATTGCTTTCCAGACCAACATTCTGGCGCTGAACGCGGCGGTTGAAGCTGCCAGGGCAGGCGAGCAGGGGCGCGGTTTTGCCGTCGTCGCCGGTGAAGTACGCAACCTTGCCAGTCGCAGCGCCGGGGCGGCGAAAGAGATTGAGACACTGATTGGCGAGTCATCGCGTCGTGTTGATCAGGGCGCTCGTCTGGTTAAAGAAACAGGATTAACCATGGAGGCGATTCTGCGCGGCGCCACCGAAGTGACTGTCATCATGAAGCAAATTGCCTCTGCCTCGGAAGAACAGAATAAGGGTATCTCGCAGGTGAGCGTGGCGATCACGCAGATGGACAGCGTAACGCAACAGAACGCTGCATTGGTAGAACAAGTTTCCGCCGCGGCAGTGGCGCTGGAACGACAAACAGAGGAGCTGCAACGCTCGGTGCAACAGTTCCGCCTTTCCGCTAATGATGTGCAATACGCAGCCAGCCAAACCACTTCCTCTTCAGCAGACAGCAAAACGTCTGCGGCCGCTAAAACGGATGAGTGGGTGTCCTTTTAAGCCGTTATAAAAAGTTCGTGATACCTCTGGTCTTTGCTTAAAAAATCGCTATATAATTTATTATATAGCGATTGGAGGTTATGCATGGACAACCATTTTGGTAAAGGCCTGATGGCCGGATTAAACGCCTCAAGTGCGGACAGTGCACGCTCGGTGGCGAATTTTTGTGCGGATTATAAGCGTGGTTTTGTGCTGGGATTTTCACATCGAATGTTTGAAAAAACGGGCGATCGACAGCTCAGCGCGTGGGAAGCGGGGATCCTGACGCGCCGTTATGGGCTGGATAAAGAGATGGTGATGGATTTCTTTAAAGAGAACCAGTCCAGTACAACAATTCGGTTTTTCATGGCTGGCTATCGACTCGAAGCTTGATCCGAAAGGGGTATTATCTTGCTTTAATTAATTACACTATTGACCTACGCCTTCGTTTTGTTGCTCCGCCGAAGTATTATAATGCACATAACCATATAAAAAGTGTGGTAATGGCGCGCCGATCGCAATATGCAACATGCGAATGGTGCAAAATAAAAGCCAGGTCTTCGCAACGGAATAACTATAAAATGACTGGAGATAACTCTCTCATCAATTCGAGCGGCATTAATCGCCGTGATTTCATGAAGCTTTGTGCAGCACTGGCCGCTACCATGGGGCTCAGTAGCAAAGCCGCCGCAGAAATGGCCGAATCAGTTTCTCGTCCTCAGCGCCCACCGGTTATCTGGATTGGTGCTCAGGAGTGTACGGGTTGTACTGAATCGCTGCTTCGCGCGACACACCCTACAGTGGAAAACCTCGTTCTGGAGACAATCTCTCTGGAATACCATGAGGTGCTCTCTGCCGCCTTCGGCCATCAGGTCGAAGAGAACAAACATAACGCTCTGGAGAAGTACAAAGGGCAATATGTTCTGGTAGTAGATGGTTCTATCCCACTGAAAGATAATGGCATTTACTGCATGGTTGCCGGCGAGCCGATCGTGGATCACATCCGCCGGGCCGCAGAAGGCGCAGCCGCTATCATTGCCATCGGCTCTTGCGCCGCATGGGGTGGTGTTGCTGCCGCTGGCGTTAACCCAACGGGTGCCGTCGGCCTGCAAGAAGTTCTGCCAGGCAAAACCATCATCAACATTCCCGGCTGTCCGCCGAACCCGCATAACTTCCTCGCAACGGTCGCGCATATCATCACTTATGGTAAGCCGCCGAAGCTGGATACCAAAAACCGTCCGACATTCGCCTATGGCCGTTTGATTCACGAACACTGCGAACGTCGCCCGCACTTCGATGCTGGTCGTTTTGCTAAAGAGTTTGGTGATGAAGGCCACCGCGAAGGTTGGTGCCTCTACCATCTGGGCTGTAAAGGACCAGAAACCTACGGCAACTGCTCAACGCTGCAATTCTGCGATGTGGGCGGCGTGTGGCCGGTGGCTATCGGTCACCCTTGCTACGGCTGTAACGAAGAAGGCGTCGGCTTCCATAAAGGTATTCACCAGCTTGCTCACGTGGAAAACCAAACGCCGCGTTCCGAGAAACCTGACGTCAACATGAAAGAAGGCGGCAATGTTTCTGCCGGAGCGATTGGACTGCTGGGTGGCGTAGTAGGACTGGTTGCCGGTGTCAGCGTGATGGCGGTTCGTGAACTGGGGCGTCAGCAGAAGAAAGATAACGCTGACTCACGGGGAGAATAACCGTGAACAGACGTAACTTTATTAAAGCAGCCTCCAGCGGGGCATTGCTGTTGGGCGCAGCGCCGTCCATCAGCCATGCGGCTGCAGAAAACCGTCCGCCGATCCCAGGTTCTCTTGGGATGCTCTATGACTCGACGCTGTGCGTAGGCTGCCAGGCCTGTGTCACCAAGTGTCAGGATATCAACTTCCCGGCGCGTAACCCGGAAGGCGAGCAAACCTGGTCGAACAACGACAAACTGTCGCCGTATACCAATAACATCATTCAGGTGTGGCGTAGCGGAACAGGCGTTAACAAAGACCAGGAAGAAAATGGCTACGCATACATCAAGAAACAGTGCATGCACTGTGTTGATCCGAACTGCGTTTCCGTTTGCCCGGTCTCCGCGCTGAAAAAAGATCCGAAAACCGGCATCGTCCATTATGACAAAGATGTCTGCACGGGCTGTCGTTACTGCATGGTCGCCTGCCCGTACAACGTGCCTAAGTACGACTACAACAACCCGTTTGGTGCACTTCACAAATGTGAACTGTGTAACCAGAAAGGCGTTGAGCGTCTGGACAAAGGTGGTTTACCGGGTTGTGTTGAAGTGTGCCCAGCCGGTGCGGTGATTTTTGGTACGCGTGAAGAGCTGATGGCTGAGGCGAAAAAACGTCTCGCGCTGAAGCCTGGTAGCGAATACCACTATCCGCGTCAGACGGTGAAAGCAGGCGATACCTATCTGCATACGGTACCGAAGTACTACCCGCACCTGTACGGTGAGAAAGAAGGTGGTGGTACGCAGGTTATGGTACTGACGGGTGTTCCTTACGAGGATTTGGATCTGCCGAAGCTGGATGATCTTTCAACTGGTGCGCGTTCCGAACATGTTCAACATTCCCTGTACAAGGGCATGATATTACCCCTGGCTGCGCTGGCGGGCTTAACCGTGCTGGTTCGTCGTAACACGAAAAACGACCATCACGATGGAGGAGACGATCATGAGTCATGATCCTAAACCGCTGGGCGGAAAAATAATCAGCAAACCGGTCATTATTTTTGGGCCGCTTATCGTCCTGTGTATGCTCCTGATCGTGAAACGTCTGGTCTTCGGACTGGGCTCAGTCTCCGATCTGAACGGCGGTTTCCCATGGGGGGTATGGATCGCGTTTGACCTGTTGATTGGTACTGGCTTCGCGTGCGGCGGTTGGGCGCTGGCGTGGGCGGTGTACGTTTTCAACAGAGGACAATACCATCCGTTGGTTCGTCCGGCGCTGCTGGCGAGCCTGTTTGGCTACTCGTTGGGTGGTCTGTCGATCACCATTGACGTCGGTCGTTACTGGAACCTGCCGTATTTCTACATTCCGGGCCACTTCAACGTGAACTCGGTACTGTTCGAAACGGCGGTCTGTATGACCATCTATATCGGCATCATGGCGCTGGAATTTGCTCCGGCTCTGTTTGAACGCTTGGGGTGGAAAGTTTCCCTCAAACGTTTGAATAAAGTGATGTTCTTTATTATTGCCCTCGGCGCGCTGCTGCCAACCATGCACCAGTCTTCAATGGGTTCATTGATGATTTCTGCGGGTTATAAGGTGCATCCGCTATGGCAAGCTTATGAAATGCTGCCGCTTTTCTCGGTATTAACCGCCTTTATTATGGGCTTCTCGATCGTCATCTTTGAAGGCTCGTTGGTACAAGCCGGTCTGAAAGGTAACGGTCCGGACGAGAAAAGTTTGTTCATCAAGCTGACGAATACCATCAGCGTGCTGCTGGCTATTTTCGTCGTCCTGCGCTTTGGCGAACTGATCTATCGCGACAAGCTGTCCTATGCGTTCTCAGGCGATCTTTACTCCCTGATGTTCTGGCTTGAAGTCGTGCTGATGGTCTTCCCGCTGGTGGTGCTGCGCGTCACTAAGCTGCGTAATGACTCGCGCATGCTGTATCTGTCTGCGCTGAGCGCATTGCTGGGTTGTGCAACATGGCGTCTGTCCTATTCGCTGGTGGCGTTCAATCCTGGTGGTGGCTACCACTACTTCCCAACCTGGGAAGAGCTGTTGATTTCTATTGGTTTTGTGGCTATTGAGATTTGTGCATACATCGTACTCATTCGTCTACTGCCGATACTTCCTCCTTTAAAACAAAACGATCAAAATCGTCATGAGGCGAGCAAAGCATGAGCCAGAGAATTACTATTGATCCGGTAACCCGTATTGAGGGTCATTTACGCATCGACTGCGAAATCGAAAATGGCGTGGTATCTAAAGCATGGGCTTCCGGTACCATGTGGCGCGGCATGGAAGAGATCGTGAAAAACCGCGATCCGCGCGATGCCTGGATGATTGTGCAGCGTATCTGTGGCGTTTGTACGACCACTCACGCTATCTCTTCCGTTCGTGCAGCAGAAAGTGCGCTGAATATTGATGTTCCGGTGAACGCACAGTATATCCGTAACATCATTCTGGCCGCGCACACCACGCATGACCACATTGTTCACTTCTATCAGCTGTCTGCGCTGGACTGGGTGGATATCACCTCTGCTCTGAAAGCTGACCCAGCGAAAGCGTCTGCCATGCTGAACGGCGTGTCCTCCTGGCACCTGAACAGCGCAGAAGAGTTCACCAAGGTTCAGAACAAGATCAAAGATCTTGTTGCCAGCGGTCAGTTAGGCATTTTTGCTAACGGTTGCTGGGGTCACCCGGCAATGCAGCTGCCGCCGGAAGTGAACCTGATTGCGGTCGCACACTACCTGCAAGCGCTGGAATGCCAGCGTGATGCCAACCGCGTTGTGGCACTGTTGGGCGGTAAAACGCCGCACATCCAGAACCTGGCGGTAGGTGGGGTTGCTAACCCAATTAACCTTGACGGCCTCGGTGTGCTGAACCTTGAACGCCTGATGTACATCAAGTCCTTCATCGATAAGCTGAGCGACTTCGTTGAGCAGGTGTACAAGGTTGATACCGCGGTTATTGCTGCGTTCTATCCTGAGTGGCTGGAACGTGGTCAGGGTGCGGTTAACTATCTGAGTGTGCCGGAATTCCCGACAGACGGTAAAAACGGCAGCTTCCTGTTCCCGGGCGGTTATATCACCGATGCTGATCTGTCGACCTATCGTCCGATCACCTCTCACTCCGATGAGTACCTGATCAAAGGGATTCAGGAGAGTGCGAAACACGCGTGGTACAAAGATGAAGCGCCGCAGGCTCCGTGGGAAGGCACAACGGTTCCTGATTACACCGGTTGGTCAGATGACGGCAAATACTCCTGGGTTAAAGCACCGACCTTCTACGGTAAAACGGTTGAAGTGGGTCCGCTGGCCAACATGCTGTGTAAACTGGCGGCCAAACGCGAGTCTACCCATGCCAAGCTGAATGAAATCATCGCGATTTACACCAAGCTGACCGGTAAAACTATCGAAGTGTCGCAGTTGCACTCTACGCTGGGCCGTATTATTGGCCGTACCGTTCACTGCTGTGAACTGCAGAACGTTCTGCAGGATCAGTACAATGCGCTGATTGTGAACATCGGTAAAGGCGACCACACCACCTTCGTGAAACCGGATATTCCGGCAACAGGCGAATTCAAAGGTGTTGGTTTCCTCGAAGCGCCACGCGGTATGCTGTCTCACTGGATGGTGATTAAAGACGGCATTATCAGCAACTACCAGGCGGTTGTACCGTCAACCTGGAACTCTGGCCCACGTAACTTTAATGATGAAGTGGGACCGTATGAGCGCTCGCTGGTAGGTACGCCGATTGCCGATCCAAACAAACCGCTGGAAGTGGTTCGTACCATTCACTCCTTCGACCCTTGTATGTCATGTGCGGTGCATGTGGTGGACGTTGACGGGAACGAAGTGGTCTCAGTTAAGGTTCTGTAATGCGGATATTAGTCTTAGGGGTCGGCAATATTTTGCTGACCGACGAAGCCATCGGGGTACGTATCGTTGAGGCATTAGAGCAACGGTACATCCTGCCAGACTTTGTTGATGTTCTGGACGGTGGTACGGCTGGGATGGAGCTTCTCGGCGATATGGCGAACAGAGATCATCTGATCATTGCTGACGCCATTGTGTCGAAGAAAAACACGCCAGGAACGATGATGGTCCTGCGGGATGAAGAGATCCCGGCGCTGTTTACTAACAAAATCTCACCGCACCAGCTTGGCCTGGCCGACGTATTGTCGGCCCTGCGTTTTACCGGCGAGTTTCCGAAAAAGCTGACCTTAGTCGGCGTTATTCCGGAATCGCTGGAACCGCATATCGGGCTAACGCCAACGGTTGAAGCGATGATTGAACCTGCGCTGGAGCAGGTTCTTGCCGCGCTTCGCGAATCAGGCGTTGAAGCGATCCCTCGGGAGGCGGCTCATGTCTGAGGAGTTTGTCGGTTTTCAGACGGCCCCGAAGACGCAGATTCAGGCAGCGTTTGAAGAGGTTGCCCGGCGTTCGATGCACGATCTCTCTTTCTTGCATCCGAACATGCCGGTATATGTCTCTGATTTTACGCTGTTTGAAGGACAGTGGACGGGGTGTGTTATCACACCCTGGATGCTCAGCGCACTGATTTTCCCCGGACCGGACCAGATCTGGCCGGTGCGTAAAGTCAGCGAAAAAATCGGGCTGCGTCTGCCGTATGGCGAGATGACCTTTACCGTTGGTGAACTGGATGGCGTATCGCAATACCTTTCCTGTTCACTGATGTCGCCGCTTTCGCACAGTATGTCGGTGCAAGAAGGTGTGCGTCTGACTGACGATTGCGCGCGCATGCTGTTATCGCTGCCGGTGAGCGATCCGAATGCGCCGCAGCTAAATCGCCGCGCGCTGCTGCTGGGTCGTCGGAACTGCGAAAATGCATGAGCTGTCCCTTTGTCAGAGCGCGGTTGAGATTGTTCAACAGCAGGCAGAGCAGCACGGTGTCAAACGTGTAACCGGCGTTTGGCTGGAAATCGGAGCGCTCTCGTGCGTTGAAGAGAGCGCCGTCCGTTTCAGTTTCGACATCGTCTGTCAGGGCACGCTGGCGCAAGGGTGTGAGTTGCATATTGATTACAAACCAGCCCAGGCATGGTGCTGGGATTGCAGTCAGGTTGTGGAAATCACCCAGCATGATGCGCAGTGTCCACTATGTCAGGGCGATCGTCTGCGGGTTGATGCAGGCGATTCACTGAAAGTGAAAAGTATTGAAGTCGAATAACCCATAGGTTGCTATGGGGCGGAGTCAGATATGTGTATTGGAGTCCCTGGTCAGGTTCTGGCCGTTGGTGAAGATATTCACCAGCTTGCGCAGGTTGAAGTGTGCGGCATCAAACGTGATGTCAATATTGCCCTGATTTGTGAAGGTGATACCGCTGAGCTGGTCGGGCAATGGGTGCTGGTGCACGTAGGGTTCGCCATGAGCATCATTGATGAAGATGAAGCTAAAGCCACGTTAGACGCACTTCGCCGCATGGAGTACGACGTCACCAGCGCGTGACAATCGGTTAGTGCCTGATGGCGTTACGCTTATCAGGCCTACGCCTTCTATGTAGGCCGGATAAGGCATTTATGCCGCCATCCGGCATCTTGCGTTAACCCTGGCGCTTATCTTCGGTATTGGTGTCGAAGTCGCTGGCGTCATGACGTTCATGAAGCTGCTCGTTTAGCGGCCCGTTAGTGCGGTTTACAATACGACCTCGCTTAACTGCCGGACGCGCGGCAACCTCTTTTGCCCAGCGTTGCACGTGCTTGTAACTTCCTGCATCGAGGAACTCTGCCGCGTCGTACACGTTGCCCAGCACCACATTGCCAAACCACGGCCAAACCGCCATATCGGCAATGGTGTATTCATCTCCTGCCACAAACTGATTCTGTGCTAACTGCTTGTCCAGTACGTCGAGTAAGCGTTTGGCTTCCATCGTGAAGCGGTTAATAGCGTACTCGATTTTTACCGGCGCATAGTTATAGAAGTGACCAAAACCACCGCCGAGGAATGGCGCCGCGCCTTGTAGCCAGAACAGCCAGTTCAGCGTTTCAGTACGTTTTGCCAAATCCTGCGGCAGGAAATAACCGTATTTTTCCGCCAGATAGAGCAGGATTGCGCCAGATTCGAATACGCGAACCGGTGGGTTTTGCGAGTGGTCACGCAGTGCCGGGATCTTCGAGTTCGGATTCACTTCAACAAAGCCGCTGGAAAACTGATCGCCATCGCCGATGCGGATAATCCAGGCATCGTATTCTGCGCCTTTCACGCCCTGCGCCAGCAGCTCCTCCAGCATAATCGTCACTTTCTGCCCGTTTGGCGTCCCCAACGAATAGAGCTGTAGCGGATGCTTGCCAACCGGCAGCGTCTTCTCGTGGGTGGCGCCGGAAATCGGGCGGTTGATATTGGCGAATGCGCCGCCGTTCGATTTTTCCCACGTCCAGACTTTCGCGGGCTGATAGGTATTGTCTGACATATTGACCTGCCTTCTGAGTGGTTGTGTTGATGCAGTGTAGCAGTTAGGTAGAACTCAATTTAACAGATTGGGACTTTATGTCGCTTTGTGCTGAAAGGGGAAGATAAATCTAACCCGTTCATTGTACCTGGCCCGTACTCCATGAAGAGGAAATCAATGTTGGACGGAAATTGCTACCGTATTCACCATCAAAAATTGGCGGTGAATAAGCAGTAATAATGAAAAATGGTGTTCCAGGAGTAAGCGGTTATCAGGGCCCTGCGGGTGGGTGGGGTGCGGTAAAAGCCGTCACTGCTTCGGTGTTTTCGCAAAAGGCTGTCGCGCGCGACATTATCGCGATGTTCAAAATGAACCAGGTGAAAGGGTTCGATTGTCCGGGCTGTGCGTGGCCGGACCCCGGGCATCGTGCGCCAATGGAGCTGTGCGAAAATGGCGTTAAGGCGGTTTCCTGGGAGACAACCAGTAAGAAAGCGTCACCGGAATTTTTCAGTCGTCACCCGGTTTCCACACTCTGGCACTACAGCGATTATGAACTGGAAAACATTGGTCGTTTGACGCATCCAATGAAATACGATGCAGTGTCAGACACCTGGCAGGCGGTGGATTGGGATATCGCCTTTCGGGAGATCGGCGAGCGTCTGCGCAGCTATGATTCAGCACAACAGGTTGAGTTTTATACCTCCGGCAGAACGTCAAATGAGGCGGCGTTCCTGTATCAGCTGTTTGCCCGCGAATATGGTAGCAGCAACTTTCCTGATTGCTCAAACATGTGCCACGGACCGACCAGCGCAGGGCTAACGCCAGCCATTGGCCTTGGGAAAGGGACCGTTGAACTTGATGATTTTGACCACTGCGATCTGGTGATTTGTATCGGGCATAACCCTGGTACTAACCATCCACGCATGCTGACCACCTTACGCGACGTTGCCAAACGTGGAGCCAAAATTATCTCCATCAACCCGCTGAACGAAAGGGGGCTTGAGCGCTTTAGCTTCCCGCAAAGTGCGAAAGAGATGTTCACCGGTCAGGCGACGGAGCTGAGCAACGACTACTACCAGGTAAAAATGGGCGGTGACGCCTCGTTGCTCAAAGGCATAATGAAGGCGCTGATCGAAATGGACGAAGCGCGGATCCTACTGGATCAGCAGCCGACGCTCGATCATGCGTTTATCGACCAACATACCTCGGGATATGCAGCGCTGTATGACGACTTACGTCAGCATAACTGGGCTGAGCTGGAACAGGACTCGGGCCTGACGCGCAGTCAGATGGAAGATCTGGCGCACAGCTACAGTAAATCCAGCGCCACGATTGTTTGTTATGGTCTGGGCATCACTCAGCATAAAAACGGCACCGAGAACGTTCAGCAGCTGGTAAATCTGTTGTTGCTGAAAGGCAATATGGGTAAGCCGGGGGCGGGGATCTGCCCGTTACGCGGCCATTCTAACGTGCAGGGCGATCGTTCTGTGGGGATCAACGAAGCGGCGTCCGAAGACTTCCTGCAACGCCTTGAGAAGCATTTTTCTATCCGCGTTCCGCGCAAACATGGACGCTCCAGCGTGGTGAGCATTCGGGCCATCGAGCGGGGAGATGCAAAAGCGCTCATCTGCATGGGCGGCAATCTGGCGGTAGCGATGCCCCAGCCGCAGCGTACCTTTGCGGCGATGAAAAATCTGGATCTGCAGGTCCATGTGGCGACCAAACTGAACAGATCGCATCTGCTGCTGGCAAAGCATAACTACCTGCTACCTGCATTAGGCCGAACGGAGCGCGACATGCAGGCGACGGGGATTCAGTCAGTCACCGTCGAAGATTCTATGTCGATGGTCCACGCTTCCTGTGGCGCGCTGAAGCCGGCTTCCCGCTGGCTAAAATCGGAGCCCGCGATTGTGGCGGGCATGGCGCGTGCCACGCTGCCGCATTCTCCGATCAACTGGGAAGCATTTACCGGGGACTACGCGTTGATCCGTGACGCCATTGAAGCCGTGATCCCGGCGTTCCACGATTACAACGCACGTATTGCCGAGCCGGGCGGATTTCGTATGGATACACCTGCTTCGCGCCGTGAATGGCGAACGGAGAATGGCAAAGCCAACTTTATCGTCAGCCATCAGCGGGCGGTAGAGCGGGAACATCAGCCTGCTGATGCACTGGTTCTGGCGACGCTGCGTAGCCACGATCAGTACAACACCACGATTTATGGGATGAACGATCGCTATCGTGGCATTACTGGCCGTCGGGATGTGGTGTTTTTAAGCGCCGAAGAAGCGACGAGCCGCGGTCTGAGCCAGGGTGATGTGGTCAACGTTCAGGCGCTGGACGACAACGGTCAGCCCTGCGCGGATCGCATCATGTACGGCTTAACGGTGGTGATTTACAACATGGCGGCTGGCTCAATTGGCGCTTATCTGCCTGAAGCGAATGTCCTGCTTTCGCTGGATGCAGTAGATACACAAAGTTTGACTCCGGCGTATAAAAGCGTACCGGTCACCCTGACCAAAGCGTAGTTCCTGCTGTGAATTTTTCGCCTCTGAGCGCCAGCCGCTGCGTTGAGGTGTATGATGATGTCGACCTCTGTCCGGTTAGTGTCGCAGAGCAGGCAATCAGAGCGAAAAATTCACGCCAACCTGCTCAGGCTGTATTGTTTTGAGGTAAGGTGCATGAGCAAAGGAACGACCAGTCAGGATGCCCCATTCGGGACATTATTGGGCTATGCCCCAGGTGGCGTAGCAATCTACTCTTCAGATTACAGCTCCCTCGACCCACGGGACTACGACGATGATGCAGCATTTCGCAGCTATATCGACGATGAATACATGGGCCACAAATGGCAGTGCGTAGAGTTCGCACGCCGCTTTCTCTTCCTTAACTATGGCATGGTCTTCACCGATGTGGGTATGGCCTGGGAGATCTTCTCCTTACGCTTCCTGCGCGAAGTAGTGAATGACAACATCCTACCGTTACAGGCATTTCCGAATGGCTCGCCCCGCGCGCCGGTAGCAGGGGCTCTGCTTATCTGGCAAAAAGGCGGCGAATTTAAAGATACCGGGCATGTGGCGGTCGTCACCCAGTTGCTGGAAAACAAAATCCGTATTGCCGAACAGAACGTGCTCCATACGCCGCTGCCTCCCGGACAGCAGTGGACCCGCGAACTGGAGATGGTGGTTGAGAACGGTTGTTACACCCTGCGTGATACCTTTGACGACACGACCATTCTTGGTTGGATGATCCAGACCGATGATACCCGTTTCAGCCTGCCGCAGCCGGAGATCGCCAATGACTCGCTGAAAATTGGCGGCGCGCGACTGGAAGATAACGGGCAATTTGACGGTAAATGGCTGAATGAGCAGGATCCGCTGCAAAAAGCCTACGTGCTGGCGAACGGCCATGTGATTAATCAGGACCCGCATCAATACTTCACCATTACCGAGAGCGCCGAGCAGGAGCTGATTAAAGCCACCAACGAGCTGCACCTGATGTATCTGCACGCGACCGATAAGGTGCTGAAAGACGACAACCTGCTGGCACTGTTTGATATCCCGAAAATCCTCTGGCCGCGCCTGCGCCTTTCCTGGCAGCGTCGTCGGCATCATATGATTACGGGGCGTATGGATTTCTGTATGGATGAACGTGGACTGAAGGTGTATGAGTACAACGCCGATTCCGCATCGTGCCATACCGAAGCCGGTTTGATCCTCGAAAGATGGGCCGAGCGTGGTTACACAGGGCAGGGACACAACCCGGCTGAAGGGTTGATCAACGAACTGGCGGGGGCCTGGAAGCACAGCCGCGCACGTCCGTTTGTCCACATCATGCAGGATAAGGATATCGAGGAGAACTATCACGCGCAGTTTATGCAGCAGGCGCTGCGTCAGGCCGGGTTTGACAGCAAAATTCTGCGAGGTCTGGATGAACTGTGCTGGGATGATGCCGGTCAGCTGATTGACGGTGACGGCCGTCTGGTGAACTGCGTCTGGAAGACCTGGGCGTGGGAAACCGCAATTGAACAGGTGCGCGAGGTCAGCGAAACGGAGTACGCCGCGGTGCCAATTCGTACCGGGCATACGAATCAGGAAGTGCGTTTAATCGACGTGCTGCTGCGCCCGGAAGTGCTGGTCTTCGAACCTCTGTGGACGGTGATCCCTGGCAACAAAGCGATTCTGCCGATCCTCTGGCAACTGTTCCCGCACCACCGTTATCTGCTTGATACGGATTTCACTGTTAATGAAGAGCTGGCGCAAACCGGTTATGCGGTGAAACCTATTGCAGGACGTTGTGGCAGCAACATCGATCTGGTGAGTCATCAGGAAGAGCTACTGGATAAAACCAGCGGTAAGTTTGCCGAGCAGAAGAACATTTATCAGCAGCTTTGGTGTCTGCCAAAAGTTGCCGGTAAATATATCCAGGTTTGTACCTTTACCGTAGGTGGTAACTACGGCGGTACCTGCCTGCGTGGTGACGAGTCGCTGGTGATTAAAAAAGAGAGCGATATTGAACCGCTGATTGTGGTGAAGGAATAACCGCTCAACCCCTGTGATGGTGATGTTGCCATCACGGGGGCTTTTGACCTGCGCTGATTTTTACTCATGCCAAATCGATAGCATTGGAAATACGCCAACTTAGTATCATCAAATAAGTCAGCGCTTTCGCTGATTCAGGCTGATTGTAAGCCTTATTATAAGGGTCGCAAAATCCAGGGCAAGATTACGAAACCCCGCAAGGATTGACGCGAGGTACTCTCTGTCCATTGCCGCTCTTTCGTGATCTTGCCCTAAGCTGCCACCAGGTCCGGAAGCCCGCTGGCGATGTCCACTTTGAGGGCAAAAGGAGTGGAATGTGGCTGGTAAAGGCCGAAGCCCACCACTGCGGTGGCTGTCTCCGGCAGTCCGTCCACGTTCAGCGTAAAACGCAATTCTTTTAATGACATGTTGTTCTCCCTGGTGTTTACAGGAATAAAGACATTCCGCTGTTCAGCGGCAGTACAGTGTTACGCTTGTGTTCAGGCACGCTACCTACTCTGCTAAATTATTGGGTCTATTGAGTGTTATATCAATGCTCAATATAAAACTGATCTTCATACTCTAAGTCGTAGTTATTAAGTGAATTTAAGATAATATCTATTGCTCGTTTTCCCGCGGCCCAGGAACCGAAATGTTGTTTTTGTAGAGCAAATGACCCAATTATATAGAACCAACTTTCCTGAATCTTTCCGGCAAAAACAACTAACATGCCTTCTCCATTTCTTGCATTCTTTACTTTTAACTCACCAGTCCATAATTCCGTAATGTTCTTATTGAATATATCTTTGCGTTCTCTTAGTGAAATTTCATCAATTTCAAGGTGATTATTTTCTTTTAGTTGACTGACAATTAGTTTACAAACCTGTTCTTTATTGATTGCCGCATCATGGTATAAAAAATAGCCATCAATAATGCCATGAACGTTACTTTCTTCTTTTAAAGATAACGAATAGTAGCTCATCTTTTCGTTATTATATCGTTCTGAATATAGCCATGAGGCAGGGTAATAAAAGGAATGGTTTGCAGGTACATCCAGATTTATACTCTTTAGTTCTTCTGCCAAATGCCATTTTGAGTCATTAATTAAAGTGAAAAAATTCACACAATGAAAGAGATCCTCAGCCAGCGATTCATAATCCTTCCAGTTGCAACAGGCTTTTACCATTATCACATTGGCCCTGTTGTTTTCAAAATCATAATTTTTAAATACTCTGATTCTTGATGTGATGGTTTCGATATCGATATCTTTTTTTGTCAAAAAATCAGCATATCGACCACTAACGCTATAATAATATTTACAGTAAAGGATTTCTTCACCTAAAAGGTCTAATATATATTCTCCCCAGTCACTGGCATCGATGTCGTTATTTATATGTTCATAGACTACATCAACTTCTGTAAAGGGGTATTTTGCTCCAGAAATGGTCTGATAGCAGCCAATAGCATAGAGGTTATTGGTTCCTGCGATTAGCTCAGGTTTAATGCTGACCGGTTTTACATCTAGTGGGAGTAATATCTTGTAATATAAGCTTGTTACTTCTGAGGATGTATAGCGGCATCGCCAAAAATGCTCTTTTTGGTATTCAAAACTATATGTCACTGCCCTTGGGATGGATGGTTTGTTATTGCTTTCTCTCATTATAATAACTCTCTCTGGATTATCTACATTTCGTTTTTTAACATAAAATACATCACAACTAGAAAACCCAAATTAAAAGCCAATTTATATCCTTTAGATACCAGATTCTCTCCTTCAATGAAATTTTTAAGAAGTGATTTTTTGATATTTTCTTGGTTATATTTTTGATGGAACGATACTATATTATTGACGCCAGCATCAATAAGAGAAAATACAAAAAAATACAAAAACAGATAACAGCCGATAAGAAAGCATATAGTTGACAATCGAGTGTATTGTAAATCATCATTTAACATAACACTAATGCAGGAAAGTAGTAAAAAAGCTACAACCCCAAATAACATTCTAAACATTCTATTGTATTGGTTCATTTAACCTCCAATGATAACAGTTGCTACACCTGAATGGAATAATTCCACATTACCGATAGTTGAATCGATAAGAGAAAAAAGTAACAACCAATAAAAACAAGCGTTCGCCAAGCCAGTGTCCATTGGCATAGTGCCAACTTGGGTTAATAATAAAAACCATCTTTCTAGGTGATGTTTTAAAAATTTTGTCACATTGGCTAATTTAAATCTGAAATATTCATTGTTTATTATAAAATGTTTTTAATATTTAAGTATTATGAAATTAAAAACCATGTAAATATAAAATAAAAACACACAGCTTCAGAGAGATATTTATCGTGTATTTATGCCTCGCGAATGAAGAAATTAGCTTTTTATTAATATTATCATTGTTAAATTTGATATGGAAGGAGTATATTTTTCAATCCCAATGTCGACTAATGAAAATGCGCTATAGTAAAAAACATAAATCCTGATAACGCCACAAGAAATTTAACAAGTATAATGCTATGTACATGATGTATGTTTTTAATCAATAAAAAGCAAATCAGAGATGACAATGCAATACCAAAATAAAATCTAAAAATTTGTTATGATACACCTTGATAATATTGCTTAAAGTTTCATAGAAGAACAATACTAACCTCCAATGATGACGTTTGTTTTTCCAGTCAATATAACACCTGATGTTGAAATTGCCAACCCCAGTAATACAGGCCAAGGGGTTTCAGTGAAGGGGCCTATTTGTATATCGTCCTCCCAATCAATTCCAATAACCAGTGCAAGCTTTCATGCCAGCTTTACTCTGAACATGAGATTATCTGTATCCCACCAAACCCCACTTTTCAGGCCTCCCCCTACTGAGCCAGCACTTACAGCAAGGGAACTTTTTTGTTTTAAATATTTAGATTCCAGAGCACTTGATAATTCGCCTTTTGCGGCAGCTGCTTCAGCCCCCAATTCAAAAGCAGCGCCTCCTTGATGCTTATCCTCACCATTAATTAATGTTTCAGAGGCTTTTGCTTCAGCAGTTCCAAATGTTCCTTCTATTTTTATATCTTTAAAATCACCCGAATTTTCCTTTCCAAAACTAACCCCCGTATTTATAGAAAAACCGGTAGCCTTTACACCATATGTTCCTGATAACTGTGTATCGTTTGAGATAGTACCTGCATTCATTTCTACTTTACCAACAACAGTTCCTAAATTTTCTATCTTATCATTTTTTTCATAATAATATTTCTGAGTTGTCTTGGTTGTATTTATAAAGTTTGATGTGCAGAATGAATAAGGATTTAAAATTAGCCATTGCTTAAATGTTGCTATGAGTGGTGGTTGTCAATTATGGTATGTACATAAGATACATGAAACACGCATATATATATATAAAGACAAATATGAGCTTAAGGAATCTTGATATGTTAAATTGATTGGATAAATACCATTTTATTGGTTGTCTGTCGATGTTGGTACTATTATTTTTTATATGAAATGCAGCTAATCGTTTAGCACCACCATCTATCATTGAAAAAATAGTATAGTAAAAAAAAGCATAAATACCAAGTAGGTGTACTATTTTTAATGATGTTATATTTCGAACGTGATGAAATATAATATATACTGAAAGGAGGTATAGGGCAATACCTAAAAAAAATCTAAATACAAGATTATTGTATAATGGAAAGACAGATTCTGATATGCGAATAATTTTACTCATATTATCCCCCAATAGTAACAGTAGATGCACCTGATAGCACTATACCAGATTTGGAAGAGGTAAATCCAAGTCGCTCTTGAATAGGGACGCTAGTAAATGGTCCAAGCTGGATATCAATATCGCCCCCTAATCCTAATATAAATGCTATTTTCCCTGACAATTGAACTTTTACCATTATATTATCAAAATCCACCCATGCCCCTCCTCCCAATCCTAAACCTGCCGACCCAGCAGTTCCATCAACGGAACCTTTCAATTTAAAATATTTTGAGTCTATAGCACCTGAAAGCTGCCCTTTTGCAACAGCTGCCTCTGCTCCAAGTTCAAAGGCGGCACCAACTCTTGCTTCGTCAAGATCGTGTGTTAAATTATAGTTGCCTTTTCCTTCAGCTAACCCGATTGTACCTTCAGCTTTTGCCTCCACATAGTCACCAGATCCTGCTTTTCCTGAACTGAGGTCTACATTCCCAGAAATACCCTCTAACTTTGCATCAACCGAGCTGGAATGTACATCCTCATTTGCAACTGTCCCTGCCTTCATTTCAGCCTTGCCAACAGTACCTCCGAGACTAATGTTCGTCCCACTTTCTCCAATCGGATGATTTAGTTGAAAATCTATAATGCCTGCTTTTAAGTCACTCGTATCATATTGACCATCACCATCACCATCACCATCACCATCACCATCCGTTAGAGCTGACACTGCGTATCCAGTATATAATTTAAACTCATCTGAGCCATTTGGATTTTTTACCGAGCCATCTTCATTTCTATTTTTAACTATTGTTATAGAATGATATTCAGGAAGTTTAGGTCCTGTTGTCGGTGGTAATGATTTTTTACCACAAACTACCTTATCCCCTTTTCTGGCGGCAGGTATTCCATTTATTGTAACTGTTTTAGAACCTTCACTGATTACACCGGGCCCATGCTCTTTACAAACAAAAGTATCCCCCATTCGAGCAGCCGGAAAACCTCCTGTTGAGACATTACTACTGCCTGATGTTATTGGCCCATCATGTCCGGCTGTATCTGCCGTTTGTCTTGCTGCATCCTTACCCATATCGCATTCTCTTATGTGGCAATTAACTAATTTAATTATGGATTTAATTTTAACATGCCACCGGTCAGCACCTGTTCCTCGCTACCATCTGCTGATAATTTTTTGGTATTGACATGATATTCATCTTTCGCAGTATTCTTAATTATTTTTCCACTAATCGTAATTTCTCCATTCTCCAACAAGGTAATGCTCGACTCTCCACAAATAAACTCGATCTTCTCTTCTGAAGAAACGCTGATGGTTTTTTTTACCTTTATTGTTTGCTTCCCTTCATGAAGGGTAATTTCCTGATCTCCTTTATCTATATCGGTTGTTTTATTTCCTTCAGTAACTTCGGTGATCTGATTATTAACTACCGTTGTTTTTTGATCATTAGCTACCGTCACCGTCTGGTCATGACCACCTGCCTTTTTACTGCCCACCTTCACTGTTTGCCCCACAACCACCGTCTCCGTATGGTTGTTGTTTACCGTCGTGGTCCGGTCGTGCAGCACCTCCGTATCCATGTTCTTCTGCGCATGGATATACACCCGCTCCTTTCCGGTGGCGTCATCAAACGTCAGCTCGTTAAATCCGCCGCCTTTATAGGTTTTCGAGCGGATGGTCATCTGCGTTTTCGTGCCCGGCAGACTGCCCGGTGGGCGGTTGTCCTGGTGGTAGGTGCGTCCCATGATGATGGGCTGGTCCGGGTCGCCGTTGAGGAAGTCCACAATAACCTCCTGGCCCACACGCGGAATGGCGAGATTGCCAAATCCCGTTCCCGCCCACGCCTGCGATACCCGTACCCAGCACGAACTGTCCTCATTCCCCGGACAGTAACGGTCCCAGTGAAAACGTATCCGCACCCGGCCATGTTCGTCACAGAAGATTTCTTCCCCGGCCGGGCCGGTGACGATGGCGCTCTGTGGGCCGTCTACGGAGGGCTTCGGCAGGGGAGGGACACGCCATGTTCTGTCGGCCGGGATAACCTCGAAACGATTGCTGAGAGTGGTTCCTGTTCCCTGACTGCCATGCAGTGCCTGCGGCTGGTCTCCTGCCAGTACGCTACCCACAATCTGCCATTCCCTGTTCAGCGATACTGATGGATGTCCTGTCAGGGTAAAGCGCTTCCCCGGCCACATTTTTGGTGAGTTACTGTAACCTGTTGCTGTCTCTGCATTATGTCTCCGGCCCTCAATCTGGTAGCGGGCAAACGCCTGTCCGTGGGATTCGTCTTTGAAACGTCCGGGATAATCGAAGATTTCATACTGCGTGAGTTGGCCGTTCAGGTTCTCAGCAGCGCGGTTGTAATAGCCGGGCCAGGCGGGCGTTTTGAAGGTGTAGTCCTGAGTTTCGACGGATGAAGGCCGTATCTGCGCATGATATCTGAACTGGCTGATGTGTTCGGTGGATGCCTCGGCCGTCGTATTCGGATTAAATGGCATGGATCCCAGTGACGATACTCCTGCCACATCATCGCAAAGTACCAGCTTTTGCTCTGTCCCTTCCGGAGTGCACCAGTCAAAATAAAAGATGCCTTCTTCTGACCACAGGCGGTTCAGGAAGGCAAGGTCAGTCTCACCGTACTGCACGCAGAACTCGCGTGCCGGGTGCGGCTCATAAAATACCGGGGTCCACCCGGTGATACCATTTTCACTGAGCAGGGTGGAGGAGATGGCTTTGATATCCTGCTGCTGGAAGATGCGGAAGTTCTGGCGTAAACCGCTTCTCCAGAGTGGTGGTGAGATAATTATATGGTATCCCATCTGCCAGTGATTGTTTTCACTGAGGGTTACGGCAGAGACAATACCACTGATATAGCGTAATGGCTCCATTCCCTGCCAGATGGTCAGTACGGCATTTTTTTCCAGGAAATCAGTTGCGGTCAGGTCAGAAAGACCGCTGGCAATATCCACTATTAGCTGGAAAGGTTTTGAGTAATGCTGAGTAAGTCGAAAACTGACCACCGCGGTGGTCATTTCCGACAGACCGTCCACTGCCAGTGTGAAGCGCAGTCCTTTTAACGACATATTACCTCCTGATGGTGATTGTCAACGGATTTACCTCAAATTCTCTTACAATGCTTTTATTAATTTGGTTGTTTAGTAGAGGAGTGAAACATCAGATAACTATATCCTGTAAGTTTAATTTTTCATCAATGTTTATTCTGTAACTCATGTTAATTCTTATCTTGCATTTTGTTAGCAGAAAATACATGTCTCCTGGATTTATCTGGGCCGTTATATTAGACGGTCGTATCATTCAGTCGGGTATATAGAATCCATTAGTAAGAAGTTTTTTCTTTATTGTTTTTCTACATTCCGATAGTTGTTTTCCATACCTTACTTGGCAGTAATTATACAATTTATCATTCTCATTTTTGGTTGTTGGTGAATCTCTTAGAATGTCAGAAGGCGAGACAGGTAATTCAAAAAATAAAGTTGATGATATGGTGTGTTTAATGAAAGGAATTGGTATCCAGGGCATGTCGCCTTCTTCATAGTATAGCTGTTTATCTATTCCAAGTAGAAAATATAAAAAAATAGATAAGATGATAAATTTATGGAATGAATGGGATCGCATATATAATATTGTACTCGAGAAAAATTTTCATTCGAAAACAAGTGTTAATTTCAGGGGGCACTTAACTTGAACTTTGTTCTGAGATTGGCAGCAATCTGAAGACCATAAGTTCCTGGACAAGCACGACCTAAGCCATTTAAAGAGGCAAACTCCCTATGTCCTCCTAACTGTGTGATTGGGAAAAATTTTATAAGAGTCCTAACTAAGACATTAATAGCATTTTTCTGTTTATCGGTAGGTATATCAACGGATATATCCCAGTCATCCTTAACTTGTCCGGCAAACTCACTTAATGATCCCCATCGGGATGGTCCAAATTGTGAGGCTTCACCTGGTAAACTAAAATCTGATAAAAAAACTATACCAATTTTTCCTGTGTTTGCCCCTTTTAGGTGAGCGCCTTTTTCTCTTATATCCAGAGCTTCATAAACTACACCTGTGCAATCTATAGCATAATGATAACTTAAGTGATTAAAACTTTTGATGTCGGTTTCTTCAGCCTGGCGCATTTTAGCTTCCCCATCTTTAGTACATGAGTAACTATTTCCAGCATGATGTATTACAATTGCAGGATAGTCCCAGTCTTCACCATCACTTCCTGGGGTGGTTTTTGCTTTCCAATCACTTCGTTTTCTGACAGTTATTCCTGCTTCATGCAAGTCAGAAAATATAGATTCCCTTACCTCGTTCTTTTTTTTACGTTCTTTTATGGACTTTGATATTGCATCAAGCCCTGTATGAATCAACTCTTCAGTTACTTTATAATAATCGTTTTCCATATTAAGACCGTTTGAATGTAATTGATGACTAAATGCTCATGAATTTATAAATTAACGTGTTGATTTTATTGTGAATTTTATGATGACCATCGTGCGGGAAATATACTTCTCTTATGTGTTCTCACTGCAAAATCATCACAGCCATAGGTCTACGTGCGTTACGTACTACCCGGCCTGCTTTCCCTTTAATTACTCTACTATTTGGCACTGCTATCTATTCTGCTTCCATTGTAAAACTCTGTCCTTTTAACGACATATCAACCTCCCTAAAGTATGACTCTCGCTGTTTAGTGACTGTGACGGTACGTACAGTGTTACGCTTGCGTTCAGGCACGCTACCGCCGAAGTTTCCGGCGTCCGCCATCTCCCGTAAAAACGTAATTCCTTACTGACAGCCTTCTTCTTTATTGATTGCCTGTGGCGCAATACAAAAACAGCACCCTGCCCGTGAGGGCCGGATGCTGTGGTTTTAACTTATGCTTCCAGCGGTGCACGCCAGTCGTCAGCACCGGAAGTACCGGACTTGATGTGTTCCCACTCGACTTTACGGTACGCCAGTGATACGGCGAGCAGCTGAGTGAACTCACGCTGTGTCGGGTCCTGGCAGTGCGGCATATGCAGGTTCATATCCACAATCGTTGAGTCCGTCAGGCGGGTAGTGAAGTAATGTTCCTGCTTACCTTCGACAGAAGTGCGCCACCAGTGCAGTTCAACTTTTGGCAGCATCTCACCGGACGCCAGCGCGTTATACAGTAGCGGAACGGCTTTATTCAGCGCCACGGTAAAGATGAATGGCTTGTGGGCACGCTGGCCTGCGGGCTGACCGGACTGTGGGTCGGTTGGCACGGTGACGTTGTGCAAAAACTCCTGCACCAGCATTTCGTCTTCGTGGCCCTGCACATAGATGTTACCGACAGAATCGGCGGTGAATGCGCCAGCGGTGATATTGCCCTGAGTCTGGCCTGTTATTGAAATGTAACATGGGGTTGGCATTTGTCGTGCTCCTTGTGGGTGTTGTTAACAACTATTTCCGGTGGTCTGCCGTTAATTCCCGACAGGCCGATAATAATGCGGCTCACTCCAGGAGTCGCATTATGCTTCTGCATCCGGCTTACGAACAAACCGAAGATGTGGTAACTCGATGAATGATATTTAATATTTATTAATTATGTTTTTAATTTAATCTAAATATATATTATCAACTATTGCAATTCATTTTCTCAGATGCCTATGTCTGGAAATGGACATTGGTTAATCATGAATAATATTATATTCGCTGCGCTTTATTGAGAAAAGTCTGTGAGGTGTTTCTTAATATGTTTCATCCTTTTATCCATAAGTTTTATACATAGCAATCCACTATAATTATTCCTGATAATGCATAAAATAAATTCATTTAAATTCAATGCGTTATGGTTTTGCATTGTGCGATTTTGTGTTGCTTTTGTTTCTTCTGTACTTATATCTATCGAGCGAATAATAAAATTATACCCTTCTTTCAATTGAAGAAAAAGATCTTTTAAAATTTATCATTGAGCGTAAAATGCGGAGCATGAAGGGTGTGGAATTTATCTTTTACTGCCACTGGAACGGCATTGTTAGTAATTTTTTGTAGTAACGAAAATGCTGTGTTCATGGCTCGAGCGACAATCTTACGGACTATTTTTATGAGCAGCAGAAAAAATGACAGCAGTGGCAGTATTGCCCCTAAAGAACGTGTAAATATTAAATTTCAGCCGAAAACGGGAAACCAGACAGCAGAAGTGGAACTGCCGCTTAATTTATTAGTAACCGGCAATCTGACAGGTGGAACAGATGACACTCCGCTGGACGAACGCCAGCCTGTTGCTATTAATCGTAACAATTTTAACGCCGTGCTGGATCAGGCGGATATCGGGCGTGATTTTACGGTGCCCTCTGCGCTTAGCGAAGCTTCTGATGTACGTATGAACGTCAATCTGAAAGTGAAATCACTGGCCGATCTGTCACCGGACAATATTGCCGCCCAGGTTCCGGAGATGCGCAAAATGCTGGAACTGCGCGAAGCGCTGGTTGCACTCCGGGGGCCAATGGGCAATATGCCTGCCTTCCGTGCGCAACTTCAGGCTCTGCTTGCTGACGAAAAGAGCCGCGAACAACTGATTGCGGAGCTGGGCCTCGCTGGCCGGAAATAACTTGTACAAGGATTTCAGTATGTCAGAAACCACCTTACCGGAAGCGCTTGCTTCCACTGCATCTGTCGCCGCACCCAGCCTGCTGGATGAGATCATGGCGCAGACCCGTTTTAAACCAGAATCAGAAAGCTACGATATCGCCCGTCAAGGTGTGACTGCCTTTATCACCGCACTGTTGCAGGATGATGAGACAGAATCAGTCGATATCCTGGCCGTTAACGGCATGATTGCTGATATTGATGCGCGTATGGGCCGCCAGATGGATCTGATCCTCCATGCCCCGGAGTTTCAAGAGATGGAGTCGTTCCTACGCTCACTGAAGCTGCTGGTTGACCATGCCGATCCGCGTGAAAACATCAAAATTCACATCATGCACGCTACTAAAGAAGAGCTGTTGGATGACTTTGAATTTTCAGCGGAAATAACCCAGTCTGGGTTCTATCGGCATGTCTATTCCAGCGGTTTTGGTCAGTTTGGCGGTGAGCCGTTTGCCGCAGTGATTGGCAATTACGCTTTTAACAATACCGCTGCTGATATGAAGCTGCTGAAGTATGTTAGCGCCGTCAGTGCGATGAGCCACTGCCCATTTCTGTCTTCCGTATCACCGGAATTCTTTGGTCTGGATTCGTTTACCGAACTTCCTGGCATTAAAGACGTTGCTGCTATTTTTGAAGGCCCGGCCTACACCAAATGGCGTTCGTTGCGCGAGTCCGAAGATTCCCGCAATCTGGGCCTGACAGCACCGCGTTTCCTGCTGCGTCATCCTTATGCACCGGATGAAAACCCGGTTAAGAGCTTTAACTACCATGAAAACGTCAGCAAAAATCATGAGCATTATCTGTGGGGAAACACGGCTTTTTTGCTTGCGGCAAACATGGCTGAAAGTTTCATGTCCACCCGCTGGTGCCCAAATATCGTCGGTCCGCAGAGCGGTGGCGCGGTAAAAGATTTGCCGGTGCATTTATATGAAGCCATGGGCCAGCTTCAGGCCAAAGTTCCGACCGAAATTCTCATTACCGACCGGCGGGAGTATGAACTGGCGGAGCAGGGCTTTATTACTCTGACAATGCGCAAAGGCTCTGATAATGCGGCATTTTTCTCTGCCAATTCGGTTCAGAAACCCAAAGTGTTCCCTAACACGGTGGAAGGGAAGGAGGCTGAAACCAACTACAAACTTGGTACGCAGCTCCCTTATCTTTTCATCATTAACCGACTGGCGCACTACATCAAAGTATTGCAACGCGAACAGCTTGGTTCATGGAAAGAAAGAGGGGATCTGGAGCGTGAGCTGAACGGCTGGATACGCCAGTACGTAGCTGACCAGGAGAACCCGCCTTCTGACGTGCGCAGCCGTAAACCGCTGCGTCAGGCGAAGATTGAAGTCTCTGATGTGGAAGGTGAACCAGGCTGGTACCAGGTTGCTCTGAGCGTCCGTCCGCACTTTAAGTACATGGGGGCATCATTTGAGTTGTCCTTGGTCGGGCGTCTGGATAAAGAGTAGTCACCATGATAATGGAGCGGGAGTCTGGGGGGAGTCTGTTTGAACGTATCGGGGAGGCGGCAAAACCATCTTCACGCCAGCGCCCAAAGACGGCGCTGTTGCATTCTATACGCGATAACCTGCGCAATATCCTCAACACCCGTTCCGGTAGCTGTTATGGCTCACCGGAGCTGGGGATCACGGATTTTATCGACAGGCCACCCGAGCGCCAGAACATCCGGGAATGGATGGTTCAGGCGATCCAGAACTGTATTCTGCGTTACGAACCCCGGATATCGGATGTGGCGGTGACTGCTGCCACAGAGGATAGCCATGCGCCACTGAACCTGCGTTTTCATATTGTGGCATATATGGATTTCAGCGACAGGCAGGATGTCCTGGAGTTTGACATTCTGCTGGATAACCACCAGCACTGGTGCGTGGAGTAAACCTGATGGCCTTCGAAGAGCGTTATTACCGCGAAGAACTGGACTATCTGCGTCAACTGGGCAAACTTCTTGGTCGTGAAAAACCCCATCTTGCCCGTTTTCTGGCCGAGAAAGAGGGCGATCCTGATGTGGAACGCCTGATGGAGGCATTTGCTTTCCTTTCTGGTGGCCTGCGGCAAAAGCTGGAGGATGAGTTCCCGGAGTTTACGCACAGCCTGATTAATATGCTGTGGCCCAATTATTTACGTCCTGTACCGTCAATGGCCGTGGTTGAATACAACCCTGTTGCGACACAGTTTTCTGCGCCCGTTCAGGTTTGTCGTGATGAACTGATTTGCTCAGGCCCGGTTCGCGTGACGTCTTCGGGACGTAAGATTCTGGCCGGGGATGATGCTACCCAGTCTCCTGTATGCCATTTTACTCTGGCACGCGATACCTGGCTGCAACCGTTACATATTCGCGATGTGCGTAACACCAGCACGCTGAAAAAAGGGTACGTTGACATTGATTTTTTCACCGAAGGTAGTGTTTCTCCCGACACATTGGATCTGAATAAACTCACTTTCTGGCTGGGAAACGGAGATGACTATACCCGCCAGCAACTCTATTTATGGTTCAGTGAGCGGTTAATGGATGCGGAACTGGTGGCTGGAGAGCGGCGTATTCCCCTACCGGATTTGTGGCTGGACGCAGCTGGGTTTGAACGGGAAGATGCACTATTGCCGTGGCCGAAAAACGTCCATAGTGGCTATCGCGTGCTTCAGGAGTATTTTTGCTACCCGGAGAGCTTTTTCTTCTTTCATTTACAGGGGGCCACGTCGCTACCGGCAGACTTCCCGGTCGGCGCGTTTACACTGCGTTTGCATTTTAATCTGCCATTACCTGTGGATATCAAGCTTCGCAAAGATTCACTGCGCCTGTACTGTACGCCGGTGGTGAATTTATTCGCTCACCATTCTGAGCCTGTCAGGCCGGACGACAGTTCACCGCAATATGCGTTACGGGCCAGTCAACAGAACCCGGAACACTATGATGTTTTCCAGGTGAAGACGGTTTCCAGTAAGGTTGCAGCGTCGGATAAAACTCCCGGTCCTGATGAAGCAATACATATCTGGCCTGAGTTTGAAGGGTTTCAGCATCAGATCGAGTACAGCCGTCAGCGTGAAGTTGTCTACTGGCACCACCGCACCAGAACCTCCCTGTTTCATCGTGGTCTGGAACACGCCATTGCCTTTGTTCACGCCGATGGCAATCAGCCTGACTCTTCCCGGCTGAACGGTGAAGTATTCACCGCTTCGCTGGTGTGCACTAACCAAATGTTACCTGCGTCACTGCATACCGGCGATATCTGCGTTCCTGTTAACAAAAATCCAGCGGTGGCATCGTTCAGCAACGTTACGCGCCCGACCCGTCCTCTGTATCCAGTAACGGATGGCGATATGCACTGGTCGCTGATTTCCTGCATGAACCTGAACTACCTTTCGCTGTTGGACCGGGAGGCGCTGATCCAGGTGTTGCGTACCTTCGATATGCCGGGTATCCACCATCCACAGCAGGCACGGCTTTCCTCACAGAAGCTCGATGCCATCGAAAAAATGGAATCCCGCCCGGTTGACCGTCTGTTTAAAGGCGTCCCGGTTCGCGGTCTGTCCACCACGCTGTGGATCAATCCCGCCCCCTTTGTCTGTGAAGGCGAGATCTACCTGTTGGGTACCGTACTGTCATACTTTTTTGCGCTGTACGCCAGCATCAACTCATTTCACTGCCTCAAAATTATTAACACGGAAAGTCAGGAGTCCTGGGAATGGCAACACACAGGCCAGCACGCCCTGATGTAGGGGAAACGCTACCGCTCCCGGATGTGCGCGGGATGAATTTTTATGTGCTGATGGAGTCACTGTACCGCCAGTATGGTGAGCCGGGCTGTGAGCCATCCCTGCGCACCGAACCGGAGCATGAAGTGGCGCTGTTCAAATCTGATGCCAGTATTGCCTTTCCGGGCAGCGATCTGAGTACGCTTGAACGCAGTGACAGCGGGCAGTTTATCCTGACGACAAAATTCCTGGGCTTCTCCGGCAGTCAGTCGCCGCTGCCCGGCTATTACCTGGATCGGATGGCGCGCGAATCTGCGCAAAATGAAGAGGGGCTGAAAGCGTTCCTCGATCTGTTCAGCCACCGCTGGACGCAGTTTGCTTACCATGCCTGGCGCAAATACCGCTATTACGTCTGTTTTCGCAACGGTGGAACTGATGTCTTTTCACAGCGGATGTATGCGCTGGTGGGCCTGGGCAATCAAAGCGTGCGAGACAAACTCGCCATCAATCACAGCAAAATGCTGGCCTACGCCGGGATACTGGCAACACCTGGGCGCTCGCCGGACGTGGTAAGTAACCTGGTCAGCCACTGCTTCGATTTACCTGATGTCAGCATCGAAAATTGGCAGTTGCGTAAGGTAGTCCTTGAACCCGCGCAACAAAACCGGCTGGGCGTGCGTAATCCTAAACGGAAAACGGCCGGGTATGTGCCGGGCCGCTCGGTGATCGGCGTTAATTTTACCCTCGGTGCCAGAGTGCCGGATCGCAGTGGAAAATTTCTGTTGCGGATCGGTAATCTCTCGATGGCGCGCTACCTCTCTTTTTTACCGGAAGGCGAAAACCACCAGGCGCTGACGATGTTTGTCTCCTTTCTGCTACGCGATCAGTTCGCCTGGGATCTGCGGCTTGATCTCGCACCGGACCAGGCGAAGGGAATGCGGCTGGGCGATCGCTCTCGATCCTGTATCGGACGCACGGCGTTTATCGGCCAGCCGAAAATGCCGCCAACCGTCACCCTCCATATTAGGGATTAATTTAATGGAAACGCAAATGGCTGAGGAAATAACGCACGCTCCCGTACTCTCACTGACGCTACAGGTGATGAACGGTAACGAACTGGAGAGCGGACGCGCCGCAAAATGTCTGTTTACCGCCGATGGCGGGGAAATTGGCAACGCATCCACCTGCCACTGGCCGGTGCAGGACAGGGCGGGTTCTGTTGCCGAACGCGCCTGTCAGGTGGTGATGCATGACGGCACATTTTGTCTGAAAAGCCTGGTATCGGGGCTGATGATTAACCTGGCACCGGTGTCCACGGAGACCGGGCTGGTGCGCCTGCGGCAGGGCGATGAGGTCGTTCTGGGGGCTCTGGCGCTGAAGGTATTTATCCACAATGGACAGCTGGTCAGCTACAGCGAACAGATGGCGGCACCGGAAACCATCGTCACCAACCGTGACCGCCTGGCAGACGCGCTGCTGACGACGAACGGTCAGCCTGCGTATCCGGGCATGCCCCGAATGCACCAGCTTGCGGATACCGTGGTCAACAGCTTTTCCGCCGATCCGCTTCAAGCACTCCAGATGGAAAGTCTGACAGTGGCAGGCGATCCGCTTGCGGGGGTTGTCCCTGTCCGCTCTTCTGTTCCTGACAGGGATGGCGTGATCGACACCCCGTTTATGGATTTACCGCCGCGGTATTCCGATCAACAGACTCGCTACGAGGATGCGGCATCACCGACAGATACTGCCCAGCTCCATCTTGCCGTGACCCCGCTGTTGCGTGGGCTGGGCGGCTCGCTTGCCGTGCGTAACTCACAGGATGCCGATGATTTTCTGGAAGAAGCAGGGCGGACGTTGCAGGCGGCGATAAAAGGTCTGCTTGAGCTACAACAGCGCCGCAACAGCCTGTCGGACAAGCATCTGCGTCCGCTGGAAGATAACCCGCTGCGCCTGAATATGGACTACACCACCGCCCTTGACGTGATGTTTGCGGAAGGCAAAAGCCCGGTGCATCTGGCGGCACCCGCCGCCGTTGGTGAGAGTCTGCGCAATATCCGTCATCACGAAGAGGCCAACCGGGCCGCGATTGTCGAATCGCTGCGCGTGTTGCTGGATGCGTTCTCGCCGCAGAGCCTGATGCGTCGCTTTGTGCATTACCGGCGCAGCCATGAATTACGAAAGCCACTGGATGATGCCGGTTCCTGGCAAATGTACTGCGATTACTACGACGAACTGGCCTCCAGCCGCCAGCAGGGTTTTGAAATGCTGTTTAACGAAGTCTATGCCCAGGTGTATGACCGGGTACTACGCGAAAAACAGCGGGAGCCGGAAGCATGACAGGACGTTTTTTTCGTTTCTGCATGGTGATGTTGCTTTTCAGCCTCACCCTGACAGGCTGCGAAACGGTGAAAAAGTTCGGCCAGGTGATTAAGAACCCGGATGTTCAGGTCGGGAAACTGGCAGATCAGTCATCGGAGGTAACGGTCACGTTACTGACCGAGCCTGACACGAATATCAATGCGGACGGTGAGGCGGCTGCGGTTGATGTGCAACTGATTTATATGAGCGATGACTCGAAGTTGCAGGCGGCTGACTACGACATGGTTGCCAGCACGCCGCTGCCGGAGGTGCTGGGGAAAAATTATATCGACCACCAGGACTTTAACCTGCTGCCGGATACCATAAAAACGTTGCCGCCAGTGAAACTGGATGAAAAAACGCAGTTCATTGGTGTGGTGGCGTACTTCTCTGATGACCAGGCCACTGAGTGGAAGCAAATCGAACGAGTAGAAGGAGCGGGTCATCACTACCGTCTGCTGGTGCATGTACGACAGGGCAGTATCGAAATGAAGAAAGAGGACAACTGAGAATGGCGACCATGAAAAACAGGGTGATCTGGCAAGAAGGTCTGTTTGCCCTGCCGCAGCACTTCCAGCAGCAGCAGCGTCATCAGGAATATTTGCTGAACCAGCGTATGAGTGCGCAGGATGATTTTGCCTGGGGATTCACCTCGTTGTCGATTAATACCGAGCTGCTTGCCCAGGGGAAACTGATGCTGGACTACGCGACGGGTTGTATGCCGGATGGCACGGTGTTCAGCATTCCGGAGCAGGATCAACTCCCTCTGCCGTACCAGCCGCTCGATCTCTCCCGATCCGGCAGCAATGATATTTATTTGGCATTGCCCGTTATCAGTGATATCACCTGTGAAATCGAAGGTCGCCGGAGTGCTGGGCAGGGAACAGAGCGTTACCGCCTGACCCAGGCCGATACCCGCGATTTGCATTCCGATGATGGCGACGTGCAGCCTATCGTGCTGGGACAACTGGCACCGAAAATCGTCAGCGGCGCGGACGATCTCAGCGCCATGGTCACGCTGCCGCTGTGCCGTATCCGCAGCCAGCAATCCGGTGGCGCACTGGTGCTGGATGACAGCTTTATCCCGACCAGTCAGGCCATCCGCGTAAGCCCCGTGCTGAACGGATTTGCTGGCGATGTGCAGGGGCTTCTCAGCAACCGCGCCAGCGAGCTGGCAAAACGTATCGGTTCGCCGGAGCAGAGCGGTATCGCAGATGTGGCTGAGTTCATGATGTTGCAGATGCTTAACCGCAGCCAGATGCACTTTACTCATCGTACCCACCTACACACCCTGCACCCGGAAACGTTTTATCTGGATCTGGTCCGCTTACTGGGGGAACTGATGACCTTTACGGAAGACAGTCGTCTGCCCTGTCCGGTGGAGCCCTACGACCACCGTAATCTTACGCAGTCGTTTAATTCCGTAATCCCGGAGCTGCGCCGGGCGCTCAACACCGTACTGATGCCGCGTGCGCAGAATCTGCCACTCGTCTTCTCTGACGGGTTTTATGTTGCCACGGTTAACGATCCGACCCTGTTGCGCTCCGGCACATTCATTCTGGCGGTGCGCTCACGGATGCCGCACAGCCAGCTTATTCACCAGTTTACCCAGCAGTCAAAAATCGCGGCCACCAACAAAATCCGCGATATGGTCAGTGTGCAGGTACCAGGTGTACCGCTGACGCCGCGAACTGCCGCCCCGCGCCAGTTACCGTACCACGACGGTTTTGTTTACTTCGAGCTGGACAAAGGTGCTGCCGCCTGGCAGGACGTGGTGAAAACCGGTGCGCTGGCGCTGCATATTTCCGGTACCTTCCCGGATCTGGGGATACAGTTGTGGGCGATAAGGGGTTAAACCATGAATGAGTCATTCGTTCCGTCCATTGACAGTCTGACCACAGGGAACCCGTCGGGAAAGGTCAATACTGCGCCGCAGCTCGTGGACGAAAGTCTCTCTGGTCGCCAGTACCGGCTGGCTCTGCGCGGTAACAGCATCAACCCGATGATTGACGCCGCCACACCCCTGCTGGGGATGGTGATGCGCGTGGACGGGATGAACAGCCAGAGTATGCCGGAACACCTTTTTGCGCAGGTGGTGACGGACGTTCAGGCCGTGGAACAATTGTTGCAGGAGCAGGGCTACGAGCCGGGTGTGATTGTCTCGTTTCGTTATGTTCTCTGCACCTTTATTGATGAGGCTGCGCTGGGCAATGGCTGGTCGAACAAAAACGAATGGATCAAACAGTCGTTACTGGTGCATTTCCATAATGAAGCCTGGGGCGGTGAAAAAGTGTTCATCCTGCTGGAGCGCCTGATCCGCGAACCAAAGCGCTATCAGGATCTGCTTGAGTTTTTATTTCTGTGCTTTTCGCTGGGATTTCGCGGGCGCTACAGGGTGGCTGCGCAGGATCAAGGGGAGTTTGAACAGATATATCGCCGCCTGCATCACGTTCTGCATCAGCTTCGTGGCGATGCGCCTTTTCCGCTGCTGCATCAGGATAAAAAAACGCAGGGCGGACGCTATCAGCTTATAAAACGACTGACTATTCGACATGTTCTCTGTGGCGGCATCGTCGTGCTGGCGCTGTTTTATTTCTTTTATCTGTTGCGGCTGGACAGCCAGACGCAGGATATTCTGCATCAACTGAACCGGCTGCTTGCCAGGTAAGGACACAACATATGATCCAGATTAATCTGGCCTCTCTGGTTAAGCATCTTAATCGGTTTTCCCGCCAGGCGCTGGAGGCTGCGGCGGCAGAGTGTATGAGCCAGCAGGCAACGGAAATCACCGTGGCACATGTGATGTTGCAGATGCTGGCAGCGGTGCGCAGTGACGTGAGGGTGATTGCTGGCCGGGCAGAAATTGATACAGATGCGCTTCGCCGGGCACTGACGGTGGAAAATTACACGACGTCGCGAGCGACAGACAGCTATCCGGCATTTTCGCCGATGCTGGTCGAGTGGCTGAAAGAGGGCTGGCTGCTGGCCTCCGCTGAAATGCAGCACAGCGAGCTGCGTGGTGGGGCCCTGCTGCTGGCCCTGCTGCATTCGCCGCTGCGCTACGTCCCGTCTGCCGCCGCCCGGCTGCTGACCGGTATTAATCGTGACCAGCTACAGCAGGATTTTGCACAGTGGACGAAAGAATCTGCCGAGTCCGTCGTGCTCAATGATGACGGGCAAACTCCCGGTGCCGTAGTTGATACCGGCGACAGCCTGCTTGGCCGATACGCCAAAAACATGACCGCAGACGCCCGTAACGGCAAACTCGATCCGGTCCTGTGCCGCGATAATGAAATCGACCTGATGATCGATATTCTCTGCCGCCGCCGCAAAAATAACCCGGTGGTGGTCGGTGAGGCGGGTGTCGGTAAGAGTGCGCTTATTGAAGGACTGGCGCTGCGTATTGTCGCAGGCCTGGTGCCGGACAAGCTGCGCGATACCGATATTATGACGCTCGATCTTGGCGCATTGCAGGCGGGGGCGTCCGTTAAGGGAGAGTTTGAGAAGCGTTTTAAGGGGCTGATGGCAGAAGTCATTCAGTCACCCAACCCTGTCATTCTGTTTATCGACGAAGCCCACACGCTGATTGGCGCGGGTAATCAGCAGGGCGGGCTGGATATCTCCAACCTGCTCAAACCGGCGCTGGCGCGTGGCGAGCTGAAAACTATCGCCGCCACCACCTGGAGCGAGTACAAAAAATATTTCGAGAAAGACGCCGCCCTGTCGCGCCGTTTCCAGTTGGTGAAAGTCAGTGAACCCACGGCAGCAGAAGCGACCATTATTCTGCGCGGCCTGTCAGCGGTATATGAACAGTCCCACGGCGTACTGATTGATGATGAAGCCTTACAGGCAGCGGCCACACTGAGCGAACGTTACCTTTCGGGCCGCCAGTTACCGGATAAGGCCATTGATGTGCTGGATACCGCCTGCGCCCGCGTGGCGATTAACCTTTCGTCGCCGCCGAAGCAAATTTCGGCGCTGACGACCCTGCGCCACCAGTGTGAAGCGGAAATGCGCCAGCTTGAGCGCGAGATCCGCATCGGCCTGCGGTCGGATACCTCACGACTGACGGAAGTTATCGTTCAGTATGACGAAACGCTGACCGAACTGGATGAACTGGAAGCGGCATGGCACCAGCAGCAGGCGCTGGTCCAGGAAATTATCTCGCTGCGTAAAGGGTTGCTGGAAGAAACCGACGCCAGCAGCAGTGAAGACATCACGCTACCGGATGCTGACGATAACACCACATCAACGGATGAACCCGAGGCAGAGCAGGTGGGCGCGGAACCTGAAATCCCTCCTGCTGTCCGTCTCGTGCAGTTAACTGCTGAACTGGAGGCGTTGCATCATACGCAACTGCTGGTTTCCCCGCACGTCGATAAAAAACAGATTGCCGCCGTGATTGCCGAATGGACCGGTGTGCCGCTTAACCGTCTGTCGCAGAACGAAATGTCAGTGATTACTGACTTATCTCAGTGGCTGGGTGAGACCATAAAAGGCCAGGATCTGGCGATCAGGCATCTGCACAAACACCTGCTGACCGCCCGCGCCGACCTGCGCCGTCCGGGACGCCCACTCGGCGCATTCCTGCTGGCTGGCCCCAGCGGTGTGGGTAAAACCGAAACTGTGCTTCAACTGGCGGAACTGCTCTATGGCGGTCGCCAGTACCTCACCACCATCAATATGTCGGAGTTCCAGGAGAAACACACTGTTTCGCGCCTGATTGGCTCCCCTCCGGGCTATGTCGGCTACGGTGAGGGTGGCGTACTGACCGAAGCGATTCGCCAGAAACCCTACTCTGTGGTGCTGCTCGACGAGGTGGAAAAAGCGCACCCGGATGTGCTCAACCTGTTTTACCAGGCGTTCGACAAGGGCGAGATGGCCGATGGTGAAGGCCGGTTGATCGACTGCAAAAATATCGTCTTTTTCCTGACGTCTAACCTCGGATACCAGGTGATTGTCGAACATGCCGACAATCTGGAATTAATGCAGGACGCGCTGTACCCGGTGCTGGCGGACTTCTTCAAACCCGCGCTGCTGGCTCGTATGGAAGTGGTGCCTTACCTGCCGTTATCTAAAGAAACGCTCTCGGTCATTATCGCCGGGAAGCTGGCAAGGCTGGATAACGTGCTGCGAACCCGCTTTAACGCGGAAGTGGTGATTGCATCGGCTGTCACTGACGAAATCATGCAGCGCGTCACCCGCGCCGAAAACGGTGCGCGAATGCTGGAATCGGTTATCGACGGCGAGATGCTGCCGCCACTGTCCCTGTTGCTGTTGCAGAAAATGGCGGCGAGCATCGCCATTGCCTGCATTACGCTGGACGTAGTGGACGGCGCATTTACTGCTGACATTGAAGATGTGCCGGATGAGGATACTCAGCCCGAAACCAAAACAGAGGACGAAGCTGTTTTATGAGCAGAATGCAGACGCTCCGGCAAACCGGACTGCTGATGGCTGGCCTGCTGGCGGGATTGTCTGCGGGTATTTCGTTCGCGAAAACGCCACCCGTACCCGGCGTCGTGGCCGCGCTGAGCAGCACCACATCCCCCGAGCCGGATACACAGGCCACGCTGAAAGCGATGCAGTCCTGTCGCCAGGAGCCTGCGGCGCTGGAACGACTCGACTGCTATGACCATATTTTGGCTCCGGGGCAATCCAGTTTTGATGGCGCGCTGGTAAAGGCCCGTTATGAAGGTGAGGCCTGGAAACGGGCTTTTGCTCAGGAAAAACAGCGTCCGGACAACTCCACCGCATTGATGATAACGCAAAGCGACGGAGAACATCCGACGGTGATTATCACCACACCCGCCATTGGTAACGTGCCGCCGCGCCCGGTGCTGATGTTCAGTTGCGTGGACAACATCACCCGGATGCAGGTGGCGCTGACACACACCATGGCGTCCAGTGATATCGCCGTGACGCTGACCACTGACACCGGACGCTTTCAGTCTCACTGGTTTATCCGTGAGAACGGCACTCTGCTGGAATCCAGCCGGGGGTTATCCGGCATTGACGAAATTAAACAACTCTTTGGTGCAAAAACGCTGACTATCGACACGGGCATGAACAGTGCAGCGGGGAAACTGACCTTTAATATTGACGAGCTGGCGAAAACCATCGCGCCGCTGCGCGATGCCTGTCACTGGGCGGGAGAATAATAAAATGGCAATGGACTTACGTAACCCGGATACCTGGATATCGCACCTGCTGGAAAATCTGCCGGAAGAAAAACTGACCTCCGTGCTGAAAGACGATAATCCTGACTGGGAATATATCGACGGCGAAATGCTTAAACTCGGCTCGTTGGCTCACAGCCAGCTTGATATCCCGGAAATTCAGCGTCGGGGGCTGACGCTCATGGCGTCGGAAAGCAAGGATTTTCGCCTGCTCGCCCATCTGTTGCGTACTCTGCAACATGCCGGTGATCCGCTGCTGGCGCTGCGTTTACTTGCGCTGTATGTGGAGCATTACTGGACGCTGGCGGCACCGATAATGGCGCATAAAAAACGTTTTGCCGCCCAGGTCATCAAGCGTTTTGAGGCAGGCATTGCCGGTTTTGCAGAGAATGCCGCTGCGATGCAGCGCGACCTGCTGCTGGGTGAACTGGTGAAACTGGCGCTACTGTGGCAGGGCTGTAACGCGACTGAACTGGCGCAGGCAACGGACGATGTTGCTGCGCTGTACCAGCGGGCGTTTCGCGACAGCGAACCTGCCGCAACACCCGTTTCAGCACAATCTGCTGTCGCTTCTGTACCGCCTTCTGCCGCGCCGGTTGCGTCTGCCCCTGCGCCATCTTCGGTAGCCCCTGCACCGGTGGTGAATATCGACAGTCATGACGACAAAGCCTGGCGCGATACGTTGCTGAAAGTCGCTGCCATTTTATGTGAACGCCAGCCGGATGCGCCGCTTGGCTACCGTCTGCGCCGCCATGCGTTGTGGCTGGCAATTATCTCTGCGCCGCAGGCTGAAAGTAACGGACGCACGCCACTGGCCGCGTTTCCTGCCGATATGATGGATGATTATCAGGCGCGTCTGAACAATGCCGATATGACGCTGTGGCAACAGGTAGAGAAAAGCGTCCTTCTGGCGCCCTACTGGTTTGACGGTCATTACCTTTCAGCCCAGGCTGCGCAGCGCCTGGGCTATACCGCCGTGGCGGAGGCTATCCGTGAAGAAGCTGCCGGTTTTCTTACCCGTTTACCCCAGCTTTCCACTCTGTTGTTTAATGACCATACGCCCTTTATCAGCAGTCAAACAAAACAGTGGATGACTGCCACGCCGTCCTCCGTCCAGCCCGTATCAGCACAGCAATCCAGCGAGGAATGGCAGAACGCCCAGGCCTGTTTTACTGAACGGGGGCTGGAGGCTGCATTACGGTATCTGGATTCGCTGCCTGAAGGCGATCCCCGCGATCAGTTTTATCGTCAGTATTCCGGTGCGCAGCTTATGGAAGAAGCCGGACTGATCACCCTGGCGCAGCAACAGTATCGGATGCTGTTCAACACCAGCTTGCGAATAGTGCTGGCAGAGTGGGAACCATCGCTACTTGAGCAGCTTGAACAGAAGTTCACGGCAGAACAGTAAGAGATAACAGGAGTTTTTGTGAGATTACCGACCCCCCGACTGTTTAGTGGCATGAAATCAGTTCTGCGACCAGCGATGCCACGGTTTAAGGTCTCCGCGTTCTGGCTACTGGTGCTGGCATGGGTTTTCCTGCTAGTGTGGATCTGGTGGAAAGGCCCGTCATGGTCGTTGTATGACGAGCTGTGGCTTAAACCGCTGTCCAATCGCTGGCTGGCGACGTCGGCATGGGGGATTATCGCCCTGGGGTGGCTCACCGTCCGGGTGATGAAGCGCCTGCAACGGCTTGAGAAACAACAAAAACAACAACGTGAGGAAGCGCAAGACCCGCTGAGCGTCGAGCTGAATGCGCAACAGCGTTACCTCGACCGGTGGTTACTGCGTCTGCAACGCCATCTCGACAACCGTCGTTATCTGTGGCAACTACCGTGGTATATGGTCATCGGCCCTGCCGGGAGCGGTAAAACCGCACTGTTACGTGAGGGATTTCCGTCCGATATCATTTATACGCCGGAAACGGCACGTGATGCAGAACAACGCGTGTACCTGACGCCGCATGTCGGCAAACAGGCGGTGATTTTTGATATTGATGGCGCGCTCTGTGAACAGCCGGATGCTGATGTCCTGCACCGCCGATTATGGGAGCACGTTCTGGACTGGCTGGTGGAAAAACGAGCCCGCCAGCCGCTGAACGGGATCATTATCACTCTCGACTTACCTGACCTGCTGACGGCTGACAAACGCCGTCGTGAGCATCTGTTGCAGACGCTGCGCAGCCGTTTGCAGGATATGCGCCAGCACCTCCACTGTCAGCTACCGGTTTACGTGGTGCTGACGCGGCTGGATTTGTTACACGGCTTTGCCGCCCTGTTTCAGTCACTGAACAAAAAAGATCGCGATACGATTCTGGGTGTTACCTTCACCCGCTGCGCTCATGAAAACGAGGACTGGCGCGCGGAGCTGAATGCTTTCTGGCAGACATGGTGCGATCAAATGAACCATGCCTTGCCGGATCTGATGCTCTTGCAGACGCATATGCGCAGTTCTCTGTTCAGTTTTTCCCGCCAGATACAGGGAAGCCGGGACTACCTGGTCGCCCTGCTCGACAGCCTGCTGGACGGTGAAAATATGGATGTGATGCTGCGTGGGGTATACCTCACTTCGTCACTGCAACGGGGCCAAATGGATGACATCTTTACTCAATCTGCCGCCCGGCAGTATCGGCTGGATGGAAGTCCGCTGAACGCCTGGCCGCTGGTGGATACCGCATCTTACTTTACCCGCAATCTGTTTCCACAAGCGCTGCTGGCCGAGCCAAATCTGGCTGGAGAAAGCCGCACCTGGCTGATAAACAGCCGTCGCCGTCTTACGGCTTTTTCCGCAGTGGGTGGGGTGGCGGCATTACTGCTCATCACCGGATGGCACCATTATTATAATAATAACTACGCCTCCGGCGTACAGGTGCTGAAACAGGCGGAAGCCTTTATGGCGATCACGCCTCCGCAAGGGATTGATGACTACGGTAATATGCAACTACCGCTGCTTAACCCGGTGCGCGACGCGACGCTGGCCTATGGAAACTGGGATGACCGCAGTCGCCTGGCGGATATGGGATTGTATCAGGGACGGCGCGTCGGGCCGTATGTCGAACAAACCTATCTGCAACTGTTGGATCAGCGCTTTTTGCCTGCGCTGTTTAACGGTCTGGTGAAAGAAATGAATGCTGCACCGCCAGAGAGCGAAGAAAAACTCGCCGTGTTGCGTGTGATGAGAATGCTGGAGGATAAAAGCGGACGTAATCATGAAGTGGTTAAGCTGTACATGGCGAAGCGCTGGAGTGACGAGTTCCACGGCAAGCAGGACATCCAGGCGCAACTGATGTCGCACCTCGACTACGCGTTGAAGCACACCGACTGGCACGCAGAGCGTACAGCGGGCGACGGGGATGTCATCAGCCGCTGGACACCGTATGACGGTCCGGTGGTGGCTGCACAGAAAGAGTTAAGTAAACTACCTGTTTACCAGCGTGTTTACCAAAGTCTGAAAACACGGGCGCTTGGTGTCCTGCCTGCCGATCTGAACCTGCGCGATCAGATTGGTCCGACGTTCGATCAGATCTTCGTTGCCCCTGATGACAACAAACTGGTGATTCCGCAGTTTCTCACCCGCTATGGCCTGCAAAGTTATTTTGTGAAGCAACGTGATGCGCTGGTAGAACTGACAGCGATGGATTCCTGGGTGTTGAATCTTACCCAAAGTGTCAAATACAGCCAAGCCGATTGTGCTGAAATTCAGCGCCAGTTGACCGAGCAGTATATCAGCGACTATACCGCCACCTGGCGGGCGGGGATGGACAACCTCAATGTGCGCGATTATGAATCCATTGTACAACTGACCGGCTCACTGGAGCAGGTTATCAGCGGCGATCAGCCGTTGCAGCGTGCGCTGACGGCGCTGCGGGATAATACGCAGCCAGCCATTCTCTCTGAAAAGCTCTCTGATAAAGAGCGAGAAGATATGCAGGCAGAGCCGGATTATCGCCTGCTGACGCGTCTCGGACATGAGTTCGCACCGGAAAACGCTACCCTGGCAGTGCAGAATAACAAGGAAAATACCTTACAGGCGGTCTATCAGCAGCTAACGGAACTGCATCGCTACCTGCTGGCTATCCAGAATGCGCCGGTACCGGGGAAATCGGCGCTGAAAGCTGTTCAGCTCCGCCTTGACCAGAACAGCAGTGACCCTATATTTGCTACCCGCCAGATGGCGAAAACGCTTCCTGCACCACTTAATCGCTGGGTGGGTAAACTCGCCGACCAGGCCTGGCATGTGGTGATGGTGGAAGCGGTTCACTATATGGAAATTGACTGGCGTGACAACGTGGTGAAACCGTTCAACGAACAGCTTGCAAATAACTATCCGTTTAATCCACGTTCATCCCAAGATGCCTCGCTGGATGCATTTGAACGTTTCTTTAAACCGGACGGTGTGCTGGATACCTTTTATCAGCAGAACCTGAAACTGTTTATTGAGAATGATTTAAGTCGTGACGGGGGGGACGGCGTGATTATCCGTGAGGACATCATCCGGCAACTGGATACCGCGCAGAAAGTCCGTGACATATTCTTCAGTAAGCAGAATGGCCTGGGAACACAGTTTGCGGTGGAGACCGTCTCGCTTTCCGGCAATAAGCGCCGCAGTGTACTGAATCTGGACGGGCAATTAATTGACTACAGCCAAGGGCGTAATTACACCGCTCATCTGGTCTGGCCGAACAACATGCGGGAAGGTAATGAAAGCAAACTGACGCTGGTTAGCACCAATGGTGGGGCACCGCGAAGTATCAGTTTCAGTGGGCCGTGGGCGCAGTTCCGGCTATTTGGCGCAGGCCAGTTAACCAGCGTGGAAGAGGGGACATTCAGCGTGCGCTTTAACGTGGACAGTGGCGCGATGGTCTACCGGATACACGCTGATACTGAAGACAACCCGTTTAGTGGTGGACTGTTCAGTCAGTTCCGGCTAGCGGACACGCTGTACTGAGGAAGGAGACCGGGATGAGCAACGACGCACTCATACAAACTATCGTCACTGGCAGTGATCCGCGTAATCTGCCGGAGTTCATCGCTATTCGCGAGGAAATCAACAAGGCTAGCCACCCGTCTCAGCCGGAAATGAACTGGAGGCTGGTGGAATCGCTGGCGCTGACAATTTTTAAGGCTAATGGCGTGGATTTGCACACGGTCACTTACTACACCCTGGCGCGTACCCGCACGCAGGGGGTGGTCGGTTTTTGTGAAGGAGCCGAACTGCTGGCGGCAATGATTACCCATGAATGGGACAAATTCTGGCCGCAGGGTGGATCTGCTCGTACTGATATGCTGGACTGGCTTAACACCCGTAGCGGAAATATCCTGCGCCAGCAGACCTCCTTTGCGGAAAGCGACCTACCTCTGCTGTACCGTACCGAACGGGCCTTACAGCTTATCTGTGACAAACTCCAGCAGGTGGAGCTTAAACACCCGCCGCGTGTGGAGAATCTGCTTTATTTTGTACAGAACACGCGCAAACGGCTGGAGCCGCAACCCCGGAATAATACAGATGCTGTCCCACAGGCCACCGTCAGAACGCTGGTCTATGCCCCGGAAAGTAATGCGCCCATGGCTACTGAGACAGTCTCTTCTCTCCCCGAGTTGCCAGAGATGAGGGTGGAAGTCCGTGGTCTGGCGGATAATGGGTGTATTGCCGTTCAGGGCAGTCCGGTGAAAGGTTTTATGGCCGGTATCGCCGCTACTGCGGTTATCGCCGCAGTACTCTGGTGGTGGCTGGTGTACCCGATGCAACAGCAACTGGCACAGGTCAGGGATACGGCACAGGGCGCGGCAACGGTCTGGCTGACATCACCGGACCTGGACAGTTACGGACAACAGTTGCAACTGCTTCCTGATACGTCGCCATTACAACTGCTGGAGACCGGGATGCAGATGATGCGCACAGCGGACACTCGCTGGCCGGAAAGCCTGCAACAACAACAGGCCTCTGCTCAGTGGAGTGAAACCCTGAAAACTCGAGCACAGAACAGTCCACAGCTACGGGGCTGGTTACAGACTCGCCAGGATTTACACGCCTTTGCTGACCTTGTGATGCAGCGCGAGAAAGAAGGACTGACACTTTCTTATATAAAAAATGTCATCTGGCAGGCCGAGCGTGGGTTGGGTCAGGAGACGCCGCTGGAATCATTGCTGACGCAGTACCAGGACGCCCAGACACAGGGCCAGAACACGCAGGCGCTGGAAAAACAGATTAATGAGCGACTGGACAGCGTGTTAAGCCGCTGGATGCTGCTGAAAAACGGCGAAATGCTGGAAGCAACAACTGAAATCAAAACCGAAAAATAACGACGAAATAAAAGGAGTTTATTATGGCAAATCCGGTTTATATGACATTGAACGGCGACCTTCAGGGGCTGATCTCCGCAGGCTGTTCTTCCATGGCCTCCATTGGCAATAAAGCGCAGATTGCGCATACGGATCAGATTATGGTGCTGGGTTTGTCCCACGCACTGACTCGCGCACAGAACGTGAATCATCAGACGCTGGTGATCCAGAAGCCGGTGGATAAATCCTCCCCGTTACTGACTAAAGCCATCAGTGAGAATGAGTGTCTGACCTGCGATTTTGAGTATTATCGTACCAACCGCTTTGGCATTAATGAACTGTATTACAAAGTGAAGCTGATTAATGCCCGTATCGCCAGCATCAAGCATGTTGTGCCGCACACCATTAATAACAGCCAGGGGCAACCGGAAGAATCATTGTCACTGAGCTATGAAAGTATTACCCAGGAGCACTGTATTGCTGGAACCAGCGCCTATAGCTTGTGGGAGGAGCGGCTTTTCTGAGGAATATACATTGTGAAGAGTATTTATTTCGATCCAACCATCATTGCAGCTCTTGTCTGCAAAAATATCTGGGGGCTATAGCAAAAGTCGAAGTTGTCTGGTTAATCCCGCATAGATATTCTACGCGGTCAATGGCATTATCTGTCAGCAAAAAAGGTGAGCCGTACACCCTGAAATTTTCATATCGATGGCTACCGCCGCAAATTATCGGCGGTAGCCAGGACGGATTACTGGTAACGGTTCACCAGGTCTTTAACCATTGATGCATAGGTTTTTTGCTTAAGCTGCGAAAATTGCCTTTCAGCAGTTGCTTCTGCGGCATTTTTTTTCCCTGGCAGTGGTAGCAGCATTTTATCTTCATAATTGACCGGCGACCAGGTAGCCCATTCACCTGTTGCCACGTCCACTAGAGTGAAACGCACCAGATAACGTAGTGATGTATTGTCGGTTAGTTTTTCATTTTTATAATCTGACCAGACCATGTTTTTTGTCGCAGCGTCATATTTGCCTGACTGCAATGTATCCTGATAAACGATGATTGCTTTCTGATGACCTTTCGCGGCGACATAACGCAGAGCCTGCATCCAGTTCATGTTTTCTACAACAGCAATATCCTGGCTCTCGTCTTTATTTTTATCTTTATTACAAGTCACGGTCTTTTGCCTGTCCGGGATACCGGAGAAGGTTGCGACGGTATAATATCGACTCATTTCCTGCTGCATGATAGCTTCCGGTGCTCGGCTACCGGACTGTACCAGAATAACAGGTGAACTCAGAGGTACGCGAAATACATTCCCTTCCAGCGCAGCCTGGATCTCCTCTTCGGACACCGCCAGCGTAGTTTCATTGCCAAAAATATCCTTGTCCGTCAGTTGCTGTGCTGAAGCAGTCTTACTTACGCCGTTCTCTGTCCGTGCCCCTGCTTTCTTTGCATCAATAGGAGAGTGTGGCGTGCAGCCAGCCAGCAGAAATACTGCTGTACATAAAAATACTGCTGACCTGGAATTCATGTTTGCATCCTCAATGGCGTCAGGTTTTCACTGCAATTATTTATCTAAAAATTTAAACTGAATTATACACATGAAATAAAGACCTAAAAAGAGAATTGCTGTTTATTAAAATATTCAGTTAAATAATAATTGATGGTTTTATATGTATTATTTAAATATATGCAATCCTATTGCAGAGTATAGTTTATCCGTGTGGGGCTGGCTGGCTGGCTGGCAGTATTATTGGGAGAATTATAACAGTACGAAGAGTTTTTGGGGGGGCAATATTCAGGAGTAAAACTATATTATTGCCTTAACACTAATATTGTTTTGTTCTCCTGAATGAATTTAAGCCGGGAATAAATGATGAAAATTCTGGAATATACAACATCAGAGTAAGACAAGAAGCGTCTCCTTCGGATCAGATTTTAAGATTTCGGGTATACAGGTGGGGTGGCGGTGTGTCTCAACGTCCTGGATTCGCCCATGCTCTTGAGTGTTGCCGAGAAAGGTAGATGCCAGCAGCTTACGCGCGACTTCTGCCAATCTAATTTGTGTATAAGAGTAGACGAATTGGAGGTGAGCAGTTGGCAAAGTTCGATGAAGAGTCCGTTTCGCCAAAAGCAAAAAACCCGCCATAGGCGGGTTCTTCTAAATAGTGGTGCCGGACTCGGGATCATACTCACGATTAACTTACTGTTTATTATTGTTTTTGTTGGAAAAACGATCAAGCAGAGCCCTCACGAAAGCCCCCATAAAAAATCGCTTTTTTTTGTGATGTTTGTCACGAAAATTACACTGTAGTTAGATTCTCTTGGTTTTGCTATTCGGGCAACTGGAGGGGCGTTGGGACCGCAGTAAGAGACCAGCGAGTTGTTATTTCCTATTGAAGTCAGAATAATTATTCTGACTCAGAGGGAGGCTCATTTGTGTTAACTTCCGCCCTCTCATTCTCTAAACTTTTTGATGGTGCTAAATTATCTGTTTTTATTCTATTATAATACAATGACTTATAGAGTGATGTTTAGTATGATTGAAATTTAGCTTGATAGAGCCTCCAGAATTGTATACTTTGGTTAAGAGTCGAGGAGGGTAATATGACACGCACTATTGAAGCCCTAAAGCTCATTGTAGACGAACTTGAGGAACACAGTGAAAGGTTAAATTCCATTGAAGAACGTGAGCGTATCTCAGCTAAGGTTGCTGACCACCAAGCTCGAGAAATCGAACAATTAAAAGTTCGTGTTCGCGACATGGAAATACGAGAAAAATCTCGAACTGGTACACCTAAGAAAAATTTGGCGGAAGAATATAATCTTTCTCCTGGACGTATTAGTCAAATAACTAAAACACATTGAGGTAATGTAAATGGGAACACTTACTCAGCAAGGAGCGTTTCGTAAAGATCGTAATGCTCTAAACAGAGCAAAAAAAGAGAAAGTAACCACTGCAGAAATCATTAATGAAATGGCTGCAACACATTCCAATCCAAATTCAGCTCAAGCATTTGCTGAAGCAGCCGGAGCAGTGATTCATGTTGAAGCTAATATGAATAAAGAGACGCCGATCCATGATGCGTTTGAGGCAATTCTAGAAAGGCGTAAAGTGCTTGAAAAAAGTGGTAGCACAGCTTAATCCATATTCTCTTACCTTTACACTATTATTCTTTATCTCAGGTCACAGATAGTTAATTTGTGACCTTTTTTGAAGAGTTAGAATTCATTAGCCAAATCTTATATGACTTGATGCTAGTGTTTTAAATTCGGTCGTTTTCATTGTTTTTTCTAAAGTATTACTATTGGAAATCAGATAATCTAGAATCTGCTTTAGCTTATCACTAACGACATTGGTTCTTATATTAGTTAGGATCTGTACCGCATGATTTCTACAGTTTGAGTTAGACAATAAGTGGTAAATTTCTTGGTTATATAATGCGATAATGACTTGAACAATATTATCATCTCCTAGCATATTCAGTATTGAATCGTATATAACTTTGCCTGAAGGAGAAACACCCAAGTTATACGAAACACCATTGCCAATACGACACGATAAAATAATACGAATTAACTTTTCTTTACGCTCGTTAGGAATGTCTGCTTCATTGGATATGTAACTTAAAATTTTTCTAGCATGAGGGACTTCATTATAGAAATTATCCCAACCACTATGGGCAGAACTTAGGTCATCTAAATGCTCATCTAAAATAATAACCCTAGCTTCAAGAGTTTTAAATTGATTACCAGAACAGAATTCAAAAAATTCGTTACCTGCTGAAAATTTATCGTTGTGCAAGTTGGTTCGATAGCCATCAAGTGCAACACCTAGCTTATATTTAAGATTATTATCTGCGTGTTCCCAAACTGTTGGCGCAATAAGAGAGATGTTTTTCTTAAGGATATTATTTGCACCAGCGCCAATATACATACCGAAGATTGTCTGAAGGACATTATCACAATTTCTTGTATGTAGCTGTTTAAGACCGTTTTGCATATGTTGTAAACTAGAACTACTGATGACTTCTGTTTGATTACGCAGATTTTCAACAAAAGCTTTAACTTGTAATGCTGCTTCTGAAGGTGTGTCATTGATAACTTCTTGCACGCATGTTTGTAACCACCCCATCAGTTCAAACGCATTGATTTTCGCATCATTAGGATGACTGGCGCCAATATCATTGCGCATAATTAGAATATGGGTGAGTTTTTTATAAATTGAGTCGGAGATTAACTCCAATTTAGCGCAATTATCAAGAAGAACTTTGTCTTTAATACCACTTAAGTCATTTTCGGTACTAAATAGGTCTCTATGTTTACCGCCAACAGCAGCGTCAAAGAATAGTTCCAAACCATAAATAATCGTCTTTCTTCGTAAGTTAAGAACTACTTCGTTCCAAACATAATTTAACGCAGCATCAAACAAGCCAATAGCACTTGCTGCCGCAAATTTGGACAAATATCTAGACTCTCGCTTAACTTCTTCTGGTAACGTCATCACAAACTGAGGAAAGTTTGTTTGGACAACTTGACGTTCCATCGTTGAAGCAAGAACATTTTCTTTTGGTAATCCAAGTGACTCCAAAAATTGCTCGAACCGATTAAAATCTGTTGAGGCGAGTTGCCCTTGTGTTTGTGTGCCAATTATTTCATTTGTGCTCATTTTTATCCTTGTTTTTTTGTATGGTTTAATTACTTAGCTGTGTGCTAACTGGTTGTTCGGATGTATTTGATCTTTTCCAAATATTGCCGATAGGCTAAATCAGAGATCTGGTTGGGAAGAAATTACATATTCTGATACTTTAACTTTAAATATATTAAAGATTATTTGACCATTGATTATGTGCTTTCAGCACAACCTCAGCAAAATCATCATCAACCGTATAAAAATAACACTCTGGGACATTAAGCACCTTAGCAAACGCGCACATAATCTCAAATGTTGGGCGATGTATACCGCTTTCATATTGGGATATGCGTGATCGTGCAGTGGCTTCTTCAATACCAGCCAGTACGCCTAGCTTTTCTTGAGTGAGATTGGCTTGTAAACGAGCTGTTTTAAGGCGAATGGGCAACATGATGGCACCATCAATAAGGATACTGATAGCATGTTTAGCACTACTTTACATGTAGGTTGCTTAGACTTCCTGAACAATAGAGGGGGGGGATTTATTTGCATTCGTTAAGAATGACTCTGATATTTAAGGTAAAGCTCCAGAACCATCTTAGCAAAATCATCGTTAACGGTGTAAAAGTAACATTCCGGCACATTAAGTACCTTTGCAAATGCGCACATCATTTCAAACGTCGGACGATGTATTCCTCCTTCATACTGAGACACGCGGGAACGTGCAGTTTCTTCTTCAATGCCAGCAAGAACTCCCAATTTTTCCTGAGTTAGATTAGCCCGTAGTCGGGCAGCTTTGAGACGAGTAGGTAGCATTCATTACACCATCAATGATCATACATTGACTTAGTGTTTAGCATTACTTAACATCTTGGTTGTTTAGATTATCTGAACAAATGATGTTTAATGTGAGGCCACAAAATAAGGATCATGGAGATGATTGATAAGGATTGGCACCCGGCAGATATCATCGCCGGGTTAAGAAAGAAGGGAACAACATTGGCGGCCGTTTCCCGAAAAGCGGGGTTAGCGTCTTCCGCGCTGGCAAACGCGTTAACAAAACACTGGCCGTAAGGGGAAAAGCTGATTGCGGAAGCGCTGGGGGTTTCACCTGCGGAAATCTGGCCTTCCCGTTACAACAAATCAGAAGATCGTTAAAGTAAAACAGGATCTCGGACTCGGAACTGTAACTACGAATAACATAATGTTTTTTTTATGCTTTTTATAGTATTTGTTACAAGTAAAGCCCCCACAAAACCCCCCGTAAAGGATTGCTTTGGTTTTGTGATGCTTATCACGATAAAAACGGTGCTTAAGGAGAGGGGCTTCGTTATATGGCCAAGTTTTTATATAACGCTAGAATGGATTGGTTTAAATTTCTAATAGAAATTACTCTATCTGAATAGTCAGATAGAGTAATTTTAAACCAGCCGACGCTTCGCCCAGAAAGCATACTCTGCTTCTCATCGAACCAATGGTGATAATGCTTCAAATCTGTGAATTTCACCTCATCGTTAATAAGCTCCTGAAGGTTGCTTAATTATTCTTCTGTTTTTCGAGCTATCGTTTTTCGTCAGAGAGAAGGCTGATAAACCCTGCTGGAATCGAAGGTTCTGAAACGTTCTGTAGAGTTAGTGACGATAACAGCGGGTGATCCCCGCGGCGTTTTGCCTGATCTGAAACCGACGCAGATGGCTTCAGCTTAGCAGGCTGATTGGGTAATTGTGACGGTTTGTGAAATTTTTGATGGCTGAATTTCGTTTCTGTATGATGGTAACCAACTGAGGTGTAACATGTTTTTAGATAGATTTGTCTCTATTTCGCTATGAAATAAGAAACCATGCGTCTTCCTACATTGTTATGTATTGCGTAAAATGTTTCTACGCGTTTGTGGCGGGTTTTCGGGTGGTTTGTTGCCTCTTTACCGGCTATCCGCCAGAAACGCTACCACCCGTTTTGGCTGTGCGTACAACTTGGACGTTATGATAAATGCCCTGAACTAATGTCGGCAATGAGAGAGAAGCAGAAATTGGAGTAGCCAGAGACTATCTAAAAATGAACGGTACGGAAGGCTGGGGGTATACAAAGCAATAGCAATAAAGTTGGTAAACCTCATAGCCACTGAAGCTTATGGCCGCTGTCGCTCCTACAGCACCTTTAGAGCCGAGTCGTGGATAGCAAACTAATTTTCGAAATCAAACCCATAACAATGATACTTTGATTTTTAGAGTAAAACCAATTAGGTTTATTTAAATACTAACGTGATGGATCTTTAGAGGTGAGGAATGGAAAAGGTAGACACAGAGTTCAAATTAGGTAGGTTTTTTTTGTCTTTTGTGATATTCGCATATGTTATTTCTTACACTTTACTAACATTGAAATTTCTAATAATGTCTTATCAAGGTGATTACTCATTTATCCCAGAGATAAATAGCACTGAAGCTGGCTTTAGTGATAGTTTGATGCCATTAGCCTTATTTACAATATTTGGTGCTATATTAGGTGGCTCAACTTTGGGGATTATATCATTGCATAGATATTCTGCTATTGAGAAGTCTTTAGATATAGATCATATATGGGGATATTTGATGGCTCCTATTTTATCCATCATCATAGGGATTTTGATATTTTGCTTTTTACAAAGTGGTATATTTGTTTTAACAGGTCAGTCTGATACAATAAATATGACAAAAAATATAAAAATAGGATATTTATCATTAGGGGCGATTTGTTCGTATAATTGGGATGTTTTCATTATGAAGCTTCAAAAGTTATCAAGTCGCATTAAGGATGCTTGAACAAATTCTAGCAATCAAAGCTGATTAGCTTTGGATAAGACCCTGCAGTGTCCCTTGATCGTCTGAGTGATAGTAACAGTCTGTTTCCACAACATATTAGCTATGGCTCGCTACGACCTTAATGATGGAGAATGGGCTTTCATCCAGCCTTTACTACCCGCTCAACCTGCAACACCGCGAGCCGGGCTCCCATGGGCGGAGCATCGTATGATCATCAACGGCATGTTCTGGGTTCTCTGCTCTGGTGCCCATAGTGCGATTTACCTGAGTGATACGGACTATGTAATACCGCTTTAACCATGGTCAAAGTCAGAAGTGATTAGCATTATTTCAATATATTACTTTCTTCTTATGATGCCCACGGCCTCGTTGACTGGTCAGCTACTGCACTGGATTGCAGCAATATCCGGGCGCTAAGGTACGCTATCTGTGCGCAAAAAAACATGTCGATATCACCGGAGATAACAGTCTAGGTTGCTCTCGCGGTAGTTTTGTACCCAAATCCTTCCGTTAAACATCGCGCTGAGCCCAAGACCGGCTCGCGAAAACTTGTTATCTCAGCGTCTTCTGGATGACATCGGTGTTCAACGTTAGAGCGACAGCATAAAGCATCGTGGTTATGCATCGAAGGACAAGTCCTAATGCCATGAAATAGTTTATTGCGTTATAATTCAACTTGTTATCCATTGCCATTTTGTGGCATTTTGCACGGTTTGATCGTATTTTATTCAATTCTGTTTGTTTTTACGTATGACTATAATTAGTATGGACAAGGACTCTTTCGATTTAGGTTAAGTATGGTGAACAACAAGTTAGCGGATCGTATTGATAAGAAAACCTCATTTCCTGAATGTTTTCCTGGGGGAGTACCTCCTGAGGGCGCTGCTGCCGCTAATGGCGAGTACTTTCGAATAACCAATAAGAGAAAGCCCACTAAAGATTGCTTCTTAGCCGACTATCAAAAAGATCTTGATGATGTTTTAACTAGACCTGAATTGATTAAAATTTGCTCCTTTGGGATTTCTCTACAAAACTCCATTGAAGGAGCTAAAGAAACCATCGGACGGTTTAAAAATGCAACGATGAAAAGATATATAGCTAAAGCGAATCTTTCACCAGAAATTGGCTTGATAATGCAAACACTTGAGCAAAAACATCATCATACACTTTGGACATATTCTGGTGTTGAGCTATCTCCTCTATTCAAATGCGTTGAAATGGTGGAGCCAAGATGAAAAAAATATTCACTAAAACAGATGTTCACGGCGAATTATTTTTCAACGTAATTTATGATTATTTTGATGGCCCGAAATTATTTTCACTTATCGATGGCAAAGGCGATTATTTCTTCGGTTATTGGATAGACGAGTCTGATGAAAAATTGTCATGGATACTTATTTCAATTACAAAGAATAGACTTTTAAAATTCGAATCAAAAGAATTTGATATTTTCGATGCTTTAGAGAAAAAAGAAGAGCCATTGTTCTATGTGGTTGATACATTTTATAAAAAACCATGTTTTTCACAAACACTAACTTTTATAGGCAATGTAAAAGAAAAAATCGAAATGCCTGATAAAGGTCTGAAAATTAGTTTTACTAATAAAGTTATTAGTGATCAGGAAATAAAAGAAATAAAAGAATGCAATGCTCTTTTTGCGGATTATTCTATTCATGTAGACAAACCTGTAAAAAGCAGAGCAAAAATTGACTTCAGAGCTGCTCTTCCCAGTTTTGACATTATCGAAGAGTTTTATACGGAGTTTTTGTCCTCCTTCAAGTTACAGGATAAATTAATTCCAGTGGCCGGGAAGCCGGGATCGTTCATATTGGATTTCAATTCAAAAAAATTCTCATTAGCAGAACCTATTCTTCTAAAGTTGTTTGACCTCATTAAAAATAGAAAAGATGTTAGTGAACTGATAAAGAGGGAAAAAGTTCCAACACAAGCACTTGAGAAGCTATTCAATCATATCATTGAGAATGATGTCATTATAGACATTACTAACAAACATAGTGACAAAAATATAATAAAGATCACCAAAAACGATGCTGAGTTTTATATTAAAAAATTAAATAAATTAGCTCAGCTTAATGTTACCAGCCATCAGGTTCCTCAGGCTGATACTTTACTGAAAATTTATTCCATTGTTGATAATGTATGGCAGAATGGTTTTTTAGACAAAGAGACGGTAGATTTGTCTTCTCGACACATAGCTTACTATTCTGACGCAGCAAAAATACTTGGTTTAATATCCAATACTAATAGCATTACTTCTATTGGGCAACAGTTGGTATTAAGTGAAATAAATAAAAAGCATTCAATTGCTGCTCAATGCTTTGAAAATAGCCACTGTGGTTGGACGTGGGTTACCTGGAGCGAGGTCGCGAGTATTACTGATGTAAACCCTGAAACAGCGAGAGAGTTTCTGGATTCTTGCGCTCCAACACTAAGTCAGAAAACGAGAGAAAGGCGAGCTAGGACACTTAGAACGTGGTGTAAAGAATTAAAAGTACATTATCGAAAATGGGATTGATGATACGAAAATATCAACAATCGCGTAATGTATTTAATTTGCAGTAACTGCTTATTAAACGTCAAAGTCCTAATCGACTTTGACGTACTCTAAAGCTACTCCATATCAATTTTGATATTTTTCTACTGATCACTTCTAACTACAGATACTGCAAACTGGTATCAGCTTGACCATTTCCCCGCTGATTAATACACAGCAATGTTAGTAAGAGCTTTTAGCAGCGGTAAAAGAGCCTTATCCATTTTAAATGTCAGGGCACAGATAACTGACTGATGCGATTTCCCTTTTCTCTCCGGCACTGGTAATCAAAAAAACCAGCCCTAAGGCTGGTTCTCCTGAATTCAGCCGCTCCGTGTTCAAATGTCCTGGTTGTGGAAGATAGCGTATCGTCAGACATAATCGCCGATTTAAGGTATCAGATAGGGTGGGTGATGATATCCCGCTGTAAATCCGAGGCGATATTGACAGTATTTTGCCGCAGCGAAATAAACACGTTACGCATCAGGTCTTCTTCCGGGTGCAGGTCAATGACGTGAACGCTGATGAACTCCGGTGCCCGTGAGCGCGTTTTCAGGTAGCTCAGTGACGTCAGGGGCGGGTTTGCCGGGCCCTGCAACTGGTGGAGCTCTGCCTTCGGATCACTGCAGGCGCAGTGGATCTGGATTTTTTTCCCCATCAGGGTGCGGAACGGCACCTTCACTGTCCGGCCCATCGGACTGACGAAGCATTCGCTGAAGTAAAACATCGGGTCGCTTTCGTCATAATCGCGCAGGGGCAGGTAGCTTCCGGTGGTTATCAGCCGTTCGCCGTCAATGTGCAGAATGTTATCCAGCTGACGGCGGTGGGGGTTGGTCACGCGGGTGATATCCACCACCATGTGTTCATACACAATCACCTTCCGGCGATAAACGATGTCCCGGTAGGCGTGGGTGTTCCACTCCACGCGGGTCAGGCAGGGTACCTCGGCCGGGGGCTCACGCCAGTCTACCTCGACCGTCACCTCGGCGTACTTTTCCGTCTCTGTAAAGCTCAGTGTCTGTGGACTGGCGGGCGGCTGGTTGGACTCTTCTGCGCACAGGACGTTATGGGTGAGCGTGTTCTTGTAGTAGCTGTAGTGCATCGGTGCCCCGTAACCGGTAGTCCCCATGTCAGGAAGAATGGCCACGTTCTGGTCGTAAATAATGAGCCCGGGCTTATCGTAGTGATCGTGCTCGCCCCCGTAGGGGGTGTGCTTGACGACCACCGCCCGACCCTGATCGGGATTGCGGAAGATGGTGATGCCGTTATCCGGGTCGTGATAATTGCCCGTCTCCTGGACCGGCTCTGTGATGCGCAGCCGCGGATCGCCGTACAGGAAGGCACCCAGGCTGGTCCGGGGCTCCTTGTCATAGATGATGGAGAGCATGCGCGCATAGTTGTCTTCCCCGTAGCAGGCGTAGGCAAACTCGTAAAGGTCAGGATAGGTCACCGTATCTTTCATCGGGATGCAGTCATTGAATGTGGGCTCGGTGTCGTCCGGCATCAGCAGCTTAATGGGCAGGTCGAGCATTTTCCTGTAGTACGGCTGGCTCATCAGGCTGTAGTCCTGGTGGGCATAGCGGACCATGCGCTCAAATTCGAAGAAGCCCTGCAGGGCATAATGGTGATAGTGCAGGGACCCTTCAAACCACAGGCCGCCTTTGAGGACCCCACACCTGAGCTGGTCGTGCAGACCCCAGACGGCATTGACGCCGGTCTGCAGGTAGCGGGGGTCATCCAGCACCGCGCCGGTCATAGCCAGCGCACTGTTGATCCGCACTTCATGGTTATGCAGTTGCTTCCAGCGCTTACTGATGAGAAATTCGGCGCATGCCCGGAGTAAATCACGCTCGATGGTGGTCCGCTCTGCCGGGGCCAGTGCGTCATAGATGAGATCGTAGCCCTTCACAAACCCGGACAGACACAGGGCTTCACAGAGCGTCTGGGCATTCATTTTCCCGGGGCCGTTATAGGGGATCCCGCCGTGCTCGGCATAGCCGGGGTAGTAGCGCGCGTACGCCATGAGGATATCCCGTACTATCGTGAAATAGACCTTCTCCCCGGTCAGCATCCAGGCGATACCCAGTTCATAACAGGCCCGGGCGTTCAGATCGTTGAGTTTTCGCCACCAGGCGCCCCGGTACGGTTCCCCCGTCAGAACTTCGTTATCGACCGGGCAATGGTAGGCTTCCGGTGAGAGCCGGTCCCACATAAGCGGGACGCCATGTTTCGGGCAGTAGTAGAAGAGCTCCCAGCTGGCACATCCTGTTTCGGGGACCAGAACGGGGTGGTTAAGCACGACCTCATTGTCTTTGCGTATTTTGTTAAGGATGCGTGGATCGTCGAGGCTGGCCTGTCTCAGGCGCTGGATATCGGACGGACTGAACTGTTTCATGATGCTTTCTCCTGGTGGGGTCAGAGACCCGGGTTAAGGACAGTGTCACGGAGGGGATCGGAACGGGGAATGCTGAGCAGGGTCCAGAGCAGGACGGCTCCGATAAGATCGAGGAAGCCCAGCACGTCGAAGACCAGGCTGTAGCCGATACTGGCCACGGCGATCCCGATCAGCAGCGTCCCGATAAATCCCCCCACGCCGCCGACCAGCCCGGCAAAGCCGGTGACGGTGCCGACCTCGTCCTCGCTGAAGAATTCAGCCGACATGCTGATCACCGTGATGGAGGCACACTGGTGGGCGAACCCGGCGACGCAGAAGAGGGTGATAGCCATCCCGGTGGTGGTGACAAAGTTGAGCAGCGGGATAAGCATCATCAGGCAGGCGGCCAGGGTGAAGGTGATGCGTTTGGCGTTGATGAGGGTGATCCCGCGCCGGTTAAGCCACTGGGCAAACAGGCCCGCAAAGAGGCAACCTGCGTCGGCGGTGAGGAACGGCAGCCAGGCGAAGAGGGCAATTTGTTTCAGATCCAGATGGCGGACGGTCACCAGATAGAGGGGCATCCAGAAGCCCAGCGCGGCCCAGGTGGGGTCCGCAAACAGGCGGGGCAGCGAGATGGCCCAGAGGTTCCGCCGGGGCAACAGCGATTTCAGCGAGACGCGGCGCGTGACTTTCGTGCGCTTTGCTTCCCGGCCAATCAGGCCGAGCTCCTCTTC
>NZ_JAOWHL010000034.1:0-728381 GCF_030332645.1 Citrobacter sp. Cpo091
CACCGCCATATTTTAAGAAGAGCTCGTACGCAAGTACGGGCTTTTTTTTCGCATGTTGCACATCTGCGGGGGGATGAGAAGCCCCGACCGGGGTTCGACTACTGGCGCAGCCAGTTGGACAGACCGCGAACGGAGTGAGTGGGCTGCCCGAAGGGCGAGCAAAGCGAGTCAATCCCCGCCTCACCGCCATATTTTAAGAAGAGCTCGTACGAAAGTACGGGCTTTTTTTTCGCATGTTGCACGCCAGTGGGGGATGTAATCCCCCACTGTATGATGAACGCTTTCCGATATACACGGAGTACTTTTATTACGTACTTAGCTTATTTTAATATCATCCCAATCGATATCTTCCTCTTCTTGATCATTATTTATAATTACATCCCGAGGAACATCTTTTTTGATAACGGCATAGACAGTAGCCGTGACAAATATATTAACTATCAATGCCATAATACCAGCCATTGGGTGTGACATTGTAGGAATCATCAAAACACCACCAAAAGGTACTGTTGCATCAGCGCCATAAACCATGGTGATTGCACCACCACAAGCACCGCCGATTGCTGCAGCAGCAATACCACGAACGATATCATTCATAACTATGGGTATAGATCCTTCAACAATATTCACCACCCCCATAGGAACAGCCGATTTTAACATTTCGATTTCTTCGTTATTATAAATGTTTTTGCGAAGAAGTTTGGCAATAAAGAATGCAAGCCCAAAACCGATAGGTGTTGCCGTGTTAACTAACTGTAGGGCCGTAATTGGTTCATTTATACCCTGCGCCTGGAGTGTTAAGACAAATGCAAAACACGTTTTATTTATCGGACCGCCAAAGTCAACGATACACAACGCTCCTATAACAGCACCTAATAGTAAATTTGATGAAGTTCCCATACTTCTCAGGAACGATGTCAGAGCGTCTGTAAAAATACCAATAGGCGTACCGATGATATAAACCATAATCAGGGCACTGAGAACGGATGCAAAAAATGGCACAATCAATGTGGGCATTAACCCCCTGGCCCAGTCAGGCACCTTCATATTTTTAATAATAGCGAGAGCAATATACCCGGAAATGTAGCCGCCGATCATGCCACCAATGAAGCCCGCACCAATAGCATTAGCCGCCAGACCAACGACAAAACCAGGGGCAATACCGGGCTTACCTGCGATAGAACCGGAAATCCCGATAGCTATAACGACGGGTAATAGTCCAAGCGCCTTGGCCCCCATAGTCGCGAAGGCCTGCCACAGATCAAATTGACCCGGTACTAAAGTGTCCTGAACCGTCCCCCCAAGGCCCATACCAATTGCAATAATAAATCCAGCACCACAAACAATGGGAATCAAGAATGAGATGGCAGTAAGCAGATGACCCTTAGGGTTTGCTGCTTTCCATACTTCTTTAATATTCATAAATTACGCCCTTTAATTTAAATAGGATACGCATAGGTAAAAGTTATGAATTTACTAATTCACTGAGTTTTTCAATAAGCTTATTGGGAGATTTAACTGCCATTTCAGTTGGCACTCTGACTACTTTCTTTCCAGCGAACCTTTCTTCACCAGAAATCTTAACATCGGCGGCTAACAGTACAATGTCGGCTTGTATGATCTCATCAGCGGTTAAGGCATTCTCGATACCTATAGTGCCTTGTGTTTCAATTTTGACATTATGCCCTGCTTTTTTCGCAGCTATTTCAATTTTCTTTTGCGCAATATATGTATGTGCAATACCTACAGTACAGGCTGTAACGCCAACAATATTCATAACTATTCTCCAGGATTTAATTATTTACTATGTTATGGCTGAGGTGTTGATTAAATTAAGCGTTAATGCCTTCATTTTCAGGGATCAAAAGTTCGATGATTTTCTGAGGATCATTTTCTTTCAGCAATTTTTCTATTATTTCTTCATCTGCTAATGAGCCAGAGACTTGTGATAGTAAACGGATATGAGTTGCATTTTGATCCACTAGACAAACAGCAAATAAAATAATACAACGAACATCACTTCCATCCATTGTTTCCCAGGGTATTTGATGTTGGGTTCGTCCAATAGCCAATGCAGTACGGGCTACGCCTGAGGATTTCCCATGTGGGATCGCAACATGATTCTCGAACCCAGTGGAGCCTTGTTCCTCGCGTAGCCAGACATCTTTTAGAAAATCATTTTTACTGATGACAACTCCATCAAGTACTAATAAGTCGGTTAATTCTTCAATGGCTTCTTCTTTTGTTTTAGCCATCATATTTAGCTTAATGTTCTTTGCATTAAGCACATCTGAAATATTCATAACTCACCTTCATTAATATAATAGGGTTACAGCGCCCTCAACCGAATAAATCAAGAGCGAGAGTAAAGAGACAGATCGGTTAAATAGACTCTTTACCCTAAGTAATGGCTTAATACGGTTGAGCGCGCTGTAATTTTAGGCAGCGACTTCGCGCTGGTAGATATCGACCATTTTATCCCAGGCATCACTGACATTATCCGCCAGGGAGAACAGGCCCGAGGTTCCCACAATATAGACGTCAACGCCGGACCGGGAGATCACATTAAAGGTTTTCTCGTTGCAGGATCCATCAATCTCAGTCAAGTAGTGGTAGCCTTTATTTTCACGCATCGCAATCAGTTCTTTGATTTTGGTGAGTGATTCCGGAATAAACTTCTGCCCTGCGTAGCCGGGGTCAACCGACATAACGGTCACTTTATCCAGCAGATGTGCGTACTCTTTAATAGCATCCGCTGGAGTTGCCGGATTCAACACCACGCCACACTGGCGACCAGCATCTTTAATCTGGTTCAGCAGGCGGAATATTTTGTTATTCGCCGTTTCCGGATGGAAACTGATAATATCGGCTCCCGCATCAATACACATTGGAATAATATCTTCCGGGTGATTCACCATCAAATGCACATCAATTGGCACATCGGTAATTTTCTTCAGGTTTTCGATAAAGAATGGTGACAGCGTAATGTTCTTCACATAGCTACCGTCCATAATATCGACGTGATAAAAATCAGCTCGGCCATTCATTGCCGTAATTTGTTCTCTGAACTGCGTTAAATCCATACACATTAACGAGGGCGAAAATTTAGCTGCCATACCTTATCTCCATAAAAATCAATTAGTTAAATAATGAAACGACATGCCCAAGTATGATTCCAACAACGCCGAAGTCCGCATCACCAAAAGTGGTGGATGCAAAACCAAGGTCGCCCATTAGAGGCAGCAAGATTGCAGGCAAAAACGAAATCAGCAGACCGTGAGCGAAGGCCCCCACCACCGCACCTCGGCGACCACCGCAAATGTTGCCGTAGACGCCCGCCGTCGCGCCGCAGAAGAAGTGCGGTACCAAACCCGGAACAATGACGCTTAAACCAAACAGAGGGCATAGGAACATGCTCACCAGACCGGCGGCAAAACTTGACAGAAAACCGACGATTACGGCATTCGGGGCGAACGGAAAGACGGTTGGGCAGTCGAGCGCCGGTTTGGCGTCTTTCACCAACTTGTCGGCGATACCTTTAAAGGCTGGAACAATTTCGGCAATAATCATGCGTACACCCGCAAGGATGATCCACACGCCTGCCGCAAAGGTCAGCGACTGGATAACGGCGAAGATGATAAAGTTCTGACCACCACTGACGCTGCTCTCAACAAATTCCTTACCTGCAACCAGCACCAGAATTACAAACAGGATCATCATCGTCAGAGAGATAGCAACCGAGGAGTCCCGCAGGAAATTCAGTGATTTCGGCACCTGCATTTCTTCAATTGACGGGCTACCTTTACCGACCGCTTTTCCCACCAGCGCCGACAGCAGATAGCCAGTTGAGCCAAAATGACCTAGTGCCAGATCATCAGTACCGGTTATTTTGCGAGTGAACGGCTGCAGAATGGCCGGAGAGACCACCATCATGATGCCGAGAATCACCGCCCCGACCAGTATCACCCAAAATGGTGACAGGCCGCCGACGGAGAGAATGACAGCCAGCATCGCCGCCATATACAGCGTGTGGTGCCCCGTCAGAAAGATGTATTTCAGCGGTGTAATGCGGGCAAGAACAATGTTAAACAGCATCCCCAGCACCATGATCATTGCCGTCGCGGTACCGTAGTTTTTCTGCGCCAACGCCGCCATGGCGTCAGTATTTGGCACAACACCCTGAATATGGAATGAGTACTCAAACAACTGGCTAAACGTTGTTAACGTAGTGGCAACAATCGCCGCACCGGATGTTAGTATTACAAAACCCATTATAGTTTTAAGAGTTCCGGAAATAACCTCGGAGACTGCTTTTTTTTGCAATAATAGACCGATCATGGAAAACAGACCGACCAGTACTGCTGGTGTACCCAATACATCATGAATAATAAACTGCAGCATAGAATGACTCCGTAGGGCCGCAAAAAATTAGTCAGAGATTCTCGGAAAGAATTTCTTTGATTTTATTGTTATCCAGTAAATTAGATAAGCCAAAGACCTGTGCAGCATGGCTGGATAGATGTTCAGCAATATCTTTAGCGCTAAGAATAATATCTGCAGTTTCACTTTTTGCCGACGTCAGGTCAGTATGTGAAACAATTGCTTCTTTATTTAGCTCTTTAATGATTTTTTTCACGTTCATTTCAACGATAAAACTGCTGCCTAAACCGTTACCACACACAATCAGAATTTTTTTCATCTTTACCTCACTATCCTTTGATAACGGCTTGAATTTTTTCCAATGAGGATGCTTTTAACAATGCTGAAAGTCTTTCATCATCGCTAAAAATATCCGCAAGGGCTGTGATCATATTAATGTGCTCATCTCCCGAAATCGCACATAACATAATCACCACATAAATAGGATCATTATCTTCCGAGTCAAAAGAAATGCCTTGTTTAATATGCAAAAGCGATAAGCCATTTTTAATCCCACCCTGTTCCGGACGAGCATGGGGCATCGCCAGACCAGGTGCTAAAATATAATAAGGACCGAGTTCCTGATGGCTATTTAAAATGGCTTTAATATAAGCCTGAGTTATCGACTCTTTATCCAATAAAGGTTGTGCCGCTAACGTAATGGCCTGTTTCCAGTCACAGACTGAATCCACAATTTGGATATTTTCTGTAGGTAACCAGGTCGTAATCATAAATACCCCGATAGCGTTGAAATTGAGCCTACTATAGAGGAATGCCTTCACGCCTTACCGTGATCTCCCTCGCAAAGTTAGCGCTAACACGATGGCGATGTTAAAATTCTTGTTACCGCTAACTTCATTAACCATACTTATCATTACTTTGCAGTTGGGCAATGCGCAAAACGCTAAACATCATTTACAATGGGAGCCCAGACAGGCTAAAGGAGGACATCAGTGCAGACGTTACAAGCGGACGATAACGATAGCGCGCGAGAAAAACGCAGGAAAAACACTGGCAAAATTACGCTCGCCGAAGTGGCAAAACTGGTCGGCGTTAGCACGATGACCGTGTCGCGCGCACTACGTATGCCTGAAAAAGTGAATCCTGAACTACGCACCCGCATCGAAGCAGCGGTGAACGAGTTGGGCTATGTGCCAAACCTGCAGGCCCGCAGCCTCGCCTCTGCTGACTCCAGTCTCGTAATGGGTGTGGTGCCTTCTTTTTCCTCCCCTGGATTTCTTGCCGTCTCCGAAACGCTACAGACGGTGATCGCGACCCAGGGCTACAGCATGATGTTTATCGAGTCCGGCCAGGGTGGACAAAGCGAAGAAAAAGCCTTTGCACAAATGCTCGCCTATAACCCGGCGGCGATTGTTCAGTTCAATATTGATAACATCAGCAGTTGTTCGCAGATGATAAGTAATACCGGCGTGCCGGTGGTTGAGATTGGTGCCATTAATCGCGATGCTAACTGGGTCAGCATCGGCGTTGACTACGCTGCGGCCATTAAAAAGCTGGTCACCTCCCTTGCGCATAGCGGATATAAAAATATCGGCCTGCTCTGCACCGCCTCCAATAACATTATGTTTCGCCAGGTGCTGAGCGGCTGGAACAGCGCCATGCTCTCGGTTAACCACTCCCCACATCGCGTGGTGACCTCTCACCTACCAGCAGGCATAACGACCGGTTTAAACCTGCTGGGAGATATTCGTATCACCTGGCCAGAGCTGGATGCGCTGATTTGTACATCTGATGAAATTGCCTGCGGCTGCATTATGGCCTGCCACGGTGCAGGACAAAAAGTGCCCAACTCCCTGGCATTGGCAAGCTTGAGTGGTGGTACTCTTGCCGCAGTTTGCTCACCTTCTCTGACTGCTGTCGAGTTCCCATGGAGTGAAACAGGAACTCGCGCTGGAAAAACGTTACTTGATCTCCTTGCTGGCAATTCGACGGATAAATTCATTGAATTACCATCAACGTTACAAGTTCGCGCGAGCACCAGAAAATTGTAATGCGGTAATATTTATTAATTTGTCATCCTGCCTACAGCCTTGCATATCTCCGTAGGCCTGATAAGCGAAGCGCCATCAGGCATGGCAGTTATTGTCGGCTGAGCAGCGTTAGCACTTCATAGTGCGCGGTGTGTGGGAACATATCGAAAAGTTGGACGCGTTCAATGCGATACCCAGGCAACTCACGAATATCCTTCGCCATGGTTTGCGCATTACAGCTGGAATAAACGATATAACGCGGTGCCATGCGAGAGAGAAAATCGCACAGCGGCTTTCCAATCCCCCGACGCGGCGGATTCACCAGCACCAGGTCAGGTACTTCGCCCTGAGCGGTAGCAAACTGGGTTGAATCCAGCGCCTGAAAATGCAGATTCTGCAACCCAAGCTCCTGCGCTGACTGCTTCGCGCAGGTAATCGCTTCTGGCGCGATTTCAATCCCCGTCAGTTTCATTTGCGGTGTAGCACAGTGCAGACCAAAACCCCCGACGCCGCAAAACAAATCCCACATGTGATTAACCGGAAGCTGACGCACCCAGTCACGCGCCGTGGCATATAACTGCCCCGCTACCACCGGATTGGTCTGGAAGAAACTCTGCGGGCGGATCCACAACGGTACATCGTTAAAGCGTTCCGCCAGCGCCTGTTGTTCCGTCAGGAAGATTTCTGTCTCCCCTTCCATAATCGCCATATGCACCGGCTGAATATTGGCAGTGATCACTTTTAACTGTGGGAGTTGTGCCTGCAACCAGGGTAGTGCCGCGCGCAGTTGTGCCAGTTTTGCGTCAGAACGCAGGACAAAACGCAGCATCATACCGCCGTCGTATCGGCTTTCCGTTAACAGCAGATATTTCAGCTCCCCGCGTTTGCGCGCCACGTTATAGGGCGTCAGCCCCGCCCGAGCGATAAACGGCTTAAGCGCGGCAAATACGGGCGCAAAAGACTCAGGATAGAGCGGACAGTCGCACAAATCCTCAGGCGTACCGTCACGATGCAGCATTCCCAGAAGCGGTTTTTCCACGCTGCCGCTGACTACCATTTTGGCTTTATTACGAAACGCGCTTTCCGGACCACTGACCGGCGCGCACCATTCTCCGACCGGATACTCGGCCAGCAGATTCTGCAGATCGGCTGTTTTTTCGAAGAGTTGATCGGCGACAGGCTGTGTTATCCACTGACAGGAGCGGCAGCGTTCGGCGTCATATAGTGCGCACTGCATACAAAGACCTACAAATTAACCGGGGGCCAAGATTATACACGTTATTGCAAACGGAAGAACCGCCTGCTGGACGCAGGAACAAACAGCAGCAGCAATACCAGCATATCCGGCAGTTTTTGCATTACCAGAGTATGCAGGATTTCGCGTCTGGACTCCCCCGCAATACTGAACAGTTCGGGATATCCGTAGCCCAGCGAAGCCGCCCACAGATAGACGCTGGCGATAATCTGGGTCAACAGATAGATCCAGCGCGCCCAGTTCCGTCCTTTTACCAGCGAAAATGCGCAGTAAATTTCGATAAATAGCAGCACCAGACTGCCCAGAAACACCAGCGTCAAATTCCAGGTCTGCACACTGCGATGAATAAACTCACTGGTTCCACGAAACCCAAGCGTATTAAAAATCATCAACAGATCGAGACAGCGGATCATGATAATAGCCAGCGCCGCCACCTGCACCAAAGCAGGGACGTTTAAGCGAGCATGTGATGTGGATGATTTCTTAAAAAATCCCAACGCGTCGTCTTCCATGAAAACGGCGCAGCCACCACAGCTGCGCCGTATAGACAGGTTGGCAGATTTTAGTTTTTTCAGCCGCGTCTTGCACGTTGGATATCGCGGATCCGTTGTTTTTCTGTTCGCGCCATCAGATACCACGCGATAAATCCGATAATTCCTACCACACCAAGGATCAGCGTCGCCAGGGCGTTGATCTCCGGGTTCACCCCCATACGTACGCTGGAGAACACCAGCATCGGTAACGTTGTGGCGCCAGGACCAGAGACAAAGCTGGCTATAACCAGATCATCGAGTGACAGCGTGAAGGCTAATAACCAACCGGAAATCACGGCCGGCATAATCATCGGCAGGGTGATGACGAAAAAGACCTTCAGCGGCGTGGCGCCGAGATCCATCGCCGCTTCCTCAATGGAGTGATCCAGTTCGCGCAAACGTGAAGAAATCACCACCGCTACGTACGCCGTACAGAAAGTGACGTGCGCCAGCCATATGGTCAGCATGCCGCGATCCGCTGGCCAGCCGATGGCGTGAGCCAACGCAACAAACAGCAGCAGCAGCGACAAACCGGTAATAACATCCGGCATGACCAGCGGCGCGGTGATCATAAAGGCGAAACCATTCGAACCACGAAAACGACCAAAGCGCACCATGACCACGGCGGCGATGGTGCCAAGGATTGCCGCCATCGTCGCAGCACCCGCAGCAATCGTTAAACTCATGCCGACGGCGCTTATCATCGCGCTATCGTGAAAAAGCTCGCCATACCAACGTGTTGACCACCCCGCCCAGACCGTCACCAGCTTCGAGCTGTTAAACGAATAGATAACCAACATCAGCATCGGCGCGTACAGGAAGGTAAAGCCCACTACCAGGATAAAAATACGCCACGGCGAGCGAACGACCGGTAAGTTATTCATCCGTGTTCCCCCACGCTTTTTTGCTGATATTTGTGGAACCACATGATCGGCACAATCAGTAGCAGCAGCATAATAATGGCGACAGCAGAAGCCACCGGCCAGTCGCGGTTATTGAAAAATTCCTGCCACAGCACGCGACCAATCATGATGCTATCCGGGCCGCCCAACAGTTCCGGGATCACAAACTCGCCAACAGCCGGAATAAATACCAGCATTGACCCGGCGATAATCCCACCCTTGGTCAACGGCACAATCACGCTAAAGAAGGTCTTAAGCGGCCGTGCACCTAAATCCAGCGCCGCTTCCACCAGCGAGTAATCGATACGGGTCAGCGCGGTATAAATCGGCAGCACCATAAAGGGCAAATAGGCGTAAACAATACCGATGTAGACCGCCAGATTGGTGTGCAAAATCGTCAACGGTTGGTCGATGACGCCCAGCCACATCAGGAAGTTGTTCAGCACGCCGTTGTTTTTTAGGATCCCCATCCAGGCATATACGCGAATTAAAAACGAGGTCCAGGACGGTAGGATCACCAGCAACAGCAGAATATTACGCGTTGAGGGTTTACTGTGCGCGACGGCCCATGCCAGCGGGTATCCCAGCAGCAGGCAACAGATTGTCGAAATTCCCGCCACCTGTAACGATTGCATGTAGGCATCGAAATAGAGCGGATCGTCCGTCAATTGCAAAAAATTGCCTAAATTGAGCGTGATGGATAACTGATCGTCAGCCCATGAAACGAGGTCCGTATAGGGAGGAATAGCGCGCGCCATTTCAGCCAAACTGATTTTGAAGACGATCAGAAAAGGCAGCAGAAACAGGAGCAGCAGCCACACATACGGCAGCGCGATCACCAGCTTGCGCCCGTGCTTCATTTGCAGCCGCGACATAAACAGCGTGAATCGCCCTGCTTTATCCACGCGTGCCGGAGGTTCAAGTGTACTCATCTTCGCTCCTTAAACCGTCAACACCACACAGCTGTCCGCATCCCAACATAAACGGACTTCGTCACCCCAGGTTGGTAATCCCTTGCGATAACGATGCTCATTTTGTAGCTGGGCGCTCAACATCTGGCCGCTTTTCAAACGTACGTGGTACACCGACAAATCGCCCAAATAGGCAATGTGTACCACTTCGCCTACCGCGAAGTTATAACCCTCTGGCGGAGGGGCTTCGCAGAGCATGATTTTCTCCGGGCGCAGCGCAACGTATACCGGGACGTTATCGACAATAGACGCATCGGCGTCCACTTTCAGCGGATGCACCAGTCCAGGAGACTCAATCACCAGACCATCTTCCTGGCGTTCTTTTAGCAGTCCCTCAAAAACGTTTACCGAACCGATAAACTCTGCGCTGTAGCGCGTAGTCGGATGCTCGTAGATCTCTTCCGGCTCGCCGATCTGGACAAATTTGCCACGGTTCATGATCGCGATACGGCCCGCCATCGTCATGGCTTCTTCCTGATCGTGTGTCACCATCACGCAGGTCACGCCGACGCGTTCAAGGATATCCACCACTTCCAGTTGCATGCGGTCTCGGAGTTTTTTATCCAGCGCTCCCATCGGCTCATCCAGCAGCAGCAGTTTTGGCCGTTTCGCCAGACTACGCGCCAGTGCCACACGCTGACGCTGGCCGCCAGAAAGCTGATGCGGCTTGCGTTTGGCGAACTCCTGCATATGCACGAGTCCCAGCATCTCATTCACCCGACTGGCGATTTCAGCCTTCGGCAGTTTGTCCTGCTTGAGGCCAAAGGCAATGTTCTGCTCGACAGTCATGTGCGGAAACAGAGCATAGGACTGAAACATCATATTAATCGGACGCAGATAAGGCGGGACATGCGCTAAATCGACGCCATCAAGCATGATTTGCCCAGTAGTCGGCAGTTCAAATCCCGCCAGCATCCGTAGCAGAGTCGATTTGCCACAGCCGGACGCGCCGAGCAGAGCAAATATTTCACCTTTGTAGATAGTAAGATTGACGTCATCAACGGCGTGCTGACCGTCAAATGACTTGGTCAGATTGCGAATTTCAAGCAGCGGGGTCAGCGCTTTGCGGATTTTCGCTTGTGGGCGTGGGGTTGCATCATTCACTCAGGTGCTCTCCGGCATAAAACAAAGAAACGGTGCAAATAACGCACCATAAAGGTGCGTATTGCCGGGTTATATGTGTCCGGGCTCAACGCTGCCCGGCAGGCAAAAATCCTGCCGGGTCATGTCCCAAACATCGGTTTATTTCCCGCTTTTTACCTTCGTCCATGCGCGGGTACGTACACGATCGATCTTCGGATCCTGTACTTTCAGTGTGAACAGCTTGGCGCGAACATCCGCAGGCGGGTAAATGCCCGGGTTGTCACGAACTTCAGGGCTGACCAGAGCCGTCGCTTCTTTGTTGGCATTGGCATAAAACACGTGGTCGGAGATATGCGCAATCACATCAGGGCGCAGCAGGTAATTGAGGAACTGATAGGCTTCATCTTTGTTTTTCGCATCGGCAGGCATCGCGAATACGTCAAAGAACGCCATTGCACCTTCTTTAGGAATTGAGAAGGAGATATTGACGCCATTTTTCGCTTCTTTCGCACGGTTTGCCGCTTGCCATACGTCCCCTGCCCAGCCAATCGCGACGCAGGTATCACCGTTTGCCAGGTCGTTGATATATTGCGAAGAGTGGAAGTAGCGAATATTTGGGCGCAGCTTCAACAGCAGATCGGTTGCTGGCCCGGTGTAATCATCCGCTTTGGTACTGTTTGGGTCTTTACCCAAATAGTTCAGCACCGTGGCAAACACCTCTTCGGGCGCATCGAGGAAAGAGACGCCGCAGCTTTTGAGTTTTTCCAGATTTTCTGGCTTGAGGATCAAATCCCAGCTATCAACCGGCGCATCCGGCCCCAGCACCGCTTTGACTTTATCCACGTTATAGCCAATACCGGTCGTAGCCCACATATACGGCATCGCGAACTTGTTGTCCGGATCGTGTTTACCCACCAACTTCAGCAGTTCAGGATCAAGATTTTTCCAGCCCGGCAATTTGCTCTTATCCAGCGGCTGGAATACGCCCGCAGTCAGTTGACGCTCAAGGAAGCTGGCAGAAGGAACGACAAGGTCAAAGCCGGTACTGCCAGCCATGAGCTTACCTTCCAGTACTTCATTGGAATCAAATACGTCATAGATAACTTTAATTCCGGTCTCTTTTTCAAAATTAGCCACCGTGTCCGGGGCGATATAATCAGACCAGTTATATATATGCAGCGTTTTTTGTTCAGCAGCGAGCGTGCCGGCAGAGATGGCCATCAGAGCACCCGCAACCAGGCCTGATAACCATTTTTTATTTAAGGCGGTCATAATCTCTTTCCTTCTGAAAGTTCGTTAACAAACGAACAAAAATGTCACACTCTAATGATATGCAAGAAACGTGCATATTCTTTCATGCGGCACCGATGAAAAGAGAGACCTCTCCTCATGCCGCTGTTGCTCGCTGGCATCCGCCGATGCATTCAACACACATTGTGGCCACAGGTCAGGTCACAAGGGGCTGTTTAAATGATGACGTTGGTAAGCTTCGCAAGAATAACTTTAGCCAGGAATTGTGGATATAGCCCAGATTAAAAAACGTCTTTTATCAATTTTTTATGCAGGAATTGTCTATGACATAAAGCGGAAGGCGCTGAATCGAGGTGAATAATTCTTTAATGAAAGGTTAAATGCAGAATAAAAACAGGCAATACGCAACCGCTCTGGCAGCGGCTGCGCGATATATGTCCAGATTCAGGAAGAATTAATGGAGGAAATGAATTTCAGCGGTGCTGTTTTGCGCATCTTCTTCAGCATTAAATAACAGCTGATGCGCTCCGGCTTCGAGGATCACCATCGATATTTGCTCTTCGCTCTGGCGAACAAAACATTCAAACTGCTCAAACGTTACGCCCGGCGTAACGGATAAAGACTGGCAAACCACCAGCTTTGGCAGATTATCATCCTGCATATCCAGAAACGCTTTCACCGTCAGTGAACTGGCATTGATCGCAGACAGATCGGCGGCCAGTGGCAGCAATGCAGAAGGCCTGACTTCCGCCATCGCAGAAAACAGAATGACGTTATCGACCAAATCAACTTTTGCATCAAAGATGCCGTCAAAATTCTGCATGTGTGGCAAGTGCAGCGCCTGACAGGTATCGCATTCAAAAAAACTCATGCCCAGGTCGTCGAGCCATTGACGCAACGTATCCAGAGTGGGAACGACCAGTGATGTCATAATAATGTGCGACCTCTATTGATGAAAAAAATACCGGCACAGCTTACGCAAAAAGAGCGTGTCATACCACGATCGCAATCGATATTGCGCTTAGCCGCCGATTTTAAGACAAAATTCAGGAGTAGCATGGCGCTCGATCCACTGAATCATTTTCGCGGCAATGTCTATTCCAGTGGTTTTCTCCACGCCTTCCAGCCCCGGAGACGCGTTAACCTCCATGACCAGTGGCCCTCGATCAGCGCGCAGAATATCAACGCCTGCAACGTCCAGGCCCATCGTCCGGGCGGCTTTGAGCGCAATTTCTCTTTCGCGCGGCGTGATACTCGCAATAGTCGCCACACCACCGCGATGGAGATTAGAACGAAAATCGCCCTCTTTAGCCCGTCGTTCAATGGCGGCCACTACTTCATCGCCCACCACGAAACAGCGGATATCGCGACCCTTCGCTTCTTTGATATATTCCTGAACCAGGATATGGGCATTCACCCCACGAAAGGCATCTACCACGCTTTCTGCAGCCTGCCGCGTTTCCGCCAGCACCACGCCGATCCCCTGGGTGCCTTCAACCAGTTTCACCACCAACGGCGCACCGCCAACCATGTCAATCATGTCGCTGGTATCGTCCGGAGAGTGAGCAATTCCGGTGATGGGTAAATCAATTCCCTGACGCGCCAGCAGTTGTAGCGAACGCAGCTTATCGCGCGCTCGCGTAATCGCTACCGATTCATTCAACGGATAGCTACCCAGCATCTCAAACTGGCGCAGCGCCGCCGTCCCATAAAAGGTAATCGCGGAACCAATCCGCGGGATCACCGCGTCGAAATGGGGAAGCTGACGGCCCTTGTAATGAATAGAGGATGCCGCCGGGCTGATGTTCATATAGCAAGAAAGGGGATCGATAACTTCAACCAGGTGACCGCGCTGCATCGCCGCTTCACGCAGGCGTTTACAAGAATAGAGCGTTCCGTCCCGGGACAAAATGGCAATTTTCACCCTGCACCTCTCTGAATGACCTGGTAAAAGCTGGCGTATCATACACTGGGTTAAAATCTTTAGCGCGTGGCCCATCCCTGTTTATGCAAATATTCCAGGATAAAGGGGCGACTTTCTTTAATGATGGTACGGCGAATATGATCGCTCCAGGTGTCGCGGCGGGTATTGCTGCCTCGGGTCAGATAGTACTGCGCGAGCTGCTCATCATATTGCGCCAACACATCACTGTTGAGTGGCTGGTATTGGTTTTCATGCACCACAAGCGACGCGGGCAGGCGCGGCTTGATATCCGGGTTATCCGCAGGCCAGCCGAGGCACAATCCAAAGAGCGGCAGAACATGTTGCGGAAGCTTCAGCAGTTCGGTGACCGGCTCAATATTGTTACGCAAACCGCCAATAAACACGCCGCCAAGTCCCAGCGACTCTGCCGCCGTCAACGCATTTTGCGCCATCATTGCAGTATCAACCACGCCAAGCAGCAGTTGTTCCGCCAGCCCAAGCTGCGCGTCAGGGCAAATCTGCAAATGACGGTTAAAATCAGCGCAAAACACCCAGAACTCAGCGGCCTGTGCCACATGCTTTTGGCCGCCAGATAAGGTAGCCAGCGATTCACGCAGGGATTTATCCGTTATGCGAACGATCGTTGTGCATTGTAGAAAACTGGAGCTTGACGTTCCCTGAGCGGCGGCAATAATCGCCTCACGCTGTGCATCCGAAATGGCATCATCAGTAAAATGGCGAATGGAACGGTGGCTGCGGAGTAAATCAATGGTTGGAGTCATCTCTTTTGTCTCTGTCTGAATCAGTTGAATCACCGGGTGCGCGAGACATCAGTTGCGGTGCCAGCAGTTGAGCAACACGCCACATCAACGCCACCGCAGCAGGGAGCATCAGCAGTACGCCCAGAAATATCATCACCACGCAGGCTAACGGGCTGTTAAGCAGTGCGGGCAAGGTGAGGTAATCGTTAAGCGATAGCAGCGCCAGCGATAACAAAACCATCCCAATTATTTCCAGCATCAATACGCTTTTGGGTAATACACCAATTGTGCGCATACGCGGCCTCCCGGCGAAATGGCTTCCATTATAAAACGTTCCGGCTTGCCGTGTTTAACAGATATAGCTTGAGGATATCAAAGCAACAGGCTGAACCTGCTTTCCATCCGTCACAAATCGCGGCATCATAACCGGTATTGCCATCCGGCCTGATAAGTTCGAGGAGAAAGAGATGTTTGCCGTTATTTTTGGTCGCCCAGGGTGCCCGTATTGCGTGCGCGCAAAAGAATTAGCAGAAAAATTAAGCAGTGAGCATGACGATTTTAACTTCCGCTACATTGATATCCATGCTGAAGGAATTACCAAAGCAGATCTGGAAAAGACGGTAGGTAAGCCAGTTGAAACCGTTCCGCAGATTTTTGTCGATCAAAAACACATCGGCGGCTGCACGGATTTTGAAGCTTGGGCAAAAGAGAACATGAATCTGTTCGCCTGATAGCGGTTTCTACGCCCTCACCTTGAGGGCGTCATCAGTTCTTTTTCCGCCGTTGATGCTGATTGAATAAGCTACTGATAAATAAAAAACATAATGCGCCAAGCGCGCACCAAAACACCGCACTAAACAACCACGCCAGCTCTTGCCACAATGAACGCGTCGGCATAAAAACGAACCGCATCAGTAACAGGCAGCACGGCGCCGCCAACATTGCACCAAGCAGGGGTTTGAGCACTTCCCGACGATGGGAAAAAAAGCTTGCTGCAGCACCAGGTAAGATAAAAAACAACAATCCGACCTCAGGATGCCCTGCCGCTCTGAATGCCCCTTTCACGTTCAGCGTTAATGAAAGACACACCACAATAAAGAGCACAAAGCAGCAGACCGCACTCGCCCAACTTTGCTTATGTTTCAATCGTTCCTCCTGACACATTCTCTATCGAACACTCTTTTCGCCCGCAGGCGTCCAGTCAGATAAAGTAACTCGGCATTCCATGCCAAAAACACACCCACACGATTCTTATAGCCGTTGATACGTAATGAGATTAAACTAACCGCATATATTGTTATGCTGCATTATTCGGGGCTGTGTACGATGCTATCGCCCCTTAATTTCTGGCAAAAACATTAGCGTAAATTGCCATTTCTTTCAATAGCTTACTAGTAAACAAGAAGTTAGTCTCCGTGAATATAAACGTCGCAGATTTGTTAAATGGGAATTACATCCTGTTATTATTTGTGGTCCTGGCTCTGGGCCTGTGTCTGGGCAAATTACGTCTGGGTTCAGTCCAACTCGGTAATTCCATTGGCGTTTTAGTGGTCTCCCTATTATTAGGTCAGCAGCACTTTAGTATTAACACCGATGCATTAAATCTCGGCTTTATGCTGTTTATTTTTTGCGTCGGCGTCGAAGCCGGTCCCAACTTTTTTTCGATTTTTTTTCGCGATGGGAAAAATTATCTAATGCTTGCCCTGGTGATGGTCGGTAGCGCAATGCTGATCGCGCTGGGGCTGGGTAAGCTATTTGGCTGGGATATCGGCCTGACGGCGGGTATGCTGGCTGGCTCGATGACCTCAACGCCGGTGCTGGTCGGCGCGGGTGATACCTTGCGCCATTCAGGAATGACAGGGACACAACTTTCAAGCGCTCTCGATAACCTGAGCCTGGGTTATGCCCTCACCTATTTGATTGGTCTGGTCAGCCTGATTGTTGGTGCGCGCTATTTGCCGAAACTCCAGCATCAGGACCTGCAAACCAGCGCCCAACAAATCGCGCGTGAACGAGGTCTGGACACCGACGCCAATCGTAAAGTGTATCTCCCGGTGATCCGCGCCTATCGCGTTGGCCCTGAACTGGTGGCATGGGCCGATGGCAAAAATCTGCGCGAACTGGGTATTTATCGCCAGACCGGTTGTTACATTGAACGCATCCGTCGCAACGGCATTCTGGCCAACCCGGATGGTGATGCGGTGTTGCAAATGGGCGATGAGATAGCCTTAGTTGGTTATCCGGACGCCCATGCTCGCCTCGATCCCAGCTTCCGTAACGGTAAAGAGGTGTTCGATCGCGATCTGCTCGATATGCGCATCGTCACTGAAGAAATTGTGGTGAAAAACCACAATGCCGTAGGTCGTCGCCTGGCCCAGTTGAAACTAACCGACCATGGTTGTTTCCTGAACCGCGTGATCCGTAGCCAGATTGAAATGCCTATTGATGACAACGTCGTACTCAATAAAGGTGATGTGTTGCAGGTCAGCGGTGATGCTCGTCGCGTGAAAACCATTGCCGATCGTATCGGCTTCATTTCAATTCACAGTCAGGTGACCGATCTGCTGGCCTTCTGCGCCTTCTTTATCATCGGTCTGATGATCGGGATGATCACCTTCCAGTTCAGTAATTTCAGCTTCGGCATTGGGAATGCGGCTGGACTGCTGTTCGCCGGGATCATGCTGGGCTTCCTGCGAGCCAACCACCCCACATTTGGCTATATCCCACAGGGTGCGCTGAATATGGTGAAAGAGTTTGGCCTGATGGTATTCATGGCAGGCGTCGGTTTAAGCGCAGGCAGTGGCATTGGTAATGGCCTGGGTGCCGTCGGTGGTCAAATGTTGATTGCCGGTCTGGTAGTCAGCCTGGTTCCGGTTGTCATCTGTTTCTTGTTTGGTGCTTACGTATTGCGCATGAACCGTGCCCTGCTGTTTGGTGCCATGATGGGCGCACGTACCTGTGCTCCGGCAATGGAAATCATCAGCGACACCGCACGCAGCAACATCCCTGCGTTAGGTTATGCAGGGACCTACGCGATTGCCAACGTTCTGCTGACATTAGCGGGGACACTCATCGTCATTGTCTGGCCTGGCCTTGGTTAGCGCTGAAATTTTCCTTTAATTGAAAAATTTTTTGCAGGTAAGCAGAACTTTTCTTCAAGGCGTCAGTCATAACTATTGCCACTGCTTTTCTTTGATGTCCCCAATTTGTGGAGCCCATCAACCCCGCCGTTTTGGTTCAAGGTTGATGGGTTTTTTGTTGCCTGAAATTCACCCCCCTTCCAATCAACCACTTAGATAACTTCTTCTTCATGTATGGCGACAAAGTGGCGACAGAGCTTTTGTTATGGCAACACCAGACGTAAAAAACCCGCCAGCGGCGGGTCAGTATTAGTAAGCAAATTGTTCCTGCATAACCTTTGGATGAGGCGGTGCTGTGCTGATTTTTTGAGGACGGCATACTGAGCGCACAAAAGTCTCATGCGTCACGAAGGTATGCCCGCACTCGATGTTAGTGCACTGGTTGTAGCGTTCTTTGGTTTCATTGGAAACCTGGAAGCTGCTTCGGGTATGTGCAGCCTGCCCGCACATAGGACAATTCATCATAATAATCAGCCCTCATTATTAACCAGTTCGCAATAATGATACACCATTGTTCGCAATTTGGAACTAATCATTCCATTGCGAACTCATCTATTTTCACTTCAAGCTCCATGCTGGTTGTAAATCCATTATCCGGGCTGACAGAATGCGTCAGGGTGGTAATGGTCCATTCGGCATCATCGATCGGCTGCTTAAACCCCGTCACCTTCACCGGCATTTCCGTATAGAGATCAGCCCGCCCCTCAGCCAGCTGCAGGGAAAATGAAGCAACCCCACGCTGCAGACGTTCCCACTGCATTTTTGCTGCGCGCTCTGCATTGCTCCGATTGGCATAGGTACGATTAAGAACCAGCACGTTTTCATCCGTTCCCACCAGATAATCTCCCCGTTTTGCTTCCGGCTCTTTGGGTGTGGTGGTTTTCTTTCGACGGCGCTTAACACTGGTTGTCTCTTTTTTCCTGGGTTCACGCGTATGCAACCAGCTGGCAATAACACCGGTATAGGCACCACGATCAGCAAGGGTGAACCGATGACCGTCACCGGCTTTGCGTGTGATGGTGATAACCGGCAGCGGCTTGCCGCTTGCCGTTCTTCCCTGTCCCTGCCGGATAAACAGCAGATTCCCGTCTTTAACGGAAGCAATCGCCCCATACTGTCTCGCCAGTTTCATCAGAAAACTTGCATCGCTTTCATTGGTCTGGTCCAGATGATCCAGTGCCTTATCCGTCAGGTCTTTACCCAGCGCCACTTTGAGGTTATGCCGGGCGGCGATTTCCTTTACCACCTCCCCCACCGTTGTCTGATGCCATGATTTTTCGCGCCGTGTATTCAGGGTCTCACGGAAATCTGCACTACGCGCCCGGATGGTCAGTCGGTCAGGGGCACCGCTGTGTTCAATTTCATCCACGGTAAAAGCCCCTTTAGGGAAAAGCGGCTGGCCTTTCCAGCCCAGCGCCAGCTGAATCACTGCCCCACGTCGCGGCAGGGCGATCAGCCCGTCGGCATCGTCCAGCTCCAGATCAAGCTGGTCCGCTTCAAAGCCCCGGTTATCCGTCAGCGTCAGACTCATCAGACGGGTATCCAGCACGGTCGTCACGTCCTTACCTTCAATGACGATACTGAAAGCCGGGCTTTTGCTGTTCAGGTTCAGGAGATCAGAATTAACGTTCACTGCAGCAATCCTCCAGCCGTGTTTTTAATCCCCCCAATCGCAGAGGCAGCAGAGTCCTGCAGGTTGCTAAGCTGGTCACTCAGGCTCCCGAACATGTCAGACAGCGACTCATCAACCCGTTTGAGGGTGATCGTAAACTCAATGCGCCGGGGCATTCCACTGGCAAAAAACTCCGTCTTTGTCTGGCTCAGACTTTCAATAACAAACATGCCGTAAATGGTTCCGCTGCCTTCAATCAAAGGCCAGGCTTTGCCCTGCTCTGCCATCAACTCCAGCGCCAGCAATGACAGCCTGCCTCCGGTCACTTCCGGCAGCAGAACCCCGGACAGTGTCAGTGAATCATTATCCGGACCAAGAAACTGCGTTGACGGGCGGCGATTCACCCGGCTGTTGGCTGCATGTCGCCAGCTGCGCTGATACTGCAGCTCCTGATAAGGGACAGTGCGCAACATAAATACATATAAACCCAGCACCATCATCATGATTCATACCCCCCCTGATCGCTGAAATTGCTGCGCGCTTTTGCCCTGGCCCTGCGTTCCCGCTCGTCAAGCTGGCGTGCCACTTCACGGGCAATATCCTGCGCACTCTGTCCCGGCTGCGCGACGATATGAATGGGCGCATTTATCTCATAACGAATAACTGACGGCGGGCTGTCAGCCTTCACTGGCTGAGTCTGGTATGCCCTCGCAGGCAGACTGAACGGATGAAGCGGAGCCGCTTCTGCAGGTGCCGCAGCTACCCCCATCACGCCAGCAACGACAGAGGCAAGAGCAGCAGTACGCCGTCTGCTGGTGACATTTGCCGGTCCGTTCACAATTTCAGGGCCATTTTCTCCAACAATGCCAAACTGCCCGCGTGGAATGATCCCGCCCGTGTCGTACATCCCTGCGTAAGCCGGAAACCCGCCTGGCGGCAGCACCACTTTGCCGTCACTGTTCACCGTGGCGGATTGCTGCTGCGTGACCTGCGCAGGCAGTTTCGCCTTTGCCGCCTCCTTACTGACAATACCGAGCTTTTCCAGTAGCCATGACACACCGGATTTAAGAGACTCCAGCGGGTGCATCACCCTATTCAGACCTTCCGCCAGCGCCTCACCAAACCGGCGCCCCATTGCAGCTGCGCTGTTCAGTTCTTCGGAAGTGGATTTAACCGACGTAAGTAAATCACTGAACCAGCCCCACAAGGCCTGCACCCTGTCACCAATCCACTGAAACACGGGTCTGAGCGGCTCAAAGGCGGCGCTGATGGGTGCAGCAGCGGCTTTGAACCCTTCCACCACGCCCCCCAGAAATGCACTGATGGGCTGCCAGTATTTCCACACAACCAGCGCCACACCAGCCAGCGCAGCCACAACCAGCCCTATCGGACTGAGCAGCGCACCCAGCATGCCGGAAATACCAAACAGCGCGCCGCGAAGTAATGCCAGCGGACCAGAAACAAGAAAACGCAATACGCCACCGGTAGCTGTCAGCCCACCCCGCAACGCCGCCAGCGGGTTCATCACCATACCGATAATATTACGGATGCCTGACATACCGGCACGGAACACGGCAAGCGGCGCACCTGCCACCGTTTTCAGTGCATTACCCGCTATTCCGGCTGAGCGACGCAGGGAATTAAGCGGGGCACTCAGCAACCCGACACTGCCACCGGATGACGCCATACCACGACGCAACAGGAAAAGTGGCGCACCTGCCAGCCATGACAGGGCACCGCCAGTACGTGTTACCGCTGCAGCAACGGAAGGTAATGTTTTTACACCCAGCACAGACAGGCCAAACCGAATCACCGCAATCGGCCCCAGCACAGCAGCCACTGCCACGGCAAGTGTACCCAGCCCGACAGTGACAGCCGCCGTAGCCGCCGCCACTTTCATCAGAGTGCCAGCCAGTATGGGATTCTGCTCAACCCAGCGACGCAGCGCCCCGGTCACACCCTTAACCATACCCATAATATCCATCAGCGGCTGGCGCAGCGTTTCCCCCAGGCTGCTGAAAGCGTTCTGCGCGCCCGTCTTAACCAGCAACCACTGCGCAGACAATGAATCCTTGTTAATGTCGGATTCTTTCTGCATGGAGCCATTAGCACTACTGCCTGATGTGAGTTTCAGCTGACGCTGCAGCTCAGGCAGGTTGTTAGCCAGCTTTGCCGCGTCATCGCCAAACTCTTTGCCAAAAATCATTGTCATGGCTGACAGGCGTTTATCCTGCGGCAGATTGTTGACCTTCTCCAGAACCCGCTGAATGGTGCCCATGGCATCGATGGTCATCTGCTTTTCAATCTCCTCCGGATTGAGTTTCAGCAGATCCATACCTTCAAAGAAGCGTTTACTTTGCATAGTGGCAATGGACAGCTCACGCACCATGGCATTAGAAGCGCTGGCGGCGATTTCCGGGGCAGCCCCAAGTGAAAGAAATGTTGAACCCAGCGCCGCGGCCTTTCGGAAGTCAAGGCGGTCAGCCACGCCCCCCATACGCTGCAGGACGTTGATAATGTCCCCGCCCTTTGACATGGCGTTATCGTCCAGGTAGTTCAGCGCATCGCCCAGTTGTTCAATATTGCGCGTCGGCACTTTATAGAGCTGCGCGATTTTTCCCAGCCCTTCCGCCAGCTCATTGGCGGGCAGCTCAAAAGCCGTTGCAGCTTTTGCCGCCGTGGATGCAAAGGCCAGCAGGTCACGTTTCTGGTCCTCAAAGGGATCATCCTGGTTGGTCACGCCCATGCGCGCGCCCCCCTCAACCAGCGCGGCATAATCTATAGCGCCATTTTCCATCGGCAGCTGCTCACTGGCAGCCTTGATGGCATCCTGCATGTCATAAAACTGTTTTGTACGGTTGCCGTTATCGTCACGAAGCCCGTTTACCTGTTTTGCCACGCCTTTCATGGCATCTTCCATGCTGGCATAGCTTTTCACGGCCGCCATGACCGGGGCACCCATTGCCAGCCCCGCAGCCGTCGTGGTGGCTCCGGCTCCGGCAATACGGTCACGCACCTCAAGACGACGGGAATATTGCTCACGAGCAGCATTCACTTTCGCCTGCTGCTCGCCCAGGCGTTTCAGGGATTTCTGCTGGCGGTCCAGTGCCTGGCGGGTTTCATCGGCGTTCTGCCTCAGCGTACGCTGAGCGGAGCTTAGATTTTTTGTACTGATACCTGCGGCGCTTAATTCACCACGCTGCCGCTGAACCGATTGCTGCAGCCCATTAAAAGCCTCTTTGAGCTGCCCGGCCTTTCGCTTTGCCTGCTCCAGCTCCTTTGCCTGCTTTTTCGTCGGATTGCTGGCAGCAGAAAACGCGCTAGCCAGTTCGGTAACCTTCAGGCGCGCCGCGGTAAGGTCGCTTCTTGCTCCTTCCAGTTGGGCACGGACCTTACGGAAACCATCAATGCGCCCCGCCTGACCGTCCAGCTCTTTTAATCGGGTGCGGCTTTGTTGAATAGCAGTAGCCAGCTCTTTTGAGCTGGCCTGCGCGGATCGAAATGGGCGGGTGAGCTTGTCAACCGCATTCAGAATCACCTGCAGACGCAGGTTATTGTCACTCATCGCTGGCCCCGCTTCTCTGAATCGCTTTGTGCCGCCACTCCAGCACCTCAGTCAGCGGCATAACATCAGTGATGGACGGCGACCAGTGAAAGATGGTGGCAATATCCGCCACCAGATCATCTACCGTCAGGCTGTCGGTAAATCGGCAAGCACCGACTTCTTCAACAAAAAAGTTACTACCTCAACCGACAACGCGGTGAGATCTGCGGGGTCCAGTTCTGCCATTTCCTGTGCGGTCAGCGTCGGGGTTGAGATACGCGGGATAACGGTCATCATCGCCCCCACGTCCATATCCATGATGGCCTGCAACCGTGTGCCACGCAGCGCACCGGAATGAGGCTTACGCAGCACAATTTCGGTGATTTGGGTTTTACCACGAATGATCGGGGTATCCAGTTGCACGGTTTTTTCAGTTTGTTTGTCGCTCATGTTCATTTCCTGTTAATAGCGTACTGGCGCGGCTGACTGCGCCATTGAGTCAAATCAGAGGCCAAGGGCGTTACGGTGTGCTTCCATCAGGTCCACGCCGTCAACGATTTCAATCATGTTGACCACATCCACCTCATAGAGCACCTCGCCGTTGATTGTCAGCTTCGCATAACTGTTGGTGCTGCTGACTTTGGTGCTGCTGCTCTCGCCGGTTTTCCACTCGCCGGAATCCACCTCTTTGTGACGCCCGCGCACGACCAGCTCCACGGCCTGCACTTCGCCGGTATCATCACGCTGAATAGAGCCTGTGAAACGCAGCTGGATGCCGTCAACCGTGGCTTTACCCATCTGCTTGAATAACAGCAGTTCGGTGCCGCCAATTGAAAATTCCGTGTCCAGTGCGCCATCATCCAGCCCCATATCCACATCCACCGCGCCCGGCATACCGCCGCCGCGATACTTCTCAAACTTGCGGGTGAATTTCGGTAGGGTCAGTGACTCAACGATCCCCTGCCAGTTGTTCCCATCATTGAACAGGTTCAGGTGTTTTAACTTACGTGGTAAAGCCATGTAGCCCCCTTATGCGCTGACCTTGCTGGCAAAATCCATCAGGTACTGATCGGTGATGCGCTGGCGCAGCATCAGGTTTTCCAGCGGTGGCACCGGCGTGTAGTCGTAGTCGATAGTGAGCTTCCCTGCTTTCAGGGAGTCTTTATCGTTCACCGACTCATCCAGCCAGCAGTCAGCACCAATGAGATATCCCTGATTCACCAGGCTCCGTAACTTCGCGCGGACACCTTCGATAATGTCGCGGGCCAGCGATGGATTCAGTGGTTTATCCACCGCCCACATGTGCGCTTCTGCGATAGTGTCAGCCAGCACCTGCGCCGTACGGGTGTAGTTCTCAAAGGCAAACAGCGGATCGTCGCTGAGGCAGCGGGAACCCCAGAAGCGGAAGCCGTCTTTACGAATCAGCGTGGTGACGTCGCTCTGGTTCAGCAGCCCCGCATCCGTTGCCGGATCCTGCAGGTCCCAGAACACATCAGCAGAAATACCGGTGACACCGTTTACGCCCACGTTGGACAGGGTTTTGTGCCAGCCGGTCTGCTCGTCGATTTTGGCACGCAGGCCCAGCGCACAGGCAGAGGCGTAAGCCGTCGCGTCCGCCTTAAGTACCGTGTCAAAATTGATGAAATCAGGCCAGATCAGCATCCCCTCGCGCTGGCTGAAATTGTCGCGGTAGGCAATGGCTTCTTCTACCGTTTTGCAGCCATAGGCGGACAGGTAGGCAAACCCGCGCAGGCTCTGCGCCACGCTCAGCAGTTCCGTGGCAACGGCCTGCGTGTCATGCCCCGGCACACCGAGAATGCGCGGCTTGACGCCCAGCTGCGACTGCGCCGACAACAGCGCTTTCATGCCCGTTTTTTTACCGTCAGCGGTTACGCCACCGACGATGCTGGAGGTTGTTTCCGCTTCGGTTTCGCCCTGCGCCACGCGCACGACAACAGTCACGGGTTTTGCCTGGTCCGCAATCGCGTCGAGTGAACGGGCCAGTGTGCCGGATTCTCCCGCCTTGCCGCTGGCGGTCAGCACATCGGTCAGCAGGACCGGCTTATTAAGGGGAAACATGGACGCATCAGCATCATCGCCGGTGCAGACCATGCCCACGATGGCGGTGCTCACTGTGGTAATGGGTCGGGTGCCCTCGTTGATTTCAACAACGCGCACCCCGTGGTGGTAATCCTGAGCCATAAAGATATCTCCAGTTATATTACTGAGATACATTGGCCTTATTGATGCTTTACATCATCCAGTTGACATTGTGCCATTGACGGTACAATCAGACTCAGGTAAGTATTAATCACATTTACATACAGGAGCCCACATGCTAATCCCTTCCTTCAATTATCCTTATCCATCTATATTAGAATTATACCCTTACGGTATAGATGATAACCTTGCATCACAACTTACAGAAAAATGGGAAAGAGCTTTTGTCTCATTCCATGCGCCAAAACCAAATAGCAGAAAAGAAACACTTACAATGGGCAGTGGCTTTCTGATGCTATTAGGTGGCAATCCTTTTATAGTTACAGCAAGTCACGTCATTGATGATTTAAAAGACCTTGATAGCCGATATTTTAGAGTTGAAGATAAAGTATATCCTTTTGAGAAAGTTTCTGTTTTTTTCAATTCCGAACAAGACTATGCCTTCATTGAACTCCCAAAGGAAATGCTTACCTCTGAAAAAGGTTTTATATTTTTCACCGATAGCCCCCGAACTGATCTCATCCCCACTTCTTCCATGATAATTTCTGGTTTCCCCTCATCGAAAAACAAAATCCATAAAGACAGACCAGGCAAAGGCTTGCAGCGATTTAATTTCGTGCACCATCATTTTGAATACAACACTCTAAATGAAGAACTTCATTTCCCATTCGATTCAAGGCAAGGGAAAGGAACGCCTGTAAGGACAGAACCTGCCAGCACTTTCTCATCAGTACCATTACTGGAAGGAATGAGTGGTGCACCGGTGTTACAAATAATGCAGAATATTCATACTGAAGCGTTGACACTCCGTGTCGTAGGGATATTTAAGGAGCATAGATCTAAAACTGAGAAATGTTTAGTGGCCTCAACTTTCATTCACTTTGCGGAAGAAACAAATAACATTCTCGATATTAAAAGCCCCTACGAATGAAAAAATCCGATTCAACGAATGTAGATATACTGTTGAACCCCTATTTACTTTCCGCATTAAAAACACAGCAGCAAAATTTAGAAGCCCCCGCAGATGCGGGGGATGTATTAATATTCCGGAGGCGCAGGCCAACTGATAGCGTCCACATCAGAGATAGTCATTACATCCAGTATATCAAGATAATCCAGCCACAAGTTGTACTGCGCCAGCTCGTCACCCTTCAGCCTGCCGATCGCTGCTTTACCGGGCCACTGCTTACTGTTCATGTAATCATTGGCCTGAGCAATAAGCACCTGTCTAAATTTTTCCGCTTCGGCGATAAGGTCCTCTTTGCTCTTTGATGGCGCATCAATCCAGAAAGGTATACCGTTAGCATCGGAGCGTCTTATTTTCCCCTCTGGCGGTATTCCTGAATATTCAAAATAAATTTCGTCACTTACACCGACAGGATCGCCAGGCCATGATGACGCCTTTTCATAATCCGCCCGCAAAGCAACAGGATAAAATAGATTACTGGTCGGGCTATAAGCGTAATTACATGTTTTATCCATAGTTTTATCTCCCGTACGCGATAAATCCATAATCGGCAATTGCGTTTGTCATTGATGAGTTATAAAGCGTGATCTGATTTTTCCCGGTCCATTTAACCCCCACGCCAGCAATAAAGCCGGGAGCCAGTGCGCCTGTATAAGGCACTACGGCAAGAATGCCGGAAGGGAACGGGAAAGGGAGTTCAATCACTTTTGCTTCCCCCGCGACCAGCCCACCAGTATTCCCGCCAACCCATTGCCGGATTAAGCCAGAAGGTTCTTTGGCATAGCCACTAAGTGACAACTGGGCATCAAATGCGGACATATCAGGGATCTGGTGTGTACCCGTGCCAACATCCCGTTTAGCGGCTTCTCCCAATTGGAGGTATTCGAGAAGCCCTGAAATGCTTTTCCCACTGAGATTTGTCAGCGTGGCATCAAGTGGCTGTTTTCCCGCCAGCGCGTTCATCACTGTTGTCGCAAAGTTAGGATCATTCCCCAGCGCAGCAGCCAGTTCATTCAGTGTATCAAGCGCCGCTGGTGACGAACCAACCAACCCAGCAAGGGCGGCTTTCACAAATGCTGTAGTCGCAATCTGCGTATTGTTCGTCGACTGAGCTGCAGTGGGAGCCGTGGGCGCTCCACTCAGGGCCGGACTTGCCAGCGGTGCTTTCAGTGCCAGAGCATTGTTAATGGTGGTACCAAAATTCGGGTCATTATTGATAGCTGCTGCGATTTCTTTCAGCGTATCCAGCGTTGCAGGTGCCCCACCAATCAGGGCAAGAATAGCAGCCTGCACAAAGGCCGTGTTTGCAAGCTGTGTGGAATTATTGCCTGCCGCCGCCGTCGGCGCTTTTGGCGTGCCGGTGAGTGTCGGACTGTCTTTTGGTGCATACTGCGAATGAGGATCAACAGCAGCAAGATGCTTTGCCATCAGGTCATCCACATACACCTTAAGCTCCAGCACCTTGTCATCCACATATTTGCGGGTTGCCAGAACCACAGCAGCGTCAATTTTCAGTGTGACGTTATCGGTGCTGCTGGTAATCAGTACCATACGCACGGTCTGCGTGCGTCCGCTGCCCTCCGCCAGTTTCGGCTTGTAGCTCTCCGGGCAGTTTCCCACAGCAATCAGTGCGCCGGTTTCATCAAACAGGCCGACTTCACGGATCCACCACCCGCCCTCATTTTCCGGGATCACCTGCTCAGCAATAATCTGGCTGCTGTTCTGCGGGTCGATATACAGCATATTCAGCGCTCCGCGGCGCTCCTCAGCCACTAATGCGGTCTGTTGCGCGTTCGGTGTGGGCAGCACACCGCCACCGCTACCCACCGCCATATGGGTAATTTTCAACGGGACACCGAGCGCGGCGGCGCTTGCCAGTTTCGCCGCGCCGATATCCGTCAGCAGGGTGTAAAATTTTGCGCTCATGGGTTCACTCTCATCGTGTCGATAACATGGACCGCTCCGCCCTCATAAGCGGTGCCGCCGGAAATAATGGTTTCGTTGATATACGGGTAGATCGTGATTTCTTCGCCGGTGTAGGTGGCTGCGCCCACAAAATACGACCCGCTGGTCTGCAGGTTGATGGACATGCCGATCAGATGGCGGCTGCACGGTTTGGCGTCACCGATGAGGCGCTCCAGCTCCAGATAGATTTCTTCTGTTATGCCCTGATCCTGCACGCCAATGTCCAGGCGAAACGTCCCCGCCGTTTCGCCTGTCTGCCACCACTCAATGATGCGGATCAGAAAGCCAAACGGCTCCACCACGCGCCGTACGGCGCTGGTTGTCCCCTTGTGCTGATGGATATAGAAAGCATCCTGCACCACCCGACGCTTAACGCTCTCCGTCCAGCTTTCGTCCCAGCGGTCAACAGAAAACGCCCACGCCAGATACGGCAGAAACCTGACCGGACACGTTGACGGATTCCACAAATCACGCAGCGGCACCTGCAGATCGGAAACTCCGCTGCAGCTTTGCGCCAGTCGGCGCTCAAGCGGCGACGAACCGGGCGGCAGCAGGCTATTCATCCGTGCCCCCGTTGGTTACACTCCATTCCGTACAGGACGCTGCCTGCGTCTTATCCAGCACCACATCATCCATCGGGGACGCCAGCTCCACACGCTGGACACCCTCAACGTGCAGCGCGGCATAAATAGCGCTGCGGCGGATATCACGGCCCAGCCGCGTCTGACTGGCGATGTATTTCTGCAGGCTGGCTTTTGCCGCCGCCATCACCGGCTCAGCCTCCGGCCCCGGATACAGGAAGATCGTTGCGTCCACGCTGTACGGAATAATTTCAGCGCTGCGCACCGTCAGGCGGTCTGCCACCGGGCGAACCTTTTCACTGTTAAGCGCCTGTTCAACCACTGCCAGCAGGTCAGCCCCTGCCGTACCATCACCCTCACGGCTCAGTACGGTAAGCACCACCTCAGCCGGTGCAGGACTGGTTGCGCTGGCATCAGCCACGCGCCCGTCGGCACTTCTGGCGTGGAACTCATAGGCTCCCGTCGGTCCTGCAACGGACAACCCCTCAAATGCTGCAGGAATGCGCTGGCGTAATGCTTCATCACTTTCCATCACTGCGGCGACCGGCGGCACCGCGTCATTATCGGCAGGGACTACCGTCAGGCGCTTCACGTTGCAGTTACCTGCCAGTTGTTCAAGGTCATTTCCCATGGAATAGGCCACCATGACCGCCTGCGCAGCCTCATTAATACGCTGGCGCAGCAGGATTTCTCGGTAAGTATTTTCCTGCAGCAGTTTGGTGACGGGTTCTGACTCCAGCGCTAACGTGCGCATAACGGCTTCCTGTTCATCAGCCGGATGGAGAGCCACAAAGGCGGCCTTGCGTTCTGCCAGCAATGCCTCAAAGTCCGGCACGTCCACAATCTGCGGCGGCGGTAGCCGGGAAAGGTCAATGACTGCCATTGTCTGCTCCTGTTGATACGGAAAGGGAAACCGGTGCGCCGTTATTGCCGTGTCCGGTAAGTTCAACCGCCATAGAGCCGTCAAAATTACCGTTGATAGTGATGGAGTCCAGCGTAATGCGCGGTTCCCAGCGGTTCAGCGCCACATAGACCGCAGACATAATCTGCAGGCGCAGCGCCGGGTTCTGCGGCTGGTCAATCAGGGCAGACAGCAGGGAGCCATATTCCCGGCGGGCAAGACGGCTGCCCTGCGGCGTCAGCAGAATATCCCGCACCGACTGGCGCAGATGGTCTGTATCTACAATGGCCTGCCCGTCATTCCTGCTCATACCGATATACAACGTCATACCGGTCCCCCCGTGTTGTCGCCGCCTTTCAGAACACCAGTATGCTCATGGTCATCAACTACGATCCCGCAGGAAATCATCGCGCCACCGCCTTGAGTGACGCCACCATTGATCACCACCTCGCTGTTAATGCGCGTGGTGTCAGCCTCCACCACAAACTCACTGGTTTTGTAGGTGACGCTGTCTGATGCCTCGATCACCATGGATTTGATGCCCCTGACATACCATCGTCCGGTGGCGGGTTCATACTCAAACCATCCCCCGTCCGGGTACTCCGTCACGCAGCCGTCCACGGAATCCGACGGCGGCGGAAACTGATTCGAGTAGATGGCAGGCAGCACAAATGCGGTTTCCAGATTGCCACCCATACTCAGCACCACCACCTGCTCATCCGGCGACGGACACCACCATGTACGGGCACCACCGGCGCGCAGCGTCAGCCAGTTAATCCAGTTGGTTTCAAGCTCGCCCACTTTCACCCGGCACAGCCATTTCTTCCGATCCACTTCGGTCACGATGCCGGTGCGGATCAGATTGGTGATAAGGCGCATGATTTCTGTGAGTTGTGCGTTCATCTTCGTATGATGACAAAGCAGGATTTTTTATCATCTTTGTGGCACTGTATTGTTATTGATACAATCAGATACTCATAAGGAGATGAATTAAATGATTTTTTCCGCTCGTTACTTGGTCGAATTGCCTTATGTACTTAACATTCCTGATGGAGTGTATGATTTTTTATTCGAAGACACCCTTTTGCATATAACTGTAAACAATGACTTTTACGCACTATACGTTGATGCAGCACTCTTCCCTCAAACTCTTCTTATAGGCACCCGAGAACAACTACAACCGAACCTCATAGCAGGTAGAGGCATTATGAAATGCCGGACAATCGTTACTCTGGCTAGCACTTATGAATGTGAAACTCTTGATGAAATATCTAGAGATGAATTCATAAACTCGGTACGAAGCCAAATAAGAACAACAGATAGCATTCCATCAGAAGAAGATGCTGAGAAATTCTTAGCTTCTATAAGCCAGACAGAAGTTGATAATAAAATAGAACTTGAACGAATTAAAAAAACTGCCCGAACAATATTTCCACCAACACAATGTGAAGAATGCATAGGTATAATAAATCACTTTATAAAACATTATAGAGTTATGTTTAAAGATCCCTTTGCCGATGAAATATCTCTTTATCAAGTTGGCTCTGGCTTTACAAATGGTGTTCTTCAAGAACATTATTACAATGGTAACAAGGTAAGTGCTGCACCTATGGTTGGATTGATCCCACCGTTGATGAGAAGTAGTTGGTTTAACCACAACGAAGAACTTGTAGAACATTTTAAAAACAAGTTAATGATAGGACACTTTAATGAACATCCAGAATTGTTAATACTAAGAGCAACAAACCTTATGCATAAAGGTGCATTAAGATCTGCTGTAATCGAGGCTTCGGCAGGACTTGAAAGTTATGTTCTTAAACTTCTGCTAGATGCTTTAACTACGAAGGGACATAACGAGGAAGAAACTAAAAAATTACTAAGTGACAATTGGAAGTTCGATGACAGGTGCAAAAAGCTCTTTAAATACTGTTTCAATGCCTCCATTCCTGAAATAGCGAAACTTGAATGGCAAATAGCAAGCAAAAACAGAAAAGAACTCCGAGATAAAATCGCACATACATCTCATGAACCAACCGAAAATGAAACCAAGAATTTTATCAGCAGCATCACTTTATTAGTTGAAAAAATAGAAAACCACTTTAAAACGACAATAAAAACTAAGGGGCGAGAAGTTTTATAATGCAATCTTTAATAATTTCATGCTCAATAGTAAACAGACCAAGTAACTGTCGTTTCGCATATTTAACGCTAACGCCATTACGGTTGACCCGATCTCGTAGACCATAGTGATGCACCCGCGCCATCCGCTGCACCTTCCCCTCAAACTGCACGCTGGCTGAGTCCGCGCTGGCTGCAGTTTTCAGGTATTTCGCCGTGCGCAGCTTCGAAAACATCTGGCGTTTGATGCGCCCCTTTTTGGTTCGGGCCGTAACTTTTCGCGGCTCGTATCCGCTGCCATCAGGATTACGCTGCAGCCGAATATTGTTTTGCTGGTTCCGGCGTAATTCCTGCGCCAGTTCGCGCATCATACGGTTGCGTGCAGCAGGCTCCAGATTCGCCAACAGCGCTGTCAGCCACTCATCCACTTTATGCAGGTTATCCACGTTTCACCGTCCACATTTCTTCTGGCTCGTCGGGTTCCGGCTCAGCTTCGACCATTGATATACCGCCGTCAGTGCTGACCAGTACACGCTCCGTCAATTGCAGATTCAGACTGATATCGCATACATCATTGCGCAGAATATCCACTTCAAAGGTGAACAGTTTTTCGCGCAGCTCCGGGTTGTTGATGGCGTCCGCCTGATTTTCGCTGAGCCACAGCAACACGGGAGCCATCAGCAGATTCTGGTCGCCGCTGAAATCCTCGATCACAACGTTCAGGGTGTAGCGGTATTCCCATGACATAGAGCTGGCACCGGTTGCCACCAGTGAGCCGTTATCAACGAAAAGGTGCAGCTTATCCGGGTTGTTGCGGACATACGCCACTGCTTTATTCAGGGCGCTGCGCAGGGACTGCGGTTTGTTCACTGTTTCGCTCCTGACACGCAACTATCGTGTCGACTTTGTCAGCACAGACCGCCCAGGCGGCCTCTGTTTCATCCAGCGCCGCATTCAGATCACCGTTACTGCGCGGCGCTGACCTTTCCAGGCGGCACTGCGTCACTCTGGGACAGCCATTCACGGTAAGCTGCACCTCCGGCAAGGGCCGGACGTTCACGCAGCCTGATAATGTCAGCAGGCAAAGGAGTGTCAGCCCAGCGGCGCAAATCCTCGTTTTCACGTTTCAGTTCCTCGATCCGGCGCTGGCGGCCTCGCAACAGTGCGGTGGTCTGTTCCGCTGCCGCATAAAGCCGAGTCTGCTCCCGGCTGTTGGTTTCGGTCAGAATGGACAGGCCGATCAACTGACTGTTTTTCTTCGTCAGTTCCTGCGTTTTGTTTTTCAGCGCCGTGCCCTGCGTCTCAATGATGTGACTGGCATTGTTAAGCCGCCACGACTGCCAGCCCAGCGCCGCAATAGCCAGCGCCAGCCCTACTACCAATGCGCGTGTCACGCTCCAGTTCCTTTTAAGCACCAGGCCATTTCCCGCGCGCGGCGGTTCTCCAGACCTTTATTTTTCACACCGTTAACGTAAATCCAGCGCGGTAGCTGGTTGCATGCCTGCCACCACTGCTGGCGATTGATATATGACACCATGGTTGACCTGCAGATCGTGCCGGTCCCCACATTGAAACCAATACTCACCAGCGCATCGTAGACATGCTGCGGGGGCTTAACCGTCAGGCAGGCATCCAGCCTTTTTTCAGTCAGTAGTACATTGTTTATTAACCCCTGCGCCGCCTGCCGTTCCGTGATAGCTTTCCCCGGCACCACACCGGACGTATTACCGATCCCGTCAGTCCAGACGCCCGCGCTGCACTGATAAGGCTGCAGGCGGCATCCCTCGTAATCGGCGATCAGTTTCAGCCCCTCAACGGAAGTTTTGAGCGACTGAAAACCGGGCAGCGTGGCGGCGATAGCCAGCACAGCCCCGACAAGACAGCGCTTAACGATTGAAGGATTCATATTCCCCCCGTGAAATTTTGCCATCGCGCAGCAACCTGAAAGACTGGTGTTTGTAGTACCAGTTGATAGCCAGCATCAGCACACCAATCAGTACGCCTCCAACCGTTGATGCATCCTTGAGTGACAGATCGCCCAGCCATGCCAGCAGCACGGCGATGCAGTAAGTAATAAAGGCGCTGATTCGTTCAAGCGTCATAATTCAGTCCCATAGCTGGACGGTCTGCCCCGTGGTTGACGCCGTAATGTCCGGCAGTTCCACCTGCAGCCCGTGCGGTAAAAATGGGCCGTACTCTGCCAGCCCGGATTTGCCTTCAGAACCTGCTCAGTGACCCCCTGCGTACGCCCGTAATGACGCCAGCAAAGCGCGTCCACCGTGTCATACTGATGCGCACGCACTTTCATCAGATAAGCTCCACCGTACAGTGCGGCGCATCCTGCACCCGGCTGATGGCCCAGCGGGCATCACGCCACAGATCGCCGCTGGCCTCCGCCAGCTCCTCCCCCCGTTTCACACCTGATGCCGTGGCGTCATAGTCCTGATAACGCTCATTGAGCACAGCGCGCGTCCAGCAAAAAACGGCGTTATGGTAGTGCCGGATACGCTCGCTTTTACCATCCAGCATGTCCGCCGGAACCTCAGCCAGTGCCCGGTAGCCCAGCAACTGCTGGCGGTTGCGGAAGTCGTACAGCTCAGCGTTAACCTCAGAAATAGCCGTCAGCACAACCTGCTTTAAACGCGGCTGCGTCACCGTGCCGTCAGTTCGCATCACACTGCGAAATTCCGACAGGTCCACATCAGGCCAGAACGGCGTATTTTTGATGACCTCCGCCTGCTCCGGTGCCTGTTCGGGCGCAACAAACTTCATGCGGCTTTCTCCTGAATAAGTGGGCGGTGGACGGAATTTTGATGTGGCAGTGCCTTTCGCCATCCCGTGCCGCCCGTGCGCGGGGCACGTTCGTTAGCGGCTGTCATTGCGCAGTCTGCGCTCCAGCTGCTGCTTTTCTTTTTTCACACCGCAGCGGGGATCAAGCTGCAGCGCATGGGTAAGGTGATTCAGGGCAGACGCCGGGTTGCTTTCGCTCAGTACAGCGCCGATGGCTTTATGCAGGCGCGCCCGCGACTGGTCCGGCATATCAAGATCGGTGGTCAGGTCCAGCGTCTGCAGCAGCAGATCAGCATCAAAACCGGCAGCGGCAAGCAGAGCGCTTTGCGCCGCGTCTGCCATTTCTTCTGCCAGCACGGTCTGCACGTTACGGTTGCCCAGCGGCATCACCCAGCCATGGAGCAATGCATGGCGTCCGATTTCCAGCGCACCGGCAAAATCACCGGCGTCGATACGCCACAGCATCACGTACATCAGCACGTCATCCTGCTGCGCACCTCCGGCAGCTAGCACGCCCTCCGCCCAGGCGGAATATTTCGGCAGCAGTTCCACCTTGATTTCCGCCTTTTTCACCGTGGACTGAACGCCCTTGAGGCGGCGGCGGTCTTCTGCCAGCTGCAGCAGCATCAGGTCATAACCCGACGCATGGCGAACACTGCCGCCCTCACGGGCGGCCTGTTCGGCCTGAATGCGCAGGCGGTGTTGCCGTGCGGGACTCAGGCTCATGCGTTACTCTCCGTTTCCTGTTTCTACTGCAGGCGGGGTGAAATCACCGATTTCGATGTTTTCAACCAGCGCCGCGCAGCGGTAGTCCTCGACCACATACGCCTCGTTGACGGATTCAAAGTTTTCAATCCGGTCACGTTTCGGGTTATCGATAACAGAACGGCGGCGGGTGTCTTCCTGCCAGTAGATCGACAGGTTATCCAGACGGATGATCAGCAGGGCATTCGCCGGGAAGAAAGGCGCGCGCACAGCCTGCAGGCCGCCCATGCGTTTCTGGCTGATGATCAGATCGGCGGCGATTTTCTCGCTGTTGTCCTGCTCTTTGTTGACCAGCGGGAAATACTTGTCGGACAGCAGTTCACGACCGCAGACGACAACCAGCTCGTCATCATCCTGATACTCCACATCGATCAGCTCATTGACGGTATCCATCACCACCGCGTCAAGATTTAGATACTTACCTCCCGGACCTACTTTTACCGGCTCCGCCGTAGTGGTGCCGTCTTCTGCGGTTTTGCTACCCATGACATGATCCGGCGCGTCTTCACGGATTTTCTGCAGCCAGCCTTTATTGACGTCCTGCAGCAGCGGGTTTTCAGCACGGTTGGACGTTTTGGCACGCATCACGCCGTTGAAGCCGATCATGATGCGGTCCAGCGCCTGACGCTTGACGATGGCGTTGCGGATACGCACCTGGAAGTCCTGGAACTTGGCCCACAGGTCCAGTTTTGCGTAGGTCAGCACCGTATCAAAGTTGGTCTGTTCGCATTTGTATTCCACGTCTTCCATCAGCGTCGGATCGGTAGGCTCGCGCTCTTTGGTGGTGGTATCGGTGGTTCCGGCAATGGTGCTGCCAACGCCCAGCCCCAGCAACTGCCCTGACTGCTCAGTGACCGGCGTGATGTTAATCAGCGTCAGGAAAGCGGCGGACTGCTGGATCTGGTCTTCCAGCGTCTGCTGCACGGACGGCTCCACGGTAAACTTGCTGGAGAGTTCTTCAACCTCCACACCGTTCAGGCGCGCCAGTTGCTGCAGGTAAGCGTTAAAGGCAAAGCGGGTTTTCTTTTTCATCGGGTTTTATGCTCCATCAGCAATTGGTCAGGGTGCCTGCCGGTGCGTCACCGCCCGGCGCGCGCTGGCGGTAATCCTTGCGGCTGTCTTCACGGCTCAGCTGCTGCTGTAACTCGGCAAAGGCGGTCTGCTGTTTCTGCAGGGAGGACTCCAGCTCAGAAAGGCGCTGGTCCTGATCGGACAGGGATTTGTCAGTGCGCTCGCTCAGGAGCTGCTGCTCAGTAGCGATCAGCTCCACGGCTTTATGCACATCAGAGAAGCGCGCATCGTCGGTCTGTTCTTTTTTGGTGAACAGCGCGGTGACGCGGGCAAAGAGGGACGGCTTTTCGTCCTGGGCTTCTTCCAGTTCGATCTGCGTTTCTTCGGCAGCGGTAAAAAGGTTTTCAGGATTCTGCTTACGGTTTGCCAGCGGGTTATGTGCGGCACTGGCGCTGAATGCCAGCATTTCGGTGCCGAGACTTGCCGGATCATCTGTTGCAGCCAGTCCCACAAGATAGGCTTTACCGGTGTCAGCAAACTTCGGGCTGACCTCCATGGAGGTAAACAGCTTCTGGCCTTTTTTCACCAGTGCCACCAGGGAGTCCGTCGGCTCAACATCGGCGTAAAGTGCCATCTTGCCCGCCAGCGGACCGTCCTGGATTTCTTCCGCAACCAGCGCCGTCACTTTGCCGTAACGGTTGAAGGCACTGTCCGGGGAATAAGACTTGATGTGCTCAAGGTTAATCAGCGCGGTATAGACCGTCGGGTTGTAGCTGGCAGCCATCTGTTCCAGCCATTCACGCTGGATCTCGCGCCCGTCAGTGGTGGCACCTTCCACCCCGATACGGAAACGCTTTGCTTTCACTGTCATGAGCCGTGCTCCGTTAGAAATAACTTACTGGAGTCTTATGTTTGCGGTGATGGGGGGAGTGAGACAACGCGCTGTATTTGTACGGTAAACCACACAAACCGCAGCCGGGGAAAGCCTCCATCCAAGGCCGTATGTTTGGGCCATGAACACGACACTGACCCCCGCAGACCTCGATCCCCGTCGGCAGGCCATGCTGCTGTACTTTCAGGGATACAGCGTAGCCCGCATTGCTGAAATGCTGGGCGAAAAAGTTGCAACCGTTCACAGCTGGAAAAAACGCGACAAGTGGGGCGACTATGGGCCGCTGGATCAGATGCAGCTCACCACCGCCGCACGTTACTGCCAGCTCATCATGAAGGAGCAGAAAGAAGGGAAAGACTTCAAGGAAATTGACCTGTTGGCGCGCCAGTCAGAGCGCCACGCCCGGATCGGCAAATTTAACGACGGCGGGAACGAAGCAGATTTAAACCCGAAAGTAGCCAACCGTAACAAAGGTCCGCGCAGGCAGCCGGAAAAGAACGTTTTCACCGACGAACAGATCGAAAAGCTGGAAGAAATCTTCCACGCCTCTATGTTCGACTATCAGCGTCACTGGTTTGAAGCAGGAAAAACAAACCGCATCCGCAATCTGCTCAAGTCACGCCAGATTGGTGCCACGTTTTATTTTGCCCGTGAAGCATTGATTGACGCTCTGCTGACCGGACGCAACCAGATTTTCCTTTCTGCCAGTAAGGCACAGGCGCACGTGTTTAAGCAGTACATCATCGACTTTGCCAAAGAAGTTGAGGTGGAGCTGAAAGGCGATCCCATGGTGCTACCCAATGGCGCTGCATTGTACTTCCTCGGCACCAACGCCCGTACGGCGCAAAGCTACCACGGCAACCTGTACCTTGATGAATATTTCTGGATACCGAAATTCCAGGAGCTGCGCAAGGTTGCCTCCGGGATGGCCATTCACAAGAAATGGCGACAAACCTACTTTTCCACGCCGTCCAGCCTGACCCACAGTGCGTATCCGTTCTGGTCCGGTGCGCTGTTTAACCGAGGCCGCGCCAAAGCGGACAAGGTGGATATTGACCTGACCCACAGCAACCTTGCGCGCGGCCTGCTCTGCCCTGACGGACAGTACCGCCAGATCGTCACCGTGGAGGATGCGGTGCGCGGTGGCTGTAACCTGTTCGACCTCGACCAGCTGCGCATGGAGTACAGCCCGGACGAATACCAGAACCTTCTTATGTGCGAATTTATTGACGATCTGGCGTCAGTATTCCCGCTCAGCGAGCTGCAGGCGTGCATGGTGGACAGCTGGGAAGTCTGGACCGATTTCCAGGCACTGGCGCTGCGCCCGTTTGGCTGGCGGGAAGTCTGGATCGGTTACGACCCGGCGAAAGGTACGCAGAACGGTGACAGCGCAGGCTGCGTGGTTATGGCGCCACCCACTGTACCTGGCGGCAAGTTCCGCATTCTGGAGCGTCATCAGTGGCGCGGGATGGACTTCCGCGCCCAGGCTGATGCCATCAAAAAGCTGACGCAGCAGTACAACGTGACTTATATCGGCATCGACTCGACCGGCGTCGGGCACGGTGTTTATGAGAACGTAAAAGCGTTCTTTCCTGCCGTGCGGGAGTTTGTCTACAACCCCAACGTCAAAAACGCCCTGGTACTCAAGGCGTACGACATTATCAGCCACCGCCGTCTGGAGTTTGACGCCGGGCACACCGACATTGCGCAGTCCTTTATGGCTATCCGCCGGGCCACTACAGCCAGCGGCAACCGCCCAACCTACGAAGCCAGCCGCAGCGAAGAAGCCAGCCACGCAGATTTGGCCTGGGCAACGATGCACGCACTGTTTAACGAACCGCTGCAGGGCGAATCCGCCAATACCAGCAATATTGTGGAGATTTTTTGATGAGCAAACGTAAGAAAAACCGCGCTGCCGCTGAGCACAACGTACAACACAAAAGCGGTGTATCTGCAGAGGCATTCAGCTTTGGCGATCCCATTCCGGTACTGGACCGCCGCGAGCTGCTGGATTATGTGGAGTGTGTGCAGATGGATCGCTGGTATGAACCGCCGGTCAGCTTTGACGGGCTGGCGCGAACCTATCGTGCCGCCGTGCATCACAGCTCGCCGATTGCCGTCAAACGCAACATTCTGACCAGCACATTTATCCCGCATCCACTCCTGAGCCAGCAGGCGTTCAGCCGCTTTGTGCAGGACTATCTGGTATTCGGTAACGCCTATCTGGAGAAGCGTACCAACCGGCTCGGCGGTATTCTGTCGCTGGAGCCATCGCTGGCGAAATACACCCGCCGCGGCGTGGATCTGGATACCTACTGGTTTGTGCAATACGGCATGACCACGCAGCCCTACGAGTTTACCAAAGGCAGCATCTTTCACCTGATGGAACCAGATCTGAACCAAGAGATTTACGGTCTGCCGGAGTACCTGTCCGCTATCCCGTCCGCCCTGCTGAACGAGTCCGCCACGCTGTTCCGCCGCAAGTATTACATCAACGGCAGTCATGCGGGTTTCATCATGTACATGACCGATGCGGCGCAGAATCAGGAGGACGTGAACAACATCCGCCAAGCCATGAAAAGCGCAAAGGGACCCGGCAACTTCCGCAACCTCTTTATGTACTCACCCAACGGGAAAAAAGACGGTAACCAAATCATTCCGCTGTCAGAAGTTGCGGCAAAGGATGAGTTTCTGAATATCAAGAACGTGAGCCGCGATGACATGATGGCGGCACATCGAGTGCCGCCGCAGATGATGGGAATTATGCCGAATAATGTGGGGGGGTTTGGGGATGTGGAGAAGGCTAGTAAGGTTTTTGTTCGGAATGAACTTATACCACTGCAAGAACGCTTGTTAGAGTTGAATGACTGGCTAGGTGGTTTAGTAGTTCAGTTCCGGAGTTATAATATAGGATAAATATTTATTGTACTGGGCCTCAAAGGGCCCAATCATTTAAAACTGCAACTCTGCCCTAATGCCTGGAAATTTTTTCATTAATCTTAAATCAGTTAAAATATGCCAACGCCAAAAAACAGAAAATTGATAGGATACATCACACATCGGCCTTAATTTATCCTTAGCCTCTTGAATTTCAACCTCAGTACTTCGAGCACTAACGAGCTTTATCCTCAAACCAGTAAAGTAATACAATTCTTCGTGTAACTTCTCCATAAGATTTACTTTTGTAATTCCTCTTAAACCAGTACTTGAAGAGTTGAAACATTTATCAAGCAACTCAACAGTGTTTAATACTTTTCTACTAGCTCTTTTTCTTCGCGGATATACTTGGACACCATTAGTTATTGCATTCCCTGCTAAATGTACAATCTCGTTGAAAACATCGAAATCAGTCTTTGTGCAATCAACCAAATTCTCATGGGTATCACTTTTGATACTATTGCATCGACTACAGGCCCAAAACAGATTGTTCCAGCTATATTTAAGATTATCATCATCTCGATGTGGAATGAAATGTTCTATTTCAGGATCCATAAGTTCATTTTGTTCACAGAGATAGCATTTTCCATGAAAAATAGTTACCAACGCATCAACGACAGTTCTATGATTATATACACCTCTCGATAAACATTGAGGTGCGGGGACACTTCTAATAACATTAAACATCTTGTTCCCCCTCGATATAATCTAGATATTTGCTTTTAGCGAGCATGAGGGCAGCTTTCGATGTTTTATCAAGAAAATCATTATGTTTCTGTAGAGAATCAATAATAAAGTTAAACCTATCATTAAAGCAATTATCTTCCGCCAACACCATCAACTCTTTGACCATTGAGTTCAATTTATCAGATGAAATATCCTCTCCCAACATACCTTTAATTATTGAACTGTATGAGTACAATGATAAATCACCCATTGCATCTAATGTAGAAAGATTAAATACAATAGCATCAGATACTGACTGAATTACAAAAGGGGAATGTGTTGATACGATAAACTGCATATTTGGAAATGAAGATGCAAAAAAACTAAACACTTTCTTTTGTAAAGTAACGTGAAGATGCGCATCAATTTCGTCAATAAGGACTATTCCTTTCATTTCATGCTTATTGATTTTATCCAACTCAGCTTTAATTAATAAATCGGTATAAATAGAGAGAATTGATGAAAAACCGGAGGATAATTGGTCTAACCCAAATGGTTCTTTATTTTCTTGCAAAAGAAAAATCTTTAATTTATCAAAATCAAAATCCATTCTGATGGAGTCATCTTCAAAAAGTGATTTTAGATCATTATTTATACTTTCTATAATATTGAAAATTCTCTCATGGTCATCATCTTTGCCTACACCTTTACTGACAAGTGCGTAATTCCACAGCGTGACTATATATCTTTCAAAATACATCCCCGCATCAATTTTTGAATTATTTTTCTGAGCTGTATCATATTCACTCAAAAGAAGTTCAAGGCTACTAATTTTACCATCATTTTTTATCTTTGCCTCTCTTATTGCCGGAAATAATCTAACAATGGATTTTTTTTCTCTTGCTGATATTCTGAAATCAATTAAATCATTAAAAGTGATATTGAATTCACTAAATTCATTTAACCTAACTTTTAATTTTTCTGTTTCCGTTACAAAATGATTATAATTCCCTTGACCTTTATTAGTCATTTTTACATTACGTTCGTAATTTTCCAAATCAATTTTAGTTTGTTCTATAGTATAAGGATTATGCGATTTAACTGACGTTTCTATAAATGAATATATCCTCTCAATTAATTTAGTTTTACCTGAGCCATTATTGCCTGCAATTATTAAATTTTTACCTTCAAGTTTCAGGTTGTAAGGTTCGTCATTTCTTTTAAACAAAATGTTTTCAATATAATGCCGCATTATTCTTCATCCCATTATTCAATTTAGTCCATAATATGCCATTACTAAAAAACTTTCACTAGCTTTACGTTATCCTTATTGGCGCGCGCTCGTATCCCCGCCACGCCTGCCCGCATTATGTAGTGGTTATCATGCGCCTGCATGACATAAGCAAAAGCCCGCCATTCCTAGCGGGCCTTAGCTAAAACGATCCTCAAACGATCATGCGGATTCATGCGGCATAGTCATGCAATGACTGCTGCTTGCCATTACAGACCAGCTCGGTGCGTACAGTTGTTCAAGTATCTAGTTAAATTTCGCGAAGATAGCAGCCATGTTTGCATACTCCAGAGCACATAATGTCCCACGTTGGTAATGCAGTCTAGGCACTGATATGCTGAAGCTCAAGCCTAAATACAGTCCCCCAAGCTCGGTCACAGACGTAAGCAGCTGAGCCATCTGGTAGGAATCTTATACAGCTTGGTTCTTGGAAACCAGCGATTAGCGGGGTTGCAAAGCGGCTATACCCACCTTGTTTTTCAATTCGTTTTATTACACCAGAACCTTTTTCAACGACGTACAGATCGCCATCGATTGGATCGAAAATAATGCCAAGAGGACCAGTGAGAGCCCAAGCGAATCTTTGTTCTCTAAAATCCTCATATGTCCCACCCTTTGTTACATCAAATATAGCGCCAAGGGCGTAGTGAGAAAAAAATATACCCGAACCACCACCAGAGCCTCCCCAACTCCCCCCACACCCAGCCAAATGTGGATAAGGCTCAGATTGAACAACAACAGGGAAATTTGAAACAAATATATCTGCCTTATCAAAGCTCCTGCCTTTCACTATTCTACTAATACCTGCCATCCTATTATTAGAAAATGTAGTATAGAGTTCTTTCTGATGTTCAAAAACACCGTATGGATTAGAGTGCTGACTAGCAATTGTCGTAACAGATGCGGCAGCAGAGCTTCGACTTAATGAAATTTCTTTTATTTCACCACGACCTGAGTCTGCAACTATTAGCGTTCCATCACTTAGCGGATGAATTCCACTAGGATTCACAAGTGAGTCTAGCACTAGTGATTTTCCCGAAACTTGGTCCCCGCGCAGTGACGTTACTTCATGAATACAGCCTCCTCCAAATTCACTTACAAATACTCTTCCTTCACTTGTAATTCCCATATGGCTAGGGAGGCGAAGTCCACGTGCGGCATGAGTTACACTTTTAACTATGTAAGGCATAATATCTCCTATTACACTAAGTTATATTAGTTCATAAGGAATTACAATTACACTAATTAAGTTAGGATTATCTGCGGCAGACATTACATAATATATATCATGTTCATACATTCTTTCGCTATCATGTGAAAGAAATTATGAACCACATTGAATTACACACAATAATGGAAAAAGGCGATTAATTATAAAGAGGTAATAAAAAACGATTAGAGAAAGAGATGTTAACTGGAAACCATTCATCAATGCCCTCTATCCTAACTATTGATAGTTAAAAGAGCAGCTACTGAGAGAATATATCATTTATATCGTTGTTCAACCTTGCTGACGTCAGAATCAAGTTCTCACGCCAGCAACGTTCCTGCTACTAACTGGGAAGATCCATGGAGCGGCCGTATTCATGAGCACGAATCTTTGCCATCAGCTCATCCGTCAACTCAGAAACCCACTGGATAGCCAGCTGCTTTTCTTCATCGTCACACTCACTAGCCGCTACAAGCTTGATAAAAAAATCAATGCGCTGGAGCTTTAACGACTCCAAGAAATAGTCCTGCATCTTCCCTCCTATCGATACTACTGCATAAATAACTGTATATATATACAGTATAGAAGAAATTTCTGATTGTAAAATGCTTTTTTAGCTTTCAGTCAGTCATGTGGAGGTCACGATTCTGCACTTTTCGGACGATACTCACGAATACCACTGCCGCCACTTGTCATCCTCCTGCAGACGTTGATTCTGGTAAAACAGGCGCAGCCCGGCTCCAGATGGAATGCTGCCGCCACGCAGAAGCAGATCCACCTCTGTTTCACTCGCATCAAAGCCTCTGGACCTCAGCTCAGCGTCGAGCTGCTGGCGCTGATGACCGTTAATTTCCTGCTTGTACCCTTTTCGACGCTTTGGTTTTACCAGCCTCAACCGGGCAGTCAGCTCCCGGCGTTCCTTAGCGCTCAAATTATGGAGATCAGGCAGCGCCTCCAGCTCACTGGTTAAAGGTAATTCGCCACCTGATTGGTTCAAATTTTCAACAGGGGGACAGTTATTGCCACGAGTCCAAGGGGCGCAAGCGCCCTGGTCGGCTGTCGCCTCCTGAACGTCAACGGCCTTACGAACCTTTTTCCACTTCATCGCGTGCGTGCAAATCTTGCCCTCTACAATCGGGGACCAGATGCCATAGATACGGATACCGTGATCGCCGTAGGCGCTCGGTTCGTCGTTAAGCTCATAAGCCGTGCGGACAAGGTGATGTTTGCGGGGAACCAGTACACCGCCCTGCTTCATGATGTAGGTAGCAAAGCAGCCCGCATCAGCTGCTGCCAGCACCGCATCCAGACGCGGGTTATTCAGTACCGGCGCACCCACTTTGTGCTCGCCCTGCGCTCTCGCGACCTGACCAGCCAGCAAGCGCAACTCGCGATATGCCTGACGCCCCGGAATACCAAAGAAACGGAACTGCTGAACTCGGTGCAGCGACGCCCAGGCGGTGACGTGCTCGGCGCTGTCACGCAGTGACCGGCCTGTTTCTTTGCTGATCTCTTTAGCCAGCCCACGCCCGTCGATATTCTTACTGATGTATTTGGCAATGTAGCTGGTCGGCGTCCCCTTACGCGGGTTGATTAGCTCAGACTTAAAACGCGGTCCCGTATTGTTGCCCAGCTCCTCGCGGTCTTCACGTATGGAAAACTTACGCAGCAGCGCAGTGATGGAGCGGCGGTCTTTTTTGCGCATAAAACACAGCAGATGCCAGTGCACGGTGCCATCATGATGTGGCTCTGCAACGCGGACGCCGTACCAGCGCAGCCCGGCTTTGTGCATGGCCTTGCGGAAAGCGGCGAATGTATCAACCAGATAGTCACTGCTCTGCCGGACCGTGGCGCTGGTCCATTTCGGATTAGGTCTGCCGTTGTTGAGGGTTGCGTGGAAGCGTGACGGGCAGGTGATGGTATAGAACACTGCGCAGTCTCCACGCATTTCCGCGATCAGCTCCAGCCCTTTAACACAGGCCATCATTTCATTACGGCGGTGCGCCGGGTTGCTGTTGCTGGCGTTCACCACATCTTCCATATCCAGCGTGTCACCGTCTTCGTTGACCAGTTCATGCGAGCGGAAGAACTCCAACGATTTGCGACGCTGCTCGCGTTTGTGTATCACGGCTTCATAGCTGACATACGGGGACGCTTTCTTGTTGACCAGGCAGACGGCGCGCAGCTGCTCCTCCCGCCACTCGCAGCGCATCTGCCACAATTTGCGATACCACCAGTCCGCGCACAGCATGCGCGCCAGCGACGGTGGGATAAGTTCATAAGGCACCGGCTTGCGGCGGCGCTTTTTGCGGCGCAACCTCTCAAAGGCAGGCGGGATGACCTCAAGGCGCATGGCTTCTGCAGCAACCCTTTCCCATGCCTGGCGGATTTCTTCTGGTTTAACATCGTCACTGACAAACAGATCACCGCAAGCCGCATCAAGACACATGCTCATATGTGCCGCAACCAGCGTGGAAAGGCGCTTGACCTGCTCCTGATTCATTTCAAGCAGTACCAGCAGCCCCTCCAGCCCGTCCTGGCTCGCCATGAACCGGAAAGACGCAGACACCTGGCTGTCACGCACGCGCTCCAGCCGCTCAAGACAAGGCCTGATTGTTTCGCGCAGATAGCGGGAGTAAGCTTTAGCCTTGCCCAGGCTATGGAAGTATTTAATCCGCTCCAGCAGAGGCTTGCTGATATGGGCAGGCATGGCGCTTACATCGGCAATAATCACTAAATCGGGATTAACGCGCTGCTGTTCGCGGGCCATTTTGGCATGGCTAATTAGCTGATCCTGCTCTATTTCACGCTGGACAGGATCACGGGATTCATTAAAGAAATAGCGTTCCCAAACCTCATCACTCAACACCTCACGGCGCAGTTGCTCCTGCTCGTTATCCGCAGCGTACAGAGTGATCAGGTTTGAAAGTGCAGACACCGGCGCAACGTCCGCCGGTTCCAGATACGGGTTAACCGCTTTTTTTGGGGTATTCCATGGAAAGGCCACGGCGGTCACAGTCGGACCGCCTTTATCTTTTAGTAGCTCAGACATCACTGGAAGACTCCGAAGCTCACAAAGCACCTCGGGTGTAGTGCATCCCTTTCAGCTCTGCTATTTCCTGACAGGTGACGCAGAGATCACAGCCCGGCACTGCAGCACGGCGCTGTTCCGGGATGACGATTCCGCAACACTCACACTCCAGAGAAGAAGCCCCAGTCTTTCGGCTGCGAGCAGTTTGGATATGGCGCTGACGTTCTTCTTCAACGCGCTGTTGTACGAGATCCATTGAATCAGCCATCAGTGCCAGTCCCCCCTAGATTCCGCTTCACAGCGCGCAGCTTCGCGGCGCAGTAGCTCTGCTGCCTCCACCCCGTTCATTTCCTTCTGCAGAATATGAATCGCCAACGCTTCCATTCGGATTGAAACGGCTAAAGCACGATCCTTGCGCTCATCTATACGCGCCTCAGTTAGCAGCAGATTGAGGCCTGCATCATCTGGTCCGGTCTTGGTGATACGTGTTTCAATATTTCGCATAGTTATGTCTCCTGAATTTGGGCAAAGGAATGCCCGGCGGGTTTACGCCATTAATTTCTGTTGTGGATTAATTCGGCATGGTTAGCCGTTTTGGAAATAAGCTCACCACTGCACGAAAATGATTCATTGCTTTAATCAGTTCCCGCTTTTCGTCAGTAGTCAGATCACTAATATTGACGCTATGACGTTCTGCTGGAATTTTTGCCATATAAAATATGGCTGCCAGTGCCCTCTCATTCTGTTTATTGTTAACATCCCTTTGGTTGCGCATATCTTCAATAAACCTTTCAAGCTCCGACTCAATATTCAGGCCGAACACTTTTGCACGTAGTTCTGCAATATGGTTCAGTCCGTCCAGGCGTTTGCCGGGGCTTAGTGGAACAGTTGCCGCCGAGCCATCAATAGCCATTATCCCCTCCTATCTCGTCGTACATATACCTATTTAAAGTTGTGCCGGGAATTTTTTCACACGCCCGGCGCGTGCCTTGGTGGTAGACTATTTGTGCCAACAATCATCTACCCCTCGAAGGAGAAATCTGATGTCAGACTCTGACAACTTCCATGTATTGCCTCGTCCTGCCCCTGCACCTAAGCCAGAACCGGGGCAAGATAAAAAATAGGAATCCGGCATGACTAAACAAAGCTCCGAATATTTCCAGTTGCATTACTGCTATTACCTTGAGGCAATGACGGCAACGCTTCACGGTAGGGCTGACAAATTGATGACAGCTATCCAGCTTATTAGCGGTACTGCAGTATTTGCCGATACAGGATTGGAATGGTTGTTCGCTTTGCCCGTTGTTGTAATCGCAACAATTCAACTTGTGTGGCAACCCGCAATTATTTCCGAGCGTGCTACCGTACAAAGCCGCCAGTACGGGGAATTGCTTTATGCTGGGGATGAACTGACCCCGGAACTGATCGCACAAAAATTGAAAACGCTGCATCACTCTGATTCCGCACCTTTCGGTTCTTTGTTAAATCCAGCCTACAAAAGAGCTGCTATTGCATGTGGTCTGCCTGATGACACTAAACTCAGCTTCCAGGAAAAGCTTTTCGCCTGGTTTGCAGGATGCCTGCCACGTTAATACTTAGACGTTGTAGCAATCTCTTTTTACCTATACCCCGGACAGCCTGCTGCCGGGGAGACAGTTCAATACACGGATGCCACTTTTTTCCGTCAGGTAAGTGAATCCAGCCGTGACCGTAATGCATTGCCGGGCTTTGCCTAACCAGCAGTGATGCGAATGAAGGTTCGTCATTCAGCATAATCACCTCAGCTCAGCCCAAAAGAAGAGCCTAGACCCGTCACGGTATCGACGACACTTGCCATTGCAGGGTTGGCCTGTAAACGCGCCTGCAGCGAAATAGCGGTTAAAGCCATCAAGCGAGTAACTGAATTGACGCTTTCAACAACCTGGCGGCGGGTGGTCGCATTTAGCTGGACACCAGAAACCGCACTCGCAGCGACACGACCGATTTCTGCAGTGGCTTTCAGGACATACTGAGGAATTTTCTCTCGTGCGACTTCATTGGTCGGCACGCATGGCAAGCAATGAATCTGCGCCAGAAACCCATCAACCAGCGTTGAGTCCTCAGTGAGATCGGTCAGCAGCCATATGTCTGGAGCGGTGAGCTGATGCGGTTGCTCCGGGTTGAGCTTATTACGCAGGGTCTGAACGTTCATACCGGCACGTTCTGCCAGCTTCGCCATGTTGTGGCGCAGCGCGAAGGTCCGGCAGGCTTCATTGAAATGGGGATGTTTTGATATGCAATAGTCAAACATAGTCAGTTGCTCCGTGGAGTCTCAAAATGGAACTAGTTGATAGTCACGTTGCAATCAGAAAGGGCATCAACAGTCATAGCTGCGATGTTGATCATCACTTTTTCACGCTTTTTATCCTTACGTAAACGATGACGAACAAGCCTTCCGTCGGCGAGCATGTCGTTGATAGTGTCGATAGATAACCCTGTGAGTTCGCTGTATCTTTCGATAGTTACGTGGGGTGTGGTCAGAGTTATTGAAATGTTAGGTCTCATGGTGCAACATTCCCCGTTTAGTCATGATTAATCAGGATGAACACTGATCGTTTGCTTTTTGTGAACACCAGAAACATACGATCGCATCATGAAATCGTTAAGTAAAAAGTTCACTTGGAGTGACCATGAATTTGGAGAAAGGTGGCCGCGGTGCCATTGGGCGTATGGTTGAAGCGTATGGTTTCAAGACCAGACAAGCCTTATGTGACCATCTAGGAGTTTCAAAAAGCACGTTAGCAACGAGATATATGCGTGACTCATTTCCTGCTGAGTGGGTGATCCAGTGCGCTCTTGAAACTGGCGTCTCACTTAATTGGCTAACAAATGGTCAAGGTGACATCAGGAGTTCACAAAAAGACATCACCTCTGAGCTTCCTAAACAAGTACTGACTAACGGTAAATTACTGAACGATGGTTCTTATGTATTTGATAAAGATTTTCTTCCAAAGAATTTAGTTAGTCCCTTTGTCGTTGTGGAGGGAAACGTTGAGTTTATCTGTGATAGAAATTTCAGTGAAATTCGTGATGGGAAATGGATTGTGAGCATCGATGGCGAGGTTCTTATCAGGACATTAACCCGTCTTCCAAATGCTCGCATTATTGTCGAAGGTGGAAATCGAACATTTGAATGCTTGTTGACAGATATAAAAATAATAGCAAAAATAATTGTTACATGTTTAAAATAACTTTTATATTAAAACTCAATTTATAACTTAGCAAGCTCCATGAATTTAATTTAAAATAAAAGTTATTCAATGAGAGGCACAATGAAATTTTTAGAGTTTTCGGATGGTAGTCTAACTCAGCAGTGGCCCTTTAGGTTAGCACTAGGTATACCTGTATTCTGTGCACTAATACTATGCTTTCCGTTGTGGTTTAATCCATCAATAATTTTTAATCTAACACCTGAAGGCTATAGCAATTTCTTGGAATTATTTAAATTTCCTATAGGTGTTTTATCACTATCTATTCCCTTAGTTGCCATAGTCGCTCATATACAAAGAACAATACAAACCTCTAGTCAGATCGAAGCGACAAAAAAGAAAAATATTTCTGATAGTTTCTTTTCTCACCATAAGTTTATTACTGAAGCCCTAGGAAAGCTACCCAGTATGAAGGCAAAGGCTGGCGGTGAAAATTTTGAGTATAAAATTAACGACCCATATCTTGTGTATAATTACTTTTTTGAGAAATCTTCATATCAAGCAGGTATCATCACAGATGAATTAACATCTAAAGAAGTGTTTATTGGTTTAAAAATCAAAGAAATCAGCAAAATAATTTATGGATTCAATCAATCATCTTTTGCAACGCTCGAAGACGAATTATTTGCAATCCATAATTTAAATAATCACCTTAATAAAATATGCCACCATTTAGCCATTGTTATTCCTGAACAATCAAACAATAAGCTAATTATGTTTAAGTCTCAGGATGGTATTGTCAGTCTTGTTATGCCTTTCAACGACGAGGATGAATTAAAAAAGAAAATCCATAGCGTTCTTACACTTTGTCAGAAATCATTTTCTCTAATAAATCTTACCGTTGATGCTAATCCTTCAACAAGAATATATGCAGCTTCTAATAATGAAGACACTTATCATCTTAAGCATTTATTTAATTGTTCAGTTAATACTAAAATGCAGCCTCAATATGATAAATCCAATGCACATTCGGATCAATTAGAAAGTCAATATCTTCATTATTTGACTCTCTTACAATTATAATTGTATTACTTATCAAGAATCAAACATTGACCACTGTTCAAAAGTACAGTTAAATTTAGCCCTCAGACATGAGGGCTTTTTTATGGCAGTGCGAAAACTTGACACAGGAAAATGGATTTGCGAATGCTACCCCGCAGGGCGCACCGGGCGACGTGTGCGTAAGCAATTCGCCACCAAAGGTGAAGCATTGGCTTTTGAACGTCACACGATGGAAGAGACAGAGGCTAAGCCTTGGCTGGGTGAATCGGTAGATCGCCGAACTCTGAAAGACGTCGTTGAACTCTGGTTCAAACTGCACGGCAAATCCCTGACCGCTGGGAAGCATGTTTACGACAAGCTGATTTTGATGGTCGCTGCTCTCGGAAACCCTCTCGCAATAGATCTCAGCTCAAAATTATTCGCGCATTACCGCGACAAACGCCTTACGGGTGAAATCTATTTCAGTGAGAAGTGGAGGAAAGGTGCCAGCCCGGTAACAATCAACCTCGAACAAAGCTATCTGAGTGGCGTTTTTAGCGAGCTGGCACGACTCGGAGAATGGGCGGCACCGAACCCGCTGGAGAACATGCGTAAGTTCACGATTGCCGAAAAAGAAATGGCCTGGCTAACGCATGAGCAGATCACAGAGCTGCTATACGACTGCCAATGCCAAAGCACCCTGCTCGCTTTAGTCGTCAAGGTCTGCTTGAGTACCGGAGCACGCTGGCGCGAAGCGGTGAACCTCACTCGCTCCCAGGTCACAAAGTACCGAATCACGTTCGTCAGGACCAAAGGCAAAAAGAACCGAAGCATTCCGATTAGCAAAGAGCTTTACGAGGAAATCATTGCCCTAGACGGCTTCAAGTTCTTTACGGATTGCTACTTCCAGTTCTTGTCCGTGATGGAAAAAACCTCCATTGTGCTTCCGCGCGGCCAGCTTACCCACGTTCTGCGCCACACGTTTGCAGCGCACTTTATGATGTCGGGAGGAAACATACTTGCCCTGCAAAAGATCCTCGGTCACCACGACATAAAAATGACCATGCGTTACGCCCACCTGGCCCCTGATCATCTTGAAACAGCGCTTCGCTTTAATCCTTTAGCTACATTACCGGACAACATTCCATCGATGATTTGCCAATGACAATCTAATGCGCGCATGTATAATTCAGCCTAATCCCCCTTTAAATACCTCATTTAGGCAAGAAATCTGATGTCTCAGATCGTTCTTTTTCTACTCGCTATTGTGTTAATTATTGTTATTTGGCGTCTTATCGGACAACACAAGAAAACCTTGTTTCGTATTTCCTTAATTTTACTTTCTGTAGCTGTTCTGCTCATAGGCTCAGTTGCGGGCTGGCTCCAATACAGTGCATGGAAAGATAGCCAGCAGTATCAGAAAGATGTCGTGAGCTATTTTACTTCTTATGACAAATGGGCCGAAGAATCCAGAAAGGAGCATGACAACAACTATTACACGATGGATGTAATGGAAAGATATGCTGAAGACCTAGCGAATGCTCGCGGGCACTCATACTGGTATTCACAAAGGCCACTTACTTTAGGTACTGATGACTTTCCTGTGTTTGACGATACACTGACTATGACCTTAGCTGAACCTCTGGATGGCATAACTGAAATCAAGGTCAGCTATAATCGTGGCTTGAGCGGTGGTGTCGTTAGAGACTCAATAGAGGGAGGTTATCGCGGAGGTTTTCTGGTAACCCTACTCACTTTGGATATGACCAAGCGATGGAACCCTAATAAAAGTGCTTGGATACCAACCAAAGGCTAAAGGGAATTCGTAAAGTTACAACAAACAGTGGCGACAAAATGGCGGCAGCGGTTGGTATTACCCCGTAATCCCCACTCCTTACCACCAACCTAACTCGTTGATAATATTGCAAATCGCTGTTTTCACTAACCCATTTACATAAATGGGTTTTTTGTTGCCTGAAATTTGCGCTCATCGCCTTCCACCTCTGAAACTCCTCCCAAATTTGCAGCATGCCGGTTATGGCACATACTTTAAAACGGTGCTTTATCGGGGATGGGGGTTAGTCATGTTGCTTACTGGCAAAGTCGCAGTAATTTTTGGTGGCAGCGGGGCTATTGGTAGTGCGGTTGCGCAGGCCATGGCGCGCGAAGGAGCCCATATATGTCTGGGCGCTCGCAGCCAGGAAAAACTTGATCGGACGGCCAGTATTATCCGAACGGCAGGTGGTACAGTCGAAACCTTTATCACCGATGTACTCGACGAGCACAACGCATCGAAGGAAGTTACCCGCCTTGCGCAGCAAACTGGTGGAATAGATGTGGTGGTTAACGCAACGGGATTTATGCACGAACAGGGCAAACGCCTTGACGCATTATCCCTCTCTGAGTTTATGAGCGGTATAACCCCTTTCCTCTCGGCGCAGTTCAATATCGCTAAAGCCATAACGCCGCACATGGGCGGCAATCGTGCGGGCGTCATTCTCAGCGTTGTTGCCCCCGCGGCCCCGATGGCGATGCCTGGTCATCTGGGTCATATTGTTGGTTGTGCAGGAACAGGGGCTTTTATTAAAGCGTTCGCCAGCGAGGTAGGACCGGCAAATATCCGGGTCGTCGGCGTGCGCTCGCATGCGATTGTGGATGCTGTTGCAGCTGGCTCCTATACCGGAGAAATTTTCTCCGCCAAAGCACAGTCAATGGGTTTAACCGTCGATCAATGGTTAGGGGGGGCGGCGCAAAGTACCATGCTCGCGCGCCTGCCTACGCTTGCACAAATCGCTGAGGTCATGACCTTTCTTGCTTCAGACCATGCCAGCGCCATGACCGCGACGGTGGTGAATATTACCGGAGGCGCTACGCACAGCTGACTGTCGCGGGTATCCCTGCAATACGCTCCACCATCAGCAAGATATCTTCTCGCTGCAGCGGTTTTTTGTCCGTGACAAAATGCAGCGTCATTCCTTCAATAAACGCATCCAGCGCCCGCGCCGTAACCGGGTCAAACCACTGCTCCAGCGTTTGTTGGCTGCGTAGCATCCAGTTCTGCATCACCGTTTTCAACGCTGGTTTACGGCTGGCAAAAGCATACAGCTGATACATGAGCTCCATATTATCAGGCGTTGTGACCTGAGAGCCGTAAATCATATCGGTAATGGCATGGCAAGCCTGCGACGCATCCTTAACATCGGCAAAAAAGTCCTGATACTGCAGCATCATCCTGTCAGTAAAACGGCCAAATGCCTCCATCAAAAGCTCATCGATTCCCGAAAAGTAATAGGTCATAGAACCCAGTGGTACCTCGGCAATCATAGCGATTTTACGGTGTGTAACCCCATGAATACCATGGGCTATTACTGCATCCAGAGTCGCCTGAACTATTTTTTCCCGCCGCTGCGGATCGTTTGCACGTCGCACTACATTTCCTCTTCTTGCATTTGTGTACAAATGTACACAGTCTTGCTAATGTTGTCTCCTTCCCTCTTTTCTTTGGCTCGAATTCATGACTGGCATCTCATCACGCAAAGCCTTAAGACGTCGCACCTGGGCGCTGTTCACGTTCTTCTTTTTACCAGGATTATTAATGGCCTCCTGGGCAACGCGTACCCCTGCCATCAGAGATATCCTCTCCATCTCCACTGCCGAAATGGGTGCGGTGTTGTTTGGGCTCTCTATTGGTTCGATGAGTGGCATACTTTGTTCGGCCTGGCTGGTGAAACGATTTGGCACGCGTAAGGTGATCCGCACCACCATGTCTTGTGCCGTTCTCGGAATGGCGATCCTCAGCGTAGCGCTCTGGCTACATTCCGCATGGCTTTTCGCGTTTGGCCTGAGCGTATTTGGCGCCAGCTTTGGCGCGGCAGAAGTTGCCATCAACGTCGAAGGTGCGGCAGTTGAGCGCGAAATGAACAAAACCGTGCTGCCGATGATGCACGGTTTTTACAGCCTGGGAACGTTGGCAGGGGCTGGAGTTGGAATGATGCTTACAGCCTTCAGCGTCCCGGCTACCGCGCATATTCTTTTGGCTGCAATGGTTGCTATCACACCTATTTTCATCGCCATCAAAGCTATTCCTGACGGCACGGGCAAAAATGCCGCTGACGGTTCTCACTCCGGTGAAAAAGGACTGCCTTTTTATCGTGATATCCAGCTATTGCTGATCGGCGTTGTAGTGCTGGCGATGGCATTTGCTGAAGGTTCCGCCAACGACTGGCTTCCACTGTTAATGGTGGACGGACATGGATTTAGCCCGACATCAGGCTCGCTGATTTATGCTGGTTTTACGCTGGGTATGACCGTTGGGCGATTTACCGGTGGCTGGTTCATCGACCGTTACAGCCGCGTTGCGGTGGTGCGCGCCAGTGCGCTGATGGGCGCTCTCGGGATTAGCCTAATTATTTTTGTCGACAGCTCCTGGGTGGCCGGTGTGTCCGTTATTCTGTGGGGACTCGGCGCATCGCTCGGTTTCCCGCTGACCATTTCAGCTGCCAGCGACACCGGCCCCGATGCACCGACCCGCGTCAGCGTCGTGGCGACCACCGGTTACCTGGCGTTCCTTGTTGGACCGCCGCTGCTGGGCTATCTGGGTGAACACTATGGCCTGCGCAGCGCTATGTTAGTGGTGCTGGCGCTGGTGCTTGTCGCCGCCGTCGTCGCGAAAGCGGTAGCGAAACCGGATCTCAAAAATACTACGGTGATGGAGAACAGCTAATGAGTATCAAATTAATTGCGGTCGACATGGACGGCACATTTTTAAGCGACCAAAAAACCTATAACCGTGAGCGCTTTATGGCGCAATACCGCCAGATGAAAGAACAAGGGATCCGCTTTGTGGTCGCCAGCGGCAACCAATATTATCAGTTGATTTCCTTTTTCCCCGAACTGGCCAATGAGATCTCATTTGTCGCCGAAAACGGCGGTTGGGTGGTCAGTGAAGGAGAAGATGTCTTTAACGGCGAACTAGCTAAAGACGATTTCCATGCCATCGTAGATCATCTGCTGACCCGCGCCGATATCGACATTATTGCCTGTGGTAAAAACAGCGCCTATACGTTGAAACAGTACAGCGATGAGCATAAGAACGTTTCCGCCATGTACTATCATCGTCTCGAATTTGTAGATAATTTTGACAATCTTAACGACGTTTTCTTCAAGTTCGGGCTGAATATTTCCGACGACCGAATTCCACAGGTACAGTCCGATCTCCACGAGGCGATTGGCGATATTATGGTACCGGTGCATACCGGCTACGGCAGCATCGACTTAATAATACCCGGCGTGCATAAGGCTAACGGTCTGCGCCTGCTGCAACAACGCTGGAATATTAACGACGACGAGGTTGTTGTGTTTGGCGATGGCGGAAATGATATTGAGATGCTGCGTCAGGCGGGATTTAGTTTCGCAATGGCCAACGCTCACGAACCGGTTGTCCAGGCGGCAAAATATCGTGCAGGCTCGAACAACGAAGAGGGCGTGCTGGATGTTATCGACCGCGTGTTAAAGAATGAAGCACCGTTTACGCATTAACGGCTCAGCACAGACGGCAACAAAATGATGGCATGATCTATTCATAATCCGCCTCAAATTAACCCGCTGGATTATTACTTCCAGTGAATATTTCAGGCGAGCGGATCATGAAGAAAAGTGTACTGATGGCGACATTGTTGCTGGGCTTTGCGGGGACAACATTTGCACAGAGCGTTACCGTTGATGTCCCCAGCGGTTATAAAGTGGTGGTAGTGCCCTCTTCCGTCAGCGTCCCGCAGGCGGTCAGCGTAACGACCGCACCACAAACGGTATATGTTGCTCCAGCGCCTGCTCCGGCCCCAGTCTATCGCGCACATCCTTATGCGCGACATGTGGCAAGCGTCGGTGAAGGGATGGTTATCGAACATCAGATTGACGACCACCACTAAGTTGTCGCCAGGCCCAGACAACCGTAATACTAGTCAGTTAAGATCTTTGGTGAGCGGTAGGCCGGATAAGGCGTTTACGCCGCCATCCGGCAATTTGCTACAGGCCGCCGGATGGCGCTTCGCTTATCCGGCCTACAGCGTGATTCTATTATCAACATAATGATGAATTTATCGGCGTCATTATGCTTATCTGCGCTGGATTGCGGACAACCGGGCCTTAACCTTCCCGGGAATTCCCTACCCGTTTATCTTTCAGGAAGATAACCATCAAAATCAGCCACAGTACGCCGCTTGCCAGATTGAACAGGCTGAACAAGCCGTTCCCTCCCAGCAGATACGCGTGTTTGCTCAGCTCAATACCGACGGTAAAAATCAGCATCTGCAACATACCCATTGCGGCAGAAACGGTCCCCTTACTCATTTCGCTGGCAAACAGCGTCAGGCGCACCAGCCCCGCATTCGCCACGCCAATGCCAAACGCATAGATACTCAAACCTGCCGTCATCCATAGATATGCATGAGATGACACTACCGTGGCCGCAGCAGCAATAATCAGGCCAACGGCGATTGGCCAGCCGCCCATGATAATTAGCGAACGCACGGTTTTTCGCGAAGTCAGACGCGCCAGCACCAGGTTACCGGCAATCAACGCGCCAAAAATCGGCACCTGCAACAGACCATATTCGTAGCTGCTGAGATGTTCACCACTGATGATAATAATCGGGGACTGCGCAATCCACGCCAGTAACGGCAGGCTGACAAAACCCAACGCCAGTGCGCCTGCAACGAAGCGCACGTTCCTCAGCACCAGCTTATAATCCTTGCCCAGCTCTTTAATGGACAGCTTTTCACCAAGCCGGGTTGCCGTTTCCGGCATCGCGCGTTGCAGACCAAAAAAGGAGATGGCCGCCAGAGCAGCAAACAGGATAAACATCCCTTCCCACGGCAGAACATGTACCCAGGCTGCGCCTACCAACGGACCCAGCAGTGGCGCAATCAGCGCCACGTTTGCCATCAGCGCGGTAATTTTTATGCAGACCGCTTCTTCAAAGGATTCCTGAATGGCGGCGTAACCCACCGCACCAATAAAGCACAGGCTTATCCCCTGCAAAAAACGCAGGAAGGTAAATTGCTCAATATTCTGTGCAAGCAGGGTTGCAAGGCAGGTAACGATGAACCAGATCACACCGGTTAACATTACCGGACGACGACCAATACGGTCCGACAGCGGTCCTAACAACCACTGCAAAAACATGCCGCCTGCCAGATAGGCGGTCATGGACGTAGGTACCCAATCTAATCCGGCGTTATATTGCGCCACCACCGCCAACATTCCGGGCTGGATCATATCGTTGCCGATATAAGTGGAGAATTCGTAAAGCACCAGACAGAGCGGGAAAAGTAATGCCTGACGCCCCAAACGGACGCCTGAAGATAAACGGTTCTGCATGCAATCTCTTAACTATAGAAAAATCGCGCAAAGTGTAATAAATGCGCCGTACTGGTGATAGTGAATTATGTGATTTGAAAGCAAAATGCGCACATTTTTACACTCATTTGCTCAAGAACATTTTGCTTTAAGGTTAATTTAAGTTGAGACCGTTATCATGCTCAATAAATCTCATTAATTGTCTTAAAAATCGTCATTTAACAGGCAAATAAGACAAGACCGCTTTTTATCCCGTGAAAGCAATTTTATGCTCTCCCAAAATGGGTCTTTTTAACGATTACACTGAGTCTGGACGTTATGCTGGAAAATCTGAACAATTCGCTTTTTTACCTGATCAATGCAACACCCGACTCTGCGCAATGGGCAATTTCGCTCGCCATTTTCATTGCCAAAGATCTGATCAGCATTGTGCCGCTGTTAGCCGTTGTGCTCTGGCTTTGGGGACCTCGTGGTCAGGTTTCGCTCCAGCGCCAGTTGGTCATCAAAATGGCCATTGCGTTGGTAGTCGGTCTGACGATTTCTTGGCTGATGGGGCGTCTTTTCCCCCACGATCGTCCGTTCGTTAACCACATCGGCTATAACTTCCTGCACCATGCGGCAGATGACTCTTTCCCGAGCGACCACGGTACGGTTATCTTTACCTTTGCTCTGGCCTTCCTGTTCTGGCATCGCTTGTGGACGGGTGCTCTGCTGATGGTTGTCGCCGTGGCGATTGCCTGGTCACGAGTTTACCTTGGCGTTCACTGGCCGCTGGATATGCTGGGCGGATTACTGGCCGGGTTGATCGGTTGCCTGAGCGCCCAGATGATCTGGCAACGGTTCGGCACAAGCTTGTACCTCGGCTTGCAGACGTGCTATCGCACCTGCTTCGCTCTCCCCATCCGTAAAGGTTGGGTACGTGACTAACCCGCGGTAAAAAGAGTAGTATTAAGCGCGAAACTGAGCACTTATTCTATTCTCCAGGGGAACTATGGAAACTCGACGCGACGAGCGTATTGGTCAATTACTGCAGGCGCTGAAACGCAGCGATAAATTACACCTCAAAGAAGCCGCGACGTTGCTGGGCGTATCTGAGATGACCATTCGTCGCGACCTGAATAATCATGATGCTCCCGTCGTGCTGCTCGGGGGCTATATTGTTCTGGAACCCCGCAGCGCTAACCACTATTTAATCAGCGATCAAAAATCCCGTCTGGTTGATGAAAAGCGTCGCGCTGCCCAGCAGGCGGCGAGTCTCGTGCAGGCGCATCAGACCATCTTTTTCGATTGCGGTACGACCACGCCGTGGATCATTGAAGCGATCGACAATGAACTGCCCTTCACCGCAATCTGCTACTCGTTGAATACGTTTCTGGTGCTGCAGGAAAAACCGCAGTGCCGCGTCATTCTGTGTGGTGGTGAATTCCATGCCAGTAACGCGATTTTTAAACCGCTCGATTTCCAGGAAACGCTGAACAACCTCTGTCCGGATATCGCCTTTTATTCCGCAGCAGGTGTTCACATCGAAAAAGGCGCGACCTGTTTTAATCTGGAAGAACTGCCGGTGAAGCACTGGGCGATGTCGATGGCGCAGCATCACGTTTTGGTGGTCGATCACAGCAAGTTTGGCAAGGTGCGACCTGCGAGGATGGGGGAATTAAAACGCTTTGATACCATCATCAGCGACAGCCGTCCTGACGAGGCATTTGTTGAGTACGCTAAAGCACAACGTATCACGCTGAAGTACTAACAGATACTGCCGGACGGCGATTGCGCCATCCGGCAATAGATAAGATTAAGAGAACCAACCACCAAACCACTGGTGGAATTTCATCATCACAAAGTCCCACATGCGGCTAAAGAAACCACCCTCTTCCACATCTTCCATCACCATCAACGGACGCTGCTCAATGGATTTTCCGTTCAACTGGAAGTCGATAGTGCCCACAACCTGACCTTTCTTCAGCGGTGCAGTTAGCTGTGGTTCAGTCAGGGTAAAGCTGGCCTTCAGGTTTTTGAGCTGGCCACGCGGAATGGTCACAGAACCCCCTTCTCCGGCGCCCAGATTCACTTCACTCTTATCGCCAAACCAGACGCGCTGGGTGACGAAAGTCGCATCCGGCTTGATCGGCGTAACGGTTTCAAAGAAACGGAAACCCCAGGTCAGCAATTTTTCTGACTCATTGAAACGAATGCGGTCGGTTTTTGCTCCCAGCACCACGGAGATCAGGCGCATATCGCCCTGGGTCGCAGAGGCCACCAGGTTGTATCCCGCCCCGGCAGTGGTCCCGGTTTTCATACCGTCCACGTTCAGGTTGGTGCTCCACAACAGACGGTTGCGGTTCGGCTGGCGGATTTTATTGAAGGTAAATTCTTTCTCTTTGTGAATAGCGTACTCTTCCGGCACATCGTGGATTAACGCCTTCCCGAGCAACGCCATATCACGCGCGGTACTGAACTGTCCTGCCGCATCCAGGCCGTGTACCGTCTGGAAAGTCGTGTTGGTCAGCCCCAGTTTTTTTGCATAGCCGTTCATCAGACCAATAAAGGATTCCTGACTGCCGGCAACGTAATCAGCGAGTGCAATACAGGCATCGTTACCTGACTGAATGATAACGCCTTTATTCAGATCGGACACCGCAACCTGATCGCCGGGCTTGAGGAACATGACCGACGAACCGCGCAGGGCTGGATTACCGGTCGCCCAGGCGTCTTTGCCCACGGTGACCATGTCGTTGAGGTTAATTTTCCCGGCCTTCAGCGCCTGCCCAACCACATAGCTGGTCATGATTTTGGTCAGACTGGCAGGGTCCAGTTTCTCATCAGCATTACCTTCAGCCAGCACCTTACCACTGGCGTAATCCATCAGAATCCACGCACGCGCGTCCACGCTCGGCGGGGCCGTCGGTTGCTCCGCCGCCTGTACGGTCGGTGCCAAAAGGATTAAGAGTGCAGAACCTGCAGCAAAGCTGCGAAGTGAAGAGAAGTATTGCGTCATAAATGCCACCCGAGTATCCATTCCAAAAAACCACGTCATACCACACCGTGTTTACACAAAACCGGCCAAGCGACCTCGACCAACCCATGCAGAAAAAGTCTGATGGATGACGTGTAAAATAAGTGCGGTGAGTAATAACGCACTAACGAGCTTAAAGAAACCGTAAGTTGGTAAAGTTTTTAAAGTTTATGCAATAACGCCGCGCTGCGCTGCTCCTGGCACGATTTTTTTAGACTTTGTTGCGTAAATATTAGGTTTACCCCACCATGTGAGCTAGTCAGATGGCATCTGCAGCCATAAAGCTGCTCAATTAATTTGCGGGGTTACTATGATTACACTGTGGGGTCGCAATAACTCGACCAACGTAAAAAAAGTATTGTGGACGCTCGAGGAACTGGAACTGCCGTATAACCAAATTCTGGCGGGCGGACAGCATGGCGGTAACCGCGATGCCGACTATCTGGCACTGAACCCGAACGGACTGGTTCCGCTGCTACGCGATGATGAAACAGACGTTGTTCTGTGGGAATCCAATACCATTGTCCGCTATCTGGCCGCTCAGTACGGACAAAAACGTTTGTGGATTGACGCCCCGGCCGCGCGCGCCGTCGGTGAAAAATGGATGGACTGGGCAAATCAGACGCTAAGCCCTGCGCATCGGGTTATCTTATTTGGTCTGGTCAGAACACCTGCCGATCAGCGCGATATGGCGGCCATTGAGGCAAGTAAGCAAGTTTGCGAGAACCTGTTTGCCATTCTGGATAACGCGCTGGCAGACCAGCCATGGTTCTCCGGCGCTGAATTTGGCACCGCGGATATCGCTGTTGCACCGTTCATCTATAACCTGTTCAACGTTGGTCTGAGCTGGACCCCGCGCCCGCATCTGGAACGCTGGTATCAACAACTGACCGAGCGCCCGGCGTTTCAAAAAATCGTGATGATCCCGGTCAGCTAACCAAATCAGGGACTCACTTTCAGTAATTCCCCGTCGGACTCGTCGGTTAGCACGTACAAATAACCGTCTGGTCCGACGCGCACATCACGGATCCGCTGCCCCCTTTCCTGCAACAGACGACCATCCTCAGTGATCGTATTCCCTTTAACGCTCAGCACGATCACTTCTTTATCTTTCAACGCGCCGATGAACAACTTCTGCCGCCACTGCGGGAAGGTATCGCTATTGTAAAAAGCCATTCCACTAACCGCCGGCGACTTTTCCCAGTAAAAGATGGGTTGTTCCGTGCCTGCAACAATTTGACCTTTTGCTTCGGGAATTTTCAAACCACTGTAGTTAACACCCCAGGTCGCGATAGGCCAGCCGTAGTTTTTCCCTTTCTCGGGGATATTGATTTCATCGCCTCCGCGTGGACCATGCTCATTGAGCCACAGCACATCACTCCACGGATTCATCGCCATCCCCTGTGGGTTGCGGATGCCATACGACCAAATCTCTGCCCGCGCTCCCGCCATGTTCACAAACGGATTATCCGGCGGAATTTTTCCCTCGTCGGTCAGTCGGACTAATTTACCCTGCAATTTATCCAGGTCCTGGGCGGTAGCGCGTTGATTATTCTCCCCCAGGCCAATAAACAGATAACCGTTACCATCAAATACCAGACGTCCACCAAAATGGTTCCCGGTGGAAAGCTTTGGCTGTTGGCGAAAAACGGTCTGAAATCCTTGCAGATGTTTGAGATCGTCACTCAATCGCCCGTAGCCTACCGCGGTGCCCGCTTTGCCTTCGCGGTCGGCTTCAGCGAAGCTTAGCCATACCCGGCGAGATTGTGCAAAATCCGGTGCTAACGCCACATCAAGCAGTCCTCCCTGACCATTTGCCCAAACTTTGGGTACGCCGGTCAGCGGGTCGGAAAGCCCTTTATCAGGCTGCCAGAGTCGAAGCTGTCCACCTTTGAGCGTAATGAGCATACCGCGGTTATCGGGTAAAAAAGCCAGTGACCATGGGTGATCGAGTTTAGTTTGCAGCACTTCCACTTTTACCGCGGCGGCATAAGTGGAAAATAGCGCAAGTGGAATAGCACAGAGAAAGAGTCGACGCATAACACCTCCTTAATGGCTCTGCATAAAGCGTAGCCAGCAAGGGGAATTATCCCGCTACATTTACATAATCTTGACGAAAAGGGGGAGCGCCCTCCCCCTGATTCAGACGTGTTCCAGCGTTGGGTAAGATTGCAAACTCTGGATACTTAGCGTCAGCGTTGTCAGGCAGTTTTCCAGTTTCTCTGCGTTAACGGCGATAAACGTTGGACAATCGTGATGTCCACTCATAAGACAAACAGCGGCGGCGGCTAACGCCCCTTCAGCACGATGAAGGGCATTCCACTCTTCCTGATCAAGATGCATACCGTGAAGCTGTGATTGCTCGTGCAATTCGCGATTCAGTGCAAAAAAAACATCACGCAGGCGATCGCTCTCGCTAACTGACATGTAGCCTTTCGCTTTTCTCAACTGCAGATAAGCGGCAAGTTCGATACGGGCGTTTATCAATTTGTTGAGAAGATCGGTTCTCAGTCTGTCAACAACCATACTTTGTTCCTCCTCTTTCCAACTATGGTGCAACTTAATAGTATGGTTGTTTTTTGAACAAATAGATGTCCTACATCAATAAAGCCCAATTGATTAACATAATTTACAATGTTACAACTTCATCCGGTACGCTTATCGAAAGCGCCCAGTGTCTGACTCGCCTGACTTTTTTTGCTATACCTGATGTGGTTACTGCCATGGTGTTGATGATGAGGGGTCTATGTCGAAAGCAAATGATGCAGAAAAGATACGCACACTATCAAAAATAGATCTCAATCTGCTGACCATTTTCTGTTTGATCTATAGCGTGGGTAGCATTTCCAGAGTCGCTGACATGCTGAACATCTCACCTTCCGCCGTCAGCCAGTCATTAAGAAAACTGCGCGAAATGATGGGTGATAATCTTTTTGTCCGTAGCGGGAATGCACTGTTACCGACAGTCTATTCTGATGAACTGTATGATAATACAATCCCAATTATCGATAAGCTATCAACGCTGATGCCGCTTTCCACGCCTGCCGCCAAAAAAAGGTTAACGCTTTATACGGAGTCTTTTATTTCCCCTATCGTTATTCCAGATGTCACCGCCAGAATAATCGAGACTGACGCCGATATCAGCCTCCTGCACCTTACCGCCGACCTGAATGAACAGAGTATTATTGAACTGCTGAATATGCGTCAGGCAGATGCCGTTTTTTCTACCTTTGCCGTAGAGTCAGCAAGTCTTTCATGCCAGAAAATATGCGATATGCGCCTGGTACTGGCGGCCTCGCAGAATAATTCTTTATATGGTAACACCATCAGTGAAGCGCAATTCAGAAACGCTAACCTGGTCGGTTACAATACTAAGAATGAGAAAATCATTTATCATCGCAGTATTGTGGATAAAAAATTTAGAACCGGAGAACGCTGCCTGCTTACCTCATCGTTTACGGCGATTCTGACGATTGTGTCCAATACCCATTGTTTAGGGGTGATCCCGGAAAAGGTATTTGAAACACACGCTCACCTGTATGGACTAAAAAAAATAAACACTCCGTTTCCCTTGCCACAATTTAGCGTGTTTGCCTCATCGCGCAAAGAAAGCAATACCCACAAAATCCTCTCACCTATTCTGGCTGATTTGCAAACAGCCTCCCTGTTATGAAAACCAGAGAGGCTGAGCGTTAGAAATACTGGCTACACGCGTATTTTTGCTATGCGCCAGATATGGTCGGCATATTCCTGAACCGTTCTGTCCGACGAGAAATACCCCATGTTAGCAATATTATGCATGGTTTTTGTCGTCCACTCCCGGGGAGTACGATACAACTCGTCCACCGCATCCTGACAATCTACATAGCTGCGATAATCTGCCAATACCTGATAGTAGTCGCCGAAGTTAATCAATGAATCCAACACGTCTCTATAACGCCCTGGCTCCTGCGGACTGAGCACCCCTGTACCGATTTGCGTCAGCACCTGATGAAGTTCCTCATCCTTTTCAAAGATGTGCCTCGGGTCATAGCCATCACGTCGCAGAGTTTCAACCTGATTAGCCGTATTGCCAAAGATAAAGATGTTATCTTCCCCAACGTATTCGCGCATTTCGATATTCGCACCGTCGAGCGTACCGATAGTGAGCGCACCATTCATACCGAATTTCATATTGCTGGTCCCGGAGGCTTCCGTCCCGGCCAGGGAAATTTGCTCTGACAGATCGGCTGCCGGAATAATTAGCTGAGCGAGACTGACGCTGTAATCCGGAATAAATACTACTTTCAGTTTGCCGCCAATCTGCGGATCGTTATTGACTAACTGCGCCACATCGTTAATCAAGCGAATAATTTGTTTTGCCATGTGATAAGAGGAGGCCGCTTTTCCGGCAAAGATATTCACTCGCGGTACCCAGTTGGCATCCGGCGCGGCTTTAATCCGGTTATAGCGTGTAATAACGTGGAGCACATTCATGAGTTGCCGCTTGTACTCGTGGATGCGTTTCACCTGCACATCAAACAGCGCATCAGGATTCACCACCACGCCATAGTGGGTGGCAATATGGTGCGCCAGCCGCTGCTTATTTTCACGTTTCGCACGATGCACAGCCTCATTCACCGACGGATAATCTATAAACTGCTTCAGCTCGCCCAACTGCATTAATTTAGTCCGCCAGCTGTCACCGATATTTTCGTCCAGCACTTTGGCAAGCGGTGGATTCGCCAGCGCCAGCCAACGACGCGCAGTCACACCATTGGTTACGTTGGTGAAACGCAAGGGAAATATACGCGCGAAGTCTGCAAACAGTGATTCGGTCATCAGTTTTGAATGCAATGCCGACACGCCGTTTACCTTATGACTGACAACTACCGCCAGCCAGGCCATACGCACCACACGACCATTGGACTCATCAATTAACGACACACGTTTTAGCAGATCGCTGTCATTACGATAACGTTCCTGTAAGGTCTTCAGAAAACGATCGTTAATCTCAAAAATAATCTGCAAATGGCGCGGCAAAATTCGACTTAGCATTTCTACTGGCCAGGTCTCCAGCGCCTCACTCATCAACGTATGGTTGGTATAAGAAAAAATCTGACAGGTCACGTCAAACGCGTTATCCCAACTAAACTGATGATGATCAATCAATAAACGCATCAACTCAGGGATCGCCAGTACCGGATGCGTATCATTAAGGTGAATCGCAATTTTATCGGCCAGATTGTCGTAAGTTTTGTGCAACTGATAATGACGACTCAGAATATCCTGGATCGTCGCCGAGGCCAGGAAATAGGCCTGGCGTAAACGCAATTCACGCCCCGCATCGGTGGAATCATCAGGGTACAAAACCCGCGAGATACGATCGAAGTGGTATTTGTTTTCCACTTCAGTAGCAAAGTCGGCCTGCTGATTCAGTTTGCCCGCATTAACTTCGCTATTCACCTGCACGTTCCACAAGCGTAACGTATTAGTCGTGTCCGTCGCATAACCTGGAATAATTTGATCATGTGCCACAGCCAGAATATCCTCGGTTTCAAGCCAGCGGGTTTTATTCCCTTCCTGTTGAACACGCCCGCCAAAACGTACTTTATAATGCGTATTATGACGTTTGAACTCCCAGGGATTACCGTATTCCAGCCAATAATCGAGCGACTCTTTTTGTACACCGTTAACGATATTTTGTTTGAACATACCGTAGTTATAACGAATACCGTATCCACATCCCGGCAACCCAAGCGTTGCCAGTGAATCAAGGAAGCAGGCCGCCAGACGACCGAGACCACCATTACCTAACCCGGGATCGTTTTCTTCGTCAATCAGTTCTTCCAGTTCAAGCCCCATTGCCTCCAGCGCGCTTCTGACTTCGTCATAAATACCTAAAGAGAGCAACGCATTGGATAGCGTACGACCAATTAAAAATTCCATCGACAGATAATATACCTGACGCGCATCCTGAGAGAATTGCGCCCGATTAGAACGGTGCCAGCGCTCGACCATCCGATCGCGTACCGCATATAACGTCGCATTAAGCCACTCCCGTTTCGTGGCGATTGCGGGATCTTTGCCAATAGTGAATAAAAGTTTATTAGCAATATCATCTCTAAGTTTATCAACATCAGAGTCCGTGGCGACTGGAAGTGGCGAAATATACATATTAACGTTACCTTTCAAATTTTGTAGGATGGTAATAGACAGGTGAATTATTTAAAGTTTGGGTACGTGAGCGTTAGCTTTTTGTCGAATATTTTCATGACTGGCGATGAACGTTAATTCTGTCATTAATACACGCCAACTTAAGCCTGTGGCAAGTGAGATATAATATAAACTCACACCATTAGCATAAAGAGTTTTAGCCATTTCAAGTTTCGACTTCAAAACAATATCTTTCAAATTTAACCTCATTAGTAACGCTCGACGAGATAAAATTTACGATAATGACTGTCTATAGCCAAGAAGCGGCACTTAAAGCCGGAATTAGACTCACTAAACACCTTTCACTAACCGATCTACTCTTTATAGGTATCGCTCTTTATTCTCTCCGTCTTATGCTGATCAGATATAGATGTACCGTGAAGGCATCTGTATAATCCCCCGATTACGAGCAATGTACAGTATAAGAAAATGGCAAAAATTGGTTTTATATCACTAGGTTGTCCGAAAAACCTCGTCGATTCTGAGCGCATCCTGACCGAACTTCGTACCGAAGGCTATGATGTTGTGCCAAGCTACGACGACGCGGATATGGTTATCGTTAATACCTGCGGCTTTATCGACAGTGCGGTTCAGGAGTCCCTGGAAGCAATTGGCGAAGCGCTGAACGAGAACGGTAAGGTGATCGTCACCGGCTGTCTGGGCGCGAAAGTCGATCAGATCCGTGAAGTCCACCCGAAGGTGCTGGAAATCACCGGACCGCATAGCTATGAACAGGTTCTGGAGCACGTTCACCACTATGTGCCAAAACCAAAACACAACCCGTTCCAGAGTCTGGTTCCTGAGCAGGGAGTCAAGCTGACTCCTCGTCATTACGCCTATCTGAAGATTTCCGAGGGTTGTAACCACCGCTGCACGTTCTGCATTATTCCATCCATGCGCGGCGATCTGGTGAGCCGTCCGATTGGCGACGTCCTTAGCGAAGCCAAGCGTCTGGTCGATGCGGGCGTGAAAGAGATTCTGGTAATTTCTCAGGATACCTCAGCGTACGGTGTAGATGTGAAGCATCGTACCGGTTTCCATAACGGCGAGCCGGTCAAAACCAGCATGGTTGATCTGTGCGAACAGTTATCAAAACTGGGGATCTGGACGCGCCTGCATTACGTCTACCCTTACCCACACGTTGATGATGTGATCCCGCTGATGGCGGAAGGCAAAATCCTGCCGTATCTGGACATCCCGTTACAGCATGCCAGCCCGCGTATTCTTAAACTGATGAAACGCCCGGGCTCCGTGGACAGACAGCTGGCGCGCATCAAGCAGTGGCGTGAAGTCTGCCCTGAACTGACGTTGCGATCCACTTTCATTGTTGGTTTCCCGGGTGAAACGGAAGAAGACTTCCAGATGTTGCTCGACTTCCTGAAGGAAGCGCGTCTGGATCGCGTGGGCTGCTTTAAATACAGCCCGGTAGAAGGCGCTGGCGCTAATGACCTGCCGGATCAAATCCCGGAAGAGGTGAAAGAAGAACGCTGGAACCGCTTTATGCAATTGCAGCAGCAGATCTCTGCTGAACGTTTGCAAGAGAAAGTGGGCCGCGAGATTCTGGTTATCGTTGATGAAGTTGACGAAGAAGGCGCAATTGGTCGTAGCATGGCTGATGCTCCAGAAATCGACGGCGCGGTATACCTGAATGGTGAAACCAAGGTGAAACCTGGCGATATCATCCGCGTGAAGGTCGAAAACGCAGATGAATACGATCTGTGGGGCACCCGCGTTTAATTAGCGTAACCCAACGTAGGCCGGATAAGGCATTTATGCCGCATCCGGCAATGCCTGATGGCGACGCTGAAGCGTCTTATCAGGCCTACGGTTTATCCTTTTATCTTCGGGTCCAGCGCGTCGCGCAGACCATCTCCCAGTAAGTTAAACGCCAGTACCGTCAGGAATATCGCTACCGCCGGGAAAATCGCCACGTGCGGCGCGATCACCATATCAGCGCGCGCTTCATTAAGCATTGCCCCCCACTCCGGCGTCGGCGGCTGTGCGCCTAATCCCAGAAATGACAGGCTTGCGGCAGAGATGATCGACGTGCCAATTCGCATGGTAAAAAAGACCACGATCGATGAGACCGTTCCAGGCAGAATATGGTTGAAGATGATGGTCGCATCGCTGGCACCAATACTGCGCGCAGACTCAATAAACGTCTGTTGCTTCAGCACCAGCGTATTCCCGCGCACCAGGCGCGCGAAGGCTGGAATGGAGAAAATGGCCACGGCAATGATCACGTTAGCGATTCCGCTGCCCAGCACGGCGACCACGGCTATCGCCAGCAATATCCCCGGAAAGGCGAACAGCACATCGCAGATTCGCATGATCAGTCGATCCCACCAGCCTTCGTAGTACCCCGCCAACAGACCCAGTACCGTACCAATCGCCGCGCCAATAAATACGGCAAAGACTCCTGCCGCCAGCGAGATTTGCGCACCAACCAGCACGCGGCTAAAGATATCCCGTCCCAGTGAGTCAACGCCAAACCAGTGCAGCATCGACGGCCCATCATTCAAACGGTCATAATCGAAGTAATTCTCGGCATCAAATGGCGTCAGCCAGCGGGCAAAAATCGCTACCATGATCAGGAGCAATACAAACAGCCCAGCGACCATCGCCATGTGCTGTCGACGGAACCGACGCCAGAACTCATGCCACGGTGTGCGTATCTGCTCTGGCTTAACAAGGGGCATCGCATTTAAAATCGCCTGTCGGCGCCAGTTAAAAAATCGCATCCTTACTTGTACCTGATAGCCGGATTAATGGCAGCGTAGAGCACATCCACCACTAAGTTAATAAGAATAAATTCCAGAGAAAACAACAGCACCTCGGCCTGAATCACCGGGTAGTCGCGCATTTCGACGGAGTCCACCAACAGTCGCCCAAGCCCGGGCCAGTTGAACACCTTCTCAACCACGATTGATCCACCAAGCAAAAAGCCAAACTGTAGTCCCATCATGGTGACCACCGGGATCATCGCATTACGCAGACCATGTTTTAACACCACCCAGGTTTCACTCACCCCTTTAGCCCGCGCGGTGCGCATATAATCTTCGCTAAGCACATCAACAAACGAGGCGCGAGTAAATCGGGCTAACACCGCAGCCACCGCCGCGCCCAGCGTAATAGACGGGAGGATGTAGTGAAGCCAGGTGTCTGCGCCCACGGTAGGCAACCAACCGAGTTCAACGGAGAATATCTGCATCAGCAGCATGCCAAGCGCAAACGCCGGGAACGAGATCCCGGTGACCGCCAGCGTCATGCTTAATCTGTCCGGCCAGCGATTTCGCCATACGGCAGCAATGATCCCCGCCGTCATACCAAACAATACCGCCCACGCCATACTGGCAATAGTCAGCCATAGTGATGGCATAAAACGACTGGCTATCTCTTCAGAAACCGGGCGACGAGAAACCATCGAGGTGCCAAAATCGCCTTGCAACACGTTGGTCATGTAATGCCAGAACTGAACATGCAGCGGCTGGTCAAGACCCAGCTGCTTGCGCACCAGTTCAATAACCTCGGCGTCAGCTTCCGGTCCGGCAATCAGCCGGGCCGGATCGCCGGGTAGCAGGTGAACAAATAAAAATACCAGCACCGCAACAATCAACAGAGTTGGAATCAACCCCAGCAGGCGCTTGAAAACATAGTTAAGCATCAGGCTCCCTTCGTCGGCCCCTGGGCTGCGGGGCCGAATGCATAGCTTATTTTAAATCCGCATCATCAAAACTAAATCCGGTATCCGGCATAATCCAGAACCCGGTCAACCGGGTACTGTGCGCCGAAATCAGTTTTTCCACCACCAGCGGGATCCACGGCGATTCTTTCCAGATAATATCCTGCGCGTCTTTGTACAGCTTCGCTTTCTGCGCCGGATCGTTAGTTTGCAACGCTGCCGCTAAATCACTGTCCACCTGCTTATTGCTGTAGAACGCCGTATTAAACAAAGTTGGCGGCCAGTTTTGTGATGCAAACAGCGGTGACAGCGCCCAGTCAGCTTCGCCCGTAGACGCCGACCAGCCGGTGTAGAACATCCGTACCCCACTCTCTTTCTGCGCTTTCCCTTCAACTTCCGCGGCGCGCTGACCGGCATCCATCGCTGTTACCTGAGCCTTAATGCCCACCTGTGCCAGCTGCTGCTGGGTAAATTGCAGCACTTTCTGCGCGGTACTGTGGTTATGCGAAGACCATAGCGTAGTGGTAAAACCGTTCGGATAACCTGCTTCTTTTAGCAGTTCGCGCGCTTTCGCCGGGTCGTAGGGCCACGGCGTATAGCTTTGCGCATAGGCTATCGACGGGGGGAGAACGCCGGTTGCCGGCGTCGCGTAACCAGCAAAAGCCACTTTCACCAGCGCCTGGCGGTTGATGGCATAATTCAGCGCTTCACGCACCTTCGGGTTGTCGAACGGTTTTTGCGTGACGTTCATGCTGATGTAACGCTGCATAATAGACGGACTGGCCACCAGTTCCAGGTTTTTGTTCTTCGCCAGTAACGCCGCCTGCTCGTAAGGGATTGGGAAGGCAAACTGCGCTTCCCCAGTTTGCAGCATGGCCGCACGCGTGTTGTTGTCGGTCACCGGACGCCAGGTAATCGTATCCAGCTTTGGCAGCCCTTGCTGCCAGTAGCCCGCGAACTTCTTAACCTTCACAAAATCCGTCTGATTCCAGGTATCAAGCTGGTACGGCCCGGTCCCCACAGGATGGAAACCGATCTCCTTACCGTATTTCTCCAGCGCGGCGGGAGAAATCATCGCCGTTGCCGGGTGCGCCAGAATATTGATAAAGGCAGAGAACGGCTGTTTCAGCGTAATCTTCACCGTCGACGGATCGACGACTTCGGTTTTATCGATATTCTTATACAGGTTGTAACGTTTCAGATGGTTTTCCGGGTTACTGGCCCGATCGAGGTTAGCTTTTACCGCATCGGCATTGAAGTCAGTTCCATCCTGAAACTTCACGCCCTGGCGCAGCTTAAGGGTATAGGTCAGCCCATCATCAGAAACCGTATAACTCTCCGCGAGCACATTTTTCAGTTTCATCTCTTTATCAAGGCCAAACAACCCCTGATAAAACGACTTCGCTACCGCCTGCGACAACGTGTCATTCGCGTCATAGGGGTCGAGCGTCGTGAAATTGGACCCCACGGCTACCACTACATCTTTGGCGGCCCAGCCAGGCGATGCGGCCAGTGCAGAGACCACTCCCACAGCAACCAGCCATTTTCGAGCAACAATTTTTGTCATGTTATTCTCCTTAAACCCTGCCTGCCTGTTATAAACGCGAAAGCGCATTTTCTGGTAGCGGACGCGCTACATAATGCCCCGGACCAACTAACTGGAGTGATACGGGGGAAATCTCTTCGCCACGTTTACGAATATTGCTGGGGATATCGTCCGACAACAGCACACGCTGGGGCCGGTGATGGGATGGATCGGCGACCGGAACTGCCGCCATCAGCTTGCGAGTGTACGGATGTTGCGGATTTTCAAACACCGCCCGCCGGGTGCCTATCTCAACGATCTGCCCAAGATACATCACCGCCACACGGTGACTGATCCGTTCCACCACCGCCATATCGTGGGAAATAAACAGGTATGCGATACCCAATTCTCGCTGTAGGTCGAGCATCAGGTTGATGATTTGCCCACGAATTGAAACATCCAGCGCCGAGACAGATTCATCGGCAATAATCACTTTGGGATTGAGCGCCAATGCCCGTGCAATACAGATACGCTGACGCTGACCGCCGGAAAACTCGTGCGGATAGCGCCAGGCATGCTCAGGTAGCAAGCCTACACGTTCCAACAACCATGCAACCCGTTTTGATCCCGCATCGCCCTGCAATAACCCATGTACCCGTAGCGGCTCCAGAATGGAATATCCCACGGTCTGGCGCGGATCGAGCGAGGCATACGGATCCTGGAAGATAAACTGAATATCCCGACGCAGCGGCTGCAACTTGCTGGCAGCAAGGGTATCAATACGCTGTCCGTTGAAAATGATTTCCCCACGCTGAGACTCAACCAGACGCAGCAGCGCCCGCCCGGTGGTGGATTTCCCGCAGCCCGACTCCCCCACCAGTGAGAGCGTTTCTCCCGGCCACAGGTCAAAACTGACGTTTTCCACTGCATGCACCTCGCGAGTCACGCGATTTAGAATACCGCTGCGCAGAGGAAAACGCGTCACCAGATTGCGTACCCGTAGGATAGGCTCGCCTTCAACCACGGTGTCCTGCTCGGTTTGCGGTTCGACATGACTGGGATCGTGCAATGAAATGAGCGGGAAACGGCGCGGAAGCTCATGCCCGTTCATCGCCCCAAGCTGCGGCACGGCTGCCAACAGCGCTTTGGTATAGGGATGCTGGGGAGCGTGAAAAATTTGTTCAACGCTGCCGGTTTCTACCGCCTCGCCCTGATACATCACCAGCACGCGGTCAGCAATATCCGCCACAACGCCCATATCGTGGGTAATGAAGATCACTCCCATCGACATATCCTGCTGCAACACTTTTATCAGTTGCAGGATCTGCGCCTGAATGGTGACATCCAGCGCGGTCGTCGGCTCATCGGCAATTAAAACCGCAGGGCGACACGACAGTGCCATGGCAATCATCACCCGCTGGCGCATACCGCCGGAAAGCTGGTGTGGATAACGCGATAAAATCGCCTTCGCCTCGGGGATACGCACCTGATCGAGCATCCGCTTCGCTTCTACCATCGCCTCTTCATGGCTGGCGCCCTGGTGCAAGCGTATAGACTCAGCAATTTGCTCGCCCACGGTAAACACCGGATTGAGCGATGTCATAGGCTCCTGGAAGATCATCGCGATATCCGCACCGCGCACGTGACGCATTTGTGATGCGCTCTGTTCACCCAGCTCAATAACCTGCCGGTTGCGGCGTCGCAGCAGCATTTCATCGCAGCTTACCTCGCCGCCTGCTTGTTCAATCAGATGCATCAGCGACAAGGCCGTTACCGACTTTCCTGAACCGGACTCACCAACAATCGCCAGCGTTTCGCCACGCTTCAGGCGAAATGACAGATTACGCACTGCGCTGACACGTTGCTGTTCCTGTTCAAAGGCAATATTCAGATTGCTGACTGCCAGCACGTCGCTGGCATCAAGCTCATCACTGTGTGGCAACGCTATCTCCTTTTTCCCGATAAATACCGGTGGTTGGCGTATCGCCTGCATATCCCCAGGCGCGGTACATGCCTTCGCTATTAAACGGCAAGGCGACATTGCCCTCATGATCGATAGCAATTAAACCGCCACTGCCGCCAAGCGCCGGTAATTTTTCCATCACTACGCGTTCACACGCTTCGGATAAACTCAGGCCGCCATAGTCCATCAACGCCGCAATGTCATAGGCCGCCAGCGCACGAATAAAGACTTCCCCGGTTCCGGTGCAGGAGACTGCCACACTTGCGTTATTGGCATAACAGCCTGCGCCGACCAACGGACTGTCACCCACCCGCCCAGGTAATTTGTTGGTCATCCCCCCGGTCGATGTTGCGGCCGCCAGATTGCCAAACATATCTAACGCGACCGCCCCCACGGTACCCATTTTGTTGTTTTCATCCAGCGGGCTCGCGCTATGGTCCAGTACCGTTTCTCCCGCTGTTCGCGCCGCCAGTAGTTGAGCGTAGCGTTCTGGCGTCGAGAAAATATCCGCTGATACGCGCTCCATACCCTGCGCAATGGCAAAGTTTTCAGCCCCTTCACCGATCATCATGACGTGTGGGCTGTGTTCCATTACCAGGCGCGCCGCGAGAATCGGATTGCGTAAATGGCTGACTCCGGCGACGGCTCCCGCATTCAGCGTGTTACCGTCCATCACGCAGGCATCCAGTTCATGGGTTTCATCACGGGTATACACCGCGCCAATTCCGGCATTAAACAACGGACACTCTTCCAGTAAGCGCACGGCTTCGGTCACCACATCCAGTGCGCTACGACCGTCTTCAAGCATCCGCTGGCCGGTTTCAACGATATCCGACAGCGCCTGTATATAACGCAACTCTTGCTCCTGACTCAGCTGCGAACGGGTGATAGCCCCTGCGCCGCCGTGAATTGCAATGACTGCTTTACCCATTTTTTTCGTCCATTAGGTGGCAGGTACCGGGGTTATAAATATCAGAATTTCTGTGACTTATTGATTCGATTTTTGAATATAGAAAGATGCAGACGTCATGTAAAGGTAAAGGCCCGTACCTCACGCCCCATCCCATCAGGTTATTTAGATGAGTTAAACAGAAAGAGTATCTTCCAACATCGTTGAATATATTATTCAAGCCGATCGGCAATCTGTTTTTTTGCATAAAACACAAAGCGTTCAACAGATGGCATAGACGCAGCCCAGTTCTTTTTGGTTAACCCCAGGTATTCCGCACGTGCGGCTTGCAGCGTATCAGCATACTCATCGGGTAATTGCGGTATAAGCCAGGAGGCGGCTTCATCTTTAGCGACAATATTGCCCGTAACTACGCTGTACCAAATACGCGCCAGAGTAAGGATGATATTTCGCTCGTCACCCTCTAAATCGCCCGGTTTCTGCCACATATCAAGGATATGCCGAAACGTTTGCACGACATCGCTAAAAGGGATGACGTTGAATAACGTCTCAGCGGGTTCACCGAACAACGCTACGCTGACGCGCCGGGCCTGGGTCAGCAGGATGGACAGATCAGGATCCACCTGTCTCGGTTCAAAAATTCCCGCGCGAATATCGTCACGCAACCATTCGCCAAATTGCATTTCTCTTGACGGTGGGAATTGCCACGGCACAAGTTGTGAATAGACCACGATGGTCACTTCCAGCGCCCGATAGCTATCAACGCTGCCAGGCGGTGCTGATATTTCCAGAAACCCCTGCATCAGATCTTTTATTTGCCGGGTATTCAGTGGCTGCCTAATGGTAACCAGTAAATCGATATCGCTTTGGGGCTTTAAGCCACCTTCAACAGCAGAGCCATACAAATGAACAGCAACCAGGTCGCCCTCGATAATCCGCGCAATCAGTGCACTGGCGGCATTCACCTGTTGTCGAATTGAATTCGGGATAGTCGCAGCCATTTAGCCTCCTGGAAAAAAGCAGAAATAATGAGTCTATACTGCATTTTTCCTATAGCGCTATTCTCTGGCAGAAAACCTGTCTCAGATCGGATCCTAAGCCTGAGGTAGCATACTGTCCGCGTCCATTTTCTGACATAATGAGCGGATTCGATTTTGCCCCGCAGGAGTCTTCTCATGGAATTTACCGCCGGACTGATGCCGCTTGAAACGGCTCTCTCTCAGATGCTTTCGCGTATTACCCCACTCACCGCCGTCGAAACGCTGCCGTTGGTTCAATGCTTTGGCCGCATTCTGGCCACCGACGTCATCTCCCCGATTGATGTGCCGGGATTCGATAACTCGGCAATGGATGGCTATGCGGTGCGATTAGCCGATTTACAATCAGACCAGCCTCTTGCGGTGGCTGGCAAAGCCTTTGCTGGTCAACCATTCCACGGCGAGTGGCCTGCGGGAACCTGCATCCGCATTATGACCGGTGCCCCGGTGCCTGCCGGTTGTGAAGCGGTGGTGATGCAGGAGCAAACGGAACAAACTGACGACGGTGTACGTTTTACCGCCGAGGTCCGCAGCGGACAAAATATTCGTCTGCGCGGTGAAGATATCGCAAACGGCGCGGTGGTATTCCCTACCGGAACTCGTCTGACAACTGCCGAGCTTCCTGTTCTGGCCTCGCTCGGCATTGCCGAAGTACCGGTCGTTCGCAAAGTTCGCGTGGCGTTGTTCTCCACCGGTGATGAGCTGCAACTGCCGGGTCAACCGCTGGGCGACGGGCAGATTTATGACACAAACCGTCTGACCGTTCACCTGATGCTGCAGCAGCTGGGCTGCGAAGTGATCAACTTAGGAATTATTCGCGACGATCCAAACGCGCTGCGAGCCGCATTTATCGAAGCCGACAGCCAGGCCGACGTCGTCATCAGCTCTGGCGGCGTTTCGGTAGGCGAAGCGGATTACACCAAAACCATTCTGGAAGAGCTGGGAGAAATTGCCTTCTGGAAGCTGGCCATCAAACCCGGTAAACCGTTCGCGTTTGGTAAACTGAGCAACAGCTGGTTTTGCGGCCTGCCGGGTAATCCGGTTTCTGCGGCCCTCACCTTTTATCAACTGGTGCAACCGCTGCTGGCGAAACTCAGCGGAAACACCGCCTGTGGGTTACCTCCGCGCCAGCGCGTGCGCACAGCCTCACGCCTGAAGAAAACGCCAGGGCGTCTGGATTTTCAACGTGGTGTATTGCAGCGTACCGCGGAAGGCGAACTGGAAGTCACCACCACCGGACACCAGGGCTCGCATATTTTTAGCTCCTTTAGCCAGGGCAACTGCTTTATCGTGCTGGAGTGCGATCGCGGTAACGTTGAGGCCGGAGAATGGGTTGAGGTCGAGCCGTTTAACGCACTGTTTGGAGGCCTGTAATGGCGGAACTCAGCGACCAGGAGATGATGCGCTATAACCGGCAAATCATTCTGCGCGGCTTCGATTTCGAAGGTCAGGAAGCGCTCAAAGATGCGCGGGTACTGGTCGTTGGTCTGGGGGGACTGGGATGCGCAGCAACTCAGTACCTTGCGGGCGCTGGCGTCGGACATTTAACCCTGCTCGACTTTGACACGGTCTCCGTGTCGAACCTCCAACGCCAGACGCTGCACAGCGATGCAACCGTCGGGCAACCCAAAGTGCTATCCGCCCGTGACGCGCTAGCGCGGATTAACCCTTATATCGCCATTACGCCGGTGAATGCGCTGCTTGACGATAGCGAGATTCACGCGCTTATTGCCGAACACGATTTGGTGCTGGACTGTACGGATAACGTCAGCATCCGCAATCAGCTGAATGCCGGATGTTTTGCCGCCAGAGTCCCGCTGGTTTCCGGTGCAGCTATTCGCATGGAAGGACAAATTACCGTATTTACATACCAGGACGGTGAGCCCTGCTACCGTTGCCTGAGTCGTCTGTTCGGTGAAAATGCCCTGACCTGCGTAGAAGCCGGAGTGATGGCCCCGCTGATCGGCGTGATCGGATCGTTACAGGCGATGGAAGCCATTAAGCTACTGGCAAACTACGGTAAACCGGCATCCGGAAAAATCGTCATGTACGATGCCATGACCTGCCAGTTTCGCGAAATGAAGCTGATGCGCAACCCGGGATGTGAGGTTTGCGGGCAGTAAAAAAGTCGGGTGGCGGCTTCGCCTTACCCGACCTACAACGGCTCCAACGTAGGCCGGGTAAGCGTTAGCACCACCCGGCAACAGCATCAGATCGACGTGCGACCGAATGCGCTCTGCCAGTCGTGCTCAAACTTCGCGACGGCAGCATCAACCGCCGGAGAGCTAATCATCTGCTGAGCAACGTCCAGCGGTAGCGTGATGGACTCGCAGCCCGCCAGTAGACAATCCAGTGCCTGACGCGGTGTTTTAAAACTGGCTGCCAGTACTTTGGCGTGCGGGGCATGCATTTTCAGTAACGTCTGCAGGTCGGCCACCGTCTGAATGCCATCCCCTCCTTGCGCATCCACGCGGTTAACGTATGGCGCAACGTATTCCGCACCCGCCAGAGCAGCCAATAACCCTTGAGCTGCACCGTATACCGCAGTACCTAACGTCGGGATCCCTTCTTCTTTCAGCAATTTTATAGCCGCCAGACCTTCTGCTGTCACCGGCACTTTGACCACGATATCAGCAATGATTGCCCGCAGCTTACGCGCATCGCTGACCATCCCTTCGGCGGTGGTCGCCATTACCTGAGCAAACAGACGCCCTTGCCCTCCCATCGCTTCCTGCAGTTGCGGCAGTAGTACTTCCAGCGTCTGGTTCCCTGCCGCCACAATGCTCGGGTTAGTGGTCACCCCTGCCAGCGGGAAAATGCGCGCCAGAGCTTTTACCGCATCAACATCAGACGTATCTAAATAGAGTTCCATAACCTTTCCTCAAACGAATAATTAGCATGAATAAAAGGTAGCACGGCGAAACCTCACGGTTAGTTGACGTATGTCAATATAACTTTCATTCGAAAGTAATTTAATCTTTATACGAAAGAAAAGAGGTCGCTTATGATTTTCAATATCCAGCGCTACTCCACGCATGATGGCCCCGGTATTCGTACCGTGGTGTTCCTTAAGGGATGCTCCCTGGGCTGTCGGTGGTGCCAGAATCCGGAAAGCCGCGCCCGCACGCAGGACCTGCTTTATGACGCGCGTTTGTGCCTCGACGGTTGCGATCTCTGTGCTCAGGCTGCACCCGCGGTGATTGAACGGGCGCTGGGCGGATTACTTATTCATCGCGAAAAACTGACCGATGACGCTCTCACCGTACTGACCGACTGCTGTCCGACTCAGGCGTTAACCGTTTGCGGAGAGGTAAAAAGCGTGGACGATATCATGGCGACCGTATTGCGAGATAAACCGTTTTACGACCGCAGTGGCGGAGGCCTCACCCTGTCCGGCGGTGAACCGTTTATGCAGCCAGAGCTGGCAGCTGCTTTGCTCAAAGCCAGCCACGACGCAGGCATTCATACCGCGGTGGAAACCTGTTTGCATGTCCCGTGGAAGTATATTGAACCATCATTACCTGACGTCGATCTGTTTCTGGCAGATCTAAAACACGTTGCAGATGCGCCGTTTAAACAATGGACCGATGGCAGTGCCTCTCGCGTACTGGAAAATCTAAAAAAACTGGCTGCCGCCGGTAAAAAAATGATTATCCGCGTACCGCTGATTCAGGGATTCAACGCAGACGAAGCCGCTATTCAGGCCATTACCGATTTTGCCGCCGATGAGCTTCACGTCGGTGAGATCCATTTCTTGCCCTACCACACCCTTGGCATCAACAAATACCACTTACTCAGTCAACCCTACAACGCACCGGATAAACCGCTTGATGCGCCAGCACTGCTCGAATTTGCCCAGCAGTACGCCAGCCTTAAAGGTTTAACCGCGACCCTACGAGGATAATCGCCATGACCACTCTGAAACTGGACACACTCAGCGACCGTATCAAAGCGCATAAAACGGCCCTGATCCACATCGTGAAACCACCGGTTTGTACCGAGCGCGCCCAGCACTATACCGAGATGTATCAGCAACACCTGGATAAGCCTATCCCGGTACGTCGTGCACTGGCACTAGCTCATCATCTGGCGGAACGCACCATCTGGATCAAACATGACGAACTGATCATTGGTAACCAGGCAAGCGAAGTGCGTGCCGCGCCTATTTTCCCGGAATACACCGTCTCCTGGATTGAAAAAGAGATCGACGACCTCGCCGACAGACCGGGCGCAGGCTTTGCGGTAAGCGAAGAGAACAAACGTGTATTGCATGAGGTGTGCCCATGGTGGCGTGGTCAGACCGTGCAGGATCGCTGCTACGGGATGTTCACTGATGAGCAGAAAGGGCTGCTGGAAACCGGCATTATCAAAGCCGAAGGTAACATGACCTCCGGCGACGCACACCTGGCGGTAAACTTCCCGCTGCTGCTGGAAAAAGGTCTCGACGGCCTGCGTCACAAAGTCGATGAACGTCGCTCCCGCATCAATCTGACATGTCTGGAAGACCTCCATGGCGATCAGTTCCTGAAAGCGATTGATATCGTGCTGGAAGCCGTCAGCCTTCACATTGAGCGCTTTGCCGCGCTGGCGCGTAAAATGGCGTCCATGGAAACCCGCACCAGCCGTCGAGATGAACTGCTGACCATGGCGGAAAACTGCGATGTGATCGCCCATGAGCCGCCAAAAACGTTCTGGCAGGCATTGCAGTTGTGCTATTTCATCCAGTTGATCCTGCAAATTGAATCAAACGGTCACTCGGTGTCGTTTGGTCGTATGGATCAATACCTCTACCCGTTCTATCGTCGCGACGTCGAGTTGAACCAGAGTCTTGATCGTGAGCACGCTATTGAACTGTTGCACAGCTGCTGGCTGAAACTGCTGGAAGTGAACAAAATCCGTTCCGGCTCCCATTCGAAAGCCTCGGCGGGCAGTCCGCTGTATCAGAACGTGACCATTGGTGGTCAAAACCTGGTCAACGGCCAGCCGATGGATGCCGTCAACCCGCTCTCCTACGCGATTCTGGAGTCCTGCGGCCGTCTGCGTTCTACGCAGCCAAACCTGAGCGTGCGTTATCACGCGGGGATGAGTAATGACTTCCTTGATGCCTGCGTGCAGGTGATCCGCTGCGGTGTCGGGATGCCAGCCTTTAACAACGATGAAATCGTCATACCGGAATTCATTAAGTTGGGCATTGAACCGCAGGATGCCTATGACTATGCGGCCATTGGGTGTATCGAAACCGCAGTCGGCGGGAAATGGGGCTACCGTTGCACCGGCATGAGCTTTATTAACTTTGCCCGCGTGATGCTGGCGGCACTGGAAGGTGGGCGTGATGCCACCAGTGGCAAAGTCTTTCTGCCACAGGAAAAAGCGCTCTCGGCTGGTAACTTCAACAATTTCGACGAAGTGATGGATGCCTGGGATACGCAAATCCGCTACTACACGCGTAAATCCATAGAAATTGAGTATGTCGTCGACACCATGCTGGAAGAGAACGTGCACGATATTCTGTGTTCCGCGCTGGTAGACGACTGCATTGAACGGGCGAAAAGCATTAAGCAAGGCGGCGCGAAGTATGACTGGGTATCGGGTTTGCAGGTGGGTATTGCCAACCTCGGTAACAGCCTGGCAGCAGTGAAGAAACTGGTCTTTGAACAGGGCGCTATTGGTCAACAACAGCTGGCCGCCGCGCTGGCCAATGATTTTGACGGTCTGACCCATGAGCAGTTACGCCAACGACTGATCAACGGCGCGCCGAAATATGGCAACGATGACGATAGCGTTGATACGCTGCTGGCCCGCGCTTATCAGACCTATATTGATGAACTGAAACAGTATCATAATCCGCGTTACGGACGTGGCCCGGTTGGCGGCAATTACTACGCCGGGACCTCATCTATTTCGGCAAACGTGCCGTTTGGCGCAGCAACGATGGCAACGCCGGATGGCCGTAAAGCACACACTCCGCTGGCAGAAGGCGCAAGCCCGGCCTCCGGTACGGACCATCTCGGCCCAACGGCGGTAATTGGTTCGGTGGGTAAACTGCCGACCGGTTCGATTCTCGGCGGCGTGCTGTTAAATCAGAAGCTCAACCCGGCCACGCTGGAAAATGAATCCGATAAGCAAAAGCTGATGATCCTGCTGCGTACCTTCTTCGAAGAGCACAAAGGCTGGCATATTCAGTACAACATTGTCTCCCGTGAAACGCTGCTGGAAGCCAAAAAACACCCGGATCAATATCGTGACCTGGTGGTCCGTGTAGCAGGTTATTCCGCCTTTTTCACTGCGCTTTCTCCGGATGCGCAAGACGACATCATCGCGCGTACTGAACATATGCTGTAAACAATATTGTCGGCCGGATGAGATTCCACACCGCCATCCGGCACGCCACCCTCCCCATTGCCGGATACGCTGACGCTTATCCGGCCTACAACGATTCTTCCCGTAGCCGGGTAAGGCGAAGCTACCATCCGGCTTTTTACTTTCATTCGAAATTAAATTTGTGCTACAGGTCACATTGTTATTAGAATGTTTCTGGTTGCAGTAATCGCCAGGAGCCTATCTTTATGACCATCAAAGTTATCGTCACCGATATGGACGGAACTTTTCTCGACGACGCCAAGAAATACGATCGTGCACGTTTTATGGCGCAGTATCTGGAACTGAAAAAACGAAATATCGAATTTGTCGTGGCCAGCGGTAACCAGTATTACCAGCTGATCTCCTTTTTCCCGGAGCTCAAAGAGGAAATTTCTTTTGTCGCTGAGAACGGGGCTTTGGTCTTTGAACATGGCAAACAGCTGTTTCACGGCGAGCTTACCCGCCACGAATCCCGTATTGTCATTGGTGAACTACTAAAAGATAAGCAGCTCAACTTTGTGGCTTGTGGGCTGCAAAGCGCTTACGTTAGCGAAAATGCGCCGGAGTCCTTTGTCGCATTGATGTCAAAACACTACCATCGCCTGAAACCCGTAAAGGATTATCAGGATATCGATGATGTGCTGTTCAAGTTCTCGCTAAATTTACCGGACCAACAAATCCCATTGGTTATCGATCACCTGCATGCTGCGCTGGACGGCATTATGAAGCCCGTCACCAGCGGCTTCGGGTTTATCGATCTGATCATTCCGGGCCTACATAAAGCCAACGGGATCAGCCGCCTGCTTAAACGCTGGAACCTGTCACCGCAAAACGTAGTCGCCATTGGCGATAGCGGAAACGACGCGGAAATGCTGAAAATGGCGCACTACTCTTTCGCCATGGCCAACGCGGCAGAGAATATCAAAGCGATTGCTCGCTATCAGACCGACGACAATAACCATCAGGGCGCGCTGAACGTAATTCAGGCTGTGCTGGATAACACCTCCCCTTTTAACGTCTAATCCTGCCAACCGGGGTATCCCTCATCCCGGTTTTCACTCTTTTTCTATTTTGCTCACTCCATCAAGTTTTAAACTTGCGTTAACTAAATTTTAACTTATATTATCATCTGTAAGTTAGTTAAGTTTCGAATGAAAGTTAATGCGAGGTGGATATGGCTTTTACTTTTACCAGCGACACGCTGCCTGCCGATCACAAAGCGGCAATCCGGCAGATGAAACAGCAACTGCGGGCACAGCTTGGGGATGTTCAGTTAATCTTCAATCAGTTGAGCGATGCTATCGCCACCCGCGTGGCGGAAATCAACGCCCTCAAAGCGCAAGGTGCCCCAGTGTGGCCAGTGATATCTTATGCTGATATCAAAGCAGGCCACGTAAGTGCAGAGCAGCGTGAAGAAATTAAGCGTCGCGGATGCGCAGTCATTAAAGGTCATTTCCCTCGCGAACAGGCTCTCGGATGGGACAGCTCAATGCTGGACTATCTGGACCGCAACCACTTTGACGACGTCTATAAAGGACCCGGCGATAATTTCTTCGGTACTCTGAGCGCATCACGGCCTGAAATCTACCCCATCTACTGGTCCCAGGCGCAGATGCAGGCCCGCCAGAGTGAAGAAATGGCCAATGCACAGTCGTTCCTCAATCGTTTGTGGACCTTTACAAGCGAAGGTAAACAATGGTTTAACCCGGATATCAGCGTTATTTACCCTGACCGCATTCGCCGTCGACCGCCGGGAACCACGTCTAAAGGGCTGGGCGCGCATACGGATTCCGGCGCGCTGGAACGCTGGCTTCTTCCGGCATATCAGCAGGTCTTTGCTCATGTTTTCAATGGCAAGCTGGAAGATTACGATCCGTGGCAGGCGGCGCATCGCACTGAGGTAGAAGAGTACACGGTGGATAACACCACCAAATGTTCGGTATTCCGTACCTTCCAGGGCTGGACTGCACTGTCCGATATGCTGCCAGGTCAGGGATTGTTGCATGTGGTCCCGATCCCTGAAGCGATGGCGTATGTGCTGTTACGCCCATTGCTTGACGATGTGCCGGAAGATGAACTTTGCGGCGTCGCGCCCGGCCGGGTGCTGCCGATTTCCACGCAATGGCATCCTCTGCTGATTGAAGCGTTAACCAGCATTCCACAACTGGACGCCGGAGACTCCGTCTGGTGGCATTGTGATGTGATTCACTCCGTCGCACCGGTGGAAAATCAGCAGGGTTGGGGTAACGTGATGTACATTCCTGCCGCACCGATGTGCGAAAAGAATCTGGCCTACGCCCACAAAGTGAAGGCCGCGCTGGAAAAAGGTGCATCACCGGGTGATTTTCCACGGGAGGATTATGAAACTAACTGGGAAGGACGCTTCACGCTGGAGGATTTGAATATCCACGGTAAACGCGCGCTGGGGATTGTTTAATTTTATATCCCCTTATCCCTAAGTATCTCGTGTTACAGGTGCAACCATCACACCTGTAACACGAGAACGACGGGAGACTTATTCGACGCCTTTACTACGCAGGTAATCTTCGTAGTTACCGGTGAAGTCGATTACGCGTTCCGGCGTAATTTCAATCACGCGGGTTGCCAGCGAGCTGACGAACTCACGGTCATGAGAAACGAAGATCAGCGTGCCCTGGTACATTTCCAGCGCCATGTTCAGCGACTCGATAGACTCCATATCCAGGTGGTTGGTCGGTTCATCCATAACCAGGATATTCGGTTTCTGCATCATCAGCTTACCGAACAGCATGCGTCCTTTTTCACCACCGGAGAGGACTTTTGCAGGTTTCTTGATATCGTCCTGGCTGAACAGCAGACGACCAAGGAAGCTACGTACTACCTGCTCATCATCGCCTTCCTGCTTCCACTGACTCATCCATTCGAAAACGGTCAGATCGTTTTCGAACTCGTATTCATGATCCTGCGCGTAGTAACCGACCTGGGCGTTTTCAGACCACTTAACGGTACCGTTGTCCGGCTGTAAGTCGCCAACCAACGTTTTCAGCATAGTGGATTTACCCACGCCGTTGGCACCAATGATGGCAACCTTCTCCCCTACTTCCAGCAGCAGGTTGAAGTTTTTAAACAGCGGGCCTTCATCAAAACCTTTCGCCAGCGCTTCCACTTCCAGCGCGTTACGGAACAGTTTCTTATCCTGTTCGAAGCGGATGAACGGGTTCTGACGGCTGGACGCTTTCACTTCGTCGAGCTTAATCTTATCAATCTGACGCGCACGAGAAGTCGCCTGTCGAGATTTAGACGCGTTGGCGCTAAAGCGGCTGACGAAGGATTGCAGATCGGCAATCTGTGCTTTCTTCTTGGCGTTATCGGCCAGCAGACGTTCACGCGCCTGGGTTGCCGCCGTCATGTATTCGTCGTAGTTACCCGGATAAACACGCAGTTCGCCGTAGTCCAGATCCGCCATGTGCGTACAGACCATGTTCAGGAAGTGACGGTCGTGTGAAATGATGATCATGGTGCTGTCACGCTCGTTCAGCGTCTGCTCCAGCCAACGGATGGTGTCGATATCCAGGTTGTTCGTTGGTTCGTCGAGCAGGAGAATGTCCGGGTTAGAGAACAGCGCCTGCGCCAGAAGCACACGCAGCTTCCAGCCGGGTGCGACTTCGCTCATCGGGCCGTAATGCTGTTCTACCGGAATACCTACACCCAGCAGCAGTTCACCCGCACGCGCTTCCGCAGAGTAGCCGTCCATTTCGCCATACTGAACTTCGAGGTCAGCAACTTTATAGCCGTCTTCTTCGCTCATCTCGGCCAGAGCGTAAATGCGATCGCGCTCCTGCTTCACTTCCCACAGTTCAGCGTGACCCATGATCACGGTGTCAAGCACGGTGAACTCTTCAAAGGCGAACTGATCCTGGCGCAGCTTACCAATGCGCTCGTTAGGATCGAGGGAAACGTTGCCCAGCGTCGGTTCGAGATCGCCGCCGAGAATTTTCATAAAAGTGGATTTACCGCTACCGTTCGCGCCAATCAGGCCGTAACGGTTGCCGCCGCCAAATTTGACGGAAATATTTTCAAACAGCGGCTTACTGCCGAACTGCATGGTGACGTTGCTGGAAACTAACACAGGCGTATCCTGAAAGAGAAAGAAATATGTGACAAACCGCTTATTATGCCATAAGTCTGCAAGAAGATCGCGTCTTCATGCGGAAGGGAAAAAGTGAAACCAAAAGGAAAAAAATGTGATTTAGTACACATCCGAATTCCTTGTTGCTCAGATTGCACATATAATGCGTGCCCAACACTACATAAATCTCAACCCACTAGCCTGCCTGGCACTGAATCTCGCATACATGAATATGAATATGAAATTAACAACGCTTTTCGCGGCGGCACTCGCAATAGTTGGTTTTTGTAATACCGCTTCAGCCGTCACGTACCCGCTGCCGACTGATGGTAGCCGTTTGATTGGCCAAAACCAGGTCATTACTATTCCTGAAGGCAACACCCAACCGCTGGAGTATTTTGCGGCAGAGTATCAGATGGGTCTGTCTAACATGCTGGAAGCCAACCCGGGCGTGGATACCTTCCTGCCGAAAGGCGGCACCGTGCTGAACATTCCTCAGCAGTTGATCCTGCCGGATACCGTGCATGAAGGTATTGTTATCAACAGCGCTGAAATGCGTCTGTACTACTACCCGAAAGGCACCAACACCGTAATTGTTCTGCCGATCGGTATCGGCCAGCTGGGCAAAGACACGCCAATCAACTGGACCACCAAAGTAGAACGTAAAAAAGCGGGCCCAACCTGGACGCCAACGGCGAAAATGCATGCGGAATACCGCGCTGCGGGCGAACCGCTGCCAGCCGTTGTTCCGGCAGGTCCGGATAACCCGATGGGACTGTACGCGCTATATATCGGTCGCCTGTATGCTATCCACGGCACCAATGCTAACTTCGGCGTAGGCTTACGCGTCAGCCACGGTTGCGTGCGTCTGCGTAACGACGACATCAAATTCCTGTTTGAAAATGTGCCAGTCGGCACCCGCGTACAGTTTATCGATGAGCCGGTAAAAGCCACTACCGAACCAGACGGCAGCCGTTACATCGAAGTACATAACCCACTGTCTACGACTGAAGCACAATTCGAAGGCGGAGAAATCGTACCGATTACCCTGACCAAGAGCATTACCAGCATCACCGGTCAGTCTGACGTCGATCAAGCCGTCGTTGAGCAGGCTGTACAGAACCGTTCAGGTATGCCGGTTCGTTTGAACTAATCTGCTATATATGCCCGATGGCGCTACGCTTATCGGGCCTACCAACGCAGTAGGCCGGATTAGGCGCCAGCCGCCATCCGGCACATCACATCAATTACATCAACAGCAGCAAACCATACCCCACCAGCGCCGCCCATATCAGCATCGGTACCGAATACCAATGAAAACGCCACCAGATCCGTCGGTCATTTGCCATCCGTAACGCAATGAGATTCGCCAGCGATCCCGGCAACAGACCAAAGCCGCCCACATTAACCGCCCAGGCCAGCAGCAGCGTCGGCGGGACATAGTTCAGCAGCAAAATCGTACTCGGCACATTACTGATAAACTGCGACAGGCCAATAGCCGTCAACCAAAGTTCCGGCGCTGAGAGCGTGCCAATCTGGTGGGTAATCCCCTGCAAGGCCGGGAGCTGCGTCAGCAAATGCACATCAATGAACATCGCCATAAATACTAACAGCAACGTCCAGTCCACGCTGAGGATCACGCGACGCGCCAGCACCATGAACCCTGCCGCCACAATCGCCAGACCCCACAGCTCTTGCTTTAACTCCAGCGCCGCCAGGAAGATGATATACAGCGCCAGACAGCTCCATACCAGGCGTGGTTGCCAGTCAGACGCGCGCGTACCGGTATGATAGTGCAACGCTTTATGCGGGAAACTGAACCAGCACAGCACCACCAGCGTCAGCATCATGGCCCCCGCAAGCGGCGCCATTTGCCAGGTAAACGCGGTAAACGATAAGCCTGAGCGTCCCCACATCAGAATGTTTTGCGGATTACCTATTGGCGTGAGCAACGATCCGGCGTTTACCGCCAGCGCCTCAAAGATAATCAGGCGATTCACCGGAATGGCACATAATTTTTTCAGGGTGATGGTCAGCGGAACAACAATAAACAATGCAACGTCGTTGGTCAGAAACGTCGACAACAACGCCGCCGCCAGCACCATAAATATCGCCAGCTGGCGCTCTGTTTTGAAGCGGCGGGTCATCTTGCGCCCTAACACATCGAAATAACCGCTTAGCTCCACGCCTTTGGTCAGTAACATCAGCCCGCTAAGCGTGATAATCGTGTGCCAGTCAATTGCCCCTGGCCAGGACCGGGGCGTAAATGGCGTGAACAGACTCAGTACAACCCCAACGATGATTAACAGCTGGAAAAAGCGATCGCGCTGTAAGGCACGTAATAAAGGAAAACTCATTCAGAGCCAGTTCCTTGCTGTTGCGTAAACCGGCTAAAAGCCTCCAGCGTTTCCTTACTGACGTGATGCTCCATCCCCTCCGCGTCGCGACGGGCAATTTCCGGGCTGATGCCTAACATCAACAGGAAATTTTCCACAATCTGATGACGTTCCCGGCTCTCCTGGGCTAGTCGTTCACCTTCTGCGGTTAAAAACACCCCACGCCACGGGATCATTTCAATCAATCCGACTGAAGCAAGGCGCTTAAGCATTTTAGCAACCGTCGGCTGGGAAACCCCAAGTCGCGCGGCCATATCCACCTGGCGCGCTTCACCCACCTCAATAATGAGATCGGAAATCAGCTCTACGTAGTCATCAATCAGTTCGCGGCGATGCGCCTCCCGGACCTGACGAAATCCTTCAACGTGTTCTTCGACATTCACCAATTGCGTCACTTTTTTTGTTGTTGGCATACCTGCGCGACGACTCATTCTGCTTCCTCGTTACTGTGACGCGTTAACGGCATCTGATTAGAGAGCGCTCATTGTAAACCAGAGTTGCGTGGGCACAAAAAATTAACGTTTTAGCAATAGCTATATAATATAGCCTGTGCTATATCTGTATATAATAAAGACATCCCTCAAGGACTGATGGGATTGTGAAGTCAGGAGGTTTACATGAATGAATTTAAGAGGTGTATACGCGTGTTTAGTCACTCTCCCTTTAAAGTACGGTTGATGCTGATCTCTATGCTGTGTGACATGATTAACAGCAAACCAGAGCAGGATAAACCTTCAGAAAAATAATGCGGCGTCGCGGTACGCCGCTTCATTTTCCTGCAGTCATTCGGGTACGGTGGTGGTTTTCGTCTCAATAACCCTTCTTTTTGTCAGTTTTGCCACGTCCCTCGCAAAACAATTTCTTTGTAGTAGTTGACCTTCTCTTGCGCACACTCTATCTTTTCGCAGCCCTGCGTATATTGCGGCTCGCGGATGCGGACCCTATCCCTCTTCTCGCTCTCTCAGGCAGGCAATGACCCTTAGCGCCAGGGTAAGCACATGGCGTTTTTGTAACAGTGGCATATGAATTTAACCCTCAAAGATTCAATCATTGCTCGTAGCCGAGCAATTAGTCCGTGGACTGGCCTCTATTTCTTACAGTCTCTGCTAATAAACCTTGCTCTGGGCTATCCGCTTAGCCTGCTCTATAGCGTAGCTTTCACCTGTATATTGATGCTGCTGTGGCGTAGCGCGCCGCGCGCGCAGAAAGCACTGATTGGCATTTGCTCACTCATTGCGGCAATGTACTTTCCGTTCGGCCAGGCTTACGGCTCACCGAACTTCAATACCTTACTGGCGCTGCACTCAACCAATATGGAAGAGTCAACCGAGATCCTGACCATCTTCCCCTGGTACAGTTATCTGGTTGGGGTGTTTATTTTTGCCCTTGGCGTTATCGCCGTACGCCGTAAAAAAGATGTGCAGCAGCGCAGCTGGAATAAGTTCGACAGCATTTGTTTGCTGTTTAGCGTTGTCGCATTCTTTGTTACCCCGGTACAAAACCTGGCCTGGGGCGGCGTGTTCAAGCTGAAAGACACTGGCTATCCGGTTTTCCGTTTCGCCAAGGACGTTATCGTCAATAACAACGAAGTGCTCGACGAACAAGAGCGTATGGCGAAACTGTCGAGCGTAAAAGACAGCTGGACGGTAACCGCCGTTAAACCGAAGTATCACACCTACGTCGTGGTAATCGGTGAAAGCGCCCGCCGCGATGCGTTAGGCGCGTTTGGCGGTCACTGGGATAACACCCCGTTTGCCAGCTCCGTTAACGGCTATATCTTCGCGGATTACATTGCTGCCAGCGGTTCAACGCAAAAATCGCTCGGCTTAACGCTTAATCGGGTAGTGGATAATAAACCCCAGTTCCAGGATAACTTTGTCACCCTGGCTAACCGCGCGGGCTTTCAGACATGGTGGTTTTCCAATCAGGGACAGATTGGTGAATACGATACGGCCATCGCCAGCATTGCGAAGCGCGCTGATGAGGTTCAGTTCCTCAAAAGCGGTGACTTCGAAGCGGATAAAAACACCCGTGACGAAGCGCTGTTGAAGATGACTGCCCAGGTGCTGGCAACCGAGCGCACCCAGCCACAGCTCATCGTGCTGCATTTAATGGGCTCGCATCCGCAGGCCTGTGACCGAACGCAGGGTAAATACGAGACTTTCGTCCAGTCAAAAGAGACATCTTGTTATCTGTACACCATGACGCAGACGGATGACCTGCTGCGCCAGCTTTACGAGCAGTTACGTAACAGCGGTAATAGCTTCTCGATGGTCTATTTCTCCGATCATGGCCTCGCGTTTAAAGAGCGGGGAAAAGAGGTGCAGTACCTGGCGCATGACGATCAGTTCCAGCAGAATTTCCAGGTGCCTTTCATGGTGCTGTCGAGCGATGATAAAGCGCATCGGGTGATTAAAGCCCGTCGCTCCGCCAATGATTTCCTCAGCTTTTTCTCGCAGTGGACGGGGATAAGCGCAAAAGAAATCACCAACAACTACCGCTTTATCTCAGAGAAAAAAGCCGGGCCGGTGTACATCACCAACTTCAAACTGCAGAAGGTGGACTACAACCATCTGGGTACCGATATTTTCTCAACCAAATAATACGTTGTCGGCCGGATAAGGCATTTTGCTACCGATGCCTGATGCGCTGCGCTTATCAGGCCTACAACGACATTCCTTCCTGCATTACACGCAAAAAAAATCCGCCCCAAGAGGCGGATTTTTCATATCACCGAAGTGATTAGAAGCGGTAACCCACGCCAGCAATCCAGGTGCCAACGTCAACGCTACGAATACGGCTCTGCTCGTAGGAGAAGTCCAGAGCAACGTTTTCGATCGGGTTGAACTGCAGACCAGCACCGTAAGAGAAACCGTAGTCGCTGGTGCTGTGGTTGTCAGCCGGAGATGCTGCGTTCTGGAATTTACCGTAACCAACACCCACTACACCGTAGATGCTTGCCCAGTCGTTCAGACGGTAAGCCGGACCAGCAGTGATGCCGTAGTACTGGGTTTTGTTGTAGTCGCCAGAAGCATCGGTACGATCTTTTTCAGTGTAAGTGAAGGAACCGATAACACCCAGCGGGTTGTTGTCCTGCTCGTAGCGATACTTCAGGTTGAAACCGTTCATTTTGTTCGCTGCGCCCTGAGCATCGCTCTGAGCGTAACCACCGGTAACGGTAGAAGTAGCAGCTACAGCAGTACCTGCGGAGAAAGCCAGAACAGCGGCCAGTGCTGAAAGACATGCAATTTTTTTCATAACCACCTCAAATGTGCTTCAAGTAAATCTTAAGTTTTAAATATACCAAAAATTGATGGGAAACTCTTTGCGATTCGCGATGTCTAACGGGGTCTTTCATGTAACAGAACATTTCAAAAACACGCTATCTCTTTCAATTAACATCACTTTTTCAACTGAAAATACCATTATTGCGCGCACAATATGGCACATTCATCCAGAACATTCCTAATCACACAGATTATTAATCCATCATTTTCATGCCATTGTACGGAACTGAGCAATTTTTTTTTCAACGAATACTCAACCAGTTGAGCGTAATTCCATTACACTCGCTGTTTTACTTTTCTATACATAAAATCATCTGCGTCGTAACAATGCTGAAGCGTGGCACAGATGGAGACGTGTAATCATCATTTGACAGGAGAAAGGATGCCGGGGTTGTCACGTAAAGCGCCAGTCTGGTTGCCTATTTTGGTTTTGCTTATTGCTATGTCCTCCATTCAAAGCGGAGCATCACTGGCAAAATCGTTGTTCCCACTCGTCGGTGCGCCGGGCGTTACCGCGCTGCGCCTTGCGCTGGGTACGCTCATTCTTATCGCTTTCTTTAAGCCCTGGCGTTTACGATTCGCCAAAGAACAACGCCTGCCGCTACTGTTTTATGGCCTGTCTCTGGGCGGGATGAACTATCTTTTCTACCTGTCTATCCAAACCGTCCCACTGGGAATCGCCGTGGCGCTGGAATTTACCGGCCCGCTCGCGGTAGCGCTGTTTTCATCCCGACGCCCGGTGGATTTCATTTGGGTTGCGTTGGCAGTACTCGGGCTCTGGTTCCTGCTGCCTCTGGGTCAGGACGTTTCTCACGTAGATTTAACCGGCGCAGCGCTGGCGCTGGGGGCTGGCGCCTGCTGGGCCATCTATATTCTTACCGGGCAGCGAGCCGGGGCGGAACACGGTCCGGCAACCGTCGCAGTAGGGTCATTCATTGCAGCTCTGGTATTTGTACCAATCGGCGCACTCCAGGCCGGAGATGCCCTGTGGCACTGGTCCATACTGCCGTTAGGTCTGGCCATTGCAGTCCTCTCTACTGCGCTTCCCTATTCACTGGAGATGATTGCGTTGACGCGCCTGCCTACGCGTACTTTCGGTACATTGATGAGCATGGAACCCGCGCTGGCAGCGGTTTCCGGAATGATCTTCCTCGGTGAAACGCTGACGCTTATCCAGACGCTCGCTCTGGGCGCCATTATTGTCGCATCAATGGGCTCTACGCTCACTATTCGTAAAGAGCCACAAATAAAACAAGTCGACGTGAATTAACCACGTATTATTCTGCATGGTTTGCATAATCATGCAGAATATCCAATTGTAAATCTGCGTGATAATAATTCTAATAAATATAATTTTCTCATCCGCATATTTCATTTAATCTTAAAATTAACATAAAAATAACACCACGCAAGTAACAAAACACTCATCACATTGATTTTATTTGATATTTTATATTCACCCTCGTCTTCGCTATTAAAGTGATAGGCAACACCGGAAACAAAAATCCAAATTTAGCGCTATACTTAATTCCGTTGAAGAGTTGGGACATAAATATCAAGAGGATATGAAAATATGAGTACCGCGAAACTGGTAAAAACAAAAGCATCCGCCCTCCTTTATACCCGCAACGATGTGTCTGATAGCGAAAAGAAAGCGACCGTAGAACTGCTGAATCAGCAAGTAATCCAGTTCATTGACCTGTCATTGATCACCAAACAGGCTCACTGGAACATGCGCGGTGCAAACTTCATTGCAGTACATGAAATGCTGGATGGCTTCCGTACAGCTCTGACCGATCACCTCGACACCATGGCTGAACGCGCCGTACAGTTGGGCGGTGTGGCACTGGGCACAACTCAGGTTATTAACAGCAAAACGCCTCTGAAAAGTTACCCGCTGGATATCCATAGCGTACAGGACCACTTAAAAGAGCTGGCCGAACGTTATGCCGTAGTTGCAAACAGCGTACGTAAAGCTATCAGCGAAGCAAAAGACGAAGATACCGCGGATATCTTTACCGCAGCTTCTCGCGACCTCGATAAATTCCTGTGGTTTATCGAAGCCAACATTGAGTAACAGCAGACATAAGAATTACCTATATAACCCTCGCTCCGGCGGGGGTTTTGCACATCTATGGTGCATAACATTGATCATTCGTCACTCCAAAGTAAATTATTTGTAATAATCACCTCACACAATCGTTAACGAAAGATTGTTTTATCAACAATTTTTACGCTAAATAGTCATACCGTTTGCACCGTGACTGGTTCGCACCAAATGAGTGCCCCAAAACAGTGCAGATTATTCGCTATGCCCTACTTATTGTGCAGAGAAACGAGACACCCTCTTGTTAAAACAATGAGTTGCAAAATTGGCACGATTTTTTCATTAAGCCATATGTTCTCGCAGGGGATCGCCCCGTGGATATAAAAGGAAATCCTATGAAGTCTGTATTAAAAGTTTCACTGGCTGCACTTACCCTGGCTTTTGCGGTGTCCTCCCATGCCGCAGACAAGAAACTGGTTGTCGCAACCGACACCGCGTTTGTACCGTTTGAATTCAAACAGGGTGACAAATACGTTGGTTTTGATGTGGATCTGTGGGCTGCCGTGGCCAAAGAACTGAAACTGGATTATGAACTGAAACCGATGGATTTCAGCGGCATCATCCCGGCTCTGCAAACCAAAAATATCGACCTGGCACTGGCAGGTATCACCATCACCGATGAGCGCAAAAAAGCGATCGACTTCTCCGACGGCTACTACAAAAGCGGTCTGTTAGTGATGGTGAAAGCGAATAACAACGACGTCAAAAGCGTAAAAGATCTGGATGGTAAAGTCGTTGCAGTTAAGAGCGGCACCGGTTCCGTTGATTACGCGAAAGCGAATATCAAAACCAAAGACCTGCGTCAGTTCCCGAATATCGATAACGCATATATGGAACTGGGCACCAACCGCGCAGACGCTGTACTGCACGACACACCAAACATTCTTTACTTCATCAAAACAGCCGGCAATGGTCAGTTCAAAGCTGTAGGCGAATCGCTGGAAGCCCAGCAGTACGGTATCGCCTTCCCGAAAGGCAGCGACGACCTGCGTGAGAAAGTGAACGGCGCGCTGAAAACGCTGAAAGAGAACGGTACCTACAACGAAATCTACAAAAAATGGTTCGGTACTGAACCTAAATAATAACCGGCAGCGTTGCCCGGTAGCGTGATGCTAACCGGGCCTACGCCTGGATTTTTGAGACCTGTAGGCCGGATAAGCACAGCACATCCGGCAAAACGGGCATTTGAATATTTACACCACGGTAACAGGAACGACATATGCAGTTTGACTGGAGTGCCATCTGGCCCGCCATCCCGCTTTTGATTGAAGGCGCCAAAATGACCCTGTGGATCTCGGTCCTCGGTCTGGCTGGCGGTCTGATAATCGGACTTGCAGCAGGGTTTGCGCGCACTTTTGGCGGTTGGATCGCCAACCACGTAGCGCTGGTGTTTATCGAAGTCATTCGCGGTACGCCAATCGTTGTGCAGGTAATGTTTATTTACTTCGCTCTGCCAATGGCATTTAACGATTTACGCATTGACCCCTTTAGCGCCGCCGTTGTCACCATCATGATCAACTCCGGGGCCTATATTGCGGAAATCACCCGCGGTGCCGTGCTCTCAATCCATAAAGGGTTCAGCGAAGCCGGTTTGGCGCTTGGGCTTTCACGCACAGAGACTATCCGCCACGTTATTTTACCTCTCGCACTGCGTCGTATGCTGCCGCCGCTGGGCAACCAGTGGATCATCAGCATTAAAGATACCTCGCTGTTTATTGTCATTGGCGTCGCTGAACTGACCCGCCAGGGCCAGGAAATCATTGCCGGTAACTTCCGCGCACTGGAAATCTGGAGCGCCGTTGCGGTGTTCTATCTGATCATTACGCTGGTGCTGAGCTTCATTCTGCGTCGTCTGGAAAGAAGGATGAAAATCCTGTGATTGAATTTAAAAACGTTTCTAAGCACTTTGGTCCAACCCAGGTGCTGCACAATATTGACCTGAACATTCAGCAGGGTGAAGTCGTGGTGATTATCGGGCCGTCAGGATCCGGTAAATCTACCCTGCTGCGCTGCATTAACAAGCTGGAAGAGATAACCTCCGGCGATCTGATCGTCGATGGTCTGAAAGTAAACGATCCGAAGGTAGACGAGCGCTTAATCCGTCAGGAAGCCGGAATGGTGTTTCAGCAGTTCTACCTGTTCCCACATCTGACGGCACTGGAAAACGTCATGTTCGGACCGCAGCGCGTACGCGGGGCGAATAAAGAACAGGCCGAGAAACTGGCGAAAGAGCTGCTGGCAAAAGTGGGTCTGGCCGAACGTGCACATCACTACCCTTCTGAACTGTCCGGCGGTCAACAACAGCGTGTGGCTATCGCCCGTGCGCTGGCAGTAAAACCGAAAATGATGCTATTTGATGAGCCAACCTCAGCACTCGACCCGGAACTGCGCCATGAAGTTCTGAAAGTTATGCAGGACCTGGCGGAAGAAGGGATGACCATGGTGATTGTGACCCACGAAATTGGCTTTGCCGAAAAAGTGGCTTCACGCCTGATTTTCATTGATAAGGGACGAATTGCCGAAGACGGTAATCCGCAGGCCCTGATTGAAAATCCACCCAGCCAACGCTTACAGGAATTCTTGCAGCACGTTTCCTGATAGCTCAACCTCCCTTCGCCCGAAGGGAGGTTTTTCACCAGAATCCTCTCATTTCAATTCCCTCCCGCCCTGACATCTATACTTATCCTTTTGAATTTATTTTCTCATGGGAGGAGTCATGCGCTGGATCCTGTTCATCTTTGTTTGTCTGTTGAGTCTTCCGACTCAGGCAGTGACGATACCTGGCGTCACCACGCCAACGTCAACCAACGCACAAACCGCCCCAGCAAAGGAGCCAGATGTTGAACAGAAGAAAGCAGCTTACGGCGCACTGGCTGATGTGCTGGAAAATGACACCTCGCGGAAAGAACTGATCGATCAGTTACGCAAAGTGGCAACTGCACCCCCTGCTGAGCCGGTGCCAACCATTGTCCCACCCACGTTAACGGAAGAAAAAACGGTGCTGGAAAACGTCACCGATGTCACCCGGCACTACGGTGAGGCGCTCTCCAGCCGCTTTGCCCAGCTTTATCGCAATATTACCGATGCACCGCACAAGACCTTTAACCCGCAAACATTCACCAATGCCCTGACTCATTTTTTAATGCTGGCGGCGTCAGTGTTCGGGTTTTACTGGCTGATCCGCCTGTGCGCGCTGCCGCTGTATCGCAAAATGGGGCAATGGGCGCGGCGGAAAAACCGCGAACGCAGCAACTGGCTGCAGCTTCCGGCGATGATCGTCGGGGCATTCATTATTGATTTGCTTCTGCTGGCGCTGACATTGTTTGTCGGGCAGATACTGAGCGACAGAATGAACGCCGGCAGTCGCACCATCGCCTTTCAGCAAAGCCTGTTTCTCAATGCCTTTGCCCTGATTGAATTCTTCAAAGCCATTCTGCGTCTGATATTTTGCCCAACGGTGGCCGAACTGCGCCCGTTTAACATTCAGGATGCCGGTGCGCGCTACTGGAATCGGCGTTTGAGTTCATTAAGCAGTTTGATTGGTTACGGGCTTATAGTTGCCGTTCCCATTATCTCCAATCAGGTCAATGTGCAGGTCGGCGCGATGGCCAACGTCATCATCATGCTATGTATCACGCTATGGGCGCTGTACCTGATTTTCAGAAACAAGAAAGAGATAACGCTGCATTTACAGAATCTGGCAGAAAGATCGTTAGCTTTTTTCAGCCTGTTTATCCGCGCCTTTGCGTTGGTATGGCACTGGCTGGCCAGCGCCTACTTCATTGTGCTGTTTTTCTTTTCGCTGTTTGATCCGGGCAACAGCCTGAAATTCATGATGGGCGCTACGCTGCGCAGCCTGGTAATCATTGGAATTGCCGCCTTTGTTTCCGGCATGTTTTCCCGCTGGATAGCCAAAACTATTACCCTTTCGCCACACACCCAGCGCAGCTATCCGGAACTCCAAAAGCGGCTGAATGGCTGGCTGTCGACGGCGTTAAGCGTGGCCAGGATCCTGACGGTGTGCGTTGCGGTGATGCTGCTATTGAATGCCTGGGGACTGTTCGACTTCTGGAACTGGCTGCATTACGGCGCAGGAGAAAAAACGGTGGATATTCTGATCCGTATCGCGCTGATTTTATTCTTCTCCGCCATCGGCTGGACGATCCTCGCCAGCCTGATTGAAAATCGTCTGGCTTCCGATATTCACGGACGCCCGCTACCCAGCGCTCGTACCCGCACCCTGTTGACGCTGTTTCGCAACGCGCTGGCGGTGATCATCAGCACGATCACCATCATGATTGTGCTGTCCGAAATTGGCGTTAATATCGCCCCTTTACTGGCCGGGGCCGGGGCGCTGGGGCTGGCAATCTCTTTCGGCTCGCAAACGCTGGTAAAAGATATTATTACCGGGATTTTTATTCAGTTTGAAAATGGCATGAACACCGGCGACCTGGTGACCATCGGCCCACTCACCGGTACGGTTGAACGAATGTCCATTCGTTCTGTGGGCGTGCGTCAGGACACCGGGGCGTACCATATCATTCCCTGGTCATCAATAACGACCTTCGCCAACTTTGTGCGTGGAATTGGATCGGTCGTCGCCAATTACGACGTAGACCGCCATGAGGATGCGGATAAAGCAAATCAGGCGTTGAAAGACGCGGTTGCTGCGGTGATGGAAAAAGATGATATTCGCGGGCTGATTATCGGCGAGCCGTCGTTTGCCGGGATTGTAGGATTAACCAATACGGCATTCACGCTACGGGTCTCGTTTACCACCTTGCCGCTGAAGCAGTGGACGGTACGTTTTGCGCTCGACAGCCAGGTGAAGAAATACTTCGATCTGGCCAACATACGCGCCCCGGTACAGACGTATCAAGTGTTACCTGCACCAGGGAATGGCCCTGCGTCGGCGGCAAGCGAACCGCTACCGCCAACCGAGCCAACGCTTTAGCGTTTACGCGCCATAAAACGACGACGCTGATCGTTATCCATAAAGGTCCAGGCAATAAAGCGACTCTGCTTTTGCCCCTGGGCCATCTCTTTCTTGACCACTTTCACCGCGCCCGCATCCGTTAATGCATGGTACAGCGGAGGCAAGTTCTCACCGCGCGACACCAGCGTGGTGAACCACATCACCTGGCGACCAAAGGCCTGGCTTTCAGCAATCATTTTCTTGATGAACGCCACTTCACCGCCTTCACACCACAGCTCCTGCTGCTGTCCGCCAAAGTTCAGCGCATCGTCTTTGTCCTGTCCCAGATTACGGCGTTTTCGCTCGCTTCCGGCACGGGCTGAGGCCGCAGAATCATGGAATGGCGGGTTACATAATGTGGCTTCATACTGCTCATTTTTGTGAATGATGCCGTTGAAGATTGCCATTGCATCTTTCTGGCGACGCAGACGAATAGCACGGGTTAATCCCGGATTGGCGTTGACGATCGCCTGAGCGCTGTTAAACGCTTCGCTACTGGTTTCACTACCCGTGAATCGCCAGCCATATTCATGCACGCCGATCAGTGGATAAATACAGTTTGCCCCCACTCCCACGTCCAGCACGCTCGCATTTGCCGGAATGGTTCCGCTGGTTTCACCCAACAGGTCGGCCAAATGGTGTATGTAGTCAGCACGACCAGGCACCGGCGGGCACAGAAAACCATCTGGAATATCCCAGTTTTTCACCGCATAAAAATGCGCCAGCAGTGCTTTATTGAGCGCCTTTACTGCCTGCGGATTCGCGAAATCAACACTCTGCTCACCGCCGGGCGTGAGGGTGAGAAATTGCGTCAGCTCGGGCGTAACCTGGCATAAAGTCGCAAGATCATAACGGCCATTGTGGCGGTTGCGTGGGTGTAATCCCGGTTTCTGGGCGGACATAGCATTCTCCTTTTAACAGCGGCGTAAGATACCCGCATAACGCCACGCGGTAAACACACACAACAAGGAAATTTGATTTTTTACACCTGTTTGACGCCTTGCTGATTGTTCAAAAAACAGACAGTTCATCACCAATTTTTTGCGGTAAATGTCATCCGCTGACGACCTAAACTTATCAGGCACACCTGTTGTTTTTCAGAGGACATCACCATGAAGAAATGCCTCACATTACTTGCTGCTACCGTACTTTCCGGCATGACATTTGCCTCCTTTGCTGCACAGCCCAACACTAGCCCTGCAACCGGTCAGCTACATGCTTCCGGCACCGTATCCGCTACCGGCGCCTCTAATCTGAGCGACCTGGAAGACAAGCTGGCGGAGAAAGCGAAAGAGCAAGGCGCAAAAGGCTTTGTCGTTAATTCTGCAGGCGGTAAAAATCAGATGTACGGCACCGCAACCATCTATAAGTAACCCCTTCTCAGCCCAACTGCATTCATCCCGAATGCAGTTTTCTGCGCGCTGTTCACTTCATTGCAGTTCAATTTGTAATCAATATGTTGGCATTTTGAATCCAATGTAAATAAATGTATTTATTTTTGAATTAATGAATGCTAAAACGTCGCACTGATTAGTAATGCTTATCAAAATCATTATCAATTACACATTCATTTCCGCGAGGCCTGCAGGGTATAACATCCATAGAGATGTCCCTTCGCGCGAGTGAAACCGTCCACTCAAAAAATAATAAGTCACTCATTAACATGGATAAAAATCGCAACTTGCCGTCCAGTAGCTTTCACTCACTGACTTTTTTTGCCGGTCTGTGCATTGGCCTGTCCCCTATAGCTCAGGCTGTCGCTGCGGACGACCAGGATAAAAAACAAGAAGACACTCTGATCGTTGAAGCGGCCAAACCTTCGCTGTACGCCCCAACACAGTCTGCCGACCCTAAATTCTCCCGTCCGGTGGCGGATACAACCCGCACCATGACGGTGATTTCTGAGCAGGTGATTAAGGATCAAGGCGCAACAAATCTGACCGACGCGCTGAAAAACGTCCCGGGCGTTGGCGCATTTTTCGCCGGTGAGAACGGTAACTCCAGCACCGGTGACGCGGTTTACATGCGTGGTGCGGATACCTCGAACAGTATTTATATCGACGGTATCCGTGATATTGGCAGCGTCACGCGCGACACCTTCAATACCGAACAGGTGGAAGTAATCAAAGGTCCTTCCGGTACCGACTATGGACGTAGCGCACCGACTGGCTCTATCAATATGATCAGCAAGCAGCCACGCACCGACTCAGGAATCGATGCATCGGCCAGCGTCGGTAGCGCCTGGTTCCGCCGTGGTACGCTGGACATTAACCAGGTCATCGGCGAGACCACCGCCGCACGTTTAAACCTGATGGGTGAAAAAACGCATGATGCTGGTCGCGATAATGTTAAGAATGAACGTTACGGTGTGGCCCCCTCTCTCGCTTTTGGCTTAGGGACTGAGAACCGACTGTACCTGAACTATCTGCATGTCACCCAACACAACACACCGGATGGCGGCATCCCTACCATTGGCCTGCCGGGATACTCCGCACCTTCTGCGGGGACTTCTGCACTGAATCATTCAGGCAAAGTGGACACGCATAATTTCTACGGTACAAACTCGGATTACGACGATTCGACAACCGATACCGCGACGATACGTTTTGAACATGACCTGAACGACAGCACCACTATTCGCAACACCACCCGCTGGTCGCGCATTAAACAGGATTATCTGATGACGGCGGTGATGGGCGGCGCGTCTAACATCACCCAACCCACCAGCAGCGTCGACAGCTGGACCTGGTCACGCCTGGCAAATACCAAGGATGTCAGCAATAAGATCTTGACCAACCAGACCAACCTGACCTCAACGTTCTACACGGGATCCATCGGTCACGACATCAGCACCGGCGTGGAGCTGACGCGCGAAACACAAACCAACTATGGCGTGGTGCCGATCACCCCACCACCGGTTAATATCTATCACCCCGACAGCAACGTGAATATCGGCGGATTGTCTCGTAACGGCGCCAACGCTAACGGGCAAACAGACACCTTCGGTGTATACGCTTTTGATACGCTACAAATTACCCGTGAATTCGAGCTGAACGGTGGTATTCGCCTCGACAATTACCGCACGGAATATGACAGCGCCACCGCTTGTGGCGCTTCCGGTCGCGGCGCAGTCGCGTGCCCGACAGGCGTGGCCAAAGGTTCCCCGGTCACCACTGTGGATACAGCCAAATCAGGCAATCTGGTGAACTGGAAAGCTGGCGCGCTGTATCACCTGACCGATAACGGTAACGTGTACATCAACTATGCCGTTTCTCAGCAACCGCCGGGCGGCAGCAACTTTGCTCTTGCTCAGGGCGGCAGCGGTAACAGTGCGAACCGTACCGATTTCAAACCGCAGAAAGCGAAAACCAGCGAGATCGGCACCAAATGGGAGGTGCTGGATAAGCGCCTGCTGTTAACCGCCGCGATTTTCCGCACAGATATTGAGAATGAAGTTGAGCAGAACGACGACGGTACCTATTCCCAGTACGGAGAGAAACGCGTTGAAGGCTACGAGCTCTCGGTAGCAGGTAACATCACTCCCGCATGGCAGATTATTGGGGGTTACACCCAGCAACGCGCGACCATCCACAGCGGTAAAAACGTTGCTCAGGATGGATCCTCTTCCCTGCCATATACACCGGAACATGCATTCACGCTGTGGAACCAGTATCAGGCTACCGATGATATCTCCGTTGGCGCAGGCGCTCGCTACGTGGGCAGTATGCATCGCGGTTCCGACGGTGCGGTGGGTACGCCATCCTACACTGAAGGTTACTGGGTCGCTGACGCCAAACTGGGCTATCGCGTGAATCGCAATCTCGATTTCCAGCTAAACGTCTATAACCTGTTCGACACCGATTATGTATCTTCCATAAACAAGAGTGGATACCGTTATCATCCGGGCGAGCCAAGAACTTTCCTGCTCACCGCCAATATGCATTTCTAATCCATCGCGTGGGGCGTAAGCCCCACTTTCAGGAGAAACACTGATGATGTACCACATTCCCGGCGTTCTGTCAGCGCAGGATGTAGCCTGGTTTCGCGAACAACTGGACGCTGCCGACTGGGTTGATGGCCGCGCAACCACCGGCGCTCAGGGGGCGCAGGTTAAAAACAACCAGCAAGTGAATACGCAAAGTGAACGCTACGGCGTTTTACAACAGGCGGTACAGACTGCGGTAAATAACAGCGCGCTTTTCTTCGCCGCAGCACTACCGAAAACGCTCTCCACACCGCTGTTTAATCGCTACCAGGACAACGAGACCTACGGTTTTCACGTTGACGGTGCGGTGCGTAGCCATCCGCAAAACGGCTGGATGCGCACGGACCTTTCCGCAACTTTATTCCTGAGTAACCCGAATGATTATGAAGGGGGAGAACTGCTGGTCAATGATACTTACGGCCAGCATGCGGTGAAGCTTCCGGCAGGCGATCTGGTGCTTTACCCTTCCAGCAGCCTACATTGCGTCACGCCAGTGACCCATGGCGTTCGTGTAGCGTCTTTTATGTGGATACAGTCGATGGTCCGTGACAACAAAAATCGCGCCATGCTTTTTGAACTGGATAAAAACATTCAATCCCTGAAGGCTCGCCATGGGGAGAGCAGCGAGATCCTGTCATTACTCAATCTCTACCATAACCTGCTGCGTGAATGGTCTGAAATCTGATACTGCTGGCGCGTGGTCGTTTTTCAGCCATCACCTTCGCTATACTTAGTCTGTAGACATCAGCAGGAGGTACACATGGCATCCGGATGGGCAAATGACGACGCGGTTAACGAACAGATCAACAATACTATTGAAGATGCTGTTGCCCGCGCTCGCGGTGAGTTACCGACGGGAGAAAGTCTGTATGAATGCGAAGAATGCGGCAATCCTATCCCTCAGGCCAGACGTGAGGCCGTGCCTGGTGTACGCTTGTGCATCGCCTGCCAACAGGATAAAGATTCACATAGCGCATCATTTTCAGGATATAATCGCAGAGGTTCGAAAGACAGCCAGCTACGTTGACTTATCTTTACCAAAAGTTTCAGCGCATACGATTTCCTTTACGAGCACGCTTTTTTGCACCCTGTGTAGCAAAATGTGCCGTTGTCGCCTTCTCTGTAAAGCGCAATGACAAGAACTGTAAATCCCTTACTCGAATTTATTAATATTCAATAAGTTATTTGTCATTCAATTTTTTTGATTGATGTCGTCAATTCTATTCGATTTTCTCTCACCAAAAAAAACGTGATACTTATCACATCGACGGAACAACGTCTTCTTAAAGAACACTGACTAACAGAACAACCCTGCGAGAGATTAATCATGAAAAATATCAAATTTGCTGTTGCTGCCATCGCCCTGTCTACCCTGTCATTTGGCGTTTTCGCTGCCGAGCCGGTTTCCTCTACTCAGGCGCAAAACATGAACAAAATTGGTGTGGTATCTGCTGACGGCGCCACTACGCTGGACGGCCTGGAAGCCAAACTGGCTGAGAAAGCGAATGCAGCTGGCGCAACTGGCTACAGCATCACTTCCGCTATCGGCAAAGACAAAATGAGCGGCACCGCGGTTATCTATAAATAACCGAAAGATTACCTGTACGACCCAATGCTCCAACCCTCATTGACCCTGTTTGTTACCCTTTGTTTGCCCGTCCGCCACTGGACGGGCTTTTTTTTGCCTATTGTTTCAGCCGTTGGCAGAATTCCTGCAACACGGCGTCTGGCATCCCAATTTGCAGTGCCGCCTCACAAATCGCTTGCCAACTTCCGGCATCCAGCGGAATACCGTGTTCCAGCCGTTCCTCGCGAGTGTTCACCTCCCACTCCCCAGGCAACAGGATCGGGGCATCTTCAGCATGCGGGGACGCTTTCACCCACTCAGCAAATGCCGCGACCTGGTTGTCGCAGTCCGGCGCGCCGAACAGTTGTGGATTCATAATGATGGTGGTCATACAGTTAATGATGGCGTCCGCGCTGGTCTGCAGGCTCTCTTCATGTGTGGTTTTACCGCCAGAAAGCGCACCGCCCATAATTTCGCACATCGCCGCCAACGCATACCCCTTGTGCTCGGCAAAGGTCAGCAACGACCCCAGCGGAGAAACCTGCATTACCGCAGGATCGGTAGTGGGAACACCCGCCACATCAATCAGGCATCCTGGAGCCACCGGCTCGCCCTTATGCCATGCCACACGGGTTTTGCCAAACGCGATGGCGCTGGTTGCATAGTCCAGCAACAGTGGGAAGGTATTTTTACGCGGGAATACGACGCAGAAAGGATTGGTGCCAAAACGGCTATCGCGCCCATGAAACGGTGCGACCATCGGGATCCCCACCACATTCACAAAATGCACCGAGACAAAACCTGCCGCCGCACATTGCTCCGCCCAGTAGCCAATACGGCCGATATGGTGCGAATTATGTAATGCCACGGCGGCGATTCCGTACTGACGCGCTTTTTCGATTCCAAGCGTGATTGCCTCGTGCGCCGCCACCTGACCAAACGCACAGTCGCCGTCAAGCGTAATCACCGCCCCCGCATCTTTTACCACTTTGGCATGACGGTTGATCTGCAGATGCCCCTGCGAGAATGAACGAATATAGCTTGGGATCATACCGATGCCATGGGAGTCGTGACCGGCGAGGTTAGAGGCTATCAGATGGTCGGCCACCAGCCGCGCCTCCTGATCATTGCTTCCCATCTGATGAAAAACGGCCTGGATAAAGGTGTGCAGCGTTGGCACATGGAAGCGATGTCCACTGTTCATTGTTATCTCCTGTTGTGTCGCGTGTTTGTTGTGTTTCTTATTTTTCAACAAACTATGCTGCGCCACGGTGCGCTGGAGGTCAATAAACGTGCAGAAATTTCACATTGCCGAAAAGAGAGAACCGACAGACCAGGCAACAGGCCCGTCGGGATAACAAATGGTTTAGAAACTTTGCTCGACGCGGGTAAGTCCTTCAGCCAGTGAGGCGGACTCACCGGTTGCCACCAGGCAGCAGGCCATCTGGATTTTCAACGATGCCGGAACAGGCTCACTGCCAGCCAGACAACGCTCAATCCAGCGCGCGGTGGTTTCCGGATCTTTTGCTACCGGTAGCGGTACCGGCTCGTCAGGCATCTCGCTCTGTCGGTCTTGTAGCACTCGCACACCGGATGAATCTATCAGGCTTATCTGCGGGCAGCGCTGCGGGTTGGCATACACTTCGCCCTCGGTACCATGCATCAACAGGGCGCGCCCACCGATATCGCCGAAGAACTTCGCCACGCGAGAAACATATTCCGGGTGGGACACGCTGGAAAGACGCAGCGCGGCATCTTCAGCAAATGGCGTGGCTAATTTAGCCAGCGTATGTGCACTGTTACGCACACCCATGCGCCAGCGCATCGCCAGCTGTTTCTCCAGCGGAGGGCACAGCGCGCTCACCGGAATAAACACCGGCTCATGACCATCCAGCTTTGCCTGCGCCTGCCCGGCATGCAGCGTTGGCGTAATTCCCATCAGTTCAAAAATGGTTTCAGTCAGCACGCGGGTCGGATCCTCGCTGACGCCGTGCACCACCACCGGGAAGCCAAGTTTATGCAATAAAATCGCCAGCAGCGGAGTCAAATTCGCCTGCTTGCGCGCGCCATTGTAGCTGGGAATGACAATCGGCATGGGTTTGGTTACCGGCGGAGTCAGGCGAATGGTGTGGTTTTGCATCGCTTCGTAAAAGCCCAGCATCTCCGCTTCACCTTCGCCCTTGATACGTAGCGCAATCAGTACCCCGCCCATCTCAAGGTCAGGTACGTCGCCGTTCATCATATGGGTATACAGTCCGCGAGCAGTATCCTTATCCAGGTCACGCGCGTGATTTTTTCCTCGCCCAATCTCTTTAATGATTTTGCGGTAATCCATCGATAACTCCTTGCCTGTTGCTCGCATCGTTAACGCCGACGGCGGCGCGTGGGTTTCGCTTTTTCTTTTGGTTTTACTATAACGTCTGGCACAGCAGGTTGCTCTATCGGAAATATGGGTAACGCGTTCAGTAAACGCTTGCCATAGCTTTTGGTCAATAAACGCTTGTCATAAATAACCACTTCTCCCCAGCAGCCATGGCTACGGATGAGTCGCCCAACCTGCTGGATCAAATTGAATGACGCCGCAGGCAGGCTCTGCACCTCGAAGGGGTAGCGGTTCAGACTTTTCAACCACTCGCCCTCGGTGATCACCACCGGGCTGTCGATAGGCGGAAAAGCAATTTTGTGAATATGCACCTGAGTCAGCAGGTCGCCTTTCAAGTCCAGACCTTCAGCAAAAGATTGCAGCCCAACCAGCACACTGCGCTCGCCGTTGGTCACCCGTTTGCGGTGCAACTCCACCAGACGGTAGCGCGGCTGATCGCCCTGCACCAACAACAGCAGGCGCAGATCGGTAACGTGCTCAAGAAAACGCTGCATCGCCCGACCGCTGGCAAAAAGTACCAGCATGCCCTGATGCTTTTTACTCTCCAGCTGTTCGCGAAAATAGGCGGCCATTTCCGCGATATGCTGCTCTTCGTTATCAATTAACGGTTCGTAGCGCATCTGCGGAATGACTATTTTGCCCTGTTCAACGTGATTAAACGGTGAATCCAGCGCGACAAACCGGTCCCCTGCTTTTTCTTTCAGACCGCTCATCTCCTGCAAACGCGAGAAGCTGTTGAGAGAGCGCAGCGTTGCGGAAGTGACAATAATATGCGGGACGCTACGCCACAGCAGTCGTTCGAGCTGATCGCTCACACGGATCCCCACGCAGTGGAACCAGACGTGGATCTGCCCGTCACGCACCTCGCGCGTCGCCCATTTACTCACCGGCGCGCCTGACGATTGCGCGAGCGATGCCAGCCGCCACAGTTTGCTTTGCGCCTCAAACATGCCCAGCGCCCGGTTCATCTGCAAAATAACCCGATGCAGACGCACGATATCGTGAGTGCCGGTTTTTTCGCTGAGATCGTTGAGGAACAGTTCCGCCAGACCGCGCAGCATTTCCGTTAGCTTTGCCAGACGCTGACAAATCTCCATCACTTCCGCAGGCAATTCACCCATCGCAAAGCGGTGCTCCGCCTCCTGGGTAGCGGGCATATACAGATTAAGAATGTTATTGAGCGATGAAATCAGCTCATACAATTCCTCACAGTGACCGTTCAGACGCTCGGCATTCGCCAGCGGCGGCGTGGTCTTCGGGCGGAACTGCTCCAGGCAGGTAGCCACTAATTTGCAAAACAGATCCAACTGCAGTCGATACCAGGGGGCGCTGATTTCTGCGCTCATCTCCAGCGCATCGCGCGCGACATCCGGCAAATGGTGGCCTTCATCAAGTACCAGCAGTAGGTTTTTCGGCTCCGGCAAAACGGCTTCGCTTTCCATGGCCGCCATTACCAGCGCATGATTAGCCACGACCACTTCAGCTTCCTGAATCTCCCGGCGGGCGACAAAAAAAGGGCATTCACGATAGTAGTGACAGTTGCGATTCAGACAGCTGGCTTTATCGGTGCTCAGACGCTGCCAGAGTCCGTCGTCGATAGCGATATCGGTGTGGTCGCGCAGCCCGTCCCACTTGTAGCTGTCGAGATCGCCTTTTAGCCTGGCACAGCGCTTTTGTTCTTCCTGGTTGTTGGGCGTCAGGTCATCGTCGAGAAAAGCCAGCAGATCCTGCTGATTGGGTTCAGTGCTGGCCAGCGCCGCTAAGTTACGCGGGCAGACATAGCGTCCGCGACCAAACGCAGCGGTAAAACGCAGGTCGGGGATAATTTTGCGCAGCAGCGGTAAATCTTTGCTGTAGATCTGGTCCTGCAAAGCGACGTTGGCGGTACTGACCACCAGCGTTTTTTGTTCTTCACGCGCGATGGCAATACCGGGAATCAGATACGACAGGGTTTTCCCCACTCCGGTCGGTGCTTCAATCGCCAGATGCCGCCCTTCTTCCCCGGAGAGCGTTTTCGCGACGTCAGCAATCATCTGCCGCTGCGGCGCACGGGGGATAAAGTCGGGGATCTGTTCCTGAAGCGCCTTGTACCAGGCGGCGATTTGCGCTTTTAGCGCAGCCGTAAGTGCCATGAGAAAACCTGAAATACTGTATAAACAGCCACTATTGTGGCACATTTCAGGCGTTGGATGTACCTTTTTCCCTCATTCTGGAAAGCGCTTCGCAGCTCTGGCTTAAATTACCGGATGGCGGCTTACACCTTATCCGGCCTACAGTCAGGTATATTGCAGGCCGAATAAACGTGTCGGTTAATAGTACCCCAGCAGCTTCCACCACAGCATGCCCACTGCAAAAATGATAATCACATTTGCCGTTACCACACAGAGGTTAATTTTGTAAAAACGCGGTCGTTCAAAATAGCCCTGGGCAAAATAAATAGGACCAGGTCCGCCACCATACTCGGTATTCCCCCACATCAGATTACTAAAGATGCCGAAGCAAATAGCGACCATCATCGGCGGTGCACCCGCAGCGATCGCCGTGGCCGCGAAAGGAGCATACAGCGCAGCTACGTGCCCGGTAGCCGTAGCAAAGAGATAGTGGACATAAATGTAAAGGATCCCCAGCACAATAAAGGACTCAATCGCACCAAACCCTTGAATACCGCTGCCTAACTTTACTGTCATCCATTTAATAAAACCCAGATCGGCAAGTCCGGTCGCCAGGCTAATAATGACGCTAAACCAGATAACCGTATCCCAGGCTGCATGGTCATTAAGCAAACTTTTCCAGCTAACAGCACCCGAAGCAAACAGATAAGCAGCCAGCCCCAGCCCGACAGATGTGGCAGACAATCCAGTAATCAAACTGGTGCCCCAGCCAACCAACGCCAGCACAAAACCAAACGCGACCTTTTTCTCGTTGCTGCTCATCGAACCGAGCTCACCGAGCGCCTGCTTACCCATCGCTTTTGCCTCTGGCGTACGCTTAAGCTCAGGATCCAATAATTTATAGACCAGTAGCGGCATCAGACAGAAACAAACCATCGCAGGGACTACTGCGGAAATAAACCATCCGCCCCAGGTTATCTCCATACCCAATGACGATTTCGCCAGGCTCGCTACCAGCGGATTCGCCGCCATCCCGGTGAGAAATATCGCCCCGGTAATCGGCGTAAACTGGAAGCACACCATGGTTAAGAAATCGCCAATACGTTTGCCCGTTACCCCTGGAGCGGAGCCCAACACATCATTGATGGAACGCGTGATGGGAAAAATTATGCCCCCGGACCGCGCAGTTACTGACGGCATTGCCGGGGCCATAATCAGATCGGAAACCCCCAGTGAGTAAGCAATACCCAGGCTGCTGCCGCCAAAGAGCGATAACATTTTATACGCAATACGTTTCCCCAGTCCTGACGTCACAAACCCCAGAGACAAGACGTAGGCGCAGAAAATGAGCCATACCGTACCGGACGCAAACCCTGACAGCGCCTTTGCCTCTGGCAACGTTTTGGTGAAAATAACCACGCAAAGTGCAATCAACATCACCGCCCCCGAAGGGAGCGGCTGGGTAAGAATGGCGGCAATGGTCGCGGCAAATATCGCGAACATATGCCAGGCCTGAGGCGTTAGACCATCAGGAACAGGATAAAACCAAATGATCGCGCCTATCGCCAGCGGTATCAGGAACGACAGAATGGATTTTCCCGTGACAGAATTCGTTGACATAAAAATATCCTTATTCCGTTAGCCCGAGAGCATTCATTTCCGCGACATGTATCTTGCTAATACCTGATCCACCATCGCCGGAGCCATTCCAAGGTAATTTGCCGGGTCGGTCAGTTTTTCAATCAACTGTGGGTCCAGCCGTTCAGAGACAGAGGGCATCGCATTCAGCACATCAGCCAATCGCCCACCCTGTTCGTTGACGATACGGCAGGCGTCGTACACCACGTCATGTGCATCCTGACGACCAATGTACGGGGCCAATCCCATCATGACCGCCTCAGCCACAATCAATCCGTTGGTCATACCGAGGTTACGTTTCATCGCCTCTTCATCAACCACCAGCCCCGCCAGCATAAAGTTGGCCTGATGCAATGCCCCCGCGCTGAGCACGAAACTTTCTGGGATAGCAATCCATTCGGCATGCCACGGCCCGGTTGCACGCTCCAGATCTTGCACCATCGCATCAAGCATCAACCCTGCCTGTTGGCGAACGCCTTTGGCACAGGCCAGCATCAGCTCGCTGGAAATAGGGTTGCGTTTCTGCGGCATGGTACTGCTGGCGCCACGCCCTTTAACAAACGGCTCATACAGTTCGCCAAACTCGTTTGCTGCCAGCAGCATTACGTCGTAGGCAATCTTGCCCAGCGACCCGGTAATCACCGCTAACAGGTTCACCGCTTCGGCAAAACCATCACGCGCGACGTGCCAGGTGGATGTTGGGACATTTAGCCCAAGCTCTTCCATCATCGCTTTTTGTACCGCCAGCCCTTTATCCCCCAGCGATGCCAGCGTACCGGCCGCCCCCGCAAATTCGCCGACCAATACACGAGGACGCGCTTGGGAAAGACGTTCCGCGTGGCGTTCAAACATATCCAGCCAGATGGCCGCTTTGTAACCGAATGTCACGGGCAAAGCCTGTTGTAAATGGGTTCTCCCGGCCATCGGCGTATCACGGTAGCGGCGTGAAAGATCGGCCAGCGTGGCGCGGAGTTTGTCCATATCGGACTCAATGAGCGCAAAAGCATCACGAATTTGCAGAACCACTGCGGTGTCCATAATGTCCTGAGTGGTGGCCCCCCAGTGCACATAACCGCCGGACTCGCCTGCCTGTTTAGAAATCTGGTGCACCAGCGGTAGGATCGGATAACCCACAATTTCGGTTTCATGGCGCAATAAATCAAAATCGAGCGTGTCAGCATTACATTTTTCTGCAATTTCCTGCGCCGCAGCCTCGGGTATCACACCACAGCGTGCCTGGGCTTTGGCTAATGCCACTTCCACTTCCACGTATTTGCGCACCAGCTCGCGATCGTCAAACACAGCGCGCATCGCCGGTGTGCCGAAAGAGTCCCTGAACAGAACAGAATCAAGTACATTCGAAGCCATAAATCCCCCTGGAAAATCTGATAATGATAAGATGCGTGTTTACGGCAGTTTGTTGGATATTCAAATGCCGCCACAATGTCCAGACATAAACAAATGTCCGTACATTTAAATGTACGGACATTTATAGTATTTATAAGAAATGTAGGGAATAGTCCGTACAAATTTTCGTGATAAAGATCACTAATATTTTGATGAAACTGCGATGAAAGAATCTCTGTACAAGCGAATAGCACGTGAACTGGCGCAGCAAATTGCGGTGGGAACCTTTGCCCCCGGTTCGCTGTTTCCTACGGAAATGGAACTGTGTGAAACATGGCAGGTCAGCCGCCACACCATGCGTGAGGCGTTAAGGGAATTAACAGAGCAAGGTCTGATATCACGGCGTAAAGGCGCGGGAACTCGCGTTTGCGAACCTAAGGCTAACGGCGTCAATCACCCGCTATCGCATCTTGAGGATCTGTTGCTGCTGGCCAAAAACAATCTGCGCGTCATCAAGAAAATCGATGAGATTGTGGCGGACATAGAGTTGTCCCAGATGATTGGCTGCCCGCCAGGTTCCCGTTGGCTGCACATTGCCAGCACTCGCGAAGATGCGCAAAACCCCGACGCGCCAATCTGCTGGACGGACAGCTATGCCAGCACGGATTACGCCAAACTGCGTACGTACATCCGTGACGACCCACACTCGTTAATCAGCGATTTGATCGAAACCCATTACGGTATTAAAAGCCATGAGGTGCATCAGACCATTACGGCTGTCGGCGTGCCCAAAAAGGTGGCAAAGATTCTCAATGTAGCACCTGATTCACCAGCAATGAGAATCGTGCGTCGTTATCTGGACAGGGACGGGAAAGTATTTGAGACGACGATTTCGATTCACCCGGCAGGACGATATACCTGCTCAATCGTGCTGAAATCTCAAAGTTCGGGGGAGTGATTGACCTATCCGGCCTACACAGTGTGTAGACCGGATAGCATGTTTATACTGCCATACAGCAAGGTGAATTACTGCGCTGCAGACGGTTTGCGCGGACGGCGCGGTGGACGAGGTTTATCACCTGCCGGTTTGCCTTCGCCATTACGCGGCTTCGCTTTTGGCGCACCGCCATCCTGACGACGCGGCTGCTGTCCGCGCCCTGCTCCTCCCTGCCCGCGACCACCGCCGCCGCCACGCTGCTGACGACCGTTCTGGATCGGCTCAGCTTTAATGGACGGGTCTGGCTCATAGCCTGGCGTTGCAATACGCGGGATCTCTTTTTTCAGCAACTTCTCGATGTCACGCAACAGCTTGTGCTCATCGACGCACACCAGAGACAACGCTTCGCCGGTAGCGGCCGCACGACCGGTACGACCAATGCGGTGCACGTAGTCTTCCGGGACGTTTGGCAGCTCGTAGTTCACCACGTGCGGTAACTCTTCAATGTCCAGACCTCGCGCGGCAATATCGGTCGCTACCAGCACGCGAATATCACCGGATTTAAAATCAGCCAGCGCACGCGTACGCGCACCCTGAGATTTATTACCGTGGATAGCCGCACTGCGGATGCCGTCTTTATTCAGTTGCTCTGCCAGATGGTTCGCGCCATGTTTGGTACGGGTAAACACCAGCACCTGCTGCCAGTTGCCCTGACCAATCATCTGCGACAGTAGTTCGCGTTTACGTTTTTTATCAACGAAATGAACGTGCTGAGTAACCTGCTCTGACGCGGTATTACGACGCGCCACTTCGATTTCCAGCGGGTTGTGCAACAGTTTTTCGGCCAGCGATTTAATGTCATCAGAGAACGTTGCCGAGAACAACAGGTTCTGACGTTTTGCCGGCAGTTTTGCCAGAACGCGACGAATATCGTGAATAAAGCCCATATCCAGCATGCGGTCAGCTTCATCCAGTACCAGGATCTCAACCTGATCCAGTTTCACCGCATTCTGGTGTTCCAGATCGAGCAAACGACCCGGAGTGGCAATCAGCACATCTACGCCGCCACGCAGCTTCATCATCTGCGGGTTAATGCTGACGCCGCCGAAGACCACCAGCGAGCGAATATTCAGATACTTACTGTAATCACGGACGTTTTCGCCAATCTGGGCCGCCAGTTCGCGGGTTGGCGTGAGGATCAGCGCACGAACCGGACGACGGCTTTTACCATGCGGCTGATTGGTGATCAGGTGCTGCAACAGCGGCAAGGTAAAACCTGCCGTTTTCCCCGTACCGGTCTGGGCGCTGGCCATCAGATCGCGGCCTTCCAGCACGGCAGGAATAGCCTGCTGCTGAATAGGGGTAGGTTCACGGTAACCCTGCTCGGCAACGGCACGTAAAATTTCAGGGTTTAAACCAAGGGAATCAAAAGACATAACAACTCCGAACCGCCCTGACCGTTACCGGTGTCGTTTTCAGGGAGATACATACAATAGAGATGACAAAAACCACAATGTCATGAAGGGGCGGAGTGTAGCAGTTTTTGTGATGTGCCGCATAAATTATCCCTTCACTGGAAAATAACGCTCCGGACTGGACAAGGCTGCACATCAGTCATAATCTTAATCAATCGATTGATTAAGATCAGAGTCGTGCCATGAATACACCCACCATGACAACCAAAGGTGAACAGGCGAAGAACCAGCTCATTGCCGCCGCATTGGCGCAATTCGGTGAGTATGGTCTGCACGCCACGACGCGCGATATCGCTGCACAGGCCGGGCAAAACATTGCGGCTATCACCTACTATTTTGGCTCAAAAGAGGATTTATATCTCGCCTGCGCCCAGTGGATTGCGGATTTTATCGGTGCACAGTTTCGCCCGCACGCTGAAGAGGCCGAGCGTTTATTCGCCCAGCCTAAGCCGGACCGTGGCGCGATGCGCGAACTGATCCTGCGCGCCTGCAAAAATATGATCATGCTGTTAACTCAGGACGACACCGTTAACCTGAGCAAATTTATCTCGCGCGAACAGCTTTCCCCCACCGCGGCTTATCAACTGGTGCACGACCAGGTTATCAATCCGCTGCATACACATCTGACGCGCCTGATTGCCGCCTATACGGGCGGCGATGCCAATGATACCCAAATGATTCTGCACACCCACGCCATACTCGGCGAGGTGCTGGCTTTTCGTCTGGGGAAAGAAACCATTCTGTTGCGTACAGGCTGGTCACAATTTGATGAGGATAAAACCGCGCTGATTGACCAAACGATCACCTGTCACATCGATCTTATTCTGCAAGGTTTAACGCAAAGGAGTCTGGAGTCATGAAAAAACCTGTCGTTCTCGGGCTGGTTATCGCGGCCCTCGTTGCCGTGATTGCCGGTGGAACGTGGTGGTATCAGAGTCGGCAAGATAACGGCCTGACGCTATACGGCAATGTCGATATCCGTAGCGTCAACCTGAGTTTTCGTGTCGGCGGCAGGCTGGCCTCGCTGGCGGTTGACGAAGGCGATGCGATTACCGCCGGTCAGGTGCTGGGTGAACTGGACCGCGCACCGTATGAAAACGCATTGATGCAGGCAAAAGCCAACGTTGCCGCCGCACAGGCACAATACGATCTGATGCTGGCAGGGTATCGCGAAGAAGAGATCGCGCAAACCGCGGCGGCAGTCAAACAGGCACAGGCCGCCTATGATTACGCGCAGAACTTTTACAATCGGCAGGTCGGATTGTGGAAAAGCCGCACCATTTCAGCCAACGATCTGGAAAACGCCCGTTCATCTCGCGATCAGGCGTTAGCTTCGCTGAAATCCGCACAGGATAAACTCACGCAATATCGCAGCGGTAATCGTGTGCAGGACATCGAGCAGGCAAAAGCCACGCTCGAACAAGCTCAGGCCGAGCTGGCACAGGCAGAGCTGAATTTGCATGACACCACGCTGACCTCGCCGTCTGACGGCACGCTTCTCACCCGTGCAGTTGAACCCGGTAGCATGCTGAACGAAGGGGGCACGGTACTGACGCTGTCGCTCACGCGTCCGGTTTGGGTTCGTGCTTACGTTGACGAACGAAATCTGAGCCAGGCGCAGCCAGGACGTGAGATCCTGCTCTATACCGATGGTCGCCCGGACAAACCGTATCACGGCAAAATCGGCTTCGTTTCTCCTACCGCCGAATTTACCCCGAAAACGGTCGAGACTCCTGACCTGCGTACCGACCTGGTTTATCGCCTGCGAATTGTGGTGACCGACGCGGACGATGCGCTGCGTCAGGGAATGCCGGTAACGATAAAGTTTGGCGATGAGGCACGGCATGAATGACGCCGTCATTACGCTTAAAGGGCTGACGAAAAACTTTGCCGGAATGGAAAAACCGGCCGTCGCCCCGCTCGACTGTACCGTTCATGCAGGCTACGTGACCGGGCTTGTCGGGCCGGACGGCGCGGGCAAAACTACGTTGATGCGAATGCTGGCGGGATTATTAAAACCTGATGCCGGAAGTGCTGAAGTGATTGGTTTTGACCCCATCAAAGACGACAGCGCACTACATGCGGTGCTGGGCTATATGCCGCAGAAATTTGGTCTGTACGAAGATTTAACCGTCATGGAGAACCTCAATCTCTATGCCGACTTACGCAGCGTCACCGGTGAAGCGCGAGAAAAAACCTTTGCCCGACTCCTGGAATTCACCTCGCTGGGACCATTTACCGGACGACTGGCTGGCAAGCTTTCTGGCGGCATGAAGCAAAAGCTCGGGCTTGCCTGTACGCTGGTTGGCGAACCTAAAGTGTTGCTGCTGGATGAGCCAGGCGTAGGTGTCGACCCCATTTCCCGTCGCGAACTGTGGCAAATGGTCCACGAGCTGGCCGGGGACGGCATGCTGATCCTCTGGAGTACGTCGTATCTGGATGAAGCAGAGCAATGCCGTGATGTGCTGCTGATGAACGAAGGTGAACTGTTATACCAGGGCGATCCCACCCAGCTTACGCAAACCATGGCAGGTCGCAGCTTCCTGATGAGCAGTCCACAGGAAAACAACCGCCGACTGCTGCAACGCGCGTTAAAACTGCCGCTGGTCAGCGACGGAATGATTCAGGGCAAATCCGTCCGTTTAATACTGAAAAAAGAGGCTACGGCTCAGCAGATCCAAAACGCTAACGGCATGCCGGAGATAACCATCAACGAAACCGCACCCCGCTTCGAAGATGCCTTTATCGATTTACTCGGCGGAGCCGGAACATCGGAATCCCCGCTGGGCGCTATCCTGCATACCGTGGAAGGCACGCCTGGCGAAACGGTGATCGAAGCCAAAGCGCTGACCAAGAAATTTGGCGATTTTGCCGCTACCGACCACGTAGACTTTGCCGTGCAACGCGGCGAGATTTTTGGTCTGTTAGGACCCAACGGCGCTGGCAAATCCACCACCTTTAAAATGATGTGCGGCCTGCTGGTCCCCACTTCCGGCAAAGCGCTGGTGCTGGATATGGACCTGAAAGTTAGCTCCGGTAAAGCGCGTCAGCATCTGGGCTATATGGCGCAGAAATTCTCCCTGTACGGTAACCTGACGGTTGAACAGAATCTGCGCTTTTTCTCCGGCGTCTACGGCCTGCGCGGTCGGGCGCAGAAAGAGAAAATCGATCGTATGAGCGAAGCATTTGGCCTGAAGAATATCGCTTCCCATGCCACCGATGAACTGCCGCTGGGATTTAAGCAGCGTCTGGCGCTGGCCTGCTCGCTGATGCATGAACCCGACATTCTGTTCCTTGATGAACCCACTTCCGGGGTCGATCCTCTCACCCGGCGTGAGTTCTGGTTGCATATCAACAGCATGGTGGAAAAAGGCGTCACGGTGATGGTGACCACCCACTTTATGGATGAGGCAGAATACTGCGATCGCATCGGGCTGGTGTATCGCGGCAAACTGATAGCCAGCGGTACGCCAGACGACCTGAAGGCTCAGGCTGCCGACAGCGACACGCCGGACCCGACCATGGAACAGGCGTTCATCACGCTAATCAATGACTGGGATAAGGAGCATACGCATGAGTAACTCCGCTCTCTCCTGGCGTCGCGTCCGCGCGCTGTGCGTGAAAGAGACGCGCCAGATCGTCCGCGATCCCAGCAGTTGGCTGATTGCTGTGGTGATCCCGCTGCTGCTGCTGTTTATCTTCGGCTACGGGATCAACCTCGACTCCAGCAAGCTGCGGGTAGGGATTTTGCTCGAACAGCAGAGTGAAGAGGCGCTGGATTTTACCCATACCATGACCGGTTCGCCGTATATTGACGCCACCATCAGCGATAATCGTCAGGAACTGATTGAGAAAATGCAGGCCGGGCGCATTCGCGGTCTGGTGGTGATCCCAGTGGATTTTGCCCAGCAGATGGCGCGACCTAACGATGTCGCCCCGATCCAGGTGATCACCGACGGCAGCGAACCGAATACCGCCAACTTTGTGCAGGGTTATGTCGAAGGCATCTGGCAAATCTGGCAGCAACAGCGGGCAGAAGATCGTGGGGAATCGTTCAAACCTTTGATCGACGTGCAAACCCGCTACTGGTTTAACCCGGCGGCCATCAGCCAGCACTTTATTATTCCCGGGGCGGTCACCATCATCATGACGGTCATTGGCGCCATCCTCACCTCATTAGTGGTGGCGCGCGAATGGGAGCGCGGCACCATGGAAGCGCTGCTGTCGACAGAAGTCACCCGCGTCGAACTCCTACTGTGCAAACTGATCCCGTATTACTTTCTGGGCATGCTGGCGATGCTGCTGTGTATGCTGGTGTCGGTGTTTATTCTTGGCGTGCCCTACCGCGGCTCGTTGCTGATCCTGTTTTTCATTACCAGCCTGTTTCTGCTCAGTACACTCGGTATGGGGTTGCTTATTTCCACCATCACCCGCAACCAGTTTAACGCCGCGCAGGTTGCGCTGAACGCCGCCTTCCTGCCCTCGATTATGCTGTCGGGATTTATCTTCCAGATAGACAGCATGCCCGCGATTATCCGGGCGGTAACCTACATTATTCCGGCGCGTTATTTCGTCAGCACCCTGCAAAGCTTGTTCCTGGCGGGCAATATCCCGGTGGTGCTGATTATCAACGTGCTGTTTTTAATCGCTTCGGCGGTGATGTTTATCGGCCTGACGTGGCTTAAAACCAAACGTCGGCTGGATTAAATTCGTGTATGGATAATTGTAGCCGTAGGCCGGATAAGGCGTTCACGTCGCCATCCGGCATTATGCCTGATGCGCTTAGCTTATCAGGCCTACAAACTGGACTGAGAGGACAGGCATGTTTCATCGCTTATGGACATTAATTCGCAAAGAGCTGCAATCGCTATTACGCGAACCGCAGACGCGAGCCATTCTGATTTTACCGGTGCTGATTCAGGTTATCCTGTTCCCGTTCGCGGCAACGCTGGAAGTCACCAACGCCACTATCGCTATCTATAACGAAGACAACGGTAAACATTCGGTTGAGCTTACCCAGCGCTTCGCCCGCGCCAGCGCCTTTACGCATGTTCTGCTGCTGAAAAGTCCGCAGGAGATCCAGCCCACCATCGACACGCAAAAAGCCCTGCTGTTGGTGCGTTTCCCGGCTAACTTTTCGCGTAATCTGGATACCTTCCAGCAGGCTCCCATGCAGATTATCCTCGACGGACGTAACTCCAACAGCGCACAAATTGCCGCGAATTACCTGCAGCAAATCGTTAAGGAGTATCAGCAGGAGCTGATGGACGGCAAGCCGAAACCGAACAACAGCGAGCTGGTGGTGCGTAACTGGTATAACCCGAATCTGGATTACAAATGGTTTGTGGTTCCGTCGCTGATCGCCATGATCACCACCATCGGCGTAATGATCGTTACTTCACTCTCGGTTGCCCGCGAGCGCGAGCAAGGCACGCTGGATCAACTGCTGGTTTCCCCGCTTACCACCTGGCAGATTTTTATCGGTAAAGCTGTGCCCGCGCTAATTGTGGCTACTTTTCAGGCCACCATTGTGCTGGCGATCGGCATCTGGGCTTATCACATCCCGTTTGCCGGTTCATTGGGGCTGTTCTATTTCACAATGGTGATTTACGGGCTGTCGCTGGTCGGCTTTGGTCTGCTGATTTCGTCACTGTGCGCCACCCAGCAGCAGGCGTTTATCGGGGTGTTTGTGTTTATGATGCCGGCGATTTTACTCTCGGGCTATGTCTCACCGGTCGAAAACATGCCGGTCTGGTTGCAGAATCTGACGTGGATAAACCCGATCCGCCATTTTACGGACATCACGAAACAGATTTACCTGAAAGATGCGAGTCTGCAGATTGTCTGGGGAAGCTTGTGGCCGCTATTAGTGATAGCGGCCACGACCGGATCAGCGGCGTATGCGATGTTTAGACGCAAGGTGATGTAGCTTTTTGTCTTTCGCCAGCAGCGAGACCACGGCGGGTCCGGCAAGGATGACCAGCCCCGCCAGTGCCAGCAAGACGTTGTTTTGCAGCACGCGTGACAGCAGCCACAGCACGATCATGGCGGCACCGAAATACCACGTCGTGGTCAACTCTTCCAGCACATCAGCCACGTCGCGCCAGCGCTGTTCGTGGTGACGTTGCAATGCAAGCATCAATAAAACCGTAACGCCGTACACGACGCACAATCCCAGGCCGACATGCACCAGTCTGCCGCTCATCCAGCCCATTACCAGCAACGCCACTACCAGTAAATGCAACACTATCTGCCAGCAACTTAGACCCGTTGCGACACGAACACGTTGTTGCCACCTCATGGCTATTCTCCTGAAGGATTTTCGACTAATTGTTCAGAGTACCGGACTTTACGGAAAATTCCGCAACACCGCATCTTTTTGTGACGACGACTACACTATTTTAATCAGGAAAGTGATGCCAACGGGAGAATCATGGCCAGACAAACAGAACGGTTTTCATTCAATGTGCTCACCATTAATACTCACAAAGGGTTCACCGCCTTCAACCGGCGTTTTATTTTGCCTGAGCTACGGGAAGCCGTCAGAACCGTCGGCGCAGACATTGTGTGTCTGCAGGAAGTCATGGGAGCGCACGAAGCGCATTCGCTGCACATTGAGAACTGGCCGGATACCAGCCACTACGAATTTCTGGCGGACACGATGTGGAGCGACTTCGCCTACGGGCGTAACGCCGTGTACCCGCAAGGACATCACGGTAATGCAGTGCTGTCGCGGTATCCCATTGAGCATTATGAAAATCGTGATGTGTCAGTCGGTGCGAGTGAAAAGCGCGGAGTCCTTTACTGCCGCATCGTACCGCCAATGCTCTCCCACCCCATTCATGTGATGTGTGTGCATCTCGGCCTACGTGAAGCTCACCGCCAGGCTCAGCTCTCAATGCTGGCAGACTGGGTTAACGCCCTGCCCAACGCGGAGCCCGTGGTGATTGCTGGAGATTTTAACGACTGGCGGCAAACGGCCAATCGCCCGTTGAAAGCCAAAGCTGGTCTTGACGAGATTTTTACCCGCGCCCACGGTCGCCCGGCGCGAACGTTTCCGGTGCAGTTTCCTCTGCTGCGCCTGGACAGGATCTATGTGAAAAACGCGAATGCCAGTACCCCGACGACGCTTGCGCTGCGTCACTGGCGACATTTGTCCGATCATGCCCCCCTGAGTGCGGAGATTCATTTATGAAATATGGCTGGCGTGAAGGCAATCAAATTCAACTGCTGGAAAACGGCGATCAATTCTACCCCGCCGTCTTTGACGCCATTGAGCAGGCACAGCAAAAAATTATCCTTGAGACTTTTATCTGGTTTGAAGATGCAGTAGGAAAACAGCTGCATGCCGCGTTGCTCGAAGCCGCCCGACGAGGAATCAAAGCAGAGGTGCTGCTGGATGGCTACGGCTCGCCGGATCTGAGCGACAGTTTTGTTGAAGAGCTGACCGTAGCCGGTGTTGTTTTCCGCTACTACGATCCGCGTCCGCGTCTTTTTGGAATGCGCACCAATCTCTTTCGCCGTATGCATCGAAAAATAGTGGTCATTGATGACCGTGTTGCCTTTGTCGGCGGCATCAATTACTCCGCTGAACATATGTCGGATTACGGCCCGGAGGCCAAGCAGGATTACGCCGTGCGCGTTGAAGGTCCAGTCGTTGCTGACATTCTGAACTTTGTACTGGAAAACCTGCCCGGGCAAAGCGCCGTACGACGCTGGTGGCGACGTCATCACCGGGCAATCGACAATCATCGCCCCGGCGAAGCGCAGGCGCTGTTTGTCTGGCGCGATAACGAAGAGCATCGCGATGATATTGAACGCCACTATCTTAAAATGCTGACCCAGGCCCGACGGGAAGTGATCATTGCCAATGCCTATTTCTTTCCCGGTTATCGCCTGCTGCATGCCCTGCGTAAAGCAGCACGACGCGGCGTTCGGGTAAAACTCATTGTGCAGGGTGAACCGGATATGCCGATTGTGAAAGTGGGTGCCCGCCTGCTGTACAACTATCTGGTTAAAGGTGGTGTCCATGTCTACGAATACCGCCGTAAACCTCTGCATGGCAAAGTGGCGCTGATGGACGATCACTGGGCGACGGTGGGCTCCAGCAATCTTGATCCGCTGAGCCTGTCACTGAATCTGGAAGCGAATCTGATTATTCATGACCGCACGTTTAACCAGACCCTGCGCGACAACCTGAACCCTATTATTGCGCAGGACTGCAAACGGGTTGATGAATCCATGCTGCCAAAACGCACCTGGTGGAACCTGACTAAAAGCGTGTTGGCCTTCCACTTTTTACGCCACTTCCCGGCGCTGGTCGGCTGGCTTCCGGCGCATACCCCGCATCTGGCCGAGGTAGAGCCGCCCGCGCAGCCCGCTCTGGAAACTCAGGACCGTATACAAACTGAGGATGCAGGAGGGAAAACCTGATGGCAAAAAATCACCGACGCTGGCGGTTAGCGAAAAAGATCCTCACATGGTTATTTTTTATTGCGGTGATCGTGTTGCTGGTCGTTTATGCCAGCAAAGTCAACTGGCAGGAAGTGTGGACGGTAATTCGCGATTACAACCGGATCGCCCTGCTCAGCGCCGTGGGGTTGGTGATCGTCAGTTATTTACTTTACGGTTGTTATGATCTGCTCGGGCGCTACTACTGCGGTCACAAACTGGCAAAACGCCAGGTCATGCTGGTGTCGTTTATCTGTTACGCGTTTAACCTGACGTTAAGCACCTGGGTGGGCGGTATTGGGATGCGATATCGGCTCTACTCGCGTCTCGGGTTGCCGGGGGGCACAATAACGCGGATTTTTTCGCTGAGTATTACCACTAACTGGCTGGGCTATATTCTGCTGGGCGGTTTTATATTTACCTTCGGCGTCGTCGAACTGCCCGCTCACTGGTATATCGATGAAGGCACATTGCGCATTTTAGGCATAGCGCTGCTGCTTATTATTGTTGTTTATCTGTGGTTTTGCACCTTCGCTAAACATCGTCACATCACCATCAAGGGCCAAAAGCTGGTGCTCCCCTCCTGGAAATTTGCCCTCGCGCAGATGGCGATATCCGGGACTAACTGGATGGTTATGGGGGCGATTATCTGGTTGTTGCTGGGTCAGAATATTAACTATTTCTTCGTGCTTGGCGTGCTGCTGGTGAGCAGTATTGCCGGGGTTATTGTGCATATTCCGGCAGGGATCGGCGTGCTGGAGGCGGTTTTTATGGCGCTGCTGGCGGGAGAGAATACGTCTCAGGGCACGATCATTGCTGCCCTGCTCGCGTATCGCGTGCTGTACTATTTTATTCCGCTACTGCTGGCGCTGATGTGTTATTTACTACTGGAGAGTCGGGCGAAAAAGCTGCGGGTAAAAAACGAGAAGGCGATGGCGAAATGATGGTGCTTATAGTGCCGGATGCGGCTTAACGCCTTATCCGGCCTACTTTCGATACACAACTGTAGGCCGAATAAGCGCAGCGCCATCCGGCAACAGACAATTAACGACGATTGCCGAAAATACGCAGCAGCATCAGGAACAGGTTGATGAAGTCCAGATACAGCGTTAAGGCCCCAAGAATTGCGTATTTACGCAGATTGGAGCTGTCTCGCAGGTCGATCTGCTCACCGATATTTTTCAGCTTCTGCGTGTCATAGGCGGTCAGACCGACAAACACTATCACCCCGATATAGGTCACCGCCCACATCAGCGCTTCGCTCTTCAGCCAGAAGTTAACCAGCGAAGCCAGCACAATACCGATCAGCGCCATAAACAGCATATTGCCGAAGCCGCTCAGATCGCGCTTGGTGGTGTAGCCATACAAACTCATGATCCCGAACATCCCGCCAGTGACCACGAAGGTGCTGGCGATAGACGAGTAGGTATAGACAATAAAGATGCTTGATAGCGTCAACCCGGTTAATGCCGAATAGAGCATAAACAGCGTGGTCGCCATACCCGCGCTCAGCCTTTGCACCATGCCGGACAGAACAAACACCAGCGCCAGTTGAGCGATGATCAGGCCAAAGAAGGTGATTTTGCTGGAGAAGACAAACATCATCACCGCGGGCGTATTTGCCGCATACCAGGCGATAAACGCCGTCAGCAACAGTCCGCAGGTCATCCAGCCGTACACCTGCGCCATATACGTTTGCAGGCCGGAACGGGCCTGTACAATAGAATCGGATCGTGGGAATCGGTCCATGACAATCTCCTGAATCAGTATGAGCCTACAACAATTGTACTCTACCAGCGTTTTGCTGCTAGCTTATCACTGTCGCGGGCATCAACCCAGCGCTCACCTTCCGGCGTGGCCTCGCGCTTCCAGAACGGCGCGCGGGTTTTCAGGTAATCCATAATGAACTGCCCGGCATCAAACGCGCTGCTGCGATGCGCGCTGGTCACGCCAACAAAAACGATTTCGTCACCCGGCCACAGTTCGCCAATGCGATGGATCACCGTCACCCGACCCAGCGGCCAGCGCGAACGCGCGTCGTCGACAATCTCCGCCAGCGCTTTTTCGGTCATTCCCGGATAGTGTTCCAGCGTTAACGCCTTAACGTTGTCACCGAGATTGTGATTGCGCACTTTACCGGTGAAAGTGACTACCGCGCCGTCTTCATCGCGCTCTGCCAGCCAGGGATACTCATCCCCGACGCTGAACGGCGCATGGCCAACAACAATTCGCGTTTCAGCCATTTTAGCCTCCGGTTACCGGCGGGAAGAAAGCGACTTCATCACCCGCGTTAAGAGGATGGTCAAAACTGACCAGCGTCTGATTCACCGCCGCCAGCAGCTTGCCGTCTTCCAGCGCCAGCGCCCAGCGATCGCTTTGCGCCGCCAGATGCTTGCGCAGCGCTTCTACCGTTGCAAACTCGGCGGCAACTTCTAACGCATCGGTGTTCACCAGTTCCCGTACCTGAGCAAAGAAAAGAACCTTAATCATGTGCATCCACCTTAAAATCACCCGATTTGCCGCCGCTTTTTGCCAGCAAACGCACCGGACCAATCACCATATCCTTTTGCACCGCTTTGCACATATCGTAGATGGTCAACGCCGCCACGGAGGCTGCCGTTAACGCTTCCATTTCAACGCCGGTTTTACCGGTTAGGCGACACAGCGTTTCAATACGTACGCGGTTATGTTCCGGTTCAGCGTGCAGATTGACTTCAACCTTGCTCAGCATCAGTGGGTGACACAGTGGGATAAGATCCCAGGTGCGTTTGGCGGCTTGGATACCGGCAATACGCGCCGTGGCGAAAACGTCGCCCTTATGGTGGCTGCCGTCGATAATCATCGCCAGCGTTTCGCTACGCATGGTCACGAATGCTTCTGCACGCGCCTCGCGTACGGTTTCCGCTTTGGCGGAGACATCCACCATATGCGCTTCGCCAGCGGCGTTAATATGAGTCAGTTGCGACATACTTATTTCTTCAAATGTGGGTGGAAATTACACGGACGCGTACGGGCATCAAGCTGCGGCGCAATGATATTTTCCCAGGCAGTACGACACGCTTTGGTCGAACCCGGCATGGCAAAAATCAGCGTTTTATTGGCCACCCCGGCAATCGCGCGGGATTGCAGCGTCGCGGTGCCAATCTCTTCAAACGACAGCATACGGAATACTTCGCCAAACCCTTCGACTTCTCTGTCGAACAGCGGTTGCAGCGCTTCCGGCGCCTGGTCCCCTTCGGTTAAGCCAGTGCCACCGGTAATGAGCACCACCTGTACATCGTCACTGGCAATCCAGGCAGAAACCTGGGCGCGGATAGCGTAGCGGTTCTCTTTGACAATCGCCTTATCGACAATCTGATGACCCGCTTCTTGCGCCGAGTCACACAGATAATGGCCGGAGGTGTCATCTTCTTCGCCGCGACGGTTGGAAACAGTAAGAATAGCAATGCGTGTCGGGATAAATTCAGCGCTTACCTGACTCATGAAAAACTCCTTTTAGCGATCAGCCGCCAATGTAAGATAAGTTTTGCGTAATACCGGTATTGTTCTGATGCAGGAAATGGGTCTGCTTTTTCTCCAGCAGCGCGGCTGAAATACGTTCTTCCAGCGCCGGTTGCTGAGCATCGTCTTCCAGCAAATCACGCAGGCTTACGCCGCCTTCACCAAATAAACACAGATGAAGCTTGCCGACAGAGGAAACGCGCAGACGATTACAGGTGGCGCAGAAGTCTTTCTCATAAGGCATGATCAGACCAATTTCGCCAACATAATCAGGGTGACAGAAAACCTGAGCCGGGCCGTCACTACGCTGTCGGATCTGGTGGATCCAGCCGCGACGCAGCAGCTCATCGCGCAGTACCTGTCCGGAAATATGGTGTTTACGGAAGAGAGAGCTGCCCTCGCCCGTTTCCATCAGTTCAATAAAACGCAGTTGGATTGGTCGAGGTTGGATCCACGCCAGGAAGGTGTCCAGTTGATGATGGTTTACGTCGCGCATCAGCACGGTGTTGACTTTCACTTTTTCAAAACCGGCATCAAAGGCAGCATCAATGCCTGCCATCACCTGCTGAAACTTGTCCTGTCCGGTAATGGCGTGAAACTGACGGGCGTCGAGGCTGTCGACGCTGACGTTGAGCGCGGTCAGTCCGGCATCGCGCCAGGCGGCGGCATCGCGCGCCAGACGATAACCATTGGTGGTTACCGCAATCTGGCGAATGGCGTCGTTTTCGCGCACGGCGGCGATAATGTCAGTGAAGTCGCGACGCAGTGAAGGTTCGCCCCCCGTCAGACGCACTTTTTCCGTTCCCAGACTGGCGAACGCACGCGTGACACGGCGAATTTCATCAACGGTTAAAAAGCCGTTATTGGTGACCCCGCCGGGCTTATAGCCATCCGGCAGGCAGTAGGTGCAACGAAAGTTACACACATCGGTAATCGACAAACGTAAGTAGTAAAACTTACGTGCGAAAGCATCGGTAAGTTGAGAGCCCATGTACACCTTTCCAAATACGGGAGACGTAGTCATTTCTTCCTGCGCCCTGGTGACAAACTTTTTCAAGTCTTGTCACGGCCAAAGCACCGTATCATTTGACCCAGGTGCAGAGGCTAGAGTGTTTATACTCATCATACTTCGAGTTGCAGATGCGTTGGCTTACGGCAACTCAAATTTTTAAGAGTACTTTGTGGTTATGCCGATACTAGCGTGTAAATGGCGCTTTTGCCATGTACACTTTCGCTGTATAAATATGTATATAGCGACATGATCGTGCAATTTCGCTACAGAATAAGCAAAAATCACAGTTTTGCATTGATATACATCATCTTGCCATCAGGTGAGTGTCGTCAGAAAGGAGTAGATCGCAGAAAAAAATTACGGCAGATGCCGACTGGATAATTGCTGAAAACACGCTATTTACGTTACTGTAGCGCCGATCAATTGATATCAGGAAAATATATGCGCACTCGCACGCTGGCAGATCTGGACCGCGTTGTCGCTCTCGGCGGAGGGCATGGATTAGGACGCGTTCTCTCCTCTCTTTCCCCATTAGGTTCCCGCCTGACGGGTATCGTCACCACCACCGATAACGGCGGGTCGACAGGTCGTATTCGTCGCTCTGAAGGAGGGATTGCCTGGGGAGACATGCGTAACTGTCTGAACCAGTTAATTACCCAACCCAGCGTTGCATCCGCTATGTTTGAGTATCGTTTTGGCGGTAATGGCGAACTTTCCGGGCATAACCTCGGAAATCTGATGTTAAAGGCGCTCGATCACCTCAGCGTGCGGCCTCTGGAAGCTATCAATTTAATTCGTAGCCTGCTGAAAGTTGACGCACATTTAATTCCGATGTCGGAGCTGCCGGTGGATCTGATGGCCATTGATGACCAGGGACACGAAGTTTATGGCGAAGTGAATATCGATCAGCTCACCGTCCCACCTCAGGAACTGATGCTTTCGCCAAAAGTCCCGACTACACGGGAGGCCGTTGAGGCTATCGCTGAAGCGGATTTAATATTGATAGGCCCCGGCAGTTTTTACACCAGCCTGATGCCGATTCTTTTACTCGATGAAATGTCACAGGCATTACGTCGCACACCGGCTCCGATGGTCTACATAGGCAATCTTGGACGCGAATTAAGCCTGCCAGCAGCGAGCCTGACGCTTAGCGATAAGCTGGCCATTATTGAACAGTACGTCGGGAAGAAAGTGATTGATGCGGTGGTTGTGGGGCCGAAAGTGGATGCTTCCGCCGTTACCGACCGCGTTGTGATCCAGGAAGTGTTGGAAGCCAGCGATATTCCCTACCGCCATGACCGCCAGCTATTGCATAGTGCGCTGGAGAAAGCTGTGCAGGCGCTGGGCTGAACGGATTTGCCTGATGCGCTTCGCTTATCAGGCCTACAAAACGAATTGCTCCGCCATCAAACAATGCCTGATGCGCTGCGCTTATCAGGCCTACAAAACGATTTGCTCCGGCATCAAACAATGCCTGATGCGCTACGCTTATCAGGCCTACAAAACGAATTGCTCCGCCATCAAACAATGCCTGATGCGCTGCGCTTATCAGGCCTACAAAACGATTTGCTCCGGCATCAAACAATGCCTGATGCGCTACGCATATCAGGCCTACAAATCGATTTGCTCCGGCATCAAACAATGCCTGATGCGCTGCGCTTATCAGGCCTACAAAACGAATTGCTCCGCCATCCGGCCTACGTACGCTATCTACCCAGTAGGTCGGATAAGGGTTTACCCCGCATCCGACACCGCCTTACGATGCCGCAATAAACAACTCGCGCAACTGATGCAACTGGTCACGGATTGTCGCGGCCTCTTCAAACTCGAGATTCTGCGCGTGCTGCATCATCTGCCCTTCCAGCTCGTGAATCTTCTGCTGCAGCGCTTTTGGCGTCATATCCAGTTCGACAACCTCAGACTTCGCGCCTGCGCGTGACTTCCCTTTGCCTTTCGCTTTGGTCTTCGCAATATTCTGACCCAGCGCCAGAATATCGACCACTTTCTTGTTCAGCCCCTGCGGCGTAATACCGTGTTCTTCGTTATAGAGCTGCTGTTTCTCACGACGACGTTCGGTTTCACCAATCGCTTTAGCCATAGAGGCGGTAATTTTATCACCGTAAAGAATCGCCTTACCGTTGATGTTACGCGCCGCACGACCGATGGTCTGAATAAGCGAACGCTCAGAACGCAGGAACCCTTCTTTGTCTGCGTCCAGAATCGCCACCAGGGAGACCTCAGGCATGTCCAGACCTTCACGTAGCAGGTTGATACCCACCAGCACGTCAAACTCGCCCAGACGCAGGTCACGAATGATTTCCATACGTTCCACGGTATCGATGTCAGAGTGCAGATAACGCACCCGTTCACCGTGCTCTTCAAGATACTCGGTGAGATCCTCCGCCATCCGTTTGGTGAGCGTGGTGACCAGCACACGTTCGTTAATCGCCGCACGGGTGCGGATCTCAGATAGCAGATCGTCAACCTGCGTCGCCACCGGGCGCACCTCAATGACCGGATCCAGCAGGCCGGTCGGTCTTACTACCTGATCGACCACATCATCACCGGATTTCTCCAGCTCATAGTTGCCCGGCGTCGCCGAAACGTAGATGGTTTGCGGGGCCAGCGCTTCAAACTCTTCAAATTTAAGCGGACGGTTATCCAGCGCAGACGGCAGACGGAATCCGTATTCGACCAGGGTTTCTTTACGCGCCCGGTCACCGCGATACATGCCGCCAATTTGCGGGATAGTCACGTGAGATTCATCCACCACCAGCAGGCCATCGGCAGGCAGGTAATCAAACAGCGTCGGCGGCGGCTCGCCCGGACCACGCCCGGAGAGATAGCGGGAATAGTTTTCAATCCCCGAGCAGTAACCCAGCTCGTTCATCATTTCCAGATCGAACTGGGTACGCTGACTTAAGCGCTGTTCTTCCAGCAGTTTGTTATTAGCCAACAGGACTTTTCGCCGCTCTGCCAGCTCAACTTTAATTTCTTCCATCGCCTGTACAATACGTTCGCGCGGCGTCACGTAGTGCGTTTTAGGGTAGATAGTAAAGCGCGAAATAGTAGATTCGACCTGTCCGGTAAGCGGGTCAAACAGCGACAAACGTTCGACTTCTTCATCAAACAGTTCCACGCGCAACGCGATGTCGTCAGATTCCGCCGGGAATATGTCGATCACTTCACCGCGCACGCGGAAGGTCCCGCGCTGGAATGCCTGATCGTTACGGGTATATTGTAGCTCCGCCAGACGACGCAGGATCGCGCGCTGGTCGATAATCATCCCCACCGTCAGGTGCAGCATCATTTTCAGGTATAGATCCGGGTCACCCAGACCATAAATCGCGGAAACCGACGCTACGACGACGACATCCCGTCGCTCAAGCAACGCTTTGGTTGCTGACAGACGCATCTGCTCAATGTGTTCGTTAACCGAAGCATCCTTCTCGATGAAGGTGTCAGAACTTGGCACGTAGGCTTCCGGCTGATAATAGTCGTAGTAGGAGACGAAATACTCCACCGCGTTATCCGGGAAGAACTCTTTCATCTCACCGTACAACTGCGCGGCAAGCGTCTTATTGGGGGCCAGCACCATGGTAGGGCGCTGTAAGTCCGCAATCACGTTCGCGATGGTGAATGTTTTCCCCGACCCCGTCACCCCCAGCAACGTCTGATGCGCCAGACCATCCTCCAGACCTTCTTCCAGGCGACGTATCGCCTCAGGCTGATCGCCAGAGGGTTTAAAAGCGGAATTTAGTTTGAACGGTTTACTCATGAGCAGCTACCTGAAGCAATGGGCGGGCAGGTGTGTAATTTTACTCGCAGCAGTATATTTTGCCAGTAAAATATACTGGATGAAAAAACAGTAACGCGCCAGAATATTTCTGTTACGCCAGCAAAATGGCCGTGACTACAGGCTAAAATTTGTCCGCAGGCAAGATAAAACACCAGCAAAAATGTGTTATCCCCAAACCAATGACTTTTTTAACATTTGTCAAGCTACCCGATGAAAGTTTTATGGCAACACATGACACTTCTGCGACAGCCATTGCATTTATCTAACACACTGTAATTTAATGACTATTATCTCAAGCCGTCTTTCGCATCAATTTAGTCGCAGGCCGCGTCTTCTCTCGCTTACCTTGTGTTTTCTAACTCTAATACACAAGGTTATCCACAGGAATAGTGGATAACTGCCTCCAGCCCGTACGGACTGTAGCCTGGCAAAAACGTCCTGATGATCTTTTCTGGTGGGATAAAAAAAAATTATCGCTATTTTTTGATATTTATCAGCTAACGAAGCGACCTGGGATGGCCGAGATCTTGCTCGCATTTTCATCATTTTCCTGCCTGCACCATCACAACGCCACCAGGCACTGACAATGTGCACACTGCGGCGCTCATCCACAACAAGCCGGATACCGCAACCCGCTCAATACGCTATTCTGCTGTATTTTCCCCTAATTCCGCTTCTGGCAAGAGATTTGCAGTTTTCTCCCGACCATCAGCCCGCAAGGCGGATATCATCATGAGGGAGAAATCTATGTTGAGTCTTCGTGCAGTGAATCACTATTACGGTAATCAACACTCGCTTTGGGATGTCGATCTCGACCTGTTGCCCGGCAAATGTACCGCCGTGCTGGGTCTTCCAGGGATGGGAAAAACCACGCTGGCCAATTGCATCATCGGCAATTTACCGATTGAGAGCGGAACCATGTTCTGGCATCAGGCTGGCGCACCACCTTGCGATCTGCTTCAGATTCCGGCGGCAAAGCGCATTGCGCTGGGTATTAACTGTGTATCACAGGAACGGCGAATTTTTTCGCAACTGACGGTAGAGGAAAATCTGCACATTGCGCGCCAGGCGGTCGAGGAAAGCGAAGCGATGAACAGCAGCGATATTTACCGCCTGTTTCCGCAGCTGTTTGTACTGCGTCAGGCCAAAGGGGTGGCATTGTCAGAGGAAAATCAGCATCTGCTTGCACTCGCCAGTGCGCTGGTCACTCGCCCGCGCCTGCTGATCCTCGATGAGCCGACGCGAGGAAGTGGCCAGGCGTATATCCACAAACTGGGGAATCTGATTGTGAGGCTAAGCCAGGAGCTTGGCATCGCCATTATGCTCGCGGAGCAGAGCCTGCCGTTCATTCGTCGGGTCGCCGACTGCTATTGCTTGTTACATCGTGGACGCAACGTGGCTCAAGGACAAATAACACAATTCAGCGACCCGCTAATCAACGACTGGTGGATGCCAGAGACAAAACGCTAAGATCGATATAACGACCTGTCGATGCTCGTTCCGGCTCTTCTGCCAGCCAGGGTATTTCCCCCAGTAGCGGAGCCGCAAGCGCACGCTTTAGCGTCGCCATATATTCAGCATGACGCTTGCCAGGTGGCATCACATCATTGGCAACCCATCCGGCGAGCGTCAGCCCGGCCTGCTGCACCGCCTGGGCGGTCAAAATGGCATGGTTGATACAACCGAGCTTAACGCCAACCACCAGAATCACCGGCAGTTGTTCCGCTTTTACCCAGTCAGAAAAACTCAGCGTTGGTGAAAGTGGCGTAAACCATCCGCCTGCGCCTTCCACCAATACCCAGTCAGCTTGCTCTTCAAGCAAGCGTAAACCCGCAGACATCACTGAAGCCTGAATGGGGCGTCCTTCGTCAGCACTGATGATATGCGGTGAGGTAGGTTCGGCGAAGGTATACGGATTGATGGCCGCATAATCCACTGCCACAACGCTGTTGCGCTGTAGAGCCAGCGCATCGCTGTTTCGCAGACCTTCAGCCGTCATTTCACTGCCTGACGCCACCGGCTTATAGCCGACCGTTCGCAACCCCAGCTGTCCCGCCGCCTGAAGCAACGCACAGCTGGCGATAGTTTTACCTACTTCGGTGTCCGTCCCGGTGACAAAATACGTGTTAGTCACGTTGAATTACTCCCAAAAAAAGATGATAGGTCAGCGGATATTTCCCCTGCTGACAGGGCCAGGCGAGCTGTAACTGGCGCAACTGCGAGCGGGTCAGCACACGCTGCTCACGTCCATCATGCAAATGCGTCGCGCCAATGCCCTTTAGCGAGCGCATGGCACTCAGCGCATCGTCAAACCACAGCGTGACGGCATGAGACTGGTATTCAACGTCCCAGCCGCACAGAGCGTTTTCCAGTTGCTCCACGGGCAAAAAACGGTTGGCGTGCTCCCGATCATCAACCGCTCTCCACGCCTGACGAAGTTCCGGCATCGACCCTTGCGCCAGCGTACTAAACGCCACCGCCCCTCCAGGACGCACCACCCGGTATAGCTCGCGTAACGCGCCGCGCAGGTCGTTGCACCACTGCACGGCCAGATTGCTCCAGGCTAGGTCGAAAGTGGCAGCGGCCTGCGGAATGGCTTCGATATCCGCCAGCAGATAGTGATGGGCGACATCGTGACGCTGCGCTTGCGTAAGCATTTGCGCCGACAGATCCAGCGCACAGACCTCGCTCCCCTGCTCCCGCCAGTAACGACTCATACGCCCAGGCCCACAGCCCGCGTCCAAAACCCGTGAGAACGCCCGGCCATTGAGTTGCGCCAGTAACGCATCGGCGCTCTGACGCTGAAGCTCCGCATGTTGCTCATAGTGCGTGGCCGCGCGACCAAACGCAGCGGCAATCGCCTGCTTATTGACCTGCGCCATGCAGCACCTCCAGTAAGTTGTCGATATCCTGGACTTCATGCGCCTGGGTCAGCGTAATCCGCAGCCTGGCCGTCCCAACCGGCACCGTCGGTGGACGAATCGCCGTCACCCAGCACCCCTGTTGCCGTAACGTCTGTGCCAGTTGCAAGGCTTTATGATTGTCGCCAACGATCAGCGGTTGAATAGCGCTGTCTGAATGTGCCAGCGTCAAATCCGTAGTATTCACCCCTGCGCGAAAACGCTGGATCAGCATCGCCAGCTTTTCTCTGCGCTCATCGCCTTCGCGGCTGCGGATCACCGCCAGCGCGGCGCGCAAGGCCTGAGCCTGGGCTGGCGGCATGCTGGTGCTGTAGATCAGATGACGGGCAAACTGCAGCAGATAATCGGCCACGCTATCAGAACACAGGATCGCCGCACCGCTGACGCCGAACCCTTTGCCAAATGTCACCACCAACAGCTCAGGTTTCACCTGCTGTCGGGAGCACGAACCACGCCCTTCCTCACCGCTTACGCCAATCCCATGCGCATCATCCACCAGCAGCCACGCGCCCTGCCGTTTCGCCACCACGTGGATTTCTGCCAGCGGCGCGCTGTCGCCATCCATGCTGAACACGCCTTCGGTGATCACCAGCTGCTGCCCCGGACAGGGGGCTGTCAGCAGACGATCCAGATGTTGCGAGTCGTTATGAGTAAAGCGACGTAACACGGCAGGGCTAAGACTGGCAGCCTCCAGCAGCGAGGCATGGCTGAGCCTGTCGGCAACAATCTTGTCATCTTTTCCCATCAGTGCGGCAATGACCGCCTGATTGGCGGCAAAACCAGAGATGAACAACAGCGCCCGGGAATAGCCGAGCCACTGCGCCAGTTCTTCTTCCAGCGCCTGATGAGCAACGGAATAACCGCTGACATGGCCCGAGCCGCCGCTGCCGACGCCAAAACGCTCAGCGCCCTGCTGCCACGCGCAGATAATCTGCGGATGGTGGCTTAAGCCGAGGTAGTCGTTGCTGGAGAAATTCAGATACTGGCGACCGTCGGCCTGCAGCCAGCGCCCGGCACCCTGCGTCACTGCATAGCGCTGACGCAGGGCATCAGCACGACGACGCGCTGTTAGCGCATCGTCAATTTTTTGCTGCCAGGTCATACGGTTGCCGCGTTGTAGTAATCGTCGGTATCCGGGGTACGCAGCGCCTGCTCCAGACGTTGTTGCTGTTCGTTATCGCCCGCCAGTACCGCCGTTTGCTGCGGGTTAAGACCCAGCTTGCGAAATAACAGCAAATCCTTATCTTCGTTCGGGTTCGGAGTGGTCAGCAGTTTGCAGCCGTAGAAAATCGAGTTGGCCCCGGCCATAAAGCACATCGCCTGGGTTTGTTCGTTCATCTGCTCGCGCCCGGCAGAAAGACGCACGTATGAGGTCGGCATCATGATACGCGCCACGGCGATAGTACGAATAAAATCAAAAGCATCTACGTCGTCGTTATCGGCAAGCGGCGTGCCCTTCACTTTCACCAGCATGTTGATCGGCACGCTTTCCGGCGGCGTCGGCAGATTCGCTAATTGCAGCAGCAGACCCGCGCGGTCGGTCACCGTTTCGCCCAGCCCAACAATCCCGCCGGAGCAAACTTTAATGCCCGCCTCGCGCACTTTATCCAGCGTATCCAGACGCTCCTGGTACGAGCGGGTGGTGATGATATTGCCGTAAAATTCCGGCGAGGTGTCGAGGTTGTGGTTGTAGTAGTCCAGACCCGCATTGGCCAGGCGCTGGGCCTGAGATTCGTCCAGCGTGCCCAGCGTCATACAGGCTTCCAGCCCCAGTTCTTTCACGCCCTGAACCATTTGTTCCAGGTACGGCATATCGCGCTCATGCGGGTTCTTCCACGCCGCGCCCATGCAAAACCGCGTTGAACCGGCCTGCTTCGCCTTACGTGCCGAGTCCAGTACCTGTTCAACCTCCATCAACCGTTCTGTTTCCAGACCGGTTTTATAGCGGGAGCTTTGCGGGCAGTATTTGCAATCTTCCGGGCAAGCACCGGTCTTAATCGACAGCAGCGTACTAACTTGTACCTGCTGCGGATCGAAATGCTGGCGATGAACCTGCTGCGCTTCAAACAGCAGATCCAACAGCGGTTTTTCAAATAATTCGGTGACTTGCGACATTGTCCAGCGAGAAGAATGAGCCATATTGGTATACGTTTCGTTGTTAGTTTGGTGTAGACTCGTAAACCTAAATCTTTTTAATTTGGTTTACAAGTCGATTATGACAACGGACGATCTTGCGTTTGACCAACGCCATATCTGGCACCCATACACCTCCATGACCTCCCCGTTACCGGTTTATCCGGTGGCGCGTGCCGAAGGTTGCGAACTGATCTTAGCCAGCGGTGAGAAGCTGATTGACGGCATGTCATCCTGGTGGGCGGCAATCCACGGTTACAATCACCCGCAGCTGAACGCCGCGATGAAAACGCAGATTGATGCCATGTCGCATGTGATGTTTGGTGGCATTACCCATGCCCCGGCCATTGCGCTGTGCCGCCAGTTGGTGGCGATGACGCCAGAGGCACTGGAGTGCGTTTTTCTCGCGGATTCAGGATCGGTCGCCGTAGAAGTTGCAATGAAAATGGCACTGCAATACTGGCAGGCTAAAGGTGAATCCCGCCAGCGTTTCCTGACATTTCGTAACGGTTATCACGGTGATACCTTCGGCGCGATGTCGGTCTGCGATCCTGACAACTCAATGCACAGTCTGTGGAAGGGGTACCTGCCGGAGAACCTGTTTGCCCCTGCCCCACAAAGCCGCATGGGCGGCGAGTGGGACGAACTGGATATGGTGCCTTTTGCCCGTCTGATGGCCGCGCATCGCCACGAAATTGCGGCAGTGATCCTAGAGCCAATCGTACAGGGCGCTGGCGGTATGCGCATGTATCATCCTGAATGGTTAAAACGCATCCGTAAGATGTGCGACCGTGAAGGGATCCTGCTGATTGCCGATGAAATCGCCACCGGATTTGGTCGTACAGGCAAGCTGTTTGCCTGCGAGCATGCCGACATCACTCCGGACATTTTATGCCTGGGCAAAGCGTTAACCGGCGGAACAATGACCCTTTCAGCAACCCTCACCACCCGCCAGGTTGCGGAAACCATCAGCAACGGTGAAGCAGGATGCTTCATGCACGGCCCGACCTTTATGGGCAATCCGTTGGCCTGCGCCGTCGCCTCCGCCAGCCTGTCGTTAATCGAAACCGGCGAGTGGCGCGCACAGGTAGCGGCCATTGAAGCGCAACTGCGGGCAGAACTCGCCCCGGCGGTAGATTCCTGCTGGGTCGCGGACGTACGCGTGCTCGGCGCCATTGGCGTAATCGAAACCACCCATCCGGTGAATATGGCAGCGTTACAGAAGTTCTTTGTCGAACAGGGCGTGTGGATAAGACCGTTTGGCAAGCTCATCTACCTGATGCCGCCGTACATCATCCAGCCCAATCAGTTACGTCGCCTGACGCAGGCCGTGAACGAGGCTGTGCGCAATGCAACATTTTTTAGCGATTAATCAGCGGTAAGCTCTACGGTTTCTGGCTACACTTTTTGGCTAACGAGAGGAGTCAGCATGAAACTAATCAGTAACGATTTGCGCGATGGCGATAAGCTTGGGCATCGCCACGTCTTTAACGGCATGGGGTATGACGGGGATAATATTTCCCCGCATCTGGCGTGGGATGACGTACCCGCAGGAACCAAAAGCTTTGTCGTGACCTGCTTTGATCCTGATGCGCCAACCGGCTCCGGCTGGTGGCATTGGGTGGTAGTAAATCTGCCGGCTGATACCCGCGTACTCCCGCAAGGTTTCGGCTCCGGGCTGGTTGCACAACCGGATGGGGTGATTCAGACCCGTACAGATTTTGGCAAAGCCGGTTATGGCGGCGCTGCGCCGCCGAAGGGTGAAACCCACCGCTATATCTTTACGGTTCACGCCCTGGATGTGGAGCGTATTGATGTCGATGAAGGTGCCAGCGGCGCGATGGTTGGATTTAACGTCCATTTCCACTCGCTCGCCAGCGCCTCGATTACGGCGATGTTTAGCTAAGCTGTGTTGTGCCGGATATCGGCTTCACCTCATCCGGCCTACAAAGCAGACCGTAGGCCTGATAAGACGCGTCAGCGTCGACATCAGGCAATTTTCTACAGAAATTCAGGCAGCAATTGCAGCAACGTTCCTTGCGCTAACAGCTCGGTCGCGCACTCAATATCCGGGGCAAAAAAGCGATCCTGCGTGTAGTGGGCAACCTGCTCGCGCAGCGCTTGTCGCGCCTGCTCCAGCAACGGACTGGAGGTTAACCCTTCACGCAGGTCAATCCCCTGACACGCCGCCAGCCACTCCACGGCAATCACACCGCGCGTATTTGCTGCCATCTCCCACAGTCTGCGTCCCGCCGCCGGAGCCATAGAAACATGATCTTCCTGGTTGGCGGATGTCGGCAAGCTGTCCACGCTGTGCGGATGCGCCAGCGCTTTGTTCTCGCTCGCCAGCGCGGCGGCGGTTACCTGAGCAATCATAAAGCCGGAGTTAACCCCGCCATTTTTCACCAGGAACGGCGGCAACTGCGACATATGTTTGTCCATCATCAGCGCAATGCGCCGCTCTGACAAAGAGCCGATTTCCGCAATCGCCAGCGCCAGATTATCTGCCGCCATCGCCACCGGTTCAGCATGGAAATTCCCACCGGAGATCACATCGCCCTCTTCGGCAAACACCAGCGGGTTGTCGGAAACCGCGTTGGCTTCAACCAGCAGAACATCCATCACCTGGCGCATTTGTGTCAGACACGCCCCCATCACCTGTGGCTGACAGCGCAGAGAATACGGGTCCTGCACCTTTTCACAGTTATGATGCGACTGCGAAAGCGCGCTGGAGTCGGTCAACACATGACGGTACAGCGTTGCGGCATCAATCTGCCCACGCTGCCCTCGCGCGGCATGAATACGGGCGTCAAACGGACGACGGGAGCCCAGCACGGCTTCTGTGGTCAGCGCCCCGCACACCGTCGCAGACGCAAACAGTTCCTGAGCTTCAATTAACCCGCGCAGTGCAAAGGCGGTGGAAGCCTGAGTGCCGTTGAGCAGCGCCAGTCCCTCTTTCGCCTCCAGCGTGATCGGCTCCAGTCCGGCCTTTTTCAGCGCGTCGGTAGCCGGGAGCCATTCCCCCTGCCAGCGCGCTTTACCTTCGCCCAGTAGCGTCAACGACATATGTGCCAGCGGCGCCAGGTCGCCCGATGCGCCCACCGACCCTTTCGCCGGGATCAGTGGATATACCTCGGCATTCACCAGCGCAATCAGCGCTTCAATCACGCTCAAACGAATGCCGGAAAAACCGCGCGCCAGGCTGTTGATTTTCAGCACCATAATCAGGCGAACCATTGCGTCATCCAGCGCCTCGCCAACGCCTGCCGCATGGGAAAGCACCAGCGAACGCTGTAAATTCTGCAAATCTTCCGTGGCGATACGGGTCTGAGCCAACAGGCCAAAGCCGGTATTAATGCCATACGCCGTACGGCCTTCAGCGACAATATTATTGACGCAGGCGACGCTGGCGTTGATTGCATCAATCGCTCCGGCATCCAGGCTCAGTTTGACCGGCTGCTGCCAGATTTCACGTAGCTGGGTAAAACTCAGATGGCCCGGCGTGAGTGTCATGGTGTTCATATCAGTGTTTCTCCTGCGTCGCAGCAATCATTGGCAAATTCAGCCCTTCTTCAACGGCGCACTCCACCGCAATGTCATACCCGGCGTCGGCGTGGCGCATCACCCCGGTAGCCGGATCGTTATGTAATACCCGGGCGATGCGCGCCGCGGCTTCATCGGTACCATCGCAAACAATGACCATCCCGGCATGCTGAGAGAAGCCCATGCCAACCCCGCCGCCGTGGTGCAATGACACCCAGGTTGCTCCACTGGCGGTGTTAAGCAGCGCGTTCAACAGCGGCCAGTCGGATACGGCGTCTGAACCGTCGCGCATAGCTTCTGTTTCGCGGTTTGGGCTGGCAACAGAACCGGAGTCCAGATGATCACGGCCAATAACAATCGGCGCGGATACTTCACCGCAGCGCACCATTTCATTAAACGCCAGCCCCAGCTTTTGTCGCCACTCCAGGCCGACCCAGCAGATACGCGCTGGTAAGCCCTGGAAGTTAATCCGCTCACGCGCCATATCCAGCCAGTGATGAAGGTGCTTATCATCAGCCACGATCTCTTTCACTTTGGCATCTGTCTTATAAATATCCTGCGGATCGCCCGACAGCGCCACCCAACGGAATGGCCCTATGCCGCGACAGAACAGGGGGCGAATATAAGCAGGTACGAATCCCGGGAAATCAAAGGCATTTTCCACGCCCATCTCTTTGGCCATCTGGCGAATGTTGTTGCCGTAATCAAACGTCGGCACGCCCATTTTGCTAAACGCCAGCATCGCCTCAACGTGCGTTGCCATTGAACGTTTCGCCGCCTGCACCGTGCCCTGGGGATCGGACACCGCTTTTGCCTGATACTCTTCCCAACTCCAGCCGCACGGCAGATAACCATGCAGCGGATCGTGGGCGCTGGTCTGGTCGGTGACCATATCCGGGCGCACACCGCGCTTCACCAGTTCCGGCACAACGTCGGCGGCATTAGCACACAGCGCAATGGAGACGGCTTTACCCTCGCGGGTGTATTTGTCGATACGCGCCAGCGCATCGTCAAGCGATGTCGCCTGCTCGTCGACGTAACGGGTACGCAGACGGAAATCAATTCGGCTTTGCTGGCATTCAATGTTCAGCGAACACGCACCCGCAAGTGTAGCGGCTAGCGGTTGTGCTCCGCCCATGCCGCCCAGCCCGGCGGTCAGCACCCAGCGTCCGCTGAGGTTACCCTGATAATGCTGACGCCCGGCCTCAACGAAGGTTTCATAAGTCCCCTGCACGATGCCCTGGCTGCCGATGTAGATCCAGCTTCCGGCGGTCATTTGGCCGTACATCGCCAGCCCTTTGGCGTCCAGTTCGTTGAAGTGTTCCCAGGTAGCCCAATGTGGCACCAGGTTGGAGTTGGCAATCAGCACGCGCGGTGCGTTGTCGTGAGTTTTGAATACGCCTACCGGTTTACCAGACTGGACCAGCAGAGTTTCATCGGTCTCCAGTTTGGTCAGCGCATTGACGATGGCGTCATAACATTCCCAGTCCCGCGCGGCGCGGCCAATCCCACCGTATACCACCAGCTCATGCGGATTTTCCGCCACATCGGGATCCAGATTATTCATTAACATGCGCAGCGGCGCTTCGGTCAGCCAGCTTTTGGCCGTTAAGGTGGTGCCGCGTGGGGCACGAATATCCTGCTGACGATATTTGCTATGGGACATGACAGAAAACTCCTCGCGAACGTCGGATAGATAAGAAACATATACTTGTCTATACAAGTCATCGCAAGGGTGATTTTAACAATTAAGATACATTTTTATTATATTGCGTCAGCAATCACGGTTTTCATGTCCTGTATCAGGACATAAACCGTCCTTGCAGGCGATAGCGAGAACCCGGGAACAGCAAACGGGCATGAGAGACAATGGATGACGCAGACCAGGTTTTACGGCGGATCAGCAGGCAGGGATCGTGTTCTTTGATATTCAGCAGCGCGCACTCTTCAGCGCTGGCACGTACCGCTTCAACAATATGTTCACCTTCCGTCAGCGGGGCTATCAGTGACAGGTATGCGTGCGGCGTGGTCTGGCTGTAATCCTGCGCCAGATACTCCGGCACAATTTCGGCATTCACGCAGCGATCTTCAATCTGTACCGGCAGATCGTTCTCGTAGTGCACCATGACAGAGTGAAAAATGGAGGTGCCTTCTTTGACATTTAACACCAAAGCCTGCTGCGCGTTGGCCTGGGTTTTTTCCAGCGTCAGCACTTCGCACCGGTGCTGATGCTGACGGGCGTTGATTTCATCCGCGATGCTGCGGATTTCAAACAGCGCGGACTGGCCTTTGGGCTCGGCGACAAACGTCCCCACGCCCTGCAAACGCACCAGTAAACCTTCATCCGTTAACTCACGTAGCGCCCGGTTGATGGTCATGCGGCTGAAACCATACTGCGCCACCAGCTCTGCCTCAGAAGGAATGCGATCGTGAGGCTGCCAGATACCGCTGGCAATTTTTTCGCTGATCTCCTGTTTGACCTTTTCGTAAAAAGGAGCCGGAGCAGAACGGGATGGGAGCATGCGTGAGCCTTCCTTAAGCTGAAAATATGAGTGGGTAGAGTTTACAGGCATTACCCGAGCCTGATAAGCGCAACGCCATCAGGTATATCAGTGCCACCAGTGGGCGATTTGCCAGCCTAATCGCGCCGCCACGCGTGCTGCTCTGCCATCATCGTCAAAGCGTGGATTAAATTCAACCATATCCACCGCCAGGAGTTTACCGCTACGACACAGAGGCTCAATCAGTCTCAGCAGCGTCGCCAAGGGTACGCCAAGCGCGGCGGGGGCCGACACGCCGGGCATTTCCCACACCGGCAGCACGTCGAGGTCGATTGTCAGATAGATGACATCCAGATTGGCAATGAACTGCGCTAACTGCGCCTGCGCCGTATCGCAATGCAGATCCTCCACCACGGTAACACCGAGCCGCTGGGCCTCATCCCAAAGCGCCTGGGTGTTTGCCGCCCGACTGACTCCGATACAGGCATAGTGAAATTCACGCTGCTGTTCATCGCAAAGCTGCGCCAACTGGCGAAATGGCGTACCGGATGTAGCTTGTTCAGCTTTGCGCAAATCGAGATGCGCATCGAAGTTGACTATCCCCACTTTCGCCTGCGGGAACGCATCCAGTACGCCCGCTCCGTGCGCAAAGGCAGTTTCGTGTCCCCCGCCCAAAACAAAGGTACGCATGTTCTCGTGCTGACAGCGCTGTACCGCATTGCGTAACGCCTGCTGCGCGCCCTCAAGATCGGGAGCCTGCGCCACAATATTTCCCAGATCCACCAGTCGATTGTGCCCATCATGACTGGCTAAATTCGCCAACGCCTTTCGCAACACATCGGACGCTCCCGCGGCGCCCGTGCGCCCCTGATTGCGTTTAACGCCTTCGTCGCAGGCAAACCCGAGTAACGCTATCTGCTCGCGGTACATTTCTGGGCTAAACGTCTGGCTCAGGGTGATAGTCTGAAACAGGCGCAGCGCATTCGGCGATTCGGCGCGGTCATCACGTCCCTGCCACAGCGCAGGTGAGGCTGGTTGCCAGTTGGTCATGCTATTTGTCCTTTGAATACGCGTTGGTAGAGCGGATTGCGCCCGGGTTCATACAGGATCTCAACCGGGAGGGTTGCATCCCACACCACAAAATCGGCCACAAACCCGGCCTTCAATTGACCGTGGGTGGCATGACGCCCCAGTGCCCGGGCCGCATGACGGGTTACGCCCGCCCATGCTTCTTCCGGCGTTAGGCCAAACTGAACACAGGCCATATTCATCGCCCAGTGCAGGCTGATAAACGGACTGGTACCGGGGTTAAAATCTGTCGCTACCGCCATCGGTACCTGATATTGACGCAGCAACGCTACCGGTGGGCGCTGCTGCTCTTTGAGGAAATAGAATGCGCCGGGCAGCAGCACGCCGACCGTACCGCTTTGGCTCATCGCCGCCACGCCCGCTTCATCGAGGTATTCAATATGATCGGCGGATAGCCCTTGGTAGCGGCTTACCAACTGTGCGCCGCCAAGCAATGACAGTTGTTCGACATGGCCTTTAATCGGGACGCCCAGCGCCTGTGCAGCCTGAAACACCCGCTCGCTCTGCGCCAACGAAAAACCAACGCTTTCACAGAACAGATCGACGGTCTCAAACAGCCCTTGTTCCCACAATTGCGGCATAATGGTCTCACACACCAGCGTAATATAGCCGTCAGGATCATCCCGGTATTCCGCTGGAGTTGCATGCGCGGCCAACAGCGTCGGGCTGATTTCAACGATATTCTCTGCCGCCAGCGCTGCCACCACGCGCAATATTTTCTCTTCTGTCGGCAAATCCAGGCCGTAGCCGGATTTTATTTCCAGCAGCGTAACACCTTCTTTGATCAGCTGTTCCATCCGCTGATGGGCTACGTGTAAGAGTTGTTCATCCGTGGCGCTGCGGGTCGCCGATACGGTGGCATTGATCCCCCCACCCTGAGCGCTTATCTGCTGGTAGGAGACACCATTTAGCCGCTGCTCCCACTCACCTGCGCGGTTTCCGCCAAAGACCAGATGCGTATGGCAATCAATCAGGCCAGGCGTAATCAGCCTGCCCTGCATATCAAAAGTATTGTCATGCGTGAGATATAACGATGATTCCGGGACGATATCGCGAATCTTGCCCTGGCGGACGATCAGCGCGTGACCATCCAACAGCCCATATGGGGTACCACGTTCAGGGTCCATAGTCGCCAGACGAACATTGCGCCAGATAACATCATCAGGGAAGAATTGCTGCATTCGACTCACCACTTGTCATAGGTTGTATAGACATTTATTTTTGATTATAGGGATGTTGTCAACCTGAAGGACCGTAATTGTTATGTATTTGTGATATAAGGACTCTCCGCGCCGGGCTTTGTGGTGATAAAAACAACTTTTTACCTTTTAACCTTCCCGTTTCGCTCAACTTAGTATAAAAAAGCAGGCTTCAATGGATAACTTTTCAAAGCCCGGAGCAACCTGTGAACATATCATCAGTTTCCCGTCTGGCGCTGGCTATGGCTTTTGGCGTGACGCTGACCGCCTGTAGCTCTACGCCGCCCGATCAAATTCCTTCCGATCAGACCGCGCCAGGCACCTCTTCGCGCCCGATCCTGTCGGCCAATGAAGCGAAAAACTTCGTTGCTGCGCACTATTTTTCCGCACTGACGCCAAACACCGCGCCGTGGAGCCCTTCTTCTATTTCTCTGCCTGCACAGCCTGACTTCGTCGTTGGCCCGGCAGGGACTCAGGGCGTCACCCATACCAGCATTCAAGCCGCTGTTGATGCAGCAATCATCAAACGTACTAACAAACGTCAGTACATCGCGATTATGCCAGGCGAGTACCAGGGCACGGTATATATTCCGGCAGCAACAGGTAGCCTGACGCTGTACGGTATGGGCGAAAAACCGCTTGATGTGAAAATTGGCCAGGCCATTGACGGTGACATGAGCACCGCGGACTGGCGTCGTACGGTGAACCCAGCCGGTAAATACATGCCGGGTAAACCTGCGTGGTATATGTTTGATAATTGCCAGAACAAACGCGGCACGAATATTGGCGTGATGTGTTCTGCTGTCGTCTGGTCGCAAAATAACGGTCTGCAATTGCAGAACCTGACCATCGAAAACAACCTGGGTGACAGCGTTGATGCGGGTAACCACCCGGCCGTTGCACTGCGTACCGATGGCGATAAAGTGCAGATCAACAAGGTCAATATCCTGGGCCGCCAGAATACCTTCTTCGTGACCAATAGCGGCGTACAAAACCGTCTGGAAAACGATCGTCAACCGCGTACGCTGGTTACCAACAGCTACATTGAAGGCGATGTGGATATCGTTTCCGGCCGCGGTGCCGTAGTGTTCGATAACACCGATTTCCGCGTAGTGAACTCCCGTACCCAGCAGGAAGCCTATGTGTTCGCACCAGCTACCCTGTCAAACATCTACTACGGTTTCCTGGCGATTAATAGCCGCTTCACGGCAAGTGGCGATGGCGTGGCGCAGTTAGGCCGCTCGCTGGATGTCGATTCCAACACTAACGGTCAGGTCGTGATTCGTGACAGCGTGATTAACGAAGGCTTTAACATGGCAAAACCATGGGCTGACAGCGTTATCGCAAAACGCCCGTTTGCCGGTAATACCGGTGCGGAAGATGACAAAGGTGAAATCCAGCGTAACCTGAACGACACCAACTTCAACCGTATGTGGGAATACAACAACCGCGGTATCGGTAGCAAAGTGGTTGCTGAACCTAAGCAGTAAACGTCATTCTCTGATGTAAACCCGGCAGATTCATGCTCTGCCGGGCAATGTGCCGGATGGCGACGAAAATCGCCCTCTCCGGCATACAATTAGCGTTACACCAAACGCGACTTATTAAAATTAATCAAACTCCCTGCCTTAATAATTTCACGCTCTTCTGCGGTCAGGCTTTCCATATACACACTGATTTCACTCACCGCACCATCATCGTGAAGCACATACGCTTCGATTTCTATACTGCACTCATCTAACGCGCGGCGAATACCGGGAATATAGATATAGTCACCCACTTCAAATGAAGGTTGCTCTGCCATCTGGAGCGGTAGCATACCCCAGTTGATAACGTTGGAACGGTAACGCTTGGTGGCATATTCCTGGGCAATATTTGCCAGGCCACCAATCACTCGCTGACAGCTCGCCGCCTGCTCGCGCGCCGAGCCATCGCCAGGTTTGACGGCGTAAATCATGCTACCAATCTCAGTATCCAACGGTTGCACATTTTCCTGACCGGCAATCTGTTGGATGCGTTCGAAAACTGACGCCAGTTCGCTGACATCGCCCCCCTCCACGCGCCTTTTTTCCAGCTCCGACGTCGCTTTACTTCTTCCCACATACCCTGGATCTCGTCGAGACAGCGTAAATTCCGCCAGTCCTAGTGGATTAGAGCGATACGACGAGGTTTCACCGGACGGGATAAGCTCATCCGTTGTTGTCACATCATCAAGGATCTTCGAGGCCACTTTCAGCAGAATATTTTCCGTTAATGCGCCCAGTTCCGGCCAGTCTTTAATGTTCGGGCCGTAAATGAGCGGCTGCTGCGTAGCCCCTTTCACGAATCCCTGGTATACGCGACTCTTATAAGGTGCAGGATTAAACGCATAGTCTGGCACCGTATCCCAGCAGTCCAGATCCGTCGCAGCAGTGAGGAATCCTCCGTTGGCTGCCGTAGCAGCAATTGATCGCGCATCCATCAGCGCAACGGCTGACATTTGACCATTGCCCGGTTTCGACCCTTCACGGTTAGGGAAGTTGCGTGTGGTATGGCGGATGCTAAGACCATTGTTGATTGGCGTATCGCCCGCGCCAAAGCATGGACCGCAGAATGCGGTTCTGATGACAGCCCCCGCGCCCAGTAAATCTGTAACGACACCTTTCTGTGCTAAATCCATAAACACCGGTTGTGACGAGGGGTATACAGCAAGCGAGAAAGCATCATTACCGCAGGATTGACCACGTAATGCCTGCGCCGCAGCAATCACGTTTTCATAGTTGCCGCCCGAGCATCCAGCAATGATCCCCTGCTGTACTTTTAAGCGGCCATTTTCTACTTTATCCAACAACGAGAGGCTGGCTTTACCCTGCGCGATACGTGCAGATTCAACTTCAATCTCCCGGAGAATATCCGTCAGATTCTCATTGAGAGTATCAATCTCATAGACATTACTTGGATGGAATGGCAGCGCAATCATCGGCTTAATCGCACTCAAATCAACATAAATACAACCGTCGTACCAGGCCATCGGCTGCGGACTTAGCTGGCGATAGTCTTGCTCACGTCCATGTAATGCCAGCCAACTACGAGTTTCATCATCCGTTTGCCAGACGGAGCTCAAACAGGTGGTTTCAGTGGTCATCACATCAACGCTGTTGCGAAAATCCGTTGAGAGATGGCGAATGCCAGGGCCGACAAACTCCATGACCTTATTTTTGACGTAGCCATTTTTAAATACCGCGCCAATGATCGCTAACGCCACATCCTGTGGACCAACACCTGCTGGGGGTTTCCCGGTCAGATAAACGGCAACGACGTCAGGATAATCAATGTCCCAGGTGTCGTTTAGCAACTGCTTGACCAGCTCACCGCCCCCCTCTCCTACCGCCATCGTACCCAATGCGCCGTAACGTGTATGGCTGTCTGAGCCAAGGATCATTTTGCCGCCGCCCGCCATCATTTCACGCATGTATTGATGGATAACAGCAATATGTGGCGGCACAAAGATTCCGCCGTAACGCTGTGCCGCAGACAGACCAAACATATGATCGTCACCATTAATAGTTCCCCCTACTGCACATAATGAGTTATGGCAGTTAGTCAGAACATACGGCAGCGGAAAACGTTCCATGCCAGAGGCTTTTGCAGTCTGAATAATACCGACAAAGGTAATATCGTGTGAGGCTAATGAATCAAACTTAATTTTAAGCTTATTCATATCACCGGACGTATTATGCGCGGAGAGAATCGACCACGCTATAGTTCCTTTTTTCGCATCCTCTTTGCAGATATGCCCTGGCAAAGAATCCTCAGCTACAACTTCATTATTATCGGAGAGATAAACTCCTTTTTCATACAACGTAATCATTTGATACTCCGTAATCCCGTACTTATATTAGTGCGCAGTCAATTAATAATTTGAATCTGGCTTATGGTTTACAGCATGTTCCAGTTAATCAACATGCTCCACCACCACACGCCCAGGGTGATATGGACAATAAAGGTCAGTAAGGTCAGCATGCCCCCCACCAGCCACCACGATTTAATATCGTTATAGCCAACGCCAAAAATAACCGGACCCGCGGCACCGCCATAATGGGTGACCATTCCGCCATAGGAGTTAGAGAAGAGTAATGCCAGCGCGGTTAACATCAATGGTGCGCCGGAGACATTCGCCAGCATGGCAAATACCGGCATCATTGCCACAATATATGCACTGCCTGAGGCAAAGAAATATCGAACGATAATGCTCAGGAACAAAATAACGAAGAACGCCACATTGCCATGATTACCAAAGTCGAGATTGTTTTTGAACAGTTCAGCTAACCAGTCAAAGAATTTCACTTTCGATAATAGCGAACTTAATCCGATAATACCGCCATACCAGATTAAGGTATTCCAGCCGCCCTTATTTTTAACCACATCATCCCAGGTAACCACGCCTAACAAAAGCATCATGCCCATTACGACAATCGCTACCGTTGATTCATCAACGCTAAGGCTTTTACTGAAAATCCATCCCAATAACGCAAGGACGAAGATACCCAGCAGCATTTTTTCGCGCCCTTTCATTGGCCCTAAATCCTGAAGCCCGGCTTTAGCAATAGTTTTGTTATCAACCTTTTTAATTTCAGGTGGATACATAAAATAGATAACTAAAGGCGTTACCAACAGCATAACCAGTCCAGGCAAAGCTGCCGCGAGTGCCCATCCCCCCCAGCTCAGTTGTAAATGACAGATATCATTGATCATCTTCAACGCCAGAATGTTTCCTGCCATCGCAGTAAAAAACATATAGCTGGTCGTTTTGGTAACCATATAGACCGTCATCATCAGGTAGTGACCGACACGGCGCGGGCTCTTATCTGGCTCAGAGCCCAGCGCCACCGCCACGCTATTGATAATGGGCAATACAATTCCTCCCGCTCGCGCGGTATTTGACGGTGTTGCCGGAGCTAACACCAGATCAAGGAATACGGTCACATAGCCAAGTCCAAGCGTGGTGTTACCAATTTTACCGATCAGAATATAAGCAATGCGCTTACCCAGCCCCGTCGTCACAAAAGCAGCACTTAACGTAAATGCGGAGAAAACCAGCCATGTCGTACCGGAAGCATAACCGCTCAGTACGCTGCTGGTCTTCAGTACGCCATGGCCTAAATTTCCGACAACTACCATAGAGGCGGCAACGGCAATCAATAACACCACCGGTTCAGGAAACGGTTTAATCACCAGTCCGACAATGGCCGCAAGATAAATACCAAACAGCACCCACGCTAGTTCACTTAATCCCGCAGGGGCAGGAATCAAACCAATAATACAGGGGATCGCTAATATTAAAATTAGCTTCCATAATGATTTAACGTTCATTTATTAATCCTGAATAATCTATACAGGCAATACAGCATTTTTCGTTTTTCTGCCATCGCAGAGAAATGAGGCCAATGCTGTCAGGGAAGGAAAACATCACCAGCGAATATTTTTCTGGCGGTACGAATAACCGAAGCTCTGATAGTTTCAGGTTCATCCCCTTTATTGGTTAAATGAATATCAAGAGTGCCGCCAGGATGTTCGATAGTGATATTCCCGTAATGCGCACCCGCCGTTACCTGACGCGAAACAGTACCGTTAATGACGCAGCTACTGGCGATAGCTATCGCCCCGGTAATCGCCAGCGCTTTATGGCAAGAGTGCGGCATAAAATAACGAACATTAATTTCGCCGTCTTGTTGAGGTGCAGAGATGAGAATCGGTTTTGGGAGAACCTTATTGCTGACATCACCCAGCCCCATAGCTTCACCGGCCTGTAAACGAATAGACTCAATGCGCGACAATAATTCGTTGTCTGCATCCAGTTCTTCCGCTGATTCATAGCCCGTTTTCCCAAGGTATTCGGCAGGAATAATTACGACAGGTGTCGCCATATCCATACAGGTCACCGGAACTGAGTTGATATAATCGATGTGTTGGCCCGTCGGAAAAATATGCCCAGTTTTAGAACCTGCGGCATTAAGAAACGTCAACGCAATAGGGGCCGATGTTCCCGGGACGCCGTCAATTCGTGCCGTTCCTTCATACTCAACAACACCATGCGGCGTCTGTATATCAGCTTCGATAAACGTGTTGGTGTTCACATTGCGAATGCGTACGCGGGTGGTCGGCGTAGAAGCAGCAATCAACCCCTTTTCAATAGCATACGCACCAACGGCGGAAAGCATATTGCCACAGTTGGGTGTGGTATCGACCCGTTGCTCATGTACCAGTACCTGAGCAAATAAATAATCGATATCAGCGTTGGGGTCGTTTGAAAGACTAATAATCGCGACTTTACTGGTTAACGGATTGCCACCGCCAATGCCATCTATTTCCAACGCATTGCCAGAACCCATAATCCCAATCAATATTTCATCCCGCTGTTTTTCTTCTTCAGGTAAATCTTGTGCTAATAAAAATGCACCCCTGGAGGTTCCTCCACGCATCATAACGCAAGGTATTTTTTTCATAACAATGCTCTCAATATTATTTCCACTACATACATGGTTGCATGTCATGAATAGGGTGGCTAATGACTTTGTTTGTGTGATTAGTGATTTATTTTTATTAATTAAAATTTATGAATTGCGGATACACTGAACACTTTCATCTTAGACAGGGGCTTCCCTGATTGAGTCCGGAGTCAAAATGAAACACGAGTTATCGAGCATGAAGGCATTTGTTACGTTGGCAGAGTCCGATTCTTTTAACAATGCCGCCAAGTTACTCAATATTACGCAACCTGCATTAACGCGCAGGATTAAAAAAATGGAAGAGTATTTACACACCCAGCTATTTGAAAGAACAACTCGCAAAGTCACATTAACAAAAGCGGGGGCAATGCTTTTACCTGAAGCCAGAGAATTAATTAGAGCGTTGGATGAGACCATTTTTAACATCAGTGAAATGAATGTTCATCATCACGGCATAGTGACATTAGCCTGTATTCCTACCGCGGTTTTCTATTTCTTGCCGTTGGCAATTGGAAAATTTAATGAACGATATCCCAATATCAAAGTGCGAATTATTGAACAAGGTACGAATAATTGTATGGAATCCGTACTTTGTAATGAGGCAGATTTTGGAATAAACATGAACAACATCACAAATTCCTCTATCGAGTTCACTCCACTGGTTAATGAACCATTTGTTCTGGCTTGTCGACGCGATCATCCGCTCGCTAGTAAGCAGTTGGTTGAGTGGCAAGAATTGCTGAATTACAAACTGATAGGCGTTCGTTCCTCAAGCGGTAACCGATTATTGATTGAACAACATTTGTCCGATAAACCGTGGAAGTTGAACTGGTTTTACGAGGTTCGTCATCTGTCCACTTCGCTGGGTCTGGTTGAAGCTGGACTAGGTGTTTCCGCATTACCAGGGTTAGCAATGCCGCAAACGCCGCATCCAACGCTGATAGGGATCCTACTGGTTGAGCCTGTGATTAGACGCACGCTGGGAGTTATTCGGCGTAAAGACGCTATCCTCTCCCCTCCCGCTGAACGTTTCTTCTCTCTTCTACTTAATTTATGGGCAGATGATACAGATAGCCTTTGGACATCTGTGGCTAAGTGTCAGGAAAACATGTCGTTTGCTAAATAAGCAAAAAAAATCCGCAATCTTCACAAGATTGCGGATCGTTTATAACGCCTGGCGTTTTAGTAAGCGTTAACCACCACCCACATCGGGCCTTGTCCTACCGCGTAACGACCTTTCTCCGTCAACAGTCCTTGTTCGCCAGCAATCTCGTATACCGCGATATGGTGCGATTTTTGCCCGGCTGCAATCAGGTATTTACCTCTGTTATCGATATTAAAACCGCGTGGCTGAGTTTCGGTAGGTTGGAAACCTTCTTTGGTCAACACGCTGCCATCTTCAGAGACGCTAAAGACCGTAATCAGGCTGGCGGTGCGATCACAGGCATACAGATGACGACCATCCGGTGTGATGTGAATATCTGCTGCCCAACGGGTATCCGCGAAATCAGCAGGCATCATATCCAGCGTCTGCACACACTCAATCTTGCCGTACGGATCTTTCAGCTCCCAGACATCAACAGAGCTATTCAGCTCGTTCACGCAGTAGGCATATTGCTTATTCGGATGGAACGCCATATGACGCGGGCCCGCGCCTTCAACGGTAGTCACTTCAGCCGGTTCCTGCGCAACCAGATGGCCATCATCGCTAACGTCAAACAGGCAGATACGATCCTGTTTCAACGCCGGAACCCAAAGGGTACGGTTATCCGGAGAGATGTTGGCTGAGTGGCAACCATCCAGACCTTCTACCACGTCAACCAGTTCCACCGGCAGGCCATCTTCCAGACGCGTGACACTCACGCTACCCGCGTTATAAGAGCCAACGAACACGAAACGTCCCTGATGATCGGTAGAAATATGCGTCGGGCTACCCGGCAGCGCTGACTCTGCCGCGAAGGTCAGCGCTCCGTCATCAGGCGCAATACGATAAGCCAACACGCGAAACTCCGGGCGCACACCAACATAGAGGTAACGCTTATCCGGGCTGACGACCATCGGCTGTACCTGACCCGGTACATCAACCACCTGCGTCAGCGTCAGAGAACCATCGTGATTCAGGCTCCAGACGTGGATTTGCTGACTTTCAGGGCTGGCGGTATAAACGGTTTGCTTCATGAATACTCCTTTGCTTTTTGGCAGGTGGCTGCAATTGCCTGACACACGCCTAAGGTAGACGCTTTTAACGGTGAATGCTTAATTAAGGCTCAGAATTTTGTCCGGCTCCCGTCTCGGTGTACCATTCCAGCAGACAAAATTCTCAACCTTAATCTGGAAAAAACTATGACCGCACGCGTGATTGCCCTGGATTTAGACGGTACCCTGTTGACCCCGAAAAAAACCTTGCTGCCATCCTCTCTCGAAGCGCTCTCGCGCGCCAGAGAAGCAGGCTACCAACTTATCATTGTCACAGGTCGCCATCACGTTGCTATTCATCCTTTTTATCAGGCACTGGCGCTGGATACACCTGCAATTTGCTGTAACGGTACCTACTTGTATGATTATCAGGCAAAAAAGGTACTGGAATCCGATCCCCTCCCGGTAGACCAGGCATTACAGCTGATCGAAATGCTGGATGAACATCAGATCCACGGGCTGATGTATGTGGATGAGGCCATGCTGTATGAGCGCCCAACCGGGCATGTGGTGCGTACCGCTAACTGGGCGCAAACTCTGCCGCCGGAACAGCGCCCGACCTTCACCCAGGTTCCTTCGCTGGCGCAGGCCGCACATGACGTCAACGCCGTCTGGAAATTTGCTCTGACCGACGAAGATATTCCGAAACTGCAGCAGTTTGGCCAGTACGTTGAGCAACAGCTGGGACTGGAGTGTGAATGGTCCTGGCACGATCAGGTCGACATTGCCCGTAAAGGCAACAGCAAAGGACGACGCCTTACCCAGTGGATTGAAGCACAGGGCGGGTCAATGGAAAACGTGATTGCCTTTGGCGATAACTTTAACGACATCAGCATGCTGGAAGCCGCAGGTACCGGCGTGGCGATGGGCAACGCGGATGACGCGGTCAAAGCCCGCGCCAACATCGTGATTGGCGACAACACCACAGACAGCATCGCGAAATTTATCTACTCCCACCTGCTGTAATCAGGCGGTAATCGATACGCTCTTAATTTGCGCGTACAGCCACAGGCCAGGTTTGATACCCAGTTCATCCCTGGCCCATGGGCTGATCCTTGCCCACAGCGTCTTACCGCCCACCTCAAGCTGAACTTCCACCTGACCGTTATCGTCATAACATTGCGCGACTTTTGCCCGGAGAACGTTACGAATACTGGTCTGCTGGGGGGGTTGGAGCACCAGTGAAACATCAGAGGCCTGAATACGAATACGCAGCGCGGTTTGCAGCGGTTGCTCCAGCTTATTGACCCACAGATGCTGATCGCCGAGCGCCAGCGCGGTCATCGCATAGTGTGGATGATGTTCCAGCACGCTGACTTTCAGAATACTGCTTTGCTGTTCCTTAGGCAGCCAGGGGTGCATCACGCTGCTGCCCCAGACATCTTCCAGCGAACCAAACGCTTTGACCTGCCCGTTCTCCAGCACCATCACTTTATCCGCCAGGTGCAAAATCTCATCAAGCGAGTGGCTGACGTACAGCATCGGAATATTAATTTCACGTGCAAGGCGTTGCAGGTAAGGCAGCAGTTCGCGTTTACGCGGTATATCCAGCGAGGCTAACGGCTCATCAAGCAGCAATAACTCAGGCGCGGTCAGCAGCGCCCGACCGATGGCAACACGCTGCTTTTCACCGCCAGAAAGACCGCCAGGCAGACGGTCAAGCAGCGGTTCAATGCCCAACAGCGCCACCAGCTTATCAAATTGTCCGGCCATGCTTTTCGCCATTCCGTAACGCAGGTTGCCGCGCACTTTATAGTGCGGGAACAGGCGCGCATCCTGGAAAACATAGCCCACCCGGCGTTTTTCCGGCGTTAAACAGATACCGTTCTCGACGTCGTTTAAGACCCGACCGTTGAGCACGATGCGTCCGGACTGCGGCTGCGTCAGGCCGCTGATGGCGTTAATCAGTGAGGTTTTGCCCGCGCCGGAAACGCCAAAAATAGCGGTGATGCCGCTGGCTGGCAGCGTTTCGTTGAGCGTCAGGCAATGCGTCCCCAGCGTCTGGGAGAAATTGAGTTCCAGCATAATTATCGCCCCGTCCGCTCACGGCTAATACGCGCCAGCCATTCAGAAATCAGCAGCGAAATCAGCGCTAAAACAATAGAAATGATACACAACCTCGCCGCCGCGCTTTCGCCGCCGGGAGTCTGGATCAGGGTATACATCGCCGAAGGAATGGTGCGGGTTTCACCAGGAATGTTGGAAACAAAAGTAATGGTTGCGCCGAATTCCCCGAGGGAACGCGCGAACGCCAGCACCGTACCGACAATAATGCCGGGCAGCATCAGCGGTAGCGTAATGGTCATGAATACACGCCAGCGTCCGGCTCCCAGCGTGCGGGCCGCCTGCTCCAGCTTGACGTCGACACCTTCCAGCGCCAGACGAATTGCCCGTACCATCAGAGGAAAAGACATCACCGCCGCAGCCAGTACCGCACCGCGCCAGCTAAAGGCAAAGGTAATGCCAAACCAGTCGTACAACCATTCGCCAATGAATCCGCGCCGCCCCATGGCGACCAACAGCAGATAGCCCACCACGACCGGCGGCAGAACCAGCGGCAAATGCAGAACGCTGTCGAGCAGCGCTTTGCCCGGGAACTTGCATCGCACAAGCAGCCAGGCAAAGAAGATCCCAAACGGCAAACTAAACAACACAGCCAGGGAAGAAACTTTCAGGCTCAGGATGACGGCCTGCCATTCAGGATCGGTCAGTATCATTACTTGGTCGTAAATCCATAACGTTTAAAGATTTCAGCAGCCTGCGGTCCTTTCAGGTAATCATAGAACGCGCTAACCGTTGCGTTTTTGTGCCCATCAACAATCGCGATAGGGTATTCCACTTTTTTGTGCGAATCTTCCGGGAAAGTCGCAACAACTTTTACGCCCTTACTGGCGACAGCATCGGAACCATAGACGATCCCCAGCGGCGCTTCGTTACGCTCTACCAGCGCCAGCGCACCGCGCACGTCTTCAGCAGGAGCCAGTTTCGGGGCCAGGGTATCCCATGCACCCAATTTTTGCAGCGCTTCTTTGGCATAAATGCCCGCCGGAACATGTTCTGGATCGCCAACAGCCAGGCGTCCACCATTCAACAGACTGGTCCAGTTGGTTTTGCTGTCAATGGTGAAGTCTTTCTGCGCGCTGGCTTTCGGCGCAACCACCACCAGACTGTTACCCAACAGCGTTTCACGCGATGCGGTATCAATCGACTTCTTGTCTACCGCGTAGTCCATCCATTTCTGATCGGCAGAAATAAACAGATCGGCCGGTGCGCCTGCTTCAATCTGACGCGCCAGCGTGGAAGAAGAAGCAAAAGAGGAGACAACATCAACGTTCTTCTCTTTTTTATATTGCGTTGCAATGTCCTGCATCGCGTTGGTCAGCGAAGCCGCTGCAAAAACGGTAATCTTTCCTTCATCCGCCAGCGCATGCCCGGCAACGGTAAGAGAAAGTGTTGCCCCTGCAAACAAGCGTAACCATGTACGTGCCATCTGTAACTCCTTTGCGTTTCGTTATGTAGGCGCAAATATAACGAGTAAACCAGGATTTTCCCAGTGGTTATTGATACCAATTAGAGGTTACACAAAGAAAATATCGGCAGGGAAAGCAAGATCTTGAGAAAACGAGTTGGCAGGCAAAAAATATAAACGCCCGACTGAGCGGGCGTTTGGGGAATCAATGATTCTGTCTGGACTGGTCTTTCTGACCGATAGAGGAGAAGATGTTGAACACTTCACCCAGTCCGTAAATCAGCCCCAGGATGACAGCCATCACCACAGGAACCATAATTACGGCGAATACCAGACTTTTCAATAACTCTAACATGGTCAACTCCAGATATAGTCCTTAGTTGTATTCTAACCACATAACACAGAAAAACACTCCCCTTTTGTGCGGTTGGCTTTGCGCGCGCGCGGTTTTCCGTCACAATACCCCTTTTGCCAGGAGCTTGTGATGCAGGCCGAAATCCTTCTTACGCTGAAACTTCAGCAAAAACTGTTTGCCGATCCCCGTCGCATTTCTCTGCTTAAGCACATTGCGCTTTCCGGCTCCATCAGTCAGGGCGCGAAGGATGCAGGTATCAGCTATAAAAGCGCCTGGGATGCGATTAACGAAATGAACCAGCTCAGCGAGCAAACGCTGGTTGAGCGCGCCACTGGCGGCAAAGGCGGCGGCGGCGCGGTATTAACGCGCTACGGCCAACGCTTAATCCAGCTGTATGATTTATTAGCGCAAATCCAACAGAAAGCCTTCGATGTTTTGAGCGATGACGACGCACTGCCGCTCAATAGCCTGCTGGCGGCGATCTCTCGCTTTTCGCTGCAAACCAGCGCCCGTAACCAGTGGTTTGGCACCATTACCGCCCGCGACCACGATCAGGTTCAACAGCATGTCGACGTGCTACTGGCGGATGGCGAAACGCGCCTGAAAGTGGCAATCACTGCACAAAGCGGCGAGCGTCTCGGGCTTGAGGAAGGCAAAGAAGTACTGATTCTGTTGAAAGCGCCTTGGGTAGGAATCACTCAGGACGACGCCATCGCTCAGGCCGCCGATAACCAGTTGCAGGGCACGATTAGCCATATCGAACGCGGAGCGGAGCAGTGTGAAGTGTTGATGACCTTGCCAGACGGCCAGACGCTGTGCGCGACTTTGCCGATAGAGCAGACCCACACATTAACGGAAGGCGCTAACGTCACAGCATATTTTAATGCGGACAGGGTGATTATCGCCACACTGTGCTGAGTTAATTGACATCAGCCTGAAGAACACGTATCCCTGTTATTCATCGCTGCAAATAATGGGATACAAAATGTCATCGTTGCAAATTTCGCAAGGCACGTTTCGTCTTAGCGACACAAAAACGCTCCAGTTAGATGCGTTGACGTTAAACGCGGGCGATAGCTGGGCGTTTGTTGGCTCTAACGGCAGCGGGAAATCTGCGCTGGCCCGCGCGCTGGCGGGCGAGTTGCCGCTCCTGAAAGGCGAACGCCGCAGCCAGTTCACACGTATTACCCGACTCTCCTTTGAGCAGCTCCAAAAGCTGGTCAGCGACGAGTGGCAGCGAAACAACACCGATCTTCTTAGTCCCGGTGAAGACGACACCGGGCGCACTACCGCAGAAATCATTCAGGACGAAGTTCACGACCCCGCCCGCTGCGCTTCGCTGGCGCAGCAGTTTGGCATTTCTGCCCTGCTCAACAGGCGTTTCAAATACCTTTCCACCGGTGAAACACGCAAAACTCTGCTCTGCCAGGCATTAATGTCCACACCGGATTTGCTGATCCTTGATGAACCCTTTGACGGGCTGGACGTGGCGTCCCGTCGCCAGTTAGCAGAGTTGCTCGCTGAGTTGCACCAGGCCGGTTTAACGTTGGTACTGGTGCTTAATCGCTTTGATGAAATTCCCGAATTCGTGCAGTTTGCCGGCGTACTTGCCGACTGCACGCTGACGGAAACCGGTGCAAAACCCGACCTTCTGCAACAGGCATTAATCGCTCAGCTTGCCCATAGCGAACGGCTGGAAGGCATCCAGTTACCCGAACCGGATGAGCCTTCGGTGCGCCACACGTTGTCAGATAACGAGCCGCGCATTGTGCTTAACGACGGCACCGTCTCGTATAACGATCGCCCTATCCTGCATCATCTGAGCTGGCGGGTAAATCCGGGGGAACACTGGCAAATCATCGGCCCCAACGGTGCGGGGAAATCAACCCTGCTCAGTTTAATCACCGGCGATCATCCCCAAGGATATAGCAACGACCTGACCCTGTTTGGCCGCCGCCGGGGCAGCGGTGAAACTATCTGGGATATCAAAAAACACATTGGCTATGTCAGCAGCAGCCTGCATCTGGATTACCGGGTAAGTACGACAGTTCGCAACGTTATTCTCTCCGGTTATTTCGATTCAATCGGCATTTATCAGGCCGTCTCCGACAGGCAGCACAAGCTGGTACAACAGTGGCTGGATATTCTGGGCATCGATAAACGTACCGCGGATGCGCCATTTCATAGTCTTTCCTGGGGGCAGCAGCGGCTGGCATTGATTGTTCGTGCACTGGTGAAACATCCTACGTTGCTGATCCTCGATGAACCGTTGCAAGGATTAGATCCGCTCAACCGTCAACTGATCCGTCGGTTTGTGGATGTCCTGATCGGTGAAGGTGAAACTCAGCTTTTGTTTGTCTCTCATCACGCCGAAGATGCCCCGGCCTGCATTACCCATCGGCTAGAGTTTGTACCCGAGGGTGATATCTACGCCTATCGACAAACCTCTCTGCGTTAATTTTCATGCCAGGGCGTTTATCACGCCCTTTTTTCTGCTTTTTTTTCAGACAAGTGCTGAAATAACAACCTAACATAATGATTTATAATAAAGTAACTGGCAGCATCGAGTGAAAACACCGGAGTGTAAACGATTCCACTAATTTATTCCGTGTCACACTTTTCGCATCTTTGTTATGCTATGGTTATTGCATACCATAGGCTTAACGGAGCGAATTATGAGAGTATTGGTTACAGGTGGTAGCGGTTACATTGGAAGCCACACTTGCGTGCAGTTACTGAAAAATGGTCACGAAGTGGTGATCCTGGACAATCTCTGCAACAGCAAGCGCAGCGTTCTGCCCGTCATTGAGCGTTTAGGCGGCAAGCATCCGACCTTCGTGGAAGGAGACATCCGTAACGAAGCGCTGATAACCGAAATTCTGCACGATCATGCCATTGATACGGTCATCCATTTTGCCGGTTTAAAAGCCGTTGGAGAATCCGTTGCCAAGCCGCTGGAGTACTATGACAACAACGTCAACGGCACTCTGCGTCTGGTGAATGCAATGCGCGCTGCCAACGTGAAAAACTTCATTTTCAGCTCCTCCGCGACCGTCTATGGCGATCAGCCGCAAATTCCTTACGTTGAAAGCTTCCCCACCGGCACGCCGCAAAGTCCGTACGGCAAAAGCAAGCTGATGGTGGAACAGATCCTGACCGATCTGCAAAAAGCACAGCCCGACTGGAGCATTGCCCTGCTGCGCTACTTTAACCCGGTTGGCGCTCATCCATCGGGAGATATGGGGGAAGATCCGCAAGGTATTCCAAACAACCTGATGCCTTACATCGCGCAGGTTGCCGTTGGCCGTCGCGAATCTCTTGCCATATTTGGCAATGACTACCCTACTGAAGATGGCACCGGCGTACGCGACTACATCCACGTGATGGATCTCGCCGACGGCCATGTTGCTGCCATGGAAAAACTGGCGGGCAAACAGGGCGTACATATTTACAACCTCGGTGCAGGCATCGGTAGCAGCGTGCTGGACGTGGTCAACGCCTTCAGCAAAGCTTGCGGTAAACCGGTGAATTACCATTTCGCCCCGCGCCGTGATGGCGATCTTCCGGCCTACTGGGCTGACGCCAGCAAAGCCGATCGAGAGCTCAACTGGCGCGTGACCCGCACACTGGATGAAATGGCACAAGATACCTGGCACTGGCAGTCACGCCACCCGCAGGGATATTCGGATTAAGGACCAATCATGACGCAATTCAATCCTGTCGATCATCCACATCGCCGTTTTAACCCGCTCACCGGGCAGTGGATCCTCGTATCACCACATCGCGCCAAACGCCCGTGGCAAGGGGCGCAGGAAACTCCGTCTAAGCAGGTACTGCCTGCACATGACCCGGACTGCTTCCTGTGCGCTGGCAATACGCGCGTTACCGGCGACAAAAACCCGGATTACACCGGGACCTATGTCTTTACCAATGACTTTGCGGCGCTGATGTCCGATACCCCGGACGCGCCGGACAGTCACGATCCGTTAATGCGATGCCAGAGCGCGCGCGGTACCAGCCGTGTAATTTGCTTCTCGCCCGATCACAGCAAAACGCTGCCGGAACTCAGCGTCCCTGCACTAACAGAAATTGTGAAAACGTGGCAGGAACAGACTGAAGACTTAGGCAAAACCTATCCCTGGGTGCAGGTATTTGAGAATAAAGGCGCAGCGATGGGGTGCTCAAACCCGCACCCACACGGACAAATTTGGGCCAACAGCTTTTTGCCTAACGAAGCCGAACGTGAAGATCGCCTGCAGAAAGCGTACTTCGCCGAACAAGGCGCGCCGATGCTCGTTAATTACGTCCAGCGTGAGCTGGCGGACGGCAGCCGTACGGTCGTTGAAACCGAGCACTGGCTGGCAGTTGTCCCTTACTGGGCCGCGTGGCCGTTCGAAACGCTGCTGCTGCCGAAAGCGCACGTGTTGCGAATTACCGATTTGACCGACGAACAGCGTGCTGACCTGGCGCTGGCGTTGAAAAAACTGACCAGTCGTTATGACAACCTGTTCCAGTGCTCATTCCCCTATTCTATGGGCTGGCACGGCGCACCGTTTAACGGTGAAGAAAACCAACACTGGCAGTTGCACGCACACTTTTACCCGCCGCTGCTGCGTTCCGCGACTGTGCGTAAATTTATGGTCGGTTATGAAATGCTGGCAGAAACCCAGCGCGACCTGACGGCAGAACAAGCGGCTGAACGACTGCGTGCGGTCAGCGACATCCATTTTCGCGAATCCGGAGTTTAAATAATGAGTCTGAAAGAAAAAACACAATCTCTGTTTGCTGAAACATTTGGCTACCCTGCCACCCATACTATTCAGGCACCGGGTCGTGTGAACCTGATCGGTGAACATACCGATTATAACGACGGCTTCGTTCTGCCCTGCGCTATCGACTATCAAACCGTTATCAGCTGTGCGGCACGCGACGATCGAAAAGTCCGTGTGATCGCCGCTGATTACGACAATCAGGTTGATGAGTTCTCGCTTGATGCGCCAATTATCGCTCATGACAGCCAGCAGTGGTCAAACTACGTGCGTGGCGTAGTGAAACATCTGCAAAAGCGCAATAACGCCTTTGGCGGCGCGGATCTGGTGATCAGCGGTAACGTCCCGCAGGGTGCGGGCTTAAGCTCTTCTGCCTCACTGGAAGTCGCTGTGGGAACGGTATTCCAGCAGCTCTATCATCTGCCGCTCGACGGCGCGCAGATTGCCCTGAATGGCCAGGAAGCTGAAAACCAGTTTGTCGGCTGTAACTGCGGCATTATGGATCAACTGATCTCGGCACTTGGTAAGAAAGATCATGCGCTACTGATCGACTGCCGAACGCTGGGCACCAAAGCCGTTTCCATGCCTGAGGGCGTAGCGGTGGTGATCATCAACAGTAACTTTAAACGCACATTGGTCGGTAGCGAATACAATACCCGTCGCGAACAGTGTGAAACCGGCGCGCGTTTCTTCCAGCAGCCAGCGCTGCGTGATGTCAGCCTTGAAGCGTTTAACGCCGTCGCCCACGAACTGGATCCGATTGTCGCCAAACGCGTTCGCCACGTGATCACGGAAAATGCGCGTACCGTTGAAGCCGCACAGGCGCTGGAAAAAGGCGACCTGCTGCGCATGGGCCAACTGATGGCGGAATCTCACGCCTCAATGCGCGATGACTTTGAAATTACCGTGCCGCAAATTGATACGCTGGTCGAGATTGTCAAAGCGACCATCGGCGATAAAGGCGGTGTCCGTATGACCGGCGGCGGCTTCGGCGGCTGCATCGTGGCGCTGATCCCGCAAGATTTGGTACCTGCCGTACAGCAGGCCGTCGCGGAACAATACGAAGCAAAAACCGGTATCAAAGAAACATTCTACGTCTGCAAACCTTCACAAGGAGCAGGACAATGTTAAGCGAAATCCCTGTGCAGGCTCCGGACGGTCAGCCGTTTCGCCTGCTCACCCTGCGCAATGACGCAGGGATGGTCGTCACGCTCATGGACTGGGGCGCGACGCTGCTCTCTGCGCGTATTCCGCTTAGCGATGGTAGCGTGCGTGAAGCATTGCTCGGGTGCGCCAGTCCGGAACAATACCCGGAGCAGGCTGCGTTTCTGGGCGCTTCAATTGGTCGCTACGCTAACCGTATCGCCAACAGCCGCTATACCTTTGCCGGCGAAACCGTTGAGTTGGTACCAAGTCAAGGCGACAACCAGCTGCACGGCGGGCCAGACGGTTTCGACAAACGTCGCTGGCAGATAGTCAATCAGAATGACCGTCAGGTGCTGTTCGCCTTAACATCTGACGATGGCGACCAGGGTTTCCCTGGCCATCTATGCGCCACCGCGCAGTATCGCCTGACTGACGATAATCGTATTTCGATAACCTACCGCGCCACGGTCGATAAGCCCTGTCCGGTGAATCTGACGAATCACGTTTATTTTAACCTCGACGGTGACAAAACGGATGTGCGCCAGCATAAGCTGCAAATTATGGCGGACGAGTACTTGCCGGTTGATGAAATGGGCATCCCGCATGACGGGCTGAAATCCGTCGCTGGTAGCACTTTCGATTTCCGCACGCCTAAAATGATCAGTAGTGAATTTCTTGCCGATGACGATCAGCGCAAGGTGAAAGGTTACGATCACGCCTTCCTGCTTCAGGCACAGGGCAATGCGCGTACGCCGGTCGCCCGACTGTGGTCCCAGGATGAAAAACTGCAGATGGTGGTATACACCTCCGCCCCGGCATTGCAGTTTTACTCCGGCAACTTCCTCGGCGGTACGCCATCTCGTGGGCCTGATGCCTACAAAGACTGGCAAGGTCTGGCGCTGGAAAGTGAGTTTCTCCCGGACAGCCCAAACCATCCAGAGTGGCAGCAGCCGGACTGCTTCTTACGCCCGGGTGAAGAGTATGCCAGCGTGACGGAATATCAGTTTCTTCCAGTCTGATCCTTTCCCCTCACAGGCCCGATGACGTAACGTAGCGGGCCTGTTATTTGTTTATCACAGTAGAACCGCTCAAATCCCCACCGCTCAAAGACAAAATCGCAACCTTGAATTCACAAGAACCTTACACTGTGGCGCTATTTTCGCTATGGTTATGCGTAAGCATTGCCGCTGACGCTTTACGGCAATATAATGAGAATTATTATCATTCAATATGATTTATAGGAGTGAGTGTATGGCTGTAACTAAGCTGGTTCTGGTACGTCACGGTGAAAGTCAGTGGAACAACGAAAACCGTTTTACCGGTTGGTATGACGTTGATCTGTCAGAGAAAGGCGTGGGCGAAGCAAAAGCGGCAGGTAAACTGCTGAAAGAAGAAGGCTACAGCTTCGATTTTGCTTATACTTCTGTGCTGAAACGTGCCATCCACACCCTGTGGAACGTACTGGACGAACTGGATCAGGCCTGGCTGCCGGTTGAAAAATCCTGGAAACTGAACGAACGTCATTACGGCGCGCTGCAGGGTCTGAACAAAGCTGAAACCGCTGAAAAATACGGTGACGAGCAGGTTAAGCAATGGCGTCGCGGCTTTGCGGTAACGCCACCGGAACTGACCAAAGATGACGAGCGTTATCCGGGTCACGATCCGCGTTATGCGAAGTTGACCGACAAAGAGTTACCGGTTACCGAAAGCCTGGCGCTGACCATCGATCGCGTTATCCCCTACTGGAACGAAACCATTCTGCCGCGCATGAAAAGCGGTGAGCGCGTAATTATCGCCGCTCACGGTAACTCTCTGCGTGCGCTGGTTAAATATCTGGATAACATGGGCGAAGATGAGATCCTTGAACTGAACATCCCGACCGGCGTACCGCTGGTATATGAGTTCGACGAAAACTTCAAACCAATCAAACACTACTATCTGGGTAATGCTGACGAGATCGCAGCAAAAGCGGCAGCCGTTGCGAACCAGGGTAAAGCGAAGTAATTTTCATCCCGGATCAAACGAGAAAAGCGTGGAATGCTCCACGCTTTTTTATTGCCGGATGACGGCGTTGCCTTATCCGGCCTACCGAGCGTAGCCCGGATGAATTTTTTAACCGCGGCGCGCTTTTACCGCATCCGCCAGCTGGCGCAATACCGCATCGGTATCTTCCCAGCCAATGCAGGCGTCGGTGATGCTCTTACCGTAGGTCAGCGGCTCACCGCTATCCGGGTTCTGATTACCTTCTACCAGATGGCTTTCGATCATCACACCAATAATTGCTTTTTCGCCCCCAGCAACTTGTCCGCAAACATCTTTCGCGACATCCATCTGCTTTTTGAACTGCTTGCTGGAGTTGGCATGGCTAAAGTCGATCATCACCTGCGCTGAAAGCCCTGCTTTGATCAGACCTTCTTTCACGTCGGCAACGTGCTGAGCGCTGTAGTTCGGCTCTTTGCCGCCGCGCAAAATAATATGGCAATCGCCATTACCACTGGTATTTACGATCGCCGAATGACCCCATTTGGTCACAGACAGGAAGCAGTGCGGCGCTCCTGCGGCGTTAATCGCATCAATCGCTACTTTTATCGTGCCATCAGTACCGTTTTTAAAGCCAACCGGGCAGGACAGACCAGACGCCAGTTCGCGGTGCACCTGAGATTCTGTGGTACGTGCCCCAATCGCGCCCCAGCTCATCAGGTCGGCGAGGTATTGCGGCGTAATCATATCGAGGAATTCACCCGCAGCAGGCAATCCGCTGTCATTGATATCCAGCAGCAGTTTACGCGCAATGCGCAGCCCATCGTTGATCTGGAAGCTGTTGTCCATGTGCGGATCGTTGATAAGCCCTTTCCAGCCGACGGTAGTTCGCGGTTTTTCAAAATAGACGCGCATAACGATTTCAAGCTCGCCTTTTAACTCTTCACGCAGTGCCAGCAGGCGAGCGGCATACTCTTTGGCGGCTGCCGGATCATGAATAGAGCAAGGCCCAATCACTACCAGCAGGCGATCGTCACTCCCTTTCAGGATTTTATGAATCGCCTTACGGGCATGAGCCACCGTGTTTGCGGCATTTTCAGTAGCGGGGAATTTTTCCAACAATGCGACTGGCGGTAATAACTCGTTGATCTCTTTAATGCGTAAATCGTCGTTCTGATAATTCATGATTATTCCAGCGTTGCCATACTTATATAAATGAATGCAATCCCTCCAATCTATATCTTCAGTCATAAAGTGTAAACGGGGTTTTACACTTTGGACGGATTAATCCTGGAATTGGCCAAAAAAACGCAATAAAGTAGCGAAAAACGAGATCCAACCTACAATTTATAACTGTAACAGCTTTAATTTTCATAAATTTCAAGATTCTATGCTGGGTTTAATTTCTCTGGCAAAACTATTAACCACATATTGATGATGTAACTGGCACATGCACTGTTGGAAGACGTTATCCGACATATCGACCATAACAGGAGCATATTATGCATATGACAAAGCTGGCTTCACTCTTTCTTACCGCTACACTCAGCCTCGCCAGCGGCGCGGCGCTGGCAGCTGAAACCAATACGCAGTCCAATAACGGCCAGGCAAATTCCTCGGCGGATGCCGGTCAGGTCGCCCCAGACGCACGCGAAAACGTGGCACCAAATAATGTCGACAACAGTAACGTGAATTCGGGTGGCACAATGCTGCACCCGAACGGTTCATCAATGAACCATGAAGGGATGACCAAAGACGAGATGCACAAAAACACCATGTGTAAGGACGGTCGCTGCCCTGATGTGAATAAGAAGGTTGAGACCGGAAACGGCATTAACAATGATGCTGAGACAAAAACTGATGGCACTACGCAGTAACGCTGAAAATAAAGCTAATAATGGGAGAGCAATAGCTCTCCTTTTTAATTTTATCATCCCAAAAACGGTATGATGGCATACAGTAAAGATGAGAATAACAAAGGGATGGCATAATGGCGCACTCGCATACTCATACTTCTTCTGAGCAACCCAAGGACAATAATGCCCGCCGCTTGATGTTTGCATTCTGCATTACAGCCGGATTTATGTTGGTTGAAGTGGTGGGTGGCATACTTTCAGGTTCACTGGCCTTGTTGGCCGATGCCGGGCATATGCTCACTGATGCCGCAGCGCTCCTTTTTGCGCTGCTGGCCGTCCGGTTTTCCCATCGCCCGCCCACAATACGACACACCTTCGGCTGGCTAAGGCTCACGACACTGGCCGCGTTTGTTAACGCCATCGCATTGGTCGTGATCACCATTTTAATCGTCTGGGAAGCCATTGAGCGCTTCCATACGCCCCGCCCCGTGGCTGGCGGCATGATGATGGTTATAGCTGTCGCGGGTTTACTGGCTAACGTGCTGGCTTTTTGGGTTCTACACCGCGGCAGTGAGGAGAAAAACCTGAACGTCCGCGCCGCGGCACTACATGTGATGGGCGATTTACTCGGCTCGGTCGGGGCGATCATCGCTGCGCTGATTATTATCTGGACGGGCTGGACGCCTGCGGACCCGATTCTCTCGATTCTGGTTTCCGTGCTGGTACTACGTAGCGCCTGGCGACTGTTAAAGGATAGCGTTAATGAATTACTGGAAGGCGCCCCGCTGACGCTGGATATCGCCGCACTGCAGCGCCATCTCAGCCGGGATATCCCCGAAGTCCGCAATGTGCACCATGTCCATGTCTGGATGGTGGGTGAAAAACCGGTAATGACGCTGCATGTGCAGGTGGTCCCGCCGCACGATCACGACGCGCTGCTGGAGCGTATTCAGCATTTCCTTATCCATCACTACCAGATTGAACACGCCACGATCCAGATGGAGTATCAGCCGTGTAATGGGCCGGACTGCCACCTGTATCAGGGGGTATCCGGCCATTCACACCATCACCATTAATGGGACAGCGCGTGGGAACCCCGCTCGCGCGCGCTGTTAATCCACATCCTGCTACCGTTCAGTGCGATAACAGTCAGGATCACATATTCCAGCGACATGGCATATACGCCTTGCAGGGCGAAAATCACTACGCTTATTACGTTAATGATCACCCACAGCAGCCAGTTTTCAACGTACTTACGCGTCATCAGGATCATCGCCGCAATCGACAACACCATCATGCAGGAGTCCCAGAACGGGAATGCATCGGGTTGCAACTCAGGCACAACAACCTGCAATCCTAAAGCCTGCATAATGTTCACCGCAATGCGGGTCAGGAACGCAAAGACCGGATCGATATAGACCGACATCAGGCCGATCGCCACCACGCAAGCCGCCAGCCAGCCGATCGCTTTTGGTAACGGCAGCCAGCGAATTTTCAGTTCCGCTTCATGCTGGTTGGTTTGCCTGGACCAGGCATACCAGCCGTAGATGTTGGCGGCAAAGAAGAAAACTTGCAGCAACAGGCTTGCATAGAGCTGGATCTGAAAGAAGATAATCGCAAACAGCGTGACGTTTATCAGGCCGAAGAAGTAATTGCTGATTTTCTCAAGGCTAGCCAGGCCAATACACAGCAACCCAGCGATCGTCCCCACAGCTTCGATCCACGACAGATCGTAACCGCCAGCGCCAATCGGAATATGTACCAGAATGTTCTGCGTGCTAAAAAAGTCCATCTTTTCCCCCAGAGCCAAAAAATTAATTAAGCTCGAAGTGTAGCCGCAAATTCCAACATGCGGTTTAACGGCAACAACGCCCCTTCTCGCAGCGCAGCATCAACATGTATCTCATGAGCCGCTCCGCCTTGTTCCAGGCCCTCAGCAATCGCCTTGAGGCCGTTCATCGCCATCCACGGACAATGCGCACAGCTGCGGCAGGTTGCCCCCTCACCAGCCGTCGGCGCTTCAAGCAATTCTTTATCCGGAACGGCCTGCTGCATTTTGTAAAATATGCCCCGGTCAGTCGCCACAATCAGCTGTTGATGCGGTAACGATTTAGCGGCGTTGATTAACTGGCTGGTTGAGCCAACCGCATCGGCCATATCAACGATAGACTGAGGGGACTCCGGGTGCACCAACACCGCTGCATCAGGGTAAAGCCCCTTCATGCGTGTTAAAGCCTGAGTTTTAAATTCGTCGTGGACGATACAGGCCCCCTGCCAACAAAGAACGTCTGCACCGGTCTGTTTTTGGACGTAGTTGCCCAGATGTCTGTCCGGAGCCCAGATGATTTTTTCACCCAAACTATCAAGATGCTCAATAAGTTCTACCGCGATACTGGATGTGACGACCCAGTCCGCACGTGCTTTAACGGCGGCTGAGGTATTGGCGTAAACCACCACGGTACGATCCGGGTGCGCATCGCAAAACGCGCTGAACGCATCAATCGGACAGCCCAGATCTAATGAGCATTCCGCCTGTAGGGTCGGCATCAGGATGGTCTTTTCCGGGCTGAGGATTTTGGCGGTTTCCCCCATAAACCTCACGCCTGCAACCAACAGCGTAGAGGCAGAATGTTTTGAGCCGAAACGCGCCATCTCCAGAGAATCAGAAATACAACCACCGGTCTCTTCGGCCAACTGCTGAATTTCGGGATCGGTGTAATAGTGCGCGACCATAACGGCATCACGCTCTTTCAGCAGGCGCTTGATTTTTTCACGATAAAATTGCTTTTCATCCACACTCAGCGGGGCTGGCTTCGGCGGAAACGGATAAATTGCTGCTTCTGGATCAAACATCACGCTCATCTTGCTTTCTCGTTTTACTGGCTTAACGAAATAACCGATTAAAAGCGTGACTCACGCCGTATTCGGTTAGATTTGTTTTATATGCTAAACAAGATAGCGGATTGGCGTAAGAAAGTCACAATAATTGCGTGTGAGGAATGCCGGAAGGCGACTGACGTCTTATCCGGCCTACGTGAATAGTGTCGTCTGTAGGACTGATAAGCGAAGCGCATCAGGCAAGCAGCTTCGAATCTTATAAATCGCAGATAGCAAAAAGGCGCCTTTAGGGCGCCTTTTTACACTGGTGGGGCGTGCAGGATGACTCGCTTTGCTCGCCCTCCGGGCCGTCGCCGTAAACGGCTCCGTTGTCTCACTACGTGAGACCCGAACCTGCTGCAGGTTCGAATCGTTAATTCTGCGCATAGCAAAAAGGCGCCTTTAGGGCGCCTTTTTACACTGGTGGGGCGTGCAGGATTCGAACCTGCGACCAATTGATTAAAAGTCAACTGCTCTACCAACTGAGCTAACGCCCCCGTATGGGGTTTACTTCTTTATACTTTCAGGATGGTGGGTCGTGCAGGATTCGAACCTGCGACCAATTGATTAAAAGTCAACTGCTCTACCAACTGAGCTAACGACCCGCTCGGGTATAACCTGAAAATTTTTACTCGGTGCCACCAATAAATTGGTGGGGCGTGCAGGATGACTCGACTTCGTCTCGCCCTAACGGGCCGTTGCTAAAGCAACGTTATCCTTCACATTTAACATCTGAGTACGATGTTAAAGTTGGTGGGGCGTGCAGGATTCGAACCTGCGACCAATTGATTAAAAGTCAACTGCTCTACCAACTGAGCTAACGCCCCGAGTGGTGGGTGATGACGGGATCGAACCGCCGACCCCCTCCTTGTAAGGGAGGTGCTCTCCCAGCTGAGCTAATCACCCGATACTGCGCTGGATACTACTTACTAACTAAGTTAGTGGTGGGTCGTGCAGGATTCGAACCTGCGACCAATTGATTAAAAGTCAACTGCTCTACCAACTGAGCTAACGACCCACTTTTTTTGCCGCTTTCGGGCTGTTTGATATCCCTTGGCAACGGCGGCATATATTACTGATTTCAGATTTTAGCGCAACAAAAATTTCGATGTAAATAACTCAACTGCTTAGGAATCACACGACGCGACCAGAATTAACACGATTTCTGGTCGCATGGTGTTCATTACATCGCGCCAAGGCGTTTTTGCGCTTGTTTCGCGCCATCAGTGCCAGGGTATTTAGTGATAACCTGCTGATAAACGGCTTTCGCTTTCTCTTTATCACCTTTGTCCTGCATGATGACGCCGACTTTATACATCGCGTCTGCAGCCTTTGGTGATTTCGGGAAGTTTTTGACTACTGAAGCAAAATAGAACGCTGCATCATCTTTTTTCCCCTTGTTGTAATTCAACTGACCCAGCCAGTAATTCGCATTTGGCAGGTAAGTTGAGTCTGGGTACTTTTTAATGAAGTTCTGAAATGCTTCAATCGCGTCATCCTGGCGGGATTTATCCTGCACCAGAGCAATGGCCGCATTGTAATCGGTATTCGCATCGCCAGTTTGTACCGGAGCACCTGACGCTGCCGCTGCACCCGTATCAGGTGCAGGGGTTGCTGCTGCCCCACTCTGATCGCCGCCCGCAGATTGCGCCGCAGGTGCACTACCGCTACCAAGATTATTCATCTGCAGCAATATCTGCTTCTGACGTTCAACAACCTGATTCAGTTGATACTGATTTTCCTGAATTTGACCGCGCAGGGAATCAATATCGGACTGATTATCGGAGAGTTGTTGCTGGAGTTGGGTTAAAAGCTGACTGTGAGCGTTAGAAATACGCTCGAGTTGAGTGACACGGTCTTCGACCGAGCCAGAGCCGACACTACTGATTGGCGCCTGTGCAAAAGCGGCCCAGGGGGCCGCTATGCCAACCAGTAACGACAGACTCAACAGATGATGTCTGAAGTTACTGCTCATGCAATTCTCTTAGTAAACCAGTACGGCGCGACGGTTTTTGGCGTAAGCCGCTTCGTCATGACCCAGTACTGCAGGTTTTTCTTTACCGTAAGAAACGATGGAGATCTGGTCAGCAGAAACGCCTTTACCCTGCAGGTACATCTTAACGGCGTTCGCACGACGCTCACCCAAGGAGATGTTGTACTCAGGAGTACCACGTTCGTCCGCATGACCTTCTACGGTGACTTTGTAAGACGGGTTGCTACGCAGGAAGTTAGCGTGAGCATCCAGCATTGCAGCGAAGTCAGAACGGATATCGTACTTGTCCAGATCGAAGTAAACGATGTTGTTCTGCTGCAGCTGTTGCATCTGAAGACGCGCTTGCTCTTCAGAAGACATGTTGCCGCTGCCGTTTGCATCCATACCAGTGCCGGCACCCAGCATGCCTTCGCTGCCGTCATTGCTGGCGTTCTTGTTAGAAGAACACGCTGCAATAGCCATAACAGGCAGAGCAATCATCAGCCCTTTCAGCACTTTGTTCAGTTGCATTTCAATGATTCCTTTATTAATCAATTATTTATTATCACAGATACGGCGACCAGGCAGGGAATTTAACCTGTCCATCAGTTGCCGGAAGACGCGCTTTGAAACGCCCATCTGTAGAAACCAAATTCAGCACGGATCCCATCCCCTGAGAAGAGCTGTAGATTACCATAGTGCCGTTAGGTGCCAGACTTGGCGTTTCGTCCAGGAACGTTGACGACAGAACTTGTACGCCACCCGCTACCAGATCTTGTTTGGCAATGTGCTGCTGACCGTTGGCCGAGCTTACCATTACCATAAATTTACCGTCGCTGCTCACATCCGCATCCTGGTTTTGCGAACCTTCCCAGGTAATGCGCTGCGGAGCACCGCCGTTGACGTTAACTTTATATACCTGCGGACGACCGGCCTGGTCAGACGTAAAGGCCAGGTTTTGGCTGTCCGGGAACCAGGTAGGTTCCGTGTTGTTGCTACGACCATCCGTCACCTGACGGATCTGACCGGAACCAATGTCCATGACATACAGGTTCAGGCTACCGGTTTTAGACAGGGCAAACGCCAGTTTGCTGCCATCCGGAGAAAACGCAGGCGCACCGTTGTGACGTGGGAACGAGGCTACCTGACGAACCGCGCCGTTAGACAGTGTCTGAATAACCAGTGCAGAACGACCGCTTTCGAAGGTAACGTACGCCAGTTTTGAACCGTCCGGGGACCACGCCGGAGACATCAGCGGCTGCGGAGAACGGTGTACCACGAACTGGTTGTAACCATCGTAGTCGGACACACGTAATTCGTACGGGAACTGACCACCGTTGGTCTGAACAACATAAGCGATACGGGTACGGAATGCACCTTTAATGCCGGTCAGTTTTTCAAACACTTCGTCACTTGCAGTATGGCCCGCGTAACGCAGCCACTGCTTGTTCACTTTATAGGTGTTCTGTGCCAGTACGGTACCCGGTGCGCCACCGGTGTCAACCAGCTGATAGGCAACGCTGTAAGAACCATCCGGGTTTGGCGTAACCTGGCCGACGACTACGGCATCAATGCCCAGCGCAGACCACGCGGCAGGTTGAACTTCCTGCGCGGTACCGGGCTGCTGAGGCAGACGAGAACGGTCTAACGGGTTAAATTTACCGCTGTTACGCAGGTCAGCACCTACGATACCACCGATATCTTCAGGTGCAGCACCCGGTCCTGCCCACTGGAAGGGGACAACACCAATCGGGCGCGCCGAGTCCACCCCCTGGGTGATCTCGATACGTACTTCTGCGTGCAGCACCGCTGCCCACAGCATCAGAAAACCAAATGCTACTCGTAATGCCTGCTTCATCATATCTCCCTTATCTGGACGGAAAGCCCACGATAATTTAGCAGAATGTTAACAAACTCAAATACACAAAACTACCAGAACTCTGTCTCAACCTTAGACCGTTTCCCCTGATTTCTCAGGGGGCGTTATTACAGTTTGAAGTCCAGTTTGGCATCTTTTACTTTTTCATAAACTGCCTGGCTAGGCGGTTTAGGAATTCTTGCGGTTTTCGCAGCCGTCAGCGCAGCCTGACACAATGCCGGATCCCCGCCCTCTTCGGTCACATCCAGTAACAGACCATCGGGTGCTAACTTGATATGTAATACGCAAGATTTACCTGCATACAAATCTGCACCATACAGACGGCTCTGGATCGCATTGCGAATTTGAGATGCGTAAGCACTGATATCAGCACCAGATGCACCGCCATTGGCACCACTTGTACCACTATCTTTCGCCGGTTGGCCGTTTCCTTTCGCTCCACCGCCCGATTTCGGTGCATTCTTACCGGAGCTCAGGTCACCCAACAAGTCGTCAACGCCAGAGGCTGCAGCGGCTTTTTCGGCCGCAGCCTTTTTAGCAGCAGCTGCTTTATCTGCCGCAGCTTTCTTATCGGCAGCGGCTTTCTCAGCTGCAGCTTTTTTGTCTGCTGCTGCTTTTTCTGCAGCGGCTTTCTTATCAGCCGCCGCTTTTTCAGCAGCGGCAGCTTTCGCGGCAGCGGCTTTTTCTGCTTTCTCAGCAGCAGCTTTCTCGGCTGCTGCTTGCTTAGCGGCCTCAGCCTGTGCTTTCTTCGCAGCGTCCGCAGCTGCCTTAGCAGCTTGTGCTTCTGCAGCTTTCTTCGCATCAGCGGCGGCTTTAGCGGCTTCAGCCTCAGCTTTTTTCTGTGCGTCCGCAGCGGCTTTCTTCGCGGCATCTGCCGCTTGCTTCGCCTGAGCATCAGCTTTAGCCTTCGCGTCTGCAGCAGCCTTCGCCGCAGCCTCTTCAGCCTGTTTCTGTTGCTCTTGCGCTTTCGCTGCGGCGGCTTCAGCTTGCTTCTGCTGTTCCGCCTGTTCGCGCACTTTTTCCTGCGCGGCTAAACGTTCTTTTTCCAGCTGCTTCAGTCGCTCTTGCTCAGCTGCCTGCTTCTCGCGAAGTTCTTCAGCTTGCTGCTGCGCCTGCTTTTCACGCTGCTCTTCAGCACGTTTCGCACTTGCCTGCTGTTGCTGCTGCCTGTCGTACTGTTGCACAACGGCGCCAGGATCGACCATAACGGCGTCGATGGACGAACCGCCACCGCCGCCGGCTGAAGCATCAATGTGCTCATCGAACGAACTCCAGATCAGCGCTGCAAATAAAATGACATGCAGCACCGCTGAAATAATTATCGCCCTTTTGAGCTTGTCGTTTTGTTCGGTTGCCTTTGACACTCTCGGTTCCCAAAAAACTGTTCGCCTGTTACGTGCTATCTTTCAAGCCAGCAAAACGCAGTCATCAGATTGGCTGCGTCATCAAGCCAACCGATTTTACGCCTGCACTGTGTAACAAGTTCAGCGCTTTAATTATTTCATCATAAGGCACGTCTTTCGCACCACCGATTAAAAAGACCGTTTTCGGATTGGTCTGCAGGCGGCTTTTCGCTTCCGCAATAACCTGCTCCGGTGGTAGTTGATCCATACGATCTTTCTCAACCACCACGCTGTATTGCCCAATACCGGAAACTTCAATAATGACCGGGGGTTCGTCGTTACTGCTGACGGCTTGCGACTCGGTAGCATCCGGCAGGTCGACTTCCACACTCTGCGTAATGATCGGTGCGGTTGCCATAAAGATCAGCAACAGCACCAGCAGTACGTCGAGCAGCGGTACAATATTGATTTCGGACTTGAGTTCGCGACGACCTCGTCCACGCGTTCTGGCCATGGCTTACCCCTTGTTGCTCTCGCTAACGGTAAACGCCTGGCGGTGCAGAATCGCGGTGAACTCTTCCATAAAGTTGTCGTAATTCAGTTCCAGTTTGTTCACGCGCTGGTTCAGACGGTTGTAGGCCATAACCGCCGGGATTGCCGCAAACAGACCGATAGCCGTTGCAATCAACGCTTCTGCGATACCCGGTGCGACCATTTGCAACGTCGCCTGTTTTACCGCGCCAAGCGCGATAAATGCGTGCATGATCCCCCAAACGGTACCGAACAGACCGATATACGGGCTGATGGAGCCAACGGTTCCGAGGAATGGAATATGCGTTTCCAGCGTTTCCAGCTCACGGTTCATCGAGATACGCATCGCACGGGAAGCCCCCTCAACGACCGCTTCCGGCGCGTGGCTATTTGCCCGATGCAAACGCGCAAATTCTTTGAATCCGCTGTAGAAAATTTGCTCCGAGCCCGCCAAATTATCACGACGCCCCTGGCTTTCCTGGTACAGGCGCGACAATTCAATGCCGGACCAGAACTTGTCTTCAAATGCTTCGGCTTCACGTGAAGCAGCATTAAGAATACGGGTCCGTTGGATGATGATGGCCCAGGATGCGATTGAGAAACCAATCAAAATCAACATGATAAGTTTAACCAGAAGGCTTGCCTTCAGGAACAAATCAAGGATATTCATGTCAGTCACTGCTTAAACTCCGCGACAATAGACTTGGGAAGCGCACGAGGCTTCATTTTGAGTGGATCAACGCAAACAATCAGAACTTCGGCTTCATTCAGCACGGTGTTCTCTGCGTTGACAATGCGTTGCGTGAAAACCAATGAGGTGCCACGCATTGACGTAATTTCGGTTTGAACTTCGAGCATATCGTCGAGCCGGGCAGGCGCAAAATACTCGAGGGTCATCTTGCGCACCACAAAGGCGACACGTTCAGCCAACAGGACCTGCTGACTGAAGTGATGATGACGAAGCATTTCTGTGCGTGCTCTTTCATAAAAAGCGACGTAACTGGCGTGGTAAACCACCCCACCGGCATCGGTATCTTCATAATAGACACGAACCGGCCATCGAAACATATACTTATTCATTCCTACTGCCTCTTTGTTGGCTTCGCCCACTCGCACCAGTTACTTACCTTCGTAAGCGTCTGGTGATTCGCGTTCTTGCCGCCGCGATGCATCAAGAATGTCGTTGTATATCGCGCTGTCTTCACTGTACATCCCGGTAATGCAATTAGGTTGTGTCCTGTGGTTGTTCGCGGATGGCGCTGACGAAAATTTTTGCACAGAACAAGGCGCGAGTGGCGAAGTTTGGTAATTCCAAACAAGACGCAAGTAACGCAGTACTGTGCAAAAAGATTCTCAGCCCTTCGGGACGCGTTCCATCAGGATGTTCTCTGTGTTGTCGCACTTGGACATAGTTCTACTATGTCCAGCGCACTCCGCCTTGATAACGCCCTGATGGTACAGCGTCGCCACCGCACACAACCACAGGGCACAACCTCAGGTTAGTGCTTTCAAACTTCGCTACTATACGCGCGGGAATGGTGCTTTGGAATGGGGGAAAGTAAACGGAGAGTAAAAAATTATGGGCTTATGCAAGCCCATAAATATTTAAGGATGTTTCTTATTCAAAAGAAGAAGAAAATCAGACCAACAACGAGGACAATATCCGCGATCAGCGGGCAGAAGATGCCCTGCCAATGTACGGCGCGAGGACGGAAGCCAACGCCGTGAATAATGCCTGCGCAGACCGCCCACATCAGCAGGAAACCATGCCAGATTTCAAGCTCACTGGTTTTGGCCGCGAAACGAGACGGATCCCAGAATATGCAGCCAGCCAACACGATTGCCAGCACAAATGAAAGCGCCCGCAAGGGGCGCTTGTCCATCGCGTTGTATACCATCGCGATAATGTTGGTCATTAGCTATCTTCTTGCCCGGCTTTGCCTGATTCAACGTGCTCAAGCGCCAGCGCTGTGATTATCCCAAATGCACAGGCAAGAAGCGTTCCCAAAATCCATGCGAAATACCACATTTTAAGCTCCTTACTTAGTACAGAGAGTGGGTGTTGCTTTCAATATCTTCTTTAGTGATGCGACCGAACATCTTCCAGTAACACCAGCTGGTGTACAGCAGAATGATCGGTACAAACACCGCCGCGACCCAGGTCATCAGATTCAATGTACGCTGGCTGGAGGTGGCATCCCACATGGTCAAACTTGCGTTCATCATGGTGCTGGATGGCATCACAAACGGGAACATTGCGATACCGGCAGTCAGGATGATGCAGGCTAACGTCAGTGAGGAGAAGACGAACGCCCATGCCCCTTTCTCCATACGAGAAGTCAGGATGGTCAACAGCGGCAGAACCACGCCCAGTGCAGGAACCAGCCACAGGATAGGTGCATTGTTAAAGTTCACCATCCATGCGCCAGCCACACGAGCCACTTCTTTGGTCAGCGGGTTAGAGGCAGCATGATGATCCAGTGCTGAGGTCACAACATAACCGTCAATACCATAAATCACCCACACACCGGCCAGCGCGAAGCAGACCAGAGTCACCAGCGCCGCAACCTGTGAAGTTGCACGAGCACGCAGATGCAGTTCACCTACCGTACGCATCTGCAGATAGGTCGCACCCTGGGTGATGATCATCCCAACGCTCACGACACCTGCCAGCAGACCAAACGGATTCAGCAACTGGAAGAAGTTACCGGTGTAGTACAAACGCATGTAGTCATCTACGTGGAACGGAACCCCTTGCAGCAGGTTGCCGAACGCCACGCCAATCACCAGCGGTGGCACGAAGCTACCAATGAAGATGCCCCAGTCCCACATGTTGCGCCAGCGCATATCTTCAATCTTAGAGCGGTAGTCAAAACCGACCGGACGGAAGAACAAGGACGCCAGAACCAGAATCATCGCCACATAGAAACCGGAGAACGCAGCGGCATACACCATCGGCCAGGCAGCGAACAGTGCGCCCCCCGCGGTGATGAGCCAAACCTGGTTACCGTCCCAGTGCGGAGCGATGGAGTTAATCATAATTCGACGCTCGGTATCATTACGACCGAGGAAACGGGTGAGCATGCCCACCCCCATGTCGAATCCATCAGTGACTGCAAAACCAATCAGCAGAATGCCAACCAGCAGCCACCAGATAAAACGCAATACTTCATAATCGATCATTTGACGACTCCTGTCTTAGCGTGCCGGCTGAGAAGTCACAGTGGACTGCTCGTAGTGATAACGACCGGTTTTCAGGCTACTCGGCCCAAGGCGTGCGAACTTGAACATCAGATACAGTTCAGCCACCAGGAACAGGGTATACAGGCCGCAAATCAACAGCATCGAGAAGATGAGGTCGCCAGCAGTCAGCGAAGAGTTCGCTACGGCTGTTGGTAACACTTCACCAATCGCCCACGGTTGACGACCGTACTCTGCAACAAACCAACCGGATTCAATAGCAATCCACGGCAGAGGAATCGCATACAGCGCGGTGCGCAGCAGCCATTTTTTCTCACCGATACGGTTACGAAGCACAGTCCAGAAGGACACCGCGATAATTGCCAGCATCAGAATGCCGCATGCCACCATGATACGGAAAGCGAAGTACAGCGGCGCAACGCGAGGAATAGAATCTTTCGTTGCCTGCTGAATTTGCGCTTCGGTCGCGTCGGTAACTTTGTCCGTATAGCGTTTCAACAGCAGACCATAACCCAGGTCTTTCTTCATGCTGTTGAACTGGTCGCGAACGGCCTGGTCGGTAGTACCAGCACGCAGTTCTTCCAGCAGCTGATACGCTTTCATCCCGTTACGGATACGCTCTTCGTGTTGCACCATCAGGTCTTTCAGACCAATGACCGGTGTATCAACAGAGCGGGTGGCAATGATGCCCAGCGCATAAGGAATCTGAATCGCAAAATGGTTTTCCTGCGCATCCTGGTCCGGAATACCGAACAGCGTGAAGGAAGCCGGTGCAGGCTGAGTTTCCCATTCTGCTTCAATCGCAGCGAGTTTGGTTTTCTGCACGTCGCCCATTTCGTAACCAGATTCATCACCCAGAACGATAACAGACAGAATAGCAGCCATACCAAAGCTGGCAGCGATAGCAAAAGAACGTTTAGCAAACGCGAAGTCACGACCGCGCAGCATATAGTAGGAGCTGATACCCAGAACGAACATCGCGCCACATACATAACCAGATGCCACAGTGTGAACAAATTTCACCTGTGCTACCGGATTGAGCACCAGTTCAGAGAAGCTCAGCATCTCCATACGCATGGTTTCGAAATTGAAATCCGCTGCGATTGGGTTCTGCATCCAGCCGTTCGCAACCAGAATCCACAACGCGGACAGGTTAGAACCCAGAGCCACCAGCCAGGTGACACACATATGCTGGACTTTACCCAAACGGTCCCAGCCGAAGAAGAACAGACCTACAAAGGTGGATTCGAGGAAGAAGGCCATCAAACCTTCGATCGCCAGCGGCGCACCGAAAATATCCCCTACATAGTGGGAGTAGTAAGACCAGTTAGTCCCGAACTGGAACTCCATGGTCAGACCGGTAGCCACACCCAGAGCGAAGTTGATACCAAACAACTTGCCCCAGAACTTGGTCATATCTTTATAAATCTGTTTGCCGGAAAGGACGTAGACCGTTTCCATGATGGCCAACAAGAACGCCATACCGAGCGTCAGTGGCACAAACAGGAAGTGGTACATCGCGGTCAAGGCAAACTGTAAGCGCGACAGTTCGACTATATCTAACATCATGACTCCTTGCTCATCGCATGAAGACTCCGAGAGTGAACCCCGTTAGAAAGGGTCACACGCATGCCCCAATACAAATTTATCTGCTTCCTTACGCCGCTACCCTTTCCTCTCATTTGAAGAAAGGACAATGATGAAAGGTTACAAACATGTTAATAAAACACTCAAATTGATCCCGCAATTATATTACGCCGTAAAATCCTTACAATAAACAGGTTTTTATCGAGACAAATTTGCATTTTTCGATAGTGATCAATTTATAGCTAATTTACCACTTTCAGACCAATTTGATCTGAAGCAATTTACCCTCTTTTGGTGCTGTTTTCCAAGTTTTAAACATTGATTTAAATCAATTTTCAAATTTAATGTTAATAGTGTTTAGCACTCGCGCTACTAGTAAACACGATGTTAACAACATGTTTTTCAATGAGTAATTGCCGTTACTACAAATGATAGGATATTTATTTAAATGTACACGATCTTTTAACCAGCCCGGATGACTTAATTGATAGAAGATAAAGAATCACTAATGCTGGGTAGCTCACAGTTTTTTGTTTAGCAAGTCATGGATTTGTTATTTCATACAAATTATTCATTTAAATTTTACTTATAATTAACACCGAGATGTAACTATCTCAACTGGAAGCGAAAACGTTCCACAATGACCGATGCATTGCGTTTGTCGTTCTGCGAGAGAACGCTGACGTTTCGCTTAAGTCATCACTGAAAGTTATCATTAACACCCCCTCTTCTCTTATGTGGCAAAGATTAAATATGCCACAAACATTTCCTTATCATTTTTATCCTAAATTTAACAAAAATGAATTGTGACATATAAGATTAAAAAATAAAAAACCGTTATGTCGTTCACAAGTTAATTAGTAATTGGGATTTTTGAAATTATTTAAAACACGTCATAAACGGCGCGCATAACAAAATAAGATTTCGATCACAAACATGGCAAGTCATTTATTACCCAATTCTCTAATAAATTAAAACCAGCTAAGAAAAGATAATCTATCACATTGATTATGAAAGGATTTTATAGATGACAAATATAACAATCATTTTTCTCAGGATATTTTGAAAATAGATCAATTGCTTCCTTTTTCGCTTCCACAGAAACTCCAACCCTATTAAGAGGTTGTCACAATCCATGTTCTAAATATTAGAAAATAATTTCACTTATTGACCATCAGCCCTACAGAGGATTACCCATGAAGAAATCTACACTTGTTATTGGCGTCATCGGTGCTGACTGCCATGCAGTAGGTAATAAAGTTCTGGATCGCGTTTTTACTGCTCATGATTTTCACGTAATCAACCTCGGGGTGATGGTGAGCCAGGATGAATATATTGATGCTGCGATTGAAACAGGCGCCGATGCCATCGTGGTGTCCTCTATCTACGGTCATGGCGACATTGACTGCCTCGGACTACGTGAGCGCTGCATCGAACGCGGCCTTGGCGACATTCTGCTGTACGTCGGCGGCAACCTGGTCGTCGGTAAACATGACTTCGCCGACGTGGAAGTGAAGTTTAAAGAGATGGGTTTTAACCGGGTCTTCGCCCCCAGCCACGATCTGGAAGATGTTTGCGCGCTTATCACTAATGATATTCACCAACACAATGGCCTCGAACAGCGTTGCCTGGAAGAGGCCATCTGATGCAAACAGTTTCTGTCGATATCGGCTCGACATGGACCAAGGCAGCCCTCTTCGCACATGAAGGCGAGGAATTAACCCTGGTAAACCATGTCCTGACCCCAACCACCACACATCATCTGGCAGACGGTTTTTTTGCCAGCCTGAATCAGGTGCTGAATGTTGCCGATGCTCGCCCGTTACTGAAAAGTGGTGAAGTGCAGTTGAAATACTCCTCCTCAGCGAAAGGTGGGCTCGCCGTTGCAGCAATGGGGCTGGTGCCTTCCATTACGCTAGAGTCGGCAAAAGTTACCGCCCATTCGGCAGGAGCGAAAATCGCGCAATATTATTCGTACAAGCTGAACCGTCATGACATCCAGGAGCTGGAATCATCACCGCCAGACATTCTGTTGTTTACCGGCGGGACAGACGGTGGCGAAGAAAGTTACGGCCTGGCGAATGCGCACGCGCTGGCAGGCTCAAAGCTTGATTGCGCCATTATCTACGCCGGAAACCGGGACATTCAGGACGAAATACAAACGATTCTGGGACATAAGGATCTGACCACGGTAGACAACATTCTGCCGGACCTCGATCACCCGAATCCGTTTGCCGCGCGCCAGGCGATTTGCGATGTGTTCTTGTCACGCATCGTCAAAGGCAAAGGTCTGGACGTTATCGTCGGCGAAACAGGCGAAGAGCCTATGCCGACGCCATGGACGGTATATGAGTTAGTCAAAGCCATTAGCGATTACGACAGCGCATGGAAGGAATTCATGCTGATTGATATGGGCGGAGCCACCACGGATGTCTATTCGGCCAGCGCGAATACCCTCTCCCCTGATACCGTCCTGCATGGTGTTCCTGAACCGTTCGTCAAACGTACCGTTGAAGGCGACCTTGGAATGCGCGTTTCCGCCGTTGTGGTGGGAGAAAGCACGCAGGATATGGTGAAAGTCATCTTCGCCCAGCAGCCACAGCGCGAGGAAGCGTTTTACCGCTATCTACGCCACCTGGTTGGGCAACCGGATTACCTGCCACTCAGCGAGGAAGAGAAATATTTCGACACCCTGCTGGCAGGTTTATGCGTGGGCTATGCCGCTGAGCGCCACGCGGGCACTAAAAAGCAGGTTTGCACCTGCGTGGGTAATGTGGATTTACAGATGGGTCGCGATCTCACCACCGTACGCAAAGTCGTCGGTTCAGGGGGATGGCTCTCTCGCGCCAGCCAGTTCGATATCCATAACTGGCTCAAATACAGGGAGCTGGACGACCAGGGTAAAAGAATTCTGTTACCGAATCAGTTTGAGTATTACCGCGATTCAAATGGCCTGCTCCCTCTACTGGCAAACGTCGCCAGGCTGTACCCGCAAGCCGCTGCTCGCACCAGCATTCAGTGTTTAACCCTATAAAACTTAAGGCAGCTACGAATGGAACTTCGAAATAAAAAATTGACCCACGACGAATTCATGACCGAAAGGCATCAGGTGTTACAAACCTGGGAAACCGGCAAAGACGTTGAGAACTTCGAAGATGGCGTGAAGTACCAGCAATCAATTCCAGAGAAAAAGCGTTTCTCCCTCGCCCTGCTGAAGGCCGATCAGGAAGGTAAAACTCTGAGCCAGCCGCGCGCAGGTGTGGCATTAATGGATGAGCATATTGCGCTGCTCAAAACATTGCAGGAAGAGTGCGACCTCCTGCCAAGTACTATCGATGCCTATACCCGTCTGAACCGCTATGAAGAAGCCGCTGTCGGGATCCAAAAATCCATCGAAGCAGGTACTTCCAAGCTGAATGGTTTACCGGTCGTCAATCACGGGGTTGCTGCCTGCCGTCGTATGACTGAATCGCTGGATAAACCGATCCAGGTTCGCCACGGTACACCGGATGCGCGTCTGCTGGCAGAAATCGCCATGGCCAGTGGCTTTACCAGCTACGAAGGCGGCGGTATCTCCTACAACATCCCTTACGCCAAACGCGTCACCCTGGAAAAATCTATCCGCGACTGGCAGTACTGCGACCGTCTGATGGGTCTGTACGAAGAGAACGGCATTCGCATCAACCGTGAACCGTTTGGTCCGCTGACCGGCACGCTGATCCCGCCGTTCATGTCCCACTCAGTCGCGATTATCGAAGGCCTGCTGGCGCTGGAGCAGGGCGTGAAGTCTATTACCGTCGGTTACGGCCAGGTCGGTAGCCTGACACAGGATATCGCTGCTATTCAGGCACTGCGTGAACTGTCCCACGAATACTTCCATAACCATGGCTTCGACGATTACGAGCTGAGCACCGTTTTCCACCAGTGGATGGGCGGATTCCCGGAAGATGAAGCAAAAGCCTTCTCCGTTATCGCCTGGGGCGCAGCGGTTGCCGGTATGTCTGGTGCCACAAAAGTTATTACCAAAAGTCCGCACGAAGCATTCGGTATCCCAACCGCGGCAGCTAACGCCCAGGGTCTGAAAGCGTCACGCCAGATGCTCAACATGGTCAGCGATCAGAAATTCCCGCAGTGCGCTGCCGTGGAGCAGGAAGTTGACCTGATTAAGAGCGAAGTCCGCGCGGTATTGAAGAAAGTCTTCGAACTGGGCAATGGTGACATTGCGCGCGGTACGGTGCTGGCCTTTGAAGCTGGCGTGCTGGATGTGCCTTTCGCTCCTGCCGCCTGTAACGCCGGTAAGATCCTGCCTGTTCGCGATAACACAGGCGCAATCCGTATTCTTGAAGCCGGTGCCGTGCCGCTGCCGAAAGATATTCTCGCCCTGCACCACGACTACGTTGCAGAGCGCGCACATTTCGAAGGTCGCAAGCCTTCTTTCCAGATGGTCATTGATGACATCAACGCCGTATCCCACAGTAAATTAATAGGAAGACCATAATGAAAATTAAACAGGCCCTTTTCACAGCTGGCTACTCCTCATTTTATTTTGACGATCAGCAGGCCATCAAAAACGGCGCCGGTCATGACGGGTTTATCTATACCGGCGATCCGGTAACGCCTGGATTTACGTCTGTTCGTCAGGCGGGTGAATGTGTTTCCGTACAGCTGATTCTGGAAAACGGCGCGGTGGCTGTGGGCGATTGCGCAGCGGTGCAATATTCAGGTGCAGGCGGTCGTGACCCGCTGTTCCTGGCTGAAAACTTCATTCCGTTCCTCAACGACCACATCAAGCCGTTGCTGGAAGGTCGTGACGTTGATTCGTTCCTGACCAACGCCCGTTTCTTTGACGAACTGCGTATTGACGGCCATCTGCTGCATACCGCCGTACGTTATGGTCTGTCTCAGGCGCTGCTCGACGCAGCGGCACTGGCTACCGGTCGTCTGAAAGCCGAAGTGGTTTGTGATGAATGGCAACTGCCATGCGTCCCGGAAGCCATTCCGTTATTTGGTCAGAGCGGCGACGACCGTTATATCGCCGTCGACAAGATGATCCTCAAAGGTGTGGATGTCCTGCCGCATGCGCTGATCAATAACGTTGAAGAGAAGCTGGGCTTTAAAGGTGAAAAACTGCGTGAGTACGTCCGCTGGTTGTCTAACCGCATCCTGAGCCTGCGCACCAACGAAAGCTATCACCCGACACTGCACATTGATGTCTACGGCACCATCGGTCTGATCTTCGATATGGATCCAGTGCGTTGCGCCGAATACATCGCCAGCCTGGAAGCCGAAGCGCAAGGCCTGCCGCTGTACATTGAAGGCCCGGTTGATGCCGGTAACAAGCCGGATCAGATCCGCATGTTAACCGAGATCACTCAGGAGCTGACTCGTCTGGGTTCTGGCGTGAAAATCGTTGCGGATGAATGGTGTAACACCTATCAGGACATCGTGGACTTCACCGACGCGGGCAGCTGCCACATGGTGCAGATTAAAACCCCGGACCTGGGCGGTATTCACAACATCGTTGATGCAGTGCTGTATTGCAACAAACACGGAATGGAAGCCTATCAGGGCGGTACCTGTAACGAAACGGAAATCAGTGCTCGTACCTGCGTACACGTCGCGCTGGCCGCGCGTCCAATGCGCATGCTGATCAAACCGGGTATGGGTTTCGATGAAGGTCTCAACATCGTGTTTAACGAAATGAACCGCACCATCGCGCTGTTGCAAACTAAGGATTAAGAGATGGCACGCACATTTAAGATCTTATCGCCTACGGCTATCCTGGGTTATGGCTTCCCGGAAGAAAGTTTTCGTAAAGCCATGGAAGAGTCACCGGATCTTATTGCTGTTGACGCAGGTTCCTCCGATCCTGGCCCCCACTACCTGGGGGCAGGTAAACCCTTTACTGACAGGGCCGGTGTGAAACGCGATCTGCGCTATATGATTGTGGCAGGCGTTAAGAACAACATCCCTGTCGTGATCGGCACAGCCGGTGGTTCTGGTGCAGCTCCGCATCTAGAGTGGTGTCGCCAGATAATCCATGAGATCGCGCAGGAAGAAAAACTGTCTTTCTCAATGGCGCTGATTCCGTCTGATGTCGATAAAGAAATCGTTCATCAGGCGCTGGATAACGGCAAAATCACCGCGCTCGATTTTGTGCCTGAACTGACTCACGAGGCCATTGAAGAGAGCACCTACATTGTCGCGCAGATGGGCGTCGAGCCTTTCCAGCGTGCGCTGAAAGCCGGTGCGCAGGTGGTCCTGGGCGGACGTGCCTACGATCCGGCCTGCTTCGCCGCGCTGCCGATTATGCAGGGCTTTGATGAAGGTCTGGCGCTTCATTGCGGTAAGATCCTTGAGTGTGCAGCCATTGCCGCCACCCCTGGTTCCGGCTCAGATTGTGCGATGGGAATCATTGACGATAACGGCTTTACGCTGAAGGCGTTCAATCCCAAGCGTAAGTTCACCGAGACTTCCGCCGCAGCGCACACTCTGTACGAGAAGTCAGATCCGTACTTCCTGCCAGGGCCAGGCGGTGTGCTGAACCTGAAGGCATGCACTTTCACCCAGGTTAACGAGGGTGAAGTGTATGTCAGCGGTTCACGCCATGAAGAAACACCGTATGCGTTGAAACTGGAAGGTGCACGCCAGGTTGGCTTCCGTTGCCTGACCATCGCCGGAACACGTGACCCGATTATGATTGCCGGGATTGACACGATTCTTGAAGAGGTACAGGCAAGCGTTGCACGTAACCTCTCACTGAATGACGACAGTATCCGCATGACGTTCCACCTGTACGGTAAGAACGGTGTGATGGGCAACCATGAGCCGATGAAAACTGCGGGCCATGAACTGGGAATTTTACTGGATGTCGTTGCGCCAACACAGGATATCGCTAACAGTGTTTGCTCGCTGGTGCGCTCTACCCTGCTGCACTACGGCTATGAAAATCGCATTGCGACTGCGGGCAACCTCGCCTTCCCGTTCTCGCCATCTGATATTCAGAGTGGACCGGTGTATGAGTTCTCGATCTATCACCTGATTGAAGCGAGCGATGCGCTGCGTTTTGATTTCCACATTGAACAGGTGACGCCAGAAGGAGTTCAGGCATGAAACACTCAATTTGTTCACTGGCACAAGTTATTCGTTCCAAAAATGCCGGACCGTACGAACTGGTTTTAGATATTTTATTTAAAACAAGGGAAGACTATCAGCGGGTAAAAGCCTGCGAGCAATTAACGCCGCAGCTTATTGCCGGTTTATATAATGTTGAGCCTGAATTTATTCACAATATCGTCTGGTTCGATCCAGCGAATGCCGTAAAAATCGTCATGCCACGAGATATTATTTCCGGCAACGTCGGTGACAATGATGTTTATGGTGCGCAGCAACACGCTCCATTATTAAGTATTGAGTTCGACTTGTAACAAAAAAACACAATAACAACCATTGGAGCACAGAATTCAGCTGTATCACAGTGCTTCGAATTATTCATGCGGTTGGTCACAACAGGCGTGCGTCTGAGCTGCTGTCCAGGTTCAGGCGCACGCCACCCTACACAATTCCAATTACCAGCCTTTATCCGATGGAGTACACATGAAGAAAATTAGTTTAACGAAGATGATCATATTAGGCCTGATACTCGGCATGATTGCCGGGGTGGCCATAAATAATATGGCCGCGGCTGAAACAGCAAAATCTTATGCAGCAGATATTTCCATTTTCACCACCATATTCTTACGTATGGTGAAAATGATTATCGCTCCATTGGTTATTTCAACTCTGGTTGTAGGTATTGCCAAAATGGGCGATGCCAAAACGCTGGGACGTATATTTTCGAAAACCTTCTTCCTGTTTATTTGCGCCTCTCTGGTGTCAATTGCACTGGGTCTGGTTATCGTTAATATCTTCCAGCCAGGCGCAGGTATCAACTTTGTGCCACATGACGTCGGAGCCGTTGCCGCCGTTAAGTCAGAGCCATTCACGCTAAAAGTATTCATCTCACACGCGGTACCGACCAGTATTGTCGATGCGATGGCGCGTAACGAAATTCTGCAGATCGTCGTGTTCTCAATCTTCCTTGGTTGCAGCCTCGCTGCGATTGGTGAAAAAGCCGATCCTATCGTGAAAGTGCTGGATTCACTGGTGCACGTCATGCTGAAGCTGACGGGTTACGTCATGCTGTTTGCACCACTGACCGTGTTTGCCGCTATTTCAGGTCTGATTGCCGAACGTGGTCTGGGTGTGATGGTTAGCGCCGGGATCTTCATGGGTGAGTTCTACCTGACGCTGGGTATGCTGTGGGCGATCCTGATTGGCCTGTCTACGATGATCGTCGGGCCTTGCATCGCGCGTTTAACGAAATCAATCCTCGAACCCGCTCTGCTGGCCTTTACCACTTCAAGCTCTGAAGCCGCCTTCCCGGGTACGCTGGACAAGCTGGAAAAATTCGGTGTTTCGTCAAAAATCGCCAGCTTCGTTCTGCCTATCGGTTATTCCTTTAACCTGGTCGGTTCCATGGCTTACTGCTCATTTGCCACCGTCTTTATTGCCCAGGCGTGCAACATCGAACTGAGCATGGGCGAGCAAATCACCATGCTGTTAATCCTGATGCTGACCTCAAAAGGAATGGCAGGCGTACCGCGCGCATCAATGGTGGTTATCGCTGCAACCCTGAACCAGTTCAACATTCCAGAAGCAGGTCTGATTCTGCTGATGGGTGTCGATCCGTTCCTCGATATGGGTCGTTCCGCCACGAACGTTATGAGTAACGCCATGGGAGCAGCCATTGTCAGCCGTTGGGAAGGTGAACACTTCGGCCAGGGTTGCCGTGGCTCTGCACCAGTGAAGTCCCCGGAGCAGGAACGTCCGGTTACCGAAACGGAAATCGCTTTGTCCTGACAATAGAACAACAACTAATCGTAGGCCGGATAGCGGCGTGAACGCCCTATCCGGCCTACTGGATTGTTTTCCCAACAACACCAACAGGAATGCATAATGAATAAAACAATTCTCGGCGTGAGTCTCTTTTCTTTCAGCGTCTTGTTTAGCGCAACCACATTCGCGCAAACCACGCCCGACTACGCCAAGCTAATAGAACAGGCTCATCAGAAGTACAAAAGTAACAACGATGGAAAAGTCGCCGACTACATCCCTGCTCTGGCGACCTATAGCCCGAAAAATTTTGCCATCACCATTGCGACGGTGGACGGCAAGATCTACCAGGTTGGCGATGTTAACAAACCTTTCCCAATGGAATCCCTGAGTAAAGTGTTCACCATGGCGCTTGCCATGGAGCAGCACGGTCCTCAGGTAGTGCTGGATAAACTTGGCGCCAATGCCACCGGAATGCCATTCAACTCAGGTTTAGCTGTTGAACTGACCAAAGGCGCGCCTGAAAACCCTCTGGTAAACGCCGGGGCCATGAGCACCGTTAGCCTGATCGAAGCCAAAGACAAAACCGATCGTTGGAACAAAATCCTCGACAACCTGAACGTCTGGGCCGATGCCACTCTCACCGTGAACGAACCGGTTTTCAAATCTGAAATGGAAACCAACCAGCACAATCAGGCGCTGGCCAAACTGATGGAATCCTATAACAGCTTCTATGGCAACACTGACGAAACCGTTGAAATTTATACCCGCCAGTGCTCGGTGGATATCACCGTTGAGCAACTGGCCAAAATGGGTGCCGTGCTCGCGAACAAAGGCAAATCTCCGTTCAACGGTAAACAGTTGCTGAATGAGAAATATGTTCCGCAGGTGCTGGCAGAAATGGCAATTGCCGGGCTTTACGACGGTAGCGGTAAATGGCTGTACACCGTTGGCATCCCGGCGAAAAGCGGCGTCGGCGGCGGCATGGTTGCCGTTGTCCCAGGCGAATATGCGATTGCGGTCTATTCTCCACCGCTTGATGAAGCCGGAAACAGCGTTCGTGCCCAGAAAACTATCGAATATGTCGCCGAAGCGACAAAAGCCAATGTCTTTTTAGCCAAATAACTTTACGCCGGATGGCGCTTCGCTTATCCGACCTACACCAATGCGTTAATCGTAGGCCGGATAAGCGAAGCGCCATTCGGTAAACAACACGAAGAGGTGAGAAGTAAACATGTCTAAACCATTTGTCTGGCAGGAACTCTTTGTTCAGAGTAAGGATAGTACCGAGTATGAATTACTTAGTAACCAGCACGTTACGGTAACGGAGTTAGACGGAGAGGAAGTGATCAAGGTTGCACCGGAAGCGTTAACCTTGTTAGCACAGCAGGCGTTTTATGAGGCTTCATTTTTCCTGCGCGCCGGACATTTAAAACAGATTGCCAGCATTTTGCACGACCCACAGGCCAGCAGTAACGATAAGTACGTCGCATTGCAGCTGCTGCGCAATGCAGAGGTTTCAGCTAAAGGCGTACTGCCCAACTGCCAGGATACCGGGACGGCAACCATTGTGGCCAGCAAAGGACAACATGTCTGGACCGGCGGCGATGACGCAGAAGCATTAAGCAAAGGCGTGTATTCCACCTTTACCGAAAACAACCTGCGTTACTCGCAAAATGCCCCGCTGGATATGTATACAGAGGTCAATACCCAGACCAACCTGCCCGCACAAATCGATATTAGCGCCACCCCAGGTAACGAATACCGTTTCCTGTTCGTCAATAAAGGTGGTGGCTCAGCTAACAAAGCGGCGCTGTACCAGGAAACCAAATCCATTCTACAGCCGGAAAAACTCACTGCGTTCCTGATCGAAAAAATGAAATCACTGGGTACAGCCGCTTGTCCGCCGTATCACATCGCTTTTGTGGTTGGGGGCTTATCCGCCGACCAGGCGCTGAAAGTCGCCAAACTGGCTTCAACCAAATATTACGATAATCTACCCACCAGCGGGAACGAGCTGGGCCAGGCGTTCCGTGATACGGCGCTGGAAGCCGAGTTGCTCAATGCCAGCCGCGAGTTTGGCATCGGGGCGCAGTTTGGCGGCAAATACTTTGCCCACGATATCCGCGTAATTCGCTTACCGCGCCACGGCGGCTCCTGCCCAATCGCGATGGCCCTCTCCTGCTCAGCCGACCGTAACATTAAGGCCAAAATTAATAAACACGGTATCTGGCTGGAGAAACTCGAGCATAATCCGGGCAAATTCATTCCTGATTCACAGCGAGTAGAAAACGGCGCTCAGACCGTACAACTGGATCTGAACCGTCCGCTGCGTGACATCCTGCATGACCTTTCCGCTCTGCCCATTGGTACACGCCTGTCGTTAAGCGGCCCGATTGTTGTCGCTCGCGATATCGCCCACGCGAACATCAAAGCGCGACTGGATAACGGCGAACCGATGCCGGAATACATGAAAAAGCATATCGTTTACTACGCTGGTCCCGCCAAAACCCCGGAAAATCAGGCTTGTGGCTCAATGGGGCCCACCACCGGCGGGCGCATGGATGGGTATGTCGATGCTTTCCAGGCACAAGGTGGCAGCCTCATTATGCTCACCAAGGGTAACCGTAGCCAACAGGTCACTGATGCCTGTCAGAAACACGGTGGATTTAGCCTCGGCAGCATTGGCGGTGCAGCAGCCCTGCTGGCGCAGCAGTACGTGAAAAGCCTGCAGTGCCTTGAATATCCCGAACTGGGAATGGAAGCCGTATGGATGATGGAAGTTAAAAATATGCCGGCCTTCGTATTAGTGGATGACAAAGGCAATAACTTCTTTAGCCAGTTCGAGCAGCAGCATCGCTGCGCAACTTGTCCGGCAGGGCATTAAGGAGTTTCCATGGAAGCGCGCGCCAATAACGACAGACACCGTCAGCGTCAGCAGAAGCTGAAAGAGCAGGTTGATACCCGCGTAGCGGCGGCAACGGAGAAGAAAGGGATCCTGATTGTCTTCACCGGCAACGGAAAAGGAAAATCCACCGCAGCCTTTGGCACGGCAACGCGCGCAGTGGGTCACGGAAAAACCGTTGGCATCGCGCAGTTTATTAAAGGTCAGTGGGACAATGGCGAGTACAACACCCTGCACCCCCTCGGCGTCGAGTTCCATATTATGGGTACCGGATTTACCTGGGAAACCCAAAATCGGCAAGCAGATATCGAGGCGGCAACGGTTGTCTGGCAGGAAAGTAAGCGCATGCTGGCCGATGCGCATTACGATCTAGTGGTGCTGGATGAACTCACCTACATGCTTGCTTACCACTATCTGGATATGCAAGAGGTTATCAGCGCCATCGAAAATCGTCCTGCCGGTCAGAGCGTTATCATCACAGGACGCGGATGCCATACGCTGTTACTGGAACTGGCCGATACGGTCAGTGAAATTCGCCCGGTCAAACACGCGTTTGACCGCGGTATTCAGGCACAGGTTGGGATCGACTGGTAGCCGTTCTTTTGCCGGATAACGATGCTAACGCGTCTTATCCGGCCTACCCATCGTTGTAGGCCTGATAAGGCGCAAGCCACCTTCAGGCAGCCGATACCACGGACTTACTGAGCAACCAGTTACGGAAAATCTGTAAATGCTCGGATTCCGATTTCTCTTCACGCCACGTCATAATAAATCGATTCCCGGTACGCATTGGAACATCGCAAGGAATGACCATATCACCGCTGTCCAGATCGTGCTGAATGGCAAAACGTGGGAGCAGCGCAACGCCCAGATTAGAACGGACCGCCGCGATCAGCATCGATAACAAATCAAATCTCGGACCTTTATTCACTAGCGGACTGCTGACATCTGACAGCGCAAACCACTCCTGCCACCCTTTGATGCGCGTGCTTTGGTGTAAGAGCGGAAATTCGTTTAGTAATTCGTTCACCGCCAGTTTTCGTTCCGGTTCGGCCAGCAAACAGCGACTGCAAACCGGCAGAATTTCCTCTTCAAACAGGTACTCAACCCCTGACCATGGCGAATAAAAGTCTTCGCGCATGATTGCCGCGTCATACTCTCGATTGAGAAAATCACCAATATTCGCCAGGGAATGAATGTTCACGATAATATCAGGATTAAGTTTGTTAAATTCACGCAGGTTTGGGATCAGCCAGTGCGTGCTGAACGTCGGATTCACCGCCAGCTCAATAACCTGTACCGTCGGCTGCCAGGTCATTATCGTCGTCGTATCTCGTTCAAGTTTATTTAACGTTTCTTTAACGATACTTAAATAGTGTTTGCCGGCCGCATTTAAGAAAATGCGTTTTTTGGCATGATTAAATAGCGCGGTATTGAGAAAATCCTCCAGTGCATTTACCTGGCGGAAAACAGCACTTTGTGTTAAAGCCAGCTCTTCAGCTGCCCGAGTATAACTTTCGTGACGCGCAACAACTTCAAAAGTTACCAGCAACTCCGTCTTGGGTATTTTTCCTCTCATAACCTCTTCCATATGCAGCGTACAAAAATAGTTTAATTTATAAAAAATAATTCAAGCTACCCAGATAAGCACCGAGAGTTATATTTTATTTCATCCATTAATGTCATTGATCCAATCCATGATTTACTCACACTGATGGCGGATAAATATTAACCAATAATACTCAAGAGCAGCAATAAACACAATTTAAATAAGGTTAAACCTAAGCAAATGGTGCCAATAAGTTCTTAATAATTTTTCAAGTTATCTTGTTTATTGCAGAAAAAACTTTGCGAGATTAATCAATATTATCAGTGCGATAATTTTGGATAATTTCACGTTATAACTTACGGGCAAACGACTGCTTTTTATCATTCCTTGATGTAGTTTCTGCCTTTTTTTGATCGATGTGATAAAGGACACAATGTGAAAACTTTCGGAAAGGTCTGGCTCGTTGGGGCAGGTCCCGGTGATATTTCATTACTTACCCTCAAAGCAATGATGTGCATTAAACAGGCTGATGTCATTATTTACGATCGGCTGGTCAATCCTAAAATTTTGGAATGGGCATTACCTGATTGTCTTCTTATCAATGTCGGCAAAAACCCAGGTTTCCATTGTGTACCGCAGGATGAAATCAATGCACTGCTTGTCCAGTATGCCCAAACGCACAATAATATTGTGCGTCTGAAAGGCGGCGATCCGTATGTTTTTGGACGTGGGGCTGAAGAAGTTGAGGATCTCGTCGAGACGGGCATCCCGTTTGAAGTGGTGCCGGGTATCAGCTCAACCATTGGTGGCCTGACCTATGCCGGGATTCCGGTAACACACCGCGATTTCGCCTCGGGATTTCACGTGGTAACCGGTCATACGCGGGAGGGCAACCAACAGCAGGACTGGCGTCAACTGGCCAAACTGAATGGTACGCTGGTTATCGTCATGGGTATCGCCAATCTGGCGTTTATCTGTGAGGAATTATTGATGGGTGGAAAATCAGCAGATACGCCTGCAGCGCTAATTATGTCCGCCACCCGGGATAACCAACGCCGACTGACCTGTACGCTCGGTTCACTACTGAGCAAGGCGCAAGAAGCTAACATTCTCCCCCCTGCGCTGATAGTGATTGGTGATGTGGTAACCCTGAGCGATCGGCTCTCTTTTATCCCTGAAGCCATCACGCTGCCGGAAAACCTTTACTGTGACAGTCTGGCATGACGAAAAGACTGGGGCGACGTTTGATGCGCCGCCCGGAAAACGCGGCAAAAGTAACTGGTTTGTGCGTATTGGAGTTTCCGGGCAATGCTGTCTATTGAATGAACGGGATCGTGCAATAACTCCCCCGCTTTTTGCATTTTTTTCTGATTCACCCAGGTTTTAAAGTTAACGCCCTGTCGTTTCTTAAAAAAACGGCTGAAATAGTTTGCGCTTAAGCAAACGTGAGCTGCTACGGATTCCAGGGATAATTCACTATATAAATTCTCATCAATATAACGCAACGCTGCCAGAAGCTTTTTCTCGTGTCGGGAAGGCTCTGTAAAATAATGACGCATGTAACTGGTCGGTGGGATAACAAACTCATCAGGTTGTTGCTGTTCTGTCTCAAAATTATCAACAATAAAATTTAATAAATTAGCTGATGCCACCAGCGTATTATTATCGACTACCGCCACCTGACCCCATTCAGCTTTTATTTTTGGTTCATCCATCCATGAGCATTTATTATCAATAACGATGGTTTTATATTCCTGATATTTTGCCCGCACCTGCCCACAGAGCATAAAACCGTACAGATGCCCATCGCGAATTAATGGCATAGAAAACAGACTTAGCCCTGCGTGGCAGCTGAGTATTCTGGGTTTAAGGTGTTTTAAACCTTCAAAAGCACAATATTTGTCACACTTTTGGCAACTCGTACAATAGCGTTCATCCGCCCGCATTAATGTGCAGAACGAATTAAAGTTATGGCAATCCGAGAGAGTTTTTCCGTTTACATCAACCACAACCGTGGCTAATCCAGTCGCACTGGAGAATACTTTTGCTATCGAGAAAAAACGTTGTAGATAATCATCCTGGATTTTCAACGACACGGTATCCTCCGGCATTAATGAAATTAAAGCCGGTAATATGCAGAATTTAATCAAGAGAAAGAATGATGCTCACCGCAAAAAATAATCTCATTTATGCAGATGATTATGATCAATTGGCAAGAGAGTTAAAGCAACCACGATAATACTCCGCTGCATGCTACTGACTTCGCTTTCTCAAAGATTAACGAATCTTCACACTCTCTTGTGAGACTCTTTTCGCAAAACAAAACATCTTTCTCCATTATTTTCAATAGATTACTCATTTTTACTGTGAATCAATGATGTGCTTATTTGTGATAATCATCATGTGAATGTGAAAGGCCCTCCTGAATAATATGTTCAATTAGCAAACAATCTGAACGGAGTTGATCCATGGCCGTCACCACAGGCGTTATCGCCGACGATTTCACCGGCGCAACGGACATTGCAAGCTTTATGGCGCAGCAGGGGTGGCGCGTTGCGCTACTGCCCGGAATGCCTGATACCACTCAATGCTGGAATGAAGAGGTCGAAGCTATCGTCATCTCGCTGAAAAGCCGCTCATTACCCGCAGAACAGGCCATCGCACAATCTCTGTCCTGTGCCCGCTGGCTGAAACAAAAGGCAGGTGTCCGCCAGATCTATTTTAAATATTGTTCGACGTTCGACTCCACGCCAACAGGCAACATTGGACCGGTCAGCGATGCGTTGATGAACGAGCTGCATACACCCGTGATCGTCCACTGCCCCGCCCTGCCGCAAAACGGGCGCACGGTGGTGCATGGCCATCTTTTTGTAAACGGCGTACTGCTTAACGAATCCGGGATGGAAAAGCATCCGCTTAATCCTATGACCGATGCCAGCCTGCCGCGCCTGTTGAGCGCGCAAACGCCAGGTAAGGTTGGTTGCATTAACCTCACGATACTGCGTCAAGGTGTGGAAGCGGTCACTAACGCTCTGGCCCAACTTCAGGCTGAAGGTACGCGTCACGTTATCGTCGATACGCTGGATGAAGCAGATCTCAACACGCTGGCGCAGGCACTCCATGCCAGCCCTCTGTTAGCCGGGGGCTCCGGGCTCGGTGGCGCACTGGCCGCCTGCACCGGAACTCAGCAAACCATGCCGCTGGACGCTTTTCCACTACCTGCTAAAACGGTGGTGTTCTCCGGTAGCTGTTCTGCAATGAGTAATCGTCAGGTCAATCGCTATAAGGCCGCAGCAGCCTCTCGTGTACTCGACGTGGCCCGCTGCCTGTCTGATACAGAACGCTACACTGATGAACTGTGTGCCTGGGCGATGACGCATATCAACGACCCATTCGCGCCGATGATATACGCCACCCAGCCGCCAGACATACTCCAACGCATTCAACAAGAGTACGGCGAACAGGCTGCCAGCCAGGCGATCGAACACGCTTTTTCCCGACTGAGCGCAAAGCTACAAGTTGCAGGTGTAAACACCTTTATCGTCGCAGGCGGAGAAACATCCGGCACCGTGGTAGAGGCACTGCAGGTGAAGCGTCTGTCCGTTGGCAAAGCCATTGCGCCTGGCGTGCCGTGGGTATTTTCCTCCGGTCTGGCGCTGGCGCTGAAGTCAGGCAACTTTGGTGACGAAGATTTCTTTTTTACAGCCCAGGAGTACGCATTATGAATCCGGTGAGTGAACACCAACTACGCGAACTACTCGTCCACTATGGCCGTTCCTTGTTTATGCGTGGTTACAGCAGCGGCGGCTCCGGCAACCTCAGCGTCAAATTGCCGGATGGCGGCTATCTGGTGACCCCGACCAACTCCTGCCTGGGTGAGCTTGATCCTGCCACGCTAAGTAGGCTGGATGCCAACGGCGTGCATCTTAGCGGCGACAAACCGTCAAAAGAGGTACCCATGCATCTGGCGTGGTATCGGCATCGGCCATCCTGCGGCGCGGTTGTGCACCTGCATTCTCCATGGCTGACCGCGCTCTCCTGTCTGCCTTGCTCTACGCCAGAAAACTGTCTACCGCCACTAACGCCATACTATGTGATGCGCGTCGGACAGCTACCGCTGCTGCCTTATTTCAAGCCCGGCCATGAAGGCATTGCCAGCGCATTGAGTGAAATCGCGGCAGATCATACGGCTGCGTTGCTGGCCAATCACGGGCCGGTAGTAAGCGGTCGCTCGCTGCGTGAGGCGGTGTTTAACGCCGAGGAACTGGAAGACAGCGCCCGCATCTGGCTGACATTAAAACCGCTCGGCTATGTTCCGCTCTCAGAAGAGGCGGTGGCCGAACTTGAACATTCCCGGCAAGCGTGAGGTGACATGATGATCCCCGAGCAACGACGTGATTTTATCTACCGCTATGTGCACGAAAAGAATGCCGCCTCATTTAATGAACTGGCAGATCTGATGAGCGTGTCGCATATGACCGTGCGTCGCGACATTCAGTTGCTGGAAGAAGAAGGCAAAGTTATTGCCATTAACGGCGGCGTAAAGCTCAATAACCTGCTGAAATCCGAACTGCCGTGGCGGGAAAAAGCCGAGTTGAATCATGACGTGAAGCGTAAGATGGGCCAGCTCGCCGCAATGCTCATTGAGCCCGGACAAACGCTGTATCTGGATGCCGGAACGTCGTTGTTTGAAGTGGCGAAAGCGGTGGCCGCCAGCCACTGTTTCAATCTGACGGTCGTCACCAACGATTTTTCCATCAGCCACTATCTGATGGATATGCCACACATTACGCTCTACCACACCGGCGGTCTGGTGGATCAGCGTAACCGCTCATGTCTTGGCAAAAGCGCCGCCAGTTTTCTGCGCACCATTAATATTGATGTGGCGTTTCTCAGTTCATCGTCGTGGGATACCGAGCGCGGCATGTCGACGCCGAGTGAAGGGAAAGCCTCGGTCAAAGAAGCGGTGCTTACCGTCTCCCGGCGTCGGGTGCTGGTCTGTGACAGCAGTAAATTTGGCAAATACGGCATGTTCCACATCTGTGGGCTGGAGCAGTTAACCGACATTATTTCTGATAACCGGTTACCGGAAAATGCGCAGCAGACTATTGTCAGCCAGGGCGTTAAGCTGCATCTGGTTGATGGCCGGGAGGGTGCACGCCATGCTGAAGTTAGCGGCTAACCTCGACTGGTTATTTACTGATTTACCGATAGCGGGTCGATTTCAGGCGGCAAAAGCAGCCGGTTTTCGCGGCGTAGAAGGGCTGTTTCTCTGGCAGCACCCGCTGGAGCATTTGCGGGCCGCTCAGCGGGAAACTTCTCTGCCGGTGGTGCTAATGAACGCCCCGGCTGGCAACTGGGCACAGGGTGAACGGGGACTCGCAGCATTGCCCGGTCGAGACCAGGAATTTCATCACAGTCTGAACGTGGCACGAGATTACGCCACGGCACTGGGTTGTCGCCGGGTTCACGTTATGTCCGGCTTGCGCTGCAATGACCTGACGCTGCACGCCCAGCGCGACCTCCTGACGAATCGACTGCGCATCGCCTGCGATGTTATGGCAGACGCGGAAATCGATGTACTGATTGAACCATTAAATTCGCAGGATATGCCCGATTATTTTATCGACAGTTTCCCGCTGGCTGAATCTATCATTCACGAGGTTGGTAAGAAGAATATCGGCTTACAGTTTGATATTTACCACTGTCAGAAAACTCATGGCAACGTGGCGAAAAATATCGAACGCTATTTTACCCTTATTAAACATTTTCAAATCGCTTCTGTTCCTTATCGCCATGAACCAGGAACCGGGGAGTTAAATGAAGCATGGCTATTTAATTTTATAAGAAAAATGAATTACCAGGACTGGATTGGCTGTGAATATCAACCATCAACATCAGGGCCGGAATCATTACGCTGGATAACGCCTTACCTATAATTTTAATATCTCTGTACCGGAGGAAAAAATGTCGGATACTGTTATTATTTCGCTGGCACCCGTTGCCGCGGATTGCCCCAGAGTTATACCCGAAGAACTGGCGCAGGAAATACTCGCCAGCGTAGAACATGGCGCGTCCATCGTCCATTTACACGTTCGCGATAAACAGGGACGCCTGACGCCAGATACTACCGACTTTCAGGCAACAATTGACCGCGTTATGCGCCATTCAAACCTGATTATTCAGGCTTCTACCGGCGGCGTCTCTTCGATGTCCATCGCCGAGCGCTGCGCGCCACTGGCCTGCCCCGGCGTGGAGATGGCCTCGCTGAACGTCGGTTCCGTTAACCTCGGTGATGCGGTGTATTTTAATCCCGGTCCGGACGTGGAATATTGTTCACGGCAAATAACTGAACGCAATATTATTCCAGAGTTTGAAGTTTTTGAAATCGGCATGATTAATAACATCCTGAACCTTGAAGATAAAATAAAATTTCAAAAACCTATGCTCTTTAATATTGTTCTCGGTCACCGCGGCAGTACGCCTGCAACCGTTGATGCATTAATTGCTCTGCGTAGCATGATCCCACGCGAAGCCTTATGGGGAATTACTCATTTTGGCAGAAGGAATTTCGATATTATCGCTGCCGCGGTCGCTATGGGTGCCAGTGAAGTGCGAATCGGCTATGAAGATAGTTATTATTTAAGCGCCGAAGAAAAAGCGCAGCATAATTATCAGCAGGTAGCCAAACTCGCTACGCTCATTCGCAGTATGGATAAAAAAGTTGCTACGCCGGAAATTGCGCGGCGCATGTTATCTATTCCACCCCGGCAGCAATAACAACAGCAAGGACATTTCAACATGACTATGACCACTGTTATTCACAAAACCGGACTCGGCGTCAGCGTTGCGGGCGTGGTGCTGGCGATTATCGGCGCGCTCATCCAGTCCACGGCTCTGTGGCAGCCGGGGCTGGTGATGTTCACCGTCGGATTCGCCGCCGGTGCAGGCTACTGGCCTGGTTTACGCAGCTATCAGTTTACGCTGTGGATCATCGCTGGTTTTGTTGCCGCCATGACCTGGTCTACGGATCTGATCGTCTGGGGCGGTTTCAATATCACTCATAAATGGATCGTGTTCCTTGTGATTCAGGCCACCATGTTCAGCATGGGCACCAAGCTAACGATCCAGGATTTTATTGATGTCGCCAAAATGCCGTGGGCAGTTTTTATCGGTACCTTCTGCCATTTCGTGATCATGCCCCTGCTCGGCCTGAGCATTACCCTGATCTTTGATTTTCCGCCTGAAGTGGCGGTGGGCATTTTGTTGATTGGCGCTTGCCCCAGCGGTCTCTCGTCGACGGTGATGGTTTACATCGCCAACGCCAACCTCGCGCTGGCGGTGTCAATCGCCGCAGTCTCAACGCTGGCGGCAACGGTAATGACTCCACTGTGGGTTAATCTGCTGGCGGGTTCGATGATCGATATCCAGCTCACCGCGATGGTGATGGACGTGGTGAAAATCGTATTAATTCCCATCGGCGCAGCAATTCTGCATGACTATCTGAAAACCTATGCAGGCGTGCGCGGACGCCGTGTTGTCCAGATGCTGGCCGGGATCGGCGCAATTTGGCTGCTGTATATGATTGCCGGCGGCTGGGACGCGCTGTTTGGTCATGCCAGCGCCGAAGCGCAGATGTACGCGGTGGTCCTCAACTTCGTAGCAGGCGGCCTCGTTTGGGCATTGTTCTACAACTGGCTGTATGGCCGCGTGGCGGGCGTGAAGAAGGTCATGCCAACCATCTCAATGATGGGGATCATTTTCTTTACCACCACCGCCGCCGCCGCCGGGCGCGACAACCTGGTGCAGGTCGGTTTCCTGCTCTGCTTCGCCATGTTGATGCATAACCTCGGCGGCTTCCTGATTGGTTATCTGATGAGCCGCTGGATCTTCCGCATGGACGTGCAGTCTGCCCGTACCGTGGCCTTTGAAGTCGGCCTGCAAAACGGCGGTATGGCGTCAGGGCTTGCCGCCGCGATGGGCAAACTGGCAACGGTAGGACTCGCCTCAGCGGTGATGACACCGCTGGGTAACGTTAGCGGCTCGCTGCTCGCCAACTACTGGCGCAAAAAAGACGCCAGACAGGCGCAGGTAGCAGCAGCCAAAGATCCCGTTCAACCTGCTTGCGAAAATCTGTCGAAAGGATAATCACGATGACAACTCTCACTCTGGGACACGCCCTGCGCGCCGTAACCTATGCGCTCGAACTCGCCGAAACACGTTATGCAAATCGCCCATTAAGCGTGGCCGTATGCGATGCCAATGGAGAACTGCTCAGCTTTGCGCGGATGGATAACGCCAAACTGTTAACCATCGAGTTAACCCAGCGTAAAGCGCGCACCAGCAGCCGCCTGGGCTGCACCACGCAGGCATTTTTACAGCGTCTGCAAAAAGAGCAGCTGGATATTAGCTATTTTGCCGATCCGCGTTTTACGGCGCTGCCGGGCGGGATCCCGATTCTGCACCAGGGGAAATGCCTTGGAGCCGTCGCGGTGGGCGGTTTATCCGCGCAGGAAGATCATGATGCGGCGCTGTCCGTCGCGGAAACGTTACTTAAGGAGATTGCCCAATGAAAAAGGTCGCCATGCTGCATACCAGTGCAGCCACGCTTGCGATAATGCAACAGCTGATCGCCGACATCATGCCGGAGGTCGAAGTGATGCACCTGGTTGAAGAATCTATGATTAAACAGGTGATGAAAGCCGGAGGCGTATCGCCAAATATTGCCGCCCGCATCGCCGACTATGTGCATATTGCTGAAAAGGCGGACTGCGATATCTTTATTACCGCCTGCTCTTCAATTGGTACTGCGGTGGAGCAATGCCAGTTTATGACCCCACTCCAGCTCGCGCGCATTGACTGCGCGATGGTGGAAGAGGCGATTGAAAAAGGCGAACGGATCGCCGTGTTAGCAACCGTGGCAACCACGCTGAAGCCAACGCTGGATTACGTCCAGCGTAAAGTTCAGCAAAGCGGTAAATCACGAACCATTACGCCTGTATTAATGGAGGATGCATTCCACGCGCTGCTGGCGGGAGATATGGATACCCATGACCGTATCGTCAGTGAAGGGTTACAGAGCGCCTTTACCCAGGCGGATGTCGTGATGCTGGCGCAGGCTTCGATGGCGCGCGTTTTACAACAGCTCCCTTCCCCGCCGGTGCCGGTAATGACCTCACCGGAAAGTGGAATTCGCTGGTTGAAAACGCTGGCTGAACGCTAAATTCCCGGCAAAAAAAAGGCCATCATCAGATGGCCAACCATGTCGAAACGGGACCAGCCCTTGACTATGCAGAGAGTCAGGGCTGTTTTTTTATTTCTTACTTAATAACGGTTTTTAGCGCTTCGCCGATATCGGCCAGGCTACGAACAGTTTTCACGCCTGCAGCTTCCAGCGCAGCGAATTTCTCATCCGCTGTACCTTTACCACCCGCGATAATCGCACCCGCGTGACCCATACGCTTACCTTTCGGCGCAGTCACGCCCGCGATGTAACCCACAACCGGCTTGGTCACATGATCTTTAATATAAGCAGCTGCTTCTTCTTCCGCGCTACCGCCGATCTCACCGATCATGACGATCGCTTCAGTCTGCGGATCTTCCTGGAACAGCTTCAGGATGTCGATGAAGTTAGAGCCAGGGATCGGGTCGCCACCGATACCCACACAGGTAGACTGGCCGAAACCATAGTCGGTGGTCTGCTTAACCGCTTCATAGGTCAGGGTACCTGAACGGGAAACGATACCCACTTTACCCGGCTTGTGAATGTGGCCCGGCATGATACCGATTTTACATTCACCCGGAGTGATAACGCCTGGGCAGTTCGGGCCGATCATGCGTACGCCAGCTTCATCCAGCTTCACTTTCACGGTCAGCATATCCAGCGTTGGGATACCTTCGGTGATGGTGATGATAAGCTTGATGCCTGCATCGATTGCTTCCAGAATGGAATCTTTGCAGAACGGTGCCGGAACATAGATAACGGTGGCGGTTGCGCCGGTCGCTTCTACCGCTTCACGTACGGTGTTGAACACTGGCAGACCCAGATGCGTGGTGCCGCCTTTGCCCGGCGTAACGCCACCGACCATTTGCGTACCGTAAGCGATCGCTTGTTCGGAGTGGAATGTCCCCTGGCTACCGGTGAAGCCCTGGCAGATAACCTTGGTATCTTTATTAATTAAAACTGACATTATTTCCCCTCCACTGCGGCAACAACCTGCTGAGCTGCATCCGTCAGACTTTTCGCTGCAATAATATTCAGGCCGCTATCAGCCAGTTTTTTCGCGCCGAGTTCAGCGTTGTTACCTTCCAGACGTACCACGACCGGAACGTTTACACCTACTTCTGCTACCGCGCCGATGATACCGTCAGCGATCAGATCGCAACGTACGATACCGCCGAAGATGTTAACCAGTACGGCTTTAACATTGTCATCGGAAAGGATAATTTTGAACGCTTCGGTTACACGCTCTTTAGTCGCACCGCCGCCAACGTCGAGGAAGTTAGCCGGTTCGCCGCCGTGCAGCTTAACGATGTCCATGGTGCCCATTGCCAGGCCCGCACCGTTAACCATACAACCGATGTTGCCGTCCAGTGCGACGTAATTCAGTTCCCACTGTGCAGCCTGCGCTTCACGCGGATCTTCCTGAGACTGGTCGCGCATTTCGCGCAGGTCAGCCTGGCGGAACAGTGCGTTGCCGTCAGCGCCCAGTTTGCCGTCGAGGCAGATCAGGTCACCCTGCTTGGTCACCACCAGCGGGTTGATTTCGATCAGCGCCAGATCGCGCTCCAGGAAGATAGTCGCCAGACCCATGAAGATCTTGGTGAACTGCTGAACCTGTTTACCTTCCAGACCCAGTTTGAACGCCAGCTCACGCCCCTGGTAAGGCATCGGGCCTGCCAGCGGATCGAGCGCCACTTTGTGGATCAGGTGCGGGGTTTCTTCCGCTACTTTTTCGATTTCCACGCCGCCTTCGGTAGAGGCCATGAAGACCACGCGACGGGAGCTACGGTCAACAACTGCGCCGAGGTAAAGTTCTTTACCAATGTCGGTCGCGGCTTCAACCAGAATCTGATTTACCGGTTGGCCATGAGCATCTGTCTGGTAAGTGACCAGACGTTTACCCAGCCAGTGTTCAGCAAAAGCGCGAATGTCTTCTTTGCTGTTTACCACCTTCACACCGCCCGCTTTACCACGGCCACCAGCGTGAACCTGACATTTCACTACCCACGGGCCAGCGCCGATTTTAGATGCAGCTTCTTCGGCTTCACGCGGAGTAGTACAGGCATAACCCACCGGTGCCGGTAAGCCATAGCGGGCAAAAAGTTGTTTTGCCTGATATTCATGTAAGTTCATGTGTTCTGTCCATCCTTCAGGTAATCGTTATCTTTTACCCGTAGGTCTGATAAGCGTCCAGACCTACGGGGCAGGTGATACTCTTATTAACTACACGTCCAGCAGCAGACGCGTTGGATCTTCCAGCAACTCTTTAATGGTTACCAGGAAGCCTACTGACTCACGACCATCGATCAGACGGTGGTCATAAGACAGCGCCAGATACATCATCGGCAGGATTTCAACCTTGCCGTCTACCGCCATCGGACGATCTTTGATGGCATGCATACCCAGGATGGCGCTCTGCGGTGGGTTGATGATCGGCGTGGACATCAGGGAACCGAACACACCACCGTTAGTGATGGTGAAGTTACCACCCGTCAGATCTTCGACCGTCAACTTGCCGTCGCGACCTTTAACTGCCAGTTCTTTAATATTCTTCTCAATGTCAGCCATACCCAGCAGATCCACATCACGCAGGACCGGCGTGACCAGGCCACGCGGCGTGGAGACCGCCATGCTGACATCAAAGTAGTTGTGGTAAACCACGTCATCGCCGTCGATGGACGCGTTCACTTCCGGATAGCGTTTCAGCGCTTCAACAACCGCTTTCACGTAGAAAGACATAAAGCCCAGACGGATACCGTGGCGTTTCTCGAACGCATCCCCGTATTGCTTACGCAGGTCCATGATTGGCTTCATGTTGACTTCGTTGAACGTGGTCAGCATGGCGGTAGAATTTTTCGCTTCCAGCAGACGCTCGGCTACGCGTTTGCGCAGACGGGTCATCGGAACACGTTTTTCGCCACGCGCGCCCAGTTGAGCCTGCGGTGCAGGTGCTGCAGCCGGCGCTTTTGCTTCGGCTTTCGCAGCCGGAGCTTTCGCCAGATGTTTTTCAACATCTTCACGGGTGATACGACCGCCGACACCGGTGCCGTTGATAGAGCTGGCTTCGAGGTTATGCTCACCCAGCAGGCGACGGATCGCCGGGCTCAGGGCATCGTTGTTCTGCTCAGCAAGAGACGCCTGCTGGCGCTGTGCCGGAGTAGAATCTTTCTCTTCAGACTTAGCACTGGTTTCTTTACCGGTGCTGTTGCCTTCACGCAGGCGACCGAGGATCTGGCGAGAAGTGACGGTTGTCCCTTCATCTTCCAGAACCGCATCAAGAATACCGTCCGCTGATGCCGGTACTTCCAGTACCACTTTGTCAGTTTCGATTTCTACCAGTACTTCATCACGACGTACTGCATCGCCCGGTTTTTTGTGCCAGGTTGCAACCGTTGCATCCGCTACGGATTCAGGCAGGTCGGGAACAAGAATATCTACGCTACTCATTATTTATCCTTTATTTAATCGACGTTCAGCGCGTCATTTACCAGATCTTGTTGCTGCTTCTGGTGAACGGACATATACCCTACTGCCGGAGAGGCAGAGGCCGGGCGACCTGCATAACGCAGAGCTGACCCAAATGGAATTACTTCACGGAAATGATGCTGGCTGCAGTACCATGCGCCCTGGTTGAGCGGCTCTTCCTGGCACCAGACAAAATCATGTACGTGAGCAAATGGTTTCAGCGCTTCCTGCACCGCTTTATGCGGGAACGGATAGAGCTGTTCGATGCGCACAATGGCGACATCTTTTTGGTCGTTCTTGCGGCGTTGCTCCAGCAGGTCGTAATAAACCTTACCAGAACACATCACGACACGCTTCACGCCTTTAGGATCAAGTTCATCTACTTCGCCAATGGCTGGCAGGAAAGTACCATTTGCCAGTTCGTCCAGCGTAGACACCGCCAGCGGATGACGCAGCAGCGACTTCGGTGACATCACCACCAGCGGACGACGCATACCGCGCAGCGCCTGACGACGCAGCATGTGGTAAACCTGCGCCGGGGTAGACGGGACGCAAACCTGCATGTTTTGCTCAGCGCAAAGTTGCAGATAACGTTCCAGACGCGCGGAGGAGTGCTCCGGACCCTGACCTTCATAGCCGTGCGGCAGCAGCATAACCAGACCGCACATACGGCCCCATTTCTGCTCGCCGGAAGAGATGAACTGGTCGATAACGACCTGTGCACCGTTAGCGAAGTCACCGAACTGTGCTTCCCAGATGGTTAGCGTGCGCGGTTCTGCTGTGGCATAACCGTACTCGAACGCCAGCACGGCTTCTTCAGACAGCACGGAGTCCCATACGCGGAAGGTGCCTTGTCCGTTATGCACATGCTGCAGCGGAGTGTAGGTTGAACCGTTCGCCTGGTTATGAATCACCGCGTGACGGTGGAAGAAGGTTCCGCGACCGGAGTCTTCACCCGACAGACGGACCGGAATGCCTTCGTCAACCAGCGTGGCGTAAGCCAGATTCTCTGCACCACCCCAGTCAAACAGCTTCTCGCCTGCGGCCATGGCCTGGCGGTCGCCGTAAATCTTGGCAACACGCGACTGCATTTCAACCGCTTCAGGTACGGTGCTGATGCGTTTTGCCAGCTCCTGCAGACGCTTCATCTCAACTTTGTTCGGGTAGTTTTCATCCCATTCGTGGTTGAGGTACGGCGACCAGGTGAAGGAGTGCATGTTCATTGGACGCCACTCTTTCACTACGCATTCGCCAGCATCCAGCGCGTCACGGTACAGATTGACCATCTCGGTCGCATCTTCCAGCGTGGCGACCTTGTCCGCTTCCAGCTTATCAGCGTAGATTTTGCGCGGGGTCGGATGCTTTTTGATTTTCTGATACATCAGCGGCTGGGTTGCGCTCGGCTCGTCGGCTTCGTTGTGGCCGTGACGGCGGTAGCACACCAGATCGATAAAGACATCGCGTTTAAAGGTATTACGGAAATCCAGCGCCAGGCGGGTCACGAAAGCGACCGCTTCCGGGTCATCCGCGTTCACGTGGAAAATCGGCGCCTGAACCATCTTACCGATGTCGGTACAGTACGGTGTAGAACGCGCATCCAGCGGGTTAGACGTAGTGAAGCCCACCTGGTTGTTGATAACGATGCGAACGGTACCGCCCACTTCGTAACCACGCGCTTTCGACATGTTCAGGGTTTCCTGAACCACGCCCTGCCCGGTAACTGCCGCATCACCGTGAATGGTGATTGGCAGGACTTTATTGCTGCTCGGCTCGTCCAGACGATCCAGACGTGCACGTACAGAACCGATAACCACCGGGCTAACGATTTCCAGGTGCGACGGGTTAAACGCCAGCGCCAGGTGCACCAGGCCGCCTTCGGTTTCGATATCTGATGAGAAGCCCATGTGGTACTTCACGTCACCGGTGCCGAGATGTTCTTTATGTTTGCCCGCAAATTCGTCGAACAGTTCCTGCGGGCGTTTGCCCAGTACGTTAACCAGAACGTTCAGACGACCACGGTGCGCCATGCCCAGTACCACTTCACGGGTACCGCTGTTACCGGCGTGGCGGATCATCTCTTTGAGCATTGGGATTAACGCATCGCCGCCTTCCAGCGAGAAGCGTTTCGCGCCCGGGAACTTAGCGCCTAGGTAGCGTTCCAGACCTTCTGCTGCGGTCAGTTCACTGAGGAAGCGTTTCTTCTCTTCGCTGCTGAATGCGGCACGGCCAGACTCGATACGCTGCTGAAGCCAACGTTTTTCTTCGGTGCTGGTGATGTGCATATACTCGGCGCCAATTGGGCCGCAGTAGGTTTGCTTCAGCGCAACAACCAGGTCGCTCAGCTTCATCGTGTCTTTGCCGCCGGCAAAAGAACCTACGTTAAAGCTTTCCTGGAAATCCGCATCGGTCAGATCGTGGAAAGACGGGTCCAGATCGGCCACATTTTCTTGCTGCCACAGTCCCAGCGGATCAAGATTCGCATGCTGATGACCGCGGAAACGATAGGCGTTAATGAGCTGCAGGACTTTAACCTGCTTCACATTGGCATCAGGGTCGGAAATAGAAGAAGAGTAACGTGGGGTAATCAACGCCTGTCGACGGAAATAATCACGTGTTTTTGAGTGAAGTTGATCCGGTTTGACTCCGGTACCAGGTAACTGCTGGAACGTCGAACGCCAGTTAGCATCTACCGAGTCAGGGTCGGTTAAGAAGTCTTCATAGAGCTGTTCTATCCAGCTCTGGTTAGAACCAGAGAGGTAAGAAGAGTCCAACCAGGCTTTCAAAGCGCTGTTCTGCATCGTGATCCCTTAAGCATTTGTATGCTTACTTCGCCGTGGATACTACCACGCACACCGATGTGCGTGCCGGGGTTCACTTGTTGCGGACTGTCGTGTCATCTGCGTCCGCTAAGGAACCTTTAAAAACTGTCTAATAATGTGGCAGTTTTTAGAGGTTTCCTGCACTTAAATTGCCTGATGGCGCTTCGCTAATCAGGCCTACAAGGTACGTAACCCGTAGGCCGGATAAGACGCTACGTCGCCATCCGGCAACCACTACAACTACTTACGCACTACGTTTGAGCAGCATCGACTTAATATGGCCGATGGCGCGCGTCGGGTTCAGTCCTTTCGGACATACGCTGACGCAGTTCATGATGCTATGGCAGCGGAATACGCTGAAAGCGTCACTTAAACCTTCCAGGCGGCTGTCGGTCTCGGTATCGCGGCTATCAATTAAGAAGCGATACGCTGCCAGCAGACCTGCCGGGCCAATAAACTTGTCCGGGTTCCACCAGAATGATGGGCAGGACGTTGAGCAGCATGCACACAAAATACATTCATACAGCCCATCGAGCTTCTCACGCTGCTCTGGCATTTGTAAATGCTCACGAGCTGGCGGATTTTTCCCATTATTCAACAAGTAAGGCTTAATCTTCTCATACTGTGCGTAGAATTGCCCCATGTCTACCACCAAATCGCGCACAACCGGTAAACCCGGCAGCGGGCGAATGACAATTTTTTTGCCCGGCTGATTCAGCGCAGAAATAGGAGTGATACAGGCCAGTCCATTTTTGCCGTTCATGTTCAGACCGTCGGAGCCACAAACCCCCTCACGGCAAGAGCGGCGGAACGACAGCGACGGATCTTTTTCTTTCAGCTGCATCAAGGCATCCAGCAGCATCATGTCGCGCCCTTCTTCCGCCTCCAGGGTGTAATCCTGCATGCGCGGAGCGTCGTCAACATCCGGGTTATAGCGATAAACTGAAAACTCGAGTTTCATTGTCCTGTCTCCGCATTAATAGGTACGAATCTTCGGCGGGAATGCCGGGCGCAGCTTCGGTTCCATATTGACTTGGCGTCGCGTCATGGATTCCGACTCTGGCAGGTACAGGGAATGGCACAGCCAGTTTTCATCATCACGTTCCGGGAAGTCGAAGCGGCTATGCGCGCCACGGCTTTCGGTACGGAAGTTTGCAGATACTGCAGTGGCGTACGCGGTCTCCATCAGGTTATCCAACTCCAGACACTCAACGCGCTGGGTGTTGAACTCGCTGGAGGTATCGTCCAGACGGGCATTTTTCAGGCGTTCGCGGATCGCTTTCAGCTCTTCCAGACCTTTCGCCATCGCATCGCCTTCGCGGAATACCGAGAAGTTATGCTGCATACATTCTTGCAGCGCTTTGCGAATCGCCACCGGGTCTTCACCGTTACGGTTACCGTTCCAGCGGTTCAGACGCGCCAGAGAAGCGTCGATTTCATCTTCGGTCGCATCCAGCAGGTCACCCTGCTCAGCGATGGATTCCTGCAGATGCAGACCAACCGCACGACCAAATACTACCAGGTCCAGCAGCGAGTTGCCGCCCAGACGGTTGGCGCCGTGAACCGATACGCAGGCGATTTCGCCGACGGCAAACAGCCCAGGGATCACCACATCTTCGCCCTGCTCATTCACTGTCAACGCCTGGCCAGTTACTTTGGTCGGAATACCGCCCATCATATAGTGGCAGGTTGGGATAACTGGAATCGGCTCTTTGACCGGGTCAACGTGAGCAAAGGTACGGGACAGTTCGAGAATACCCGGCAGACGGGATTCCAGTACTTCTTTACCCAGGTGGTCGAGTTTCAGTTTGGCGTGCGGACCCCACGGGCCGTCGCAGCCGCGACCTTCGCGAATTTCGATCATGATGGAACGCGCCACCACGTCACGACCCGCCAGGTCTTTCGCATTCGGGGCATAACGCTCCATGAAGCGCTCACCGTGTTTGTTCAGCAGGTAGCCACCTTCACCACGGCAGCCTTCTGTTACCAGAACGCCTGCACCGGCGATACCGGTTGGGTGGAACTGCCACATCTCCATATCCTGCACCGGCACGCCAGCGCGGATAGCCATACCAACACCGTCACCGGTATTGATGTGGGCATTAGTAGTGGACTGATAAATACGGCCAGCACCGCCGGTGGCCAGCACAGTCGCGCGGGCTTTGAAGTAAACCACTTCACCGGTTTCGATACACAGCGCGGTACAACCGACAACTGCGCCATCGGCGTTTTTCACCAGGTCCAGCGCATACCACTCGGAGAAGATGGTGGTATGGTTTTTCAGGTTCTGCTGATACAGCGTGTGCAACAGCGCATGACCGGTACGGTCGGCCGCTGCCGCAGTACGAGCCGCCTGCTCGCCGCCGAAGTTCTTCGACTGGCCGCCAAACGGACGTTGATAAATTGTGCCATTGTCGAGGCGAGAGAACGGCAGCCCCATGTGGTCCAGCTCCAGAATCGCTTCCGGACCGGTTTTACACATATATTCAATAGCGTCCTGGTCACCAATGTAGTCCGACCCTTTAACGGTGTCGTACATGTGCCATTCCCAGTTATCTTCATGGGTATTACCGAGCGCAACGGTGATGCCACCCTGCGCGGATACGGTATGGGAACGGGTTGGGAACACTTTGGAGAGCAGCGCACAGGTCTGACCGCTCTGGGAAATTTGCAGCGCCGCGCGCATACCTGCGCCGCCGGCACCAATCACAACAGCATCAAATTCTCTGACTGGCAGTTTCATTACACACCCCACACCACAACAAATCCATAAATGACGTAAACCACCAGCGCAATGACGATAGCCAGTTGCAGAATCAGGCGCACAGCCAGAGGTTTAACGTAGTCGGTCAACACCTGCCACATGCCGATCCAGGCATGAATCAAGATGGAGAAAAGTGCCAGCAGGGTGAAGACTTTGGTGAATGCCGATGAGAAGAAACCGGTCCAGACTTCATACGTCAGCTCGCCGCTGGTGGCGAAGAAACCGACCATATAGATGATGTATAACGTCAGAACGATAGCGGTAGCACGGACCAGAATGAAGTCATGTACGCCGTTGCGTCCTAATGCGGAGGCGTTGCTTACCATACGAGGACTCCTGCGAGAAGTGAAAGCACGACAATGATAACGAAACAAATTTTGGCGGAGCGTGTCCCTGCTTCGAGGGTTTCTTCGATATAGCCAAAATCCATCAACAGATGGCGAATGCCCATTACGGCGTGATATGCCAGCGCAATCAGGATCCCCCACAGAATTAACTCCACAAAGAAGTTATTCATAATGGATGACGCGGTGAGGAAACCTTCAGGGGAGGAAAGGCTGGTACCCAATAACCACAACAGAATCCCGACTGCCACAAAGGTGATCACTCCGGATACGCGATGGAGAATGGACGCTATCGCCGTGATTGGGAACCGGATCGTTTGCAGATCCAGATTGACAGGTCTTTGTTTTTTCACATTTCTTATCATGAATAACGCCCACATGCTGTTCTTATTATTCCCTTTAGACTTCGGGTACAGAAGATGAAGACACCTGTAGCCTGAAAGACGACGGGATTTCCTTCCTCCGGTCTGCGTGCGGGTCAGACAGCGTCCTTACTATAACTACGCGTCATATAAAACACTGCTTCCAGATGCTAAAACGACACGTTACAACGCTGGTTGGCTCGGGATTGCAGGGTATTCCGGAGACCTGGCGGCAGTATAGGACGTTCACAAAATCATTACAATTAACCTACATATAGTTTGTCGGGTTTTATCCCGAACAGTGACATAGGTCACGATAACAACATTATTTTAATTTTTAATCATCTGATTTGACAATCATTAAACAAAGTTGTTACAAACGACACCAGAAAAAGCATATAATGCGTAAAAGTTATGGGGTCACTCTTTCACCGGAGATTTAGTTATGTAACAGTGTGGAAGTATTGACCAATACCTTCAGGACAGTTATTAGTGATAGACAGGTTAAATAATTCGGATTGCTAAGTTCTTGATTTGCAGTTTATTCGCCATGAAAAGACCGTTTTACCTGCAAGCGCCCATAGCTCTGTACCCAGGTCATCCCCTCTTTCGCAGAGCGGCGAGCCAAATAACAAACTGGTAACGGTTTATTGATGCACGAAGGCAAATTTAAGTTCCGGCAGTCTTAAGCAATAAGGCGCTAAGGAGACCGTAAATGGCTGATACTAAAGCAAAACTCACTCTAAATGGTGACGCTGCTATTGAACTGGATGTGCTGAAAGGTACGCTCGGTCAAGATGTTATTGATATTCGTAGCCTTGGCTCAAAAGGGATGTTTACTTTTGACCCAGGTTTCACCTCTACCGCATCCTGCGAATCCAAAATTACTTTCATCGACGGTGACGAAGGTGTTTTGCTGCATCGCGGCTTCCCGATTGACCAACTGGCGACCGAGTCCAACTATCTGGAAGTGTGTTATATCCTGCTGTACGGCGAAAAACCGACGCAGGAAGAGTACGACGAGTTCAAAACCACAGTCACTCGCCATACCATGATCCACGAGCAGATCACCCGTCTGTTCCACGGTTTCCGCCGCGACTCTCACCCGATGGCCGTTATGTGCGGTGTAACCGGAGCGCTGGCAGCGTTCTATCATGACTCGCTGGATGTAAACAACGCGCGTCACCGTGAAATCGCCGCCTTCCGCCTGCTGTCCAAAATGCCAACCATGGCAGCGATGTGCTACAAATATTCCATCGGGCAGCCGTTCGTGTACCCACGTAACGATCTCTCCTACGCCGGTAACTTCCTGAACATGATGTTCTCTACGCCGTGCGAAAAATACGAAGTGAATCCGATTCTGGAACGCGCAATGGACCGTATCTTAATCCTGCACGCTGACCACGAACAGAACGCCTCAACCTCTACCGTACGTACCGCGGGCTCTTCTGGCGCTAACCCGTTTGCCTGCATCGCGGCAGGTATTGCTTCCCTGTGGGGACCGGCACACGGCGGCGCAAACGAAGCTGCGCTGAAAATGCTGGAAGAAATCAGCTCTGTTAAACACATTCCGGAATTTGTTCGCCGCGCGAAAGACAAGAATGATTCCTTCCGCCTGATGGGCTTTGGTCACCGTGTTTATAAAAACTATGACCCGCGCGCTACTGTCATGCGTGAAACCTGCCATGAAGTACTGAAAGAACTGGGCACCAAAGATGATCTGCTGGAAGTGGCGATGGAACTTGAGCACATTGCGCTCAACGACCCGTACTTCATCGAGAAGAAACTCTACCCGAACGTAGACTTCTACTCCGGCATCATCCTGAAAGCGATGGGCATTCCGTCCTCCATGTTCACCGTTATCTTCGCCATGGCACGTACCGTTGGCTGGATTGCACACTGGAACGAAATGCACACCGACGGCATGAAAATCGCGCGTCCGCGTCAGCTGTACACCGGCTACGACAAGCGCGATTTTAAGTCTGATATTAAGCGTTAATTGTCTGCCGGATGGCGCTAGCGCTTGTCCGGCTTAAAGTTATAAACGCTCCCAGGCCGGATAAAGCAGTGATGCCTATGTCCGGCCTGTTTTTATTTGATCCACATTATTTTATTCTTATCGTGCTTTCTCTATGATTTACTGAGATTTCTCACATTTTACTCAGGAGCATGGGATGCCTGTTTTGCAGTGGAGCCTGTTGTTTGTGCTATCGCTCCTTCTTTCCCTGCTCTTTCTGTTTATCCATCTTCCAGGCCCCTTGCTGCTCGGTTCGATGATCGTCGGCATCATCTTCAGTATGCGCGGCATCTCGCTGCATCCTCCTCGCTGCACATTTCTTGGCGCACAGGCGATTCTCGGCTGTATGATTGCCCAAAATCTGACTGGTTCAATCTTTACAACCCTTGCAGCCCACTGGCCGATGGTGATTGTTATCCTGCTGGCAACTCTTATCAGCAGCGCGATAATCGGCTGGCTGCTGGTTCGCTATAGTAATCTACCTGGGAATACTGGTGCGTGGGGCTCGTCACCAGGCGGTGCAGCGGCAATGGTCGCAATGGCCCAGGATTATGGCGCCGACATCCGGCTGGTGGCGTTTATGCAGTATCTGCGCGTACTGTTGGTGGTCGGCGCGGCAGCGCTGGTCACCCGGCTGGTGATGGGCGACCAGGCCCAAACGGTCAGTGAACAAATCATCTGGTTTCCGCCGCTAAGCGGCAATCTTTTCAGCACTCTGATGCTGGCCGCCGTTGCCGGCACGGCTGGGCGCCTACTGCGTATTCCCTCTGGCGTTATGCTATTGCCAATGCTGGTGGGTGCCATGCTGAATGCAAGCGGAGTGATGGTGATTGAACTGCCGGAATGGCTACTGGCAATAGCCTATATGTCAATTGGCTGGCAAATCGGTCTTGGCTTTGACAAGCAGATCTTTTTGATGGCGTTACGACCACTGCCACAGATCCTGTTGTCCATTTTTTCACTGATGGCGATCTGCGCAGCCATGGCCTGGGGACTGGCGCATTACATGCAGATCGATTTTCTCACTGCCTATCTGGCAACCAGTCCTGGAGGAGTGGATTCTGTTGCGGTGATCGCCGCAGGAAGCCACGCTGATATGGCGCTCATCATGGCGATGCAAACCCTGCGACTGTTCAGCATTTTGTTAACTGGCCCCGCAGTCGCGCGTTTTATTTCGGTGCACGCACCAAAACAACCCGCTTAGTGCTGACAACCCGGGCACCAGTAAAAGGGGCGCGAAGAGAGCATCGTTTTCTCGATTATTCCACCACAACGCTCACAGGTTTCGCCGTCCCGATGAAAGACCTTGAAGCGAAACAACGCACCGTGATGTTTATTCTCATCGACCAGGCCGCGGGTAGTATAAGACAACCGCGGAATATCAAGCAGCGCATGTGCCAGTTGATCCAGTTGCTCATCACTAAGCTGCGACGCTTTATGCTGCCCGGTCAACCCAACCTGCCAAAGGATCTCTACCCGCAGGTAGTTACCTAATCCAGCCAGAAATGCCTGGTCCAGTAGCAGACCAGAAAACTGGCGATTGCGAAAACGCGGAGATAACAGACGCGCTTTAACCTCATCGGGCGTTAAACGTAAATCCAGTACATCTGGCCCTACCCGTTGCAGGAACGGATGGGTGGAGAGCTGTTCTGGCGTCAGCATTTCGATATCAGACGCGCTATAGAGCAGGATAGTTTTGTCGTGTGTCTGCAGCCTGACACGCAGTATCCGCGAAGTTTGCGGAATTTTGCCGGTATCCACCACTCGCCACACGCCATAGAGCTGATTGTGACTGTACAGCGTCAGGCCATTAGAAAAATGGGTCAGTAATGCTTTCCCCCGCGTTTCAAGCTGGGTAACACGTTGCCCAATCAGTTGAGATTGATACGGTTTTAACTGCTCAAAGGCAAACCAGACATCCGTCAGGGGTTTGCCTTTGACTGCCGCCTCCAGGTTATCCGCCGCGCGGCGGATCTCCGGGCCTTCAGGCATAATACTGTCCTTTGTTAATGTGTTGCGCCGCCCGTCACTGCGATATCGCTTTCCACCTGCAAGGCGGTGGCAATCGCAATCTCCAGCGCACGGCGCACCGTTTCTGTCGCCATACTTGGCGCCCCGGGATGCTGCGCAGCCTGTTGCGGCAAATAAGGGATATGAATAAAGCCGCCCTTCACCGCCGGTACGTCGCGTAGTTTATGCAGCAGGCCATACATCACATGGTTACACACGAAAGTACCCGCAGTCTGGGAAACCGAGGCCGGAATTCCCGCGTTGCGCATGGAGACAACCATCGCTTTAATCGGCAACGTACTAAACCATGCCGCCGGGCCATCGACCACAATCGGCACATCGACCGGCTGTTGCCCCTGATTATCCGCAATACGCGCATCGTCAACGTTAATCGCCACGCGTTCCACGGTGATATCCGTGCGACCACCCGCCTGCCCCACCGCCAGCACCAGTGATGGCGACAACGCGTCAATCGCGGCGTTGAGTACAGCGAGAGACTCGCCAAAGACACACGGTAGTTGGCGGGCAATAACACGGCATCCGCCGATAATAGCATTGTCGAGGCTCGAGACCACTTCCCAGGAAGGGTTAACTGACTCGCCGCCAAAGGGTTCAAATCCCGTGATGAGTACTGTTTTCATCCTTCCTCCTTACAGGAACATCAGGAAATACATCAGGAACACGTTGACCAGTAGCAGCAGTACGCCGGTTGGCACCTGCGCTTTAATCACCGCATTTTTGTCCGGTAGTTCCAGCAACGCTGCAGGAACAATATTAAAGTTCGCCGCCATCGGCGTCATCAGCGTCCCACAATAGCCGGAGAACATACCTATCGCCGCCATTACCGCTGGGTTGCCGCCGTGTTGCAGTACGAGGATCGGAATGCCAATCCCAGCGGTCACGATCGGGAAAGCAGCAAACGCATTACCCATAACCATGGTCAACAATGCCATGCCGATGGTGTACACCGCCACCGCGATAAAGCGACTATCCACCGCCAGATATTCCTGCGTCAGGTATGAAATGCCGCTACCGACACCCGCCGCTGTAAACAGCAGCCCAAGCGTAGCCAGAATCTGCGGCAAAATGAACGCCCAGCCAATGGAGTCCAGCAGACGGCGTGCCTCCTGAATCGGTTGATGCACCCGCTCATGGGTCATTTTTATCGCCATCGCCAGACCAATCAACGAACCCGCTGTCATTGAAAAGAGCGTCACCAGAGTGGCGTGATTACCCGGCCCGAACAGCGCATCCTGTAAGCCCGGAATATGGTTGAACATCAGTACGCCAATGACCGTTACCACCGGGATCGCCAACGCTGGGAAAAACAGGCGGTTGCCCAGGCGGCTGGCGCTTTCTTCGCGCTGTTGCTGCGTGCGTTGATGGTAGCTTCCCAGCTTCACACCGCCAAAACCCGCGATCAGGGCCAGCACGACCACCGCAACGCCGACGGCAATATGCACTGCGCGTTTATCGCCAAACAGCGAGTATGTCCAGTCACCAAGCAGAAACAGTACGCCATATATGCCCCAAAACAGGCCTGTGGTGAAACGGCGCGGGTTTGCTTTGTCCTGCCAGGACATCAGCGCCACAATCAGTAATACCGCACCTGCCAGCCAGTAGAGATAGCTTTGTTGAAAATTCATTTCGCTTCCCCTTTCGCTGCGGCATTTGCTTTCGCCACCTCACGTTGCAAATAGCTATCCAGACGCCACAAACGCGTGCCGTGGATCAGGAAAGCACAAATTGCCGTTGGGATCCCCCACAAGGCGATATGCAGAGGTTCGGTCTGGATCCCTCCAGACTCCAGCATAAAGTTGTGCATGAATATGATCGCGCCGAAGGCAACAAAGATATCTTCACCGAAAAACAGCCCGACGTTATCGGTCGCCGCTGACATTGCGCGCAGGCGATAGCGAACCGCGCCGGGTATCTCTCCGTGATTTTTCTCGGCGGCCCCTTCCGCCATTGGCGCCAGCAGCGGGCGCACCATCTGCGGATGCCCCCCCAGACTGGTCAACCCTAACGCAGCGGTCGCTTCGCGAATGAACAGATAGACAATAAGCAGACGGCCACTGGTGGCACTGCGGATTTTCGCAATCCACGCCTGAGCACGCTCTTTGAGTCCGTGACGTTCCAGCAGGCCAATAACCGCCAGCGGGATCAGCAGGATAAACGGCAGGTTGCGGGTGTTAAGAAAACCTTCACCCAGCTTCTCGAGGATGGTGGCGATCGGCATATGCGCCGCCAGTCCCGTGACGATCCCGGCAATAATAACCACCAATACCGGATTAAAACGTAAAAGAAATCCGACCACGATGACGGCGATCCCCGTCAATGGCCAGAGAGAAATTACCTCTCCCATAATTCATTCCCGTATATGTTGTTGTGTAATATATTGTTGTTTTGTATGGTAAATCTTATGCACCAATTTCAATATTGCATGCATTAAAGGCGCTACGCAAGCGACGGGCAAAAGCGAGTGCGTGCTCGCCATCCCCATGAATGCATACCGTCTGGGCGGTCACGCTTGCCCATGTTCCACTTTGGCTTTTTACTCTGCCGGATTGCACCATTTCTAACGTTTGCGCCAGCGCCTGCTCTTCATCCTCAATCAGTGCGCCCGGCTGGTTACGTGGCACCAGACTGCCATCGGCCTGATAACCCCGATCGGCAAAAACCTCTTGACGCGTTATCAAGCCATAGTGTTCTCCAGCGCGAATCAGTTCGCTTCCCGCCAGCCCGACCAGAACCAGCGACGGATCACAGGCATGAACCGCTTTCGCAATCGCATCAGCCAATTGAGGATCTTTCGCCGCCTGGTTATAGAGCATGCCATGCGGTTTGACATGGCGCATCACACCGCCTTCTGCCCGCGTGATGGCAGCCAGCGCGCCAATTTGATACAGCGTCTGTGCATACACCGTTTGTGCAGGCAGGGTCATGGCGCTACGACCAAAATTTTCCCGATCCGGAAAGCTGGGGTGCGCGCCTACCGCCACACCATTTTTTAACGCATCACGCACGCTTAAGAGCATAGTTTGCGCATCGCCGGCGTGAAACCCACAGGCGATGTTGGCAGATGACACCAATTGCAGCAACGCTGCATCGTTCGCACATCCCTCACCGAGGTCTGCATTGAGATCAATTTTCATTGTTAAGTCGCCATGCCAACTGTTCCAGATAACGCTGCTGGTCGTACCGCGCCTTCAGCGCTTCCTCCAGCGAACACTGCACAAAATGAATCGGCTGACCGAGCGGGATCTGCGCCAGATGATACATATCTGCCTCGATAATACAGGCGATGCGCGGATAGCCACCCGTCGTCTGAGCATCGTTCATCAGCACGATTGGCTGGCCATTATGCGGAACCTGCACCACGCCGGGGAGCAAACCATGCGACAGCAGCTCGCGATCGGTCGTGCGCGTCAGCGGCTGCCCCTGAAGACGATACCCCATACGGTTACTTTGCGGGCTAAGCTGCCACGGCGAGCGCCAGAAAGAGGCCTGCGATACCTCATCAAACTCCTGATATTCAGGGCCGGGCAGTGCGCGAATGAGATTACCCCACATCAGTTGTTTTACACCTTGTGGCCCGCTGAATTGCCGGGTAGATATGCCAATCGCCAGTCGATCGCCATCACGCAGCAGACGCCCTTCAAACCCACCAATGCCCACTTTCAGATCGGTACTACGCGAGCCCATCACTTCGGGAACATCGATACCGCCCGCTACCGCCAGATAACTGCGCATGCCATGAAGAGGACGTTTTAGCGTCAGACGCTGCCCGGCTTTTACCGGTAACCGCCATCCGCTCCATACGGGAGTTCGATCCAGATGCGCTTCGCATCCGGCACCGGTCAGGGCAAACCAGCCATCGGCTTCAAACTCCACCACCAGTTGCCCCAGAGTGATTTCCAGCGCTGCGGCATTCGCATCATTACCCACCAGCAGGTTAGCCACGTTCAGCGCCGGTTTATCCAGCGCGCCACAGTGACTAATTCCGGATTGACGAAAACTATGGCGTCCCCCGTCCTGTACTGAGGTGTACATGCCAGCGCGGATGATGTTTAACATATCCCCTCCTTCTGCGGGACAAAACGCACGGTATCGCCAGCCCGTAACAGAATCGGCTCCTCCCGTTTTGGATCAAATAACGAAACGGAGGTACGCCCAATCAATTGCCATCCACCGGGTGTGGCAAGCGGGTAGATCCCCGTTTGAGATCCACCGATACCGACAGAACCTGCCGGAACAAGCAAACGCGGTTCCGCACGTCTGGGGGTATGCAGCTGTTCAGGTAAGCTCCCGAGATAGGGAAATCCCGGCTGAAAACCGATAAACCACACCACATAGTCAACTGACGCATGAAGTTCGACGACCTGCTTGTCGCTTAATCCACTGTGTCGGGCGACCTCTGCCAGATCAGGGCCAAACTCACCACCATAGGTCACAGGTATTTCAATAAAACGTGAATCCGGCTCCAGTGCTTCGCTCTCTTCCCACCAGCGCTGCAGGCGTTCAATCGCATCCAGCGCCAGCGTTTGCGGGTCGCGTAGAGTAACCGTGATATTGTTCATTCCCGGAATAGCTTCAAGCACATTCGGGGCGTCAACTAAACGCTGAGCCAGACGCCAGATGCGTTTCTGAGTCGCCAGCGTGATGGGGGGCTCCAGTTCAAGAACCACCGCCGTTTCACCTAACAGATAACAACGCGCTCGCTGCACTTTCATCCCTCTTTATTACGCTGGATTAGGTATATCGATAAAGGTTACGTCCAGATCGGTATTTTCATTCAGCCATTCGCTTAATGCGCGAATGCCGCCGCGTTCGGTCGCATGGTGACCGGCAGCATAAAAATGCAGCCCCTGCTCGCGGGCTGAGTGAATGGTTTGCTCAGAGACTTCACCGGTAATAAAGGCGTCGACACCAAATCGGGCTGCGCTATCAATAAAACTTTGACCGCCACCGGTACACCAGGCAACGCGCTGAACTTTCTCCGGCCCGGTATCACCGCACCATAACGGTTTACGGCCTAAACGCGCTTCAATCCACGATGCCAGCTCCAGCCCCGGAACCGGCATGGAGAGTTCTCCCCATGGCACCAGCGGTTCAATTTCCCCCATAACGGTGATTCCCAACAGCGCGGCCAACTGCGCGTTATTCCCCAATTCCGGGTGTGCATCCAGCGGCAAGTGCCAGCCATACAGGTTGATATCATTTTCTAACAGCGTTTTCAGACGATTGCGCTTCATGCCGCGAATAACCGGAGATTCGCCTTTCCAGAAATAGCCGTGGTGAACAATAACCGCATCCGCTTGCTGGCGTACCGCCTCGTCCAGCAATGCCTGGCTTGCAGTCACACCGGTCACGATTTTATGCACCGTCTCTTTGCCCTCAACCTGCAAACCATTCGGCGCATAATCGCTAATGGCGGCGCTGTTTAGTTTGTCGTTGATCAGTTGTTCCAGTTCGGTGTTTTTCATCATCGTCCTCGTAGTCATCATTTCTGCCTGCCCAATCAGCAACACAGCTTAGGTTAAAATAGCGTTCCCGCCTGCGTTCGTCGATAGCCATTTCACTGACACATAAAGAAACAATCACACCCGCTTTGAACGTGATTTGCTTACCACTACGCGATCTAATTCATGTATATTTATGCAATCAGACAGCATATTGCAAAAATAATCAGATCTGTATCAAAGTTACAACTTTAAGGAAACACACTCGCGCAGCACGTTCAGCCAGTCGCGAGGCATTTACTTCGAGAAAATAATGAATAAACAAGCATCTCAACCACGGGCGATATACTACGTTGTCGCGCTACAAATCTGGGAATACTTCAGTTTTTACGGCATGCGTGCGCTGCTGATCCTGTATCTCACTAACCAGCTTAAGTACGACGATAATCACGCATATGAACTGTTCAGCGCCTACTGCTCGCTGGTCTATGTCACCCCTATTCTCGGGGGATACCTGGCCGATAAAGTGCTCGGCAATCGAATGGCGGTGATGATCGGCGCATTTTTAATGGCGGTAGGACATCTGGTATTGGGTGCCAGCGAAATGGCCCCGGCGTTCCTCTATTTGTCGCTGGCGATAATTGTCTGCGGCTACGGTCTGTTTAAATCAAATATCAGTTGCCTGTTGGGCGAGTTGTATCAACCTGAAGACCCGCGTCGCGACGGTGGATTCTCTCTGCTTTACGCTGCTGGTAACATAGGTTCGATTATTGCCCCTATTGCCTGTGGCTACGTGCAGGAAGAATACAGCTGGGCGATGGGCTTTGCGCTGGCTGCCATCGGCATGCTGGCAGGGCTGGTGATATTCTTATGTGGTAATCGCCATTTCGCCCACACCACCGGCGTCAACAAGGCCGTTCTCTGTGCTAAAACCTTTATTCTGCCAAACTGGGCCTGGCTGTTAGTTTTGTTGGTTGCCGCACCGCTGCTGATTACCGTGCTGTTCTGGAAAGAGTGGTCCGTTTACGCACTGATAGTTGCCACTGTTATTGGTCTGGCAGTTCTGGCGAAGATTTATCGCCAGGCACAGACGCAGAAACAGCGCAAAGAGCTGGGGCTTATCGTCACGCTGACCTTCTTCAGCCTGTTGTTTTGGGCCTTTGCTCAACAGGGCGGCAGTTCGATCAGCCTGTATATCGACCGCTTCGTTAACCGCGATATTCTGGGGTATTCCGTCCCTACCGCGATGTTCCAGTCGGTTAACGCTTTTGCCGTTATGCTGTGCGGTATCGTACTGGCGTGGGTAGTCAAAGAAAGCGTGAGTGGCAATCGTACCGTACGTATCTGGGGTAAATTTGCCCTTGGCCTCGGCTTAATGAGCGCTGGGTTCTGTATTCTAACCTTGAGCGCTCGCTGGTCCGCTGCTTACGGCCACTCTTCCATGCCGCTGATGGTACTTGGGTTGGCGGTCATGGGCTTTGCCGAACTGTTTATCGATCCGGTAGCAATGTCACAAATTACGCGTATTGAGATCCCTGGTGTTACCGGCGTATTAACCGGCATTTATATGCTGCTTTCCGGTGCCATCGCCAATTACCTGGCAGGCGTTATCGCCGATCAGACCTCACAAGGCTCGTTTGATGCTGCCGGCGCTATCAACTACTCCATCAATGCCTATATTGATGTCTTTAGTGAAATTACCTGGGGTGCGCTGGCCTGTGTGGTGCTGGTGCTGATGATTTGGCTGTACCAGTCGCTTAAGTTCAGAAACCGTTCACTGGCGGTAGAATCCTGAGTGTAGGGGCCCGATGATGTAATCTGATTCGGGCTTTTTTTCAGGAATTACGCATGGCTGGCAGTCAACTCCTCTTCAGAAAGACCTGTAACCAGAAGCACCATGTTGCGATCTATTCCCTGCTCCAACATAGTTTGCGCTATACGTAATGCGGCTTCTCGTTTGCCTCGCTGCAACCCTTCCTGTAATCCATCTAAGCGTAACCGCTCGGCAATCGTCATCAGCTTCTCCTTATGTTGGGGGATCCGTTGCACCATCTCTTGTATAAATTCATTAAAGCGAGATTCATCGCCGGATTGCAGGATGTAATTAAACATCGCCTGTAGTTGCGTGTCATTAGCGCACCCTGTAAGTAACAGCGTGGCCAGTTGATCTACCAGCCCCATCAAATCCCGCTGACGGATATGTTTTTGCATTAGTTCCAGCAGTGCCATTCGCCTGTGAGCCATGATTTCGTCATCGGGCACCACTGTGATATCCACCAATGGAAATGCGCTGGCATAAAGTTGCCGTGCCGTTACAGGATCGGTAAACGCATCAAGCCAGCACAGTGAGTACGGATACGGACTTCGACAGCCATGATAAAACAGCATGGGTATCACAATCGGCAGTTCTTTGTGCCCGGCATCCAAATGACGCTGCATCGCCGCTATTGCGTAACGCAGCAGACGAAAAGCCATATGCGGATCGGCTGAACTCTGGTGTTCTATAACCACGTATACATAACCTTCACCATCGTGCGTATGCACAGACCAGAGCACGTCGGAGTAGCGGGTACGTAAATCCGCTTCAATAAAGCTTTCTGACTCCAGCTTCAGCGTATTTAAATCGCAAAGCGTTTGCAGATCTGCGGGTAGATGAATTTCGAGGAAGTCCCGAGCTGTTTCTGGATGATGTAAAAACGTTTTAAATACCGCATCGTGCGGTGTAGATGTCGTTGGTGTTGTCATCAAATTCCGTCACCTGAATGAAGATGACTGCACTTTACTGCTGGCGGAAAACCTCTTCATCAAGGCATTAGCAGCCTTGCGTACACGCTTCAACGCTAAATGCCCCCCACTGCAACATATTCATTCTGCTGGAAGGTATTACGCAGAAATCCGCTGCGCGTTTATCCCTTACGCGCCACCTCATATGCCGCCAGTGTCGCCAGCCTTGCCTGTTGATGATCCACAATCGGGCGAGGATAACTCAGTGTTACCTGCGCTTTTTCAGCCCACGACCACGGTTCATGAATGGCTTTACCCGGCACGTCGCGCAGTTCCGGCACCCACTGGCGGATAAACTCACCGTCACGATCAAATTTTTCGCCCTGCGTCGTGGGGTTAAAGATACGGAAATACGGTGCGGCGTCGGTTCCGGTTGAGGCTGCCCACTGCCAGCCGCCGTTATTGGCCGCCAGGTCGCCATCGATCAGTTGCGACATGAAATATTGTTCGCCTTTACGCCAGTCGATCAGCAGGTCTTTCACTAAAAAACTGGCGGTAATCATTCGTAAACGATTATGCATCCAGCCCGTGGCGTTGAGCTGACGCATGGCCGCATCCACAATGGGGTAGCCCGTATTCCCTGTTTTCCAGGCCTGCAAATGCGTCGGATTATTCTGCCATTGCACGCGATCGGTCCAGCGAATAAAAGCTTGATACCGACACAGCGCCGGATGGTAAGTCATCAGATGACGATAAAATTCGCGCCAGATAAGCTCATTCAACCAAACGCTGCCTGCCCCATCCTCAAGCGCCTGCGGCTGCTCCACGAGCAGTCGATTCAGGCACTGGCGCGGTGATAGTCCACCTGTCGCCAGGCTCGCGGATAATCGACTGGTTCCATCAATCGCTGGAAAGTCACGCAGTTGTTCATATTCTCCGGCGGCCTGCTGGCAAAAATGGCGTAACTGCGCGATGGCCAATTTTTCTTCTGCCGGAAATTGCTGCGAATCAAAATCCTGCTGCGGGTAGCTCAGCGTGATGGATGTTAATGGAGAGTCAAGAGCACCGCTTTCTCTCACCTTCGGCGCACTGACACATTCTGGGATCCCGTCTTTTATCCGCTTCAGCCAGGCATTTTTAAACGGCGTAAAGACTTTATACATCTCGTGATTACCGGTCATGACCGCCCCCGGAGGCAGGATCACGCTGTCGTCAAACCCTTCGCACACCACCTGAGGTATTGACTTTTCAACGGCAGCATCACGCTGGCGTTCGTTTATTTCATATTGATAGTTATAAAATATTCGACTGACGCCATGCTGTACGCAGACGTTTTTGACGGTTTCCACACTGGTCGCAAAATCACCGACTTCATGAAACAGAAGCGGGATGCCCTTTTCTGCCAGCGCCGTTTGCAACGCGTTCAACTGCGCGTTAACCAATGCCGCCTGACGTGGGGCCATATCATGCGCCTTCCACTGTTCAGGCGTGGAGATATAGAGCGCGAGTACATGTGCAGAACGATCCCGACAAGCCGCCACCAGCGCGAGATTGTCATGCAGGCGTAAATCACGCCGAAACCAGACCAGATGCGTGGTCATAACACTCCCTGATAAAAATTAATCATTGCCCTGTAAACGCCAAATCGCAGGCCAGAGTTCAAAATAACGTTGCCCGGACAACCAGGTGTTCGGGTGCTCAGCCATATAGTGTTTGAGGAGCATTAAGGGTGCAAGTAGCGGCTGCGCCTCGCGTCGATAGTTATCGATTATCGAGGTCAATTCCTGACGTTGATGCAGATCGAGCTGATTACGGAAATAGCCCTGTACGTGCATCAATACATTGGTATGGTTACGCCGGGTAGCAGGATTTAATAACAGATGGGTCAATCGTAGGCGATACTCGGTAAAAAAAGCATCGAGATCTTGCCATTCATGGATTGCGGCAACGAAGGGGCCAAGCTCCCGATACTCTGGCTGGGAATGCGCCAGTAGTACCAGTTTGTAGCGGGTATGATAGTCAATTAATGCGCCTCGCGTTAATTTTCGCTGACGCAGGCGGTGCAATTCATGCAAAGCGTAAACACGAATTAATGTATTTTCGTCGAACTGAGGTGCCTCACTCGCTTCTGTGGTCAGACAGGTGCGGATACCAACAGGAATTCTCGTGCTCATCGCCACTCCTTATCCGTTACTCAGATAAGTGTAGACGTCGGCGTATAAAAAAACCGCCACATTGCTGTTGGCGGTTTTCTTGAACAATAACGACAACTTAATAGAAGTCGCAGGTGGCTTTTTCAGCCTGCTCCATCCACACCGGTTTATCACTAGTTTTGGACCAGACGCGGTGCAGATAGCTGTAAAAACGGGCGCGGTCTTTCCAGAACAACATGACCGGCAGCGCCAGCACGCCCGCCACAACGGCAAAGGTACGGCGCAAGAAAACAATGTGTGCTGGATATTCTTTATAAAAGTCCATAATCCTCTCCCATATATCTGTTCGGTGAATCGCACCGGAAAAATAAACTTGGTTAACTGATGAAAATAATACCGCCTTGTGTGTAATTTTGCTACTCATCCGACCACTTATTTTTATCTATTGATGCTCCGTTTAGCTAAAAACCGTAATTAAGTTACATAAAAGTTAAATTAATACTAATCATTAGTTAAATAATGGTCTTTGCCATTTTTATACTTTTTTTACACCCCTCCCACTGATTTTTGCGAAATCTTTGCAAGCAAAAATCTACGCTCTGGTTATCACATTTATGCCACTGGAGGTGCACCGTGAGTGCAGGCGTGATAACCGGCATTGTGCTGGTCTTTTTATTATTAGGTTATCTGGTGTATGCCCTGATTAATGCGGAGGCGTTCTGATGGCGGCCCAAGGATTTTTACTCATTGCCAGTTTCTTGCTGGTACTGTTTATCATCGCCAGACCGCTGGGTTTTGGCTTGGCTCGGCTGATCAATAATACGTCCCTGCCGGGCCTGGCTGGCGTGGAACATCTGCTCTGGCGCGGTCTGGGCATCTCGCAGCAGGAGATGAACTGGCGGCAGTATCTGTTGGCGATCCTCGCGCTCAATGTGCTGGGGTTGCTGGTCCTGTTTTCAATGCTGATGGCGCAAAACCTGCTGCCGCTAAATCCGCAACAGCTACCTGGGCTTTCGTGGGATTTGGCGCTCAACACGGCGGTAAGTTTTGTCACCAACACCAACTGGCAATCCTATGCTGGCGAAACCACCTTAAGCTACTTCAGCCAGATGGTCGGGCTGACCGTGCAGAACTTCCTGTCAGCGGCAACCGGGATTGCGGTGATTTTTGCCCTGGCCCGTGCCTTTACTCGCCAGAGTATGAACACGCTGGGCAACGCCTGGGTCGATCTGGTTCGCATTACGCTGTGGATCCTGCTCCCCATTGCATTGCTCATTGCGTTGTTCTTCATTCAGCAAGGTGTGCTGCAAAACGTGTTGCCCTATCAGCCCATTACTACCCTTGAAGGGGTGAAACAGCTGCTGCCGATGGGGCCCGTCGCCTCACAGGAAGCGATTAAGATGCTTGGCACTAACGGGGGCGGGTTCTTTAACGCTAACTCATCACATCCGTTTGAAAACCCTACCGCGTTGACCAATCTGGTACAGATGCTGGCCATTTTCTTAATTCCTACCGCGCTGTGTTTTGCCTTTGGTGATGTGGTTGGCGATCGTCGCCAGGGGCGGACCCTGCTGTGGGCCATGTCGCTGATATTTGTAGTCTGCGTAGCCGTGGTGATGTGGGCCGAAGTTCAAGGCAACCCGCACCTGATGGCATTCGGTGCAGACAGTAATATCAACATGGAAGGCAAAGAAAGCCGCTTTGGCGTGCTGGCTACGAGTCTTTTTTCCGTCGTGACGACAGCGGCATCTTGCGGCGCTGTCGATGCGATGCATGACTCCTTCACCGCGCTGGGCGGGATGGTGCCGATGTGGCTAATGCAGATTGGCGAAGTGGTCTTCGGTGGTGTCGGTTCGGGCCTGTACGGCATGTTGCTGTTCGTGTTATTGGCGGTGTTTATCGCGGGCCTGATGATTGGTCGCACGCCGGAATATCTGGGTAAGAAAATAGACGTGCGCGAAATGAAAATGACCGCACTGGCGATTCTGGTCACCCCTGCGCTGGTGCTGCTCGGTACGGCGATAGCGATGATGAGCGACGCCGGACGCAGCGCCATGCTCAATCCTGGTCCACATGGCTTTAGTGAGGTGTTGTACGCCGTATCGTCTGCCGCGAACAACAACGGCAGCGCCTTCGCCGGATTAAGCGCCAACAGCCCGTTCTGGAACTGTCTGCTGGCCCTGTGCATGTTCTTCGGCCGTTTCGGCGTGATCATTCCCGTGATGGCAATTGCCGGATCGCTGGTCAGTAAAAAGATCCAGCCAGCAAGTCCAGGCACGCTGCCTACTCACGGTGCACTGTTTGTCGGGTTGTTAATCGGTACGGTGTTACTGGTTGGCGCCCTCACCTTTGTTCCTGCCCTGGCGCTTGGCCCGGTCGCAGAATACCTGTCATTACACTGAGTGATGCGGAGCACATGACTATGAGTCGCAAGCAACTGGCGCTGTTCGAACCCTCTCTGGTCGCACAGGCGCTGATGGACGCCGTGAAAAAATTAAGCCCACATACCCAGTGGCGCAATCCGGTGATGTTTATCGTCTGGCTGGGCAGTCTGCTGACAACCCTGTTAACGTTGGCAATGGCCACAGGCCATATGCAAGGCAATCCGTGGTTTACCGGCGCGATAAGTCTGTGGCTGTGGGTCACCGTTCTGTTCGCCAACTTTGCCGAAGCGCTGGCGGAAGGACGCAGTAAGGCTCAGGCTAACAGTCTGAAAGGAGTGAAGAAAACCGCTTTTGCTCGCAAACTCCGCGAACCGAAATACGGTGCCGCCATGGATCACGTTCCGGCGGAGGATTTGCGCAAAGGAGATATCGTGTTAGTAGAAGCGGGCGATATTATCCCGTGTGACGGCGAAGTCATCGAAGGTGGCGCATCGGTGGATGAAAGCGCCATTACCGGTGAATCCGCGCCGGTCATTCGTGAATCCGGTGGTGATTTCGCCTCCGTCACCGGCGGGACCCGCATCCTCTCCGACTGGCTGGTGATTGAATGTAGCGTAAACCCTGGTGAAACGTTCCTCGACCGAATGATCGCCATGGTTGAAGGCGCGCAGCGGCGTAAAACGCCGAATGAAATCGCCCTGACGATCCTTTTAATAGCCCTGACCATCGTTTTTCTGCTGGCGACCGCCACGCTGTGGCCGTTTTCCGCCTGGGGTGGTAGCGCGGTCAGCGTCACGGTACTGGTTGCCCTGCTGGTGTGTCTGATCCCCACCACCATCGGCGGGCTACTCTCCGCAATTGGCGTCGCCGGGATGAGCCGCATGCTGGGCGCGAACGTCATCGCCACCAGCGGACGTGCAGTAGAGGCCGCGGGCGACGTGGACGTACTGCTGCTGGACAAAACCGGCACCATTACGCTGGGTAACCGCCAGGCTTCAGATTTCCTGCCCGCCCAGGGCGTGGACGAAAAAACGCTGGCCGACGCCGCGCAGCTTTCATCTCTGGCCGATGAAACCCCTGAAGGCCGCAGTATCGTGATTCTGGCAAAACAGCGCTTTAATCTGCGTATTCGCGACGTGCAATCGCTACACGCCACCTTTGTACCGTTTACCGCCCAAAGTCGGATGAGCGGGATCAACATCGACAACCGCATGATCCGCAAAGGGTCGGTCGATGCTATTCGTCGTCACGTCGAAGCCAACGGCGGCCACTTCCCTGCCGACGTGGAGCAGAAGGTCGAAAACGTCGCACGCCTAGGCGCTACACCGCTGGTGGTTGCCGAAGGCTCCCACGTACTGGGCGTGATTGCCCTGAAAGATATCGTAAAAGGCGGAATCAAAGAACGTTTTGCCCAACTACGCAAAATGGGCATCAAAACGGTGATGATCACCGGCGATAACCGTTTAACCGCCGCCGCGATTGCGGCAGAAGCCGGGGTAGATGACTTCTTAGCTGAAGCCACGCCGGAAGCCAAGCTGGCGCTGATTCGTCAGTATCAGGCGGAAGGTCGTCTGGTAGCGATGACCGGCGACGGAACCAATGACGCCCCGGCGCTGGCGCAAGCCGACGTGGCGGTCGCCATGAACTCCGGGACCCAGGCGGCGAAGGAAGCAGGCAACATGGTGGATCTCGACTCTAACCCCACCAAGCTGATTGAAGTGGTGCACATTGGTAAACAGATGCTGATGACGCGTGGTTCGCTGACCACCTTCAGTATTGCCAACGACGTGGCGAAGTATTTCGCCATTATCCCGGCCGCGTTCGCCGCCACCTACCCGCAGCTCAATGCACTTAACGTGATGGGGCTGCATTCGCCGGATTCGGCGATCCTCAGCGCGGTTATCTTTAATGCGCTGGTTATCGTCTTTCTGATCCCGCTGGCGCTTAAAGGCGTGAGCTACAAACCGTTATCCGCATCCGCAATGCTGCGCCGTAATTTGTGGATCTATGGTCTGGGTGGTCTGGTTGTGCCGTTTATCGGTATCAAAGCAATTGATTTACTGCTGACCCTGCTGGGTCTGGTGTGAGGTTTCAGATGAGTGGATTACGTCCTGCATTATCAACATTGATTTTCCTGATGCTTATCACCGGCGGGGCTTACCCGTTGTTGACCACCGCGTTGGGGCTGTGGTGGTTTCCCCACCAGGCTAACGGCTCGCTTCTACGCGAAGGTCAGGTCGTTCGCGGCTCTGCGCTCATTGGGCAACATTTTACCGCGGCCGGTTATTTTCAGGGACGTCCGTCTGCTACAGCAGAAATGCCCTATAATCCAATGGCTTCAGGCGGCAGTAACCTGGCAGCCAGCAACCCGGAACTGGATAAACAGTTGCAAAGCCGGATAGCCGCGCTGCGTGCAGCTAACCCGCAGGCAAATGCTGTCGTTCCGGTAGAGCTGGTAACGGCTTCTGCCAGCGGGCTGGACAACAACCTGACACCCGCCGCGGTGGCCTGGCAAATCCCCCGCGTGGCGCAGGCTCGCAACCTCAGCATTGAAGAGGTCACGCGCCTGGTTGCACAATACACGCAAAAGCCGTTGGTCAGTTTTATCGGCCAGCCGGTGGTGAACCTGGTGGAACTTAATTTAGCGCTGGATAAGCACTGAGAAAAAGGACATGCATAACGAACCCTTACGCCCCGACCCCGATCGCCTGCTGGAGCAGACCGCTGCCCCGCACCGCGGAAAACTGAAAATTTTCTTCGGCGCGTGTGCAGGCGTCGGTAAAACCTGGGCCATGCTGGCAGAGGCCCAGCGGCTGCGGGCGCAGGGGTTAGATGTGCTGATTGGCGTGGTGGAAACCCACGGACGCAAAGAGACCGCCGCGCTACTGGACGGTCTCAGCATCCTACCGCTAAAGAGACAGGCGCGCCATGGTCGTCATATCAGCGAGTTCGATCTCGACGCGGCGCTGGCCCGCCGTCCGGCGCTCATTTTGATGGATGAACTGGCGCACAGTAATGCGCCTGGCTCACGCCACCCTAAGCGTTGGCAAGATATTGAAGAACTGCTCGAAGCCGGCATTGACGTTTTTACTACCGTCAACGTGCAGCATCTGGAAAGCCTCAATGATGTGGTCAGCGGCGTCACCGGCATTCAGGTTCGCGAAACCGTCCCCGATCCTTTTTTCGATGCCGCCGACGATGTGGTGCTTGTCGATCTTCCCCCCGACGATTTGCGCCAACGCCTGAACGAAGGCAAGGTCTATATCGCCGGTCAGGCGGAAAGAGCCATCGAGCATTTCTTTCGCAAAGGGAACTTGATCGCGCTACGTGAGCTGGCCCTGCGCCGCACGGCCGATCGGGTTGACGATCAGATGCGTGCCTGGCGAGGGCGTCCGGGGGAAGAAAAAGTCTGGCATACCCGTGACGCCATTTTACTGTGCATTGGACACAATACCGGCAGCGAAAAGCTGGTGCGTGCTGCCGCGCGTCTGGCAGCGCGCCTCGGCAGCGTCTGGCATGCAGTGTATGTCGAAACGCCAGCGCTGCACCAACTGCCCGAAAAACAGCGCCGGGCAATCCTAAGCGCTCTGCGGTTAGCCCAGGAGCTGGGTGCAGAAACCGCCACCCTTTCCGATCCCGCTGAAGACAAGGCGGTAATCCGCTACGCTCGTGAGCATAATCTGGGAAAAATTGTCCTCGGACGTCCGACTACACGACGCTGGTGGCGCAGTGATTCCTTTGCTGACAAACTGGCCCATCGCGCACCGGATCTCGACCTGATGATTGTTGCGCTCGATGAGCCACCTTCGCGCCCTGTGCTACAAACTGCAGATAACCGCACCTTTAAGGATAAATGGCGGGTACAAATTCAGGGTTGTGTGGTTGCCGTCGCGCTGTGCGCCATCATTACGTTGATTGCCATGCAGTGGTTGATGGCCTTTGACGCCGCCAACCTGGTGATGATCTATTTATTGGGCGTGGTGGTTATCGCCCTCTTTTACGGACGCTGGCCGTCGGTGCTGGCAACTTTTATTAACGTCGCCAGCTTCGATCTCTTCTTTATTGCTCCGCGTGGCACGCTGGCCGTTTCCGACGTCCAGTACCTGCTCACCTTCGCCGTGATGCTAACGGTAGGGCTGGTAATCGGTAATCTGACCGCCGGAGTGCGTTATCAGGCGCGGGTGGCCCGTTATCGTGAACAACGTACGCGCCATTTGTATGAGATGTCGAAAGCGCTGGCCGTCGGACGGAGTCAGCAAGATATCGCAGCCACCAGCGAACAGTTTATTGCCTCAACGTTCCAGGCCCGCAGCCAGGTTTTACTACCCGGTGAGAACGGTAAGCTGGCCCCTCTCACCCATCAACAGGGCATGACGCCGTGGGATGATGCCATTGCCCAATGGAGCTTTGATAAAGGGCAACCGGCTGGCGCAGGTACTGACACGTTGCCAGGTGTGCCGTATCAAATTTTACCGTTAAAAAGTGCTGACAAAACGCATGGGCTGCTGGTTGTGGAACCAGGAAATTTACGCCAGTTGATGATCCCCGAACAGCAACGCCTGCTGGAAACTTTTACTTTACTGGTCGCCAGTGCGCTGGAGCGTCTGACGCTGACTGCCAGCGAAGAGCAAGCCCGGTTTGCCAGCGAGCGCGAAAGCATTCGCAACGCGCTGCTCGCCGCCCTTTCCCACGATTTACGTACGCCGCTAACGGTGCTGTTTGGTCAGGCAGAGATCTTAACGTTGGATCTGGCAAGCGAAGGATCGCCGCACGCGCGCCAGGCCAGTGAGATTCGCCAGCACGTCCTGAATACGACCCGACTGGTTAATAACCTGCTGGATATGGCGCGAATTCAGTCTGGCGGCTTTAATCTTAAGAAGGAGTGGTTAACACTGGAAGAGGTGGTCGGCAGCGCCCTGCAGATGCTGGAGCCAGGACTCTCTGCTCCTATTAATTTGTCGCTACCAGCACCGTTGACGCTGATCCACGTCGATGGCCCACTCTTTGAACGGGTGCTGATTAATCTGCTGGAAAACGCCGTTAAATACGCAGGTCCAGCGGCGCAAATCGGTATTGATGCCAGCGTCGATGGCGAGCACCTGCAACTGGACGTCTGGGATAATGGTCCCGGCATTCCATCGGGTATGGAGCAGCGAGTTTTTGACAAGTTTTCCCGGGGAAACAAAGAGTCATCGGTACCGGGCGTTGGGCTGGGGCTGGCAATCTGTCAGGCCATTGTGGACGTGCACGGCGGTACGATTTCCGTCCACAATCGCGCACAGGGAGGAGCATGTTTCCGTGTTACACTGCCCCAGGAAATCCCCCCTGAACTTGAAGATTTTCATGAGGATATGTGACGAACGTACTGATTGTTGAAGATGAACAGGCTATCCGTCGCTTTCTGCGCACCGCGCTGGAAGCCGATGGTCTGCGTGTATATGAAGCGGAAACGCTGCAACGTGGTCTGCTGGAAGCCGCCACGCGAAAACCCGATCTCATCATTCTCGATCTCGGTCTGCCGGACGGTGACGGCATTGATTTTATTCGTGACCTGCGACAATGGAGCGCGATACCGGTAATTGTGCTCTCAGCCCGCAGCGAAGAAAGCGATAAAATCGCTGCCCTGGATGCCGGTGCCGATGACTATCTCAGTAAACCCTTTGGTATTGGCGAGCTACAGGCGCGATTACGCGTGGCATTGCGCCGCCACGCCAGCGGCGCGTCTCCGGAGCCGGTGGTGCATTTTTCCAACGTAAAAGTAGATATCGCCGCCCGGCTCGTACATCGTGGCGATGAAGAGATTCATTTGACGCCGATTGAGTTTCGCCTGTTAGCGGTACTGCTGAATAATGCCGGAAAGGTACTAACGCAACGCCAGTTGCTAAATCAGGTTTGGGGACCAAACGCCGTCGAACACAGTCACTATCTGCGAATTTACATGGGACACCTGCGCCAGAAGCTGGAACAGGACCCGGCGCGTCCGCGTCATTTTCTGACCGAAACCGGGATTGGTTATCGGTTTATGCCGTGAATCTAAGCCGAATAAAAAAAGCCGGATCAGCGCAAAGCTATCCGGCTTTTTAATTCATGCCGGATAGCGTCGCTAGCGTCTTATCCGGTCTACTGTTTACGCGTTTTTCAGCACTTCGCTGACGATCTCAACCGCTTCTTTTTCGATCTGCTTGCGGTGTTCTTCACCGAGGAAGCTCTCGCAATAGATTTTATAAGCGTCTTCGGTGCCGGACGGACGAGCGGCAAACCAGCCGTTGTCAGTCATCACTTTCAGACCGCCGATAGAAGCACCGTTGCCCGGTGCCGCCGTCAGACGTGCGGTGATCGGGTCGCCCGCCAGCGTGCTGGCACTCACCATTTCCGGAGACAGCTTAGACAGCGCCGCTTTCTGCGCGGAGGTCGCACTTGCCTGCAGGCGGTTGTAGCTCGGCGCACCAAAGCGGGCAGCCAGTTCGTTGTAGTGCTCCTGCGGATTTTTACCGGTCACTGCGGTAATTTCTGCCGCCAACAGGCACATGATGATGCCGTCTTTGTCGGTCGACCACGGTGTACCGTCGAAACGCAGGAAAGATGCCCCCGCGCTCTCTTCACCACCAAAGCCAAAGCTGCCGTCGAACAGACCGTCAACAAACCATTTAAAGCCAACCGGCACTTCGACCAGTTTACGCCCTAAATCATTCACCACGCGATCAATCATCGCCGAGGACACCAGCGTCTTACCAACGGCAACGTCTTTGCCCCACTGCGGACGATGCTGGAACAGGTAGTTGATCGCCACCGCCAGATAGTGGTTCGGATTCATCAGCCCTGCCGGGGTGACGATACCGTGACGGTCGTAGTCTGGGTCGTTGGCAAAGGCCAGATCGAACTTGTCGCGCAGCGCCAGCAGGCCCGCCATCGCGCACTCGGAGGAGCAGTCCATGCGGATTGCGCCATCTTTGTCGAGATGCATAAAGCGGAAAGTCTGATCAACGTGATCGTTAACGATAGTCAGGTTCAGGTTGTAGTGCTTAGCAATACGCTTCCAGTATTCGATACCGGAACCGCCCAGCGGATCGACACCCAGCGTCAGACCCGCTTTTTGGATCGCCGCCATGTCGACGATGTCAGCCAGTCCTTCAACAAACGGCTGAACCAGATCCTGCTCTGTTACATGACCAGATGCCAGCGCAGCGTCCAGCGACATGCGCTTCACGCCTTGCAGACCGTCAGCCAGCAGCGCGTTGGCTCTGTCTTCCACCACTTTGGTGACGTTGGTATCTGCCGGACCACCGTTTGGCGGGTTGTATTTAATGCCGCCATCTTCCGGCGGGTTGTGGGACGGCGTGATCACAATGCCGTCAGCCAGCGGGCCGCCTTTTTTATTGTGGACCAGGATAGCATTCGACACAGCAGGGGTTGGCGTAAAGCCGTTATTTTCCTGCACGATGACGTCAACGCCGTTCGCCGCCAGCACTTCCAGTACAGAGATAAAAGCCGGTTCAGACAGCGCGTGGGTATCCTTGCCCACATAGCACGGGCCAGTAATCCCGTTTTTCGCACGTTCTTCAGCAATCGCCTGAGCGATAGCCAGAATATGCGGCTCGTTAAAACTATGACGACCTGCACTGCCGCGATGTCCGGACGTACCGAACTTAACGGCGTGCTCAGCGTTCCCTGCTGTTGGTTTCAGTACATAGTACTGTGCCGTCAGTTGGGCGACGTTAATCAAATCACTCTGTTGCGCAGGTTGACCTGCACGGTTGTGGATTGCCATTGCCTGGTCCTTCTAATGCAAGGATTAAATTGTTCCGCAAACCTTTTCAATCAATTCCGCAGGGAATTGCATTGACTGCATGATGTGTTCAACCATGCTGCATTTACGGCCGGTATTGGTGTTGGTGATCACCCAGTACGGCGTGCCTGGCACGTGTTTCGGTTTGGTTTGATTACCATTTTTCAGCAGCGTCTGTTCATCCGCTGCAAAATAAACGCGCGTACGGCCATGCAACGATTCCGTTGCTTCGGCGAACGCGTTTTGATCCAGTGAATAGAGTGTAGACAGCACCAGCATAAAGCGATTTACTGCTTTCTTCTGTTCCGCGTATTCGTCGGACAGCAGCAGTTCACGCATCGCGCGCACTTTATCTTTTACGGGGTTAACCGGCTTAGCTTCCACGACAGGTTGCACAGCGCGGACTTCTTTGACTACCGGAGTGACAGGCTGTGATGCGGCGGAAAATTTCAACATACGCCGTAAAATGTCGGATGCGCTCTCGCCAATATGCTTGGTGTGGCTGGCAATATAGCTATAGAGTTCATCATCAACTTCAATCGTTTTCATCTTAATCCAGTGCAGTGTTTAGCTGAATACAAGTTGTCGGGGTAAACACACGTAGTGTAAAGGCAAATCCCAACAGCGGATAGCGTCAAGCCTGGTGGCCAGCAAAACTCAGAGTAACCGTAGTTGTTGCAGCCATGTGGCAGAATGGTCAACATGATACCCTAACCCGTGAGTGTGAAAAAAAGAACTTTGCCATGAAATTGAATATCCGAGCGCAATCTGCGCAAAACCTGCACAATAATTCTCCCATCGTCCTGGTTCACGGCCTGTTTGGCAGTCTGGATAACCTGGGGATCCTGGCACGCGATCTGGTGGTCGATCACGATATCATCCAGGTCGATATGCGAAATCATGGCCTCTCCCCTCGTTCCCCTGAGATGAATTATCCGGCCATGGCGCAAGATTTGCTGGATACGCTGGAGGCTCAGCAAATAGAAAAGGCGACCTTTATTGGTCACTCGATGGGGGGGAAAGCCGTCATGGCGTTAACCGCGCTGGCTCCTGATCGTATCGATCGACTGGTGGCCATTGATATTGCGCCGGTCGACTATCATGTTCGCCGTCACGATGCGATCTTTACCGCTATTAATGCCGTAACCGATGCCCAGGCCACTTCGCGTCAGCAGGCGGCCAGCGTCATGCGTCAACATCTGCATGAGGAAGGCGTAATCCAGTTTCTGCTGAAATCTTTCGTCGACGGCGAATGGCGTTTTAACGTTCCCGTGCTGTGGGATCAATATCCTCATATCGTCGGTTGGGAAACCATTCCTGCGTGGGAGCACCCGGCGCTGTTTATCCCTGGCGGCAACTCACCGTATGTTACCGAAGCGTATCGCGAACAACTGCTGGCGCAATTCCCACAGGCTCGGGCGCATGTTATTGCTGGAGCCGGTCATTGGGTGCATGCGGAAAAACCGGAGGCGGTGCTGCGCGCCATCCGTCGTTATCTGAACGAACAGGCTAACTGATTAAAAACTCAGCGTCTGCGCGCGATTACGCGCGTGGGCGTTGGCGTGTCCCCCCTGCTGATGTATTATGGCGCGCTATCCATCCGGGCAGACGCCTGGCTGATTGTTTCCCCGAAGTCACCAAGATCATGGCCAAAGAACAAACGGACCGTACGACATTAGATCTGTTCGCGCAGGAGCGTCGCCCGGGACGACCCAAAACTAATCCGCTCTCGCGTGATGAACAGTTACGTATTAATAAACGTAATCAGCTTAAGCGTGACAAAGTTCGCGGGCTTAAGCGTGTCGAACTGAAACTGAACGCTGATGCCGTTGACGCTCTGAACGAGCTGGCTGAGGCGCGTAACATGAGTCGCAGTGAACTCATCGAAGAGATGCTGATGACCCAACTCAGCACATTGCGCGGTCAGGCATAGTCTGAATTTCTGCTCTAAATCATAAATCGTGTAGCACAGAGTGCAGTCCTGCGTGTTTGCTGTTTCCGCATGCCTGACTGTTCTGCTATGATTGCCCTTATCCGTGGGCAATGCGCCACCACCATTTCAATAAGTTTCAAGAGGTTATTTTACTCATGGCAATCACTGGCATCTTTTTCGGCAGCGACACCGGTAATACCGAAAACATCGCAAAAATGATTCAAAAACAGCTTGGTAAAGACGTTGCCGATGTTCATGACATTGCAAAAAGCAGCAAAGAAGACCTCGAAGGTTATGACATTCTGCTGCTCGGCATCCCAACCTGGTACTACGGTGAAGCTCAGTGTGACTGGGACGACTTCTTCCCTACCCTCGAAGACATTGATTTTAATGGCAAACTGGTTGCATTGTTCGGCTGCGGCGACCAGGAAGATTACGCAGAATATTTCTGCGATGCGTTAGGGACCATTCGCGACATCATCGAACCGCGCGGCGCAACCATCGTTGGTCACTGGCCGACGGCGGGTTATCACTTTGAAGCGTCTAAAGGCCTGGCTGACGACGACCACTTTGTCGGTCTGGCTATCGATGAAGATCGCCAGCCAGAACTGACAGCAGAACGCGTAGAAAAATGGGTTAAGCAGATCTCTGAAGAGCTGCACCTCGACGAAATCATTAATGCCTGATTTCGTGCGGCGTAGATTTCCATCTGCGCCGCATCAATAGATAAAACCAATCAAAATAATTGCTACAAATTTGTAACTTTTTCGTCTGACCCTGTACAATGGCTGGATGCCAATCGGGTGTTGCACAGTGTGTTTGTCGGCGATACCACGTTTTGATTAACAATATATGCCAGAGACTTGCAGTTTTCATTTAGCCATGGCAGTTCTATAATGATACGCATTATCTCAAGTGCAATTTCTGTCACTTCTGTTAATGAAGTGAATCGTTTAGCTACAGGACAGATTCCGCATGACTGACAACAATACCGCATTAAAGAAGGCTGGCCTGAAAGTAACGCTTCCTCGTTTAAAAATTCTGGAAGTTCTTCAGGAACCGGATAACCATCACGTCAGTGCGGAAGATTTATACAAACGCCTGATCGATATGGGTGAAGAGATTGGTCTGGCGACCGTGTATCGTGTGCTGAACCAGTTTGATGATGCCGGTATCGTGACTCGCCATAATTTTGAAGGTGGTAAATCCGTCTTCGAACTGACTCAACAGCATCACCACGATCACCTCATTTGCCTCGACTGCGGCAAAGTGGTCGAGTTCAGCGATGATTCCATCGAAGCGCGCCAGCGTGAGATTGCGGCTAAACATGGTATTCGTTTAACCAACCATAGTCTCTATCTCTACGGCCACTGCGCTGAAGGCGATTGCCGCGAAGATGAGCATGCCCACGACGGCAAATAATGTAATGCTTTTTGAAAAGCCAACCTTCCGGTTGGCTTTTTTTATGGGCATTACCTGCCCTTTTCCCCTTCCCTCCGCTCCTGTGTTGCTTTAATGTAAAAATCAATTGCCCCTTCCGGAGAGTCGAAATGGAACTTCGCCAGCTACGCTATTTTGTGCGCATTGTAGAAACCGGCAGCTTGGGTAGCGCGGCGCTCGATCTCAATATCGGGGTTTCGGCACTCAGCCAGCAAATGTCGCGTCTGGAAAACGAACTCGCTATTCGCCTGCTGCAGCGCACCTCGCGAGGCGTGACGCCCACCAGCGCCGGGCTGGCTTTTTACTCCCAGGCGCAGCTGGCGCTTCGTCACGCAGACGACGCGATCCTCGCCGCACGCGAGTCCCGGCTTTCCGGGCACGTCAGCGTCGGCATGGCTCCCAGTACCGCTTCCGTTCTCGGAATGCCGTTTATCAACGCCATGCGGGAAAGCTACAGTGATGTCCGTCTGCATGTGGTGGAAAGCCTCTCTGGCAATCTGGAGCGGATGATTAATACCCGCCAGATTGATCTGGCTGTCGTGTTTCAGAAAGAAAAGATCCTGCGCTGGAGCGCCATACCGATTCTCGAAGAGCGGCTGTTTTTGATTGGGACTCATGCCTTACTGGCTGATATTGCCGATGACAATATTGCTCCAGCCCAGCTGGCAAGTATCCCATTGATAATGCCAAGCCCGGGCCACGGTCTGCGCGGCCGGCTGGAAGCGATTTGTCAGGAACACGCGCTGAACATTGAGATCGCCACGGAAATTGATGGTCTGGCGCTACTCATGCGCGCCGTGCGCAGTGGCATTGGTGCCACTCTCCAGCCCGGCGCGGCAATTTCCCATCTAGATAAAGAGACGCTAAGAGTGATCGGCGTTCACAATCCAATACTTAGCCGCCCCAACTTTCTGGTGAGTCTCTCAGACGATGAACTCACCCCGGCAGGCCTCGCGGCCCGCGTGGTGCTGACGAAAGTGATGCATCAACTGGTGGAAGCAGGAAGCTGGCCTGGCGCCACCCTTTACAATAACTAAAGTACCGTTTAGCACCACGTCATAGCGCCCGCACAAGCCGTGCGTATACATTTCAATTACAAATTTAACAAATGGTTAAATGGTAATGGAGTATACGATGGTTGATGTTCTGGTGATTGGTGGTGGCAATGCCGCGTTATGCGCTGCCTTGTCCGCCCGCGAGCAAGGAGCTTCGGTACTCCTGCTCGAAGCGGCTCCCCGTGAATGGCGCGGAGGAAACTCCCAACACACGCGTAATCTGCGCTGTATGCATGATGCGCCGCAGGATGTGCTGGTGGAAAGCTATCCGGAAGAGGAGTTCTGGCAGGATCTGCGCCGCGTCACGGAAGGAAATACCAACGAAGCCCTGGCGCGTCTGGTGATCCGTACCTCTTCCCAATGCCGCGACTGGATGCGCCAGCACGGCGTTAACTTTCAGCCTCCTCTCTCTGGCGCTTTGCACGTGGCGCGGACCAACGCCTTTTTTATGGGCGGCGGAAAAGCCCTGGTGAATGCCTATTACCGCAGCGCAGAAAAGTTGGGCGTGCAAATCCGCTATGACACTCCCGTTCAGGCGCTTGAACTGCACAACGGCGAGTTCGTGGCGGCGCTGTCAGGCAACGAGCGTATCACAGCGAAATCCTGCGTGCTTGCCGCTGGCGGATTCGAATCTAACCGGGAGTGGCTGCGAGAAGCCTGGGGAGAAAATGCCCGCGGCGAGTGGCCTGCGGATAACTTTCTGATTCGCGGCACGCGTTTTAATCAGGGCGTACTGCTCAAATTTATGATGGATGCTGGCGCAGACATTATCGGCGATCCCTCCCAGTCACACTGTGTGGCAATTGATGCCAGAGCGCCATTATATGACGGCGGGATTTGCACCCGCGTGGACTGCGTTTCGCTCGGTATTGTGGTGAACCGGGACGCTGAGCGTTTTTATGATGAAGGTGAAGATTTCTGGCCCAAACGCTACGCCATCTGGGGACGTCTGGTTGCTCAACAGCCAGGACAGATTGGCTACTCCATCATCGACAGTAAAGCTATCGGACACTTCATGCCTCCGGTCTTTCCCGGCACGCAGGCCAATACGCTGGCTGAACTGGCCTTTCAGTTAGGACTGGATGCCGAACGCTTTACCCACACCGTGACAGAGTACAACAACGCCTGCCAGCCAGGTCAGTTCGACCATACCGTTCTGGATAACTGCGCCACTAAAGATTTGCTACCCGAGAAAACGCATTGGGCGCGACCGCTGGATCAACCGCCTTACTACGGCTACGCCCTGCGGCCAGGAATCACCTTCACTTATCTTGGGTTAAAAGTGAACGAACGCGCCGCTGTGCATTTTGCAGGGCTTCCAAGCCGTAACCTGTTCGTCGCCGGAGAGATGATGGCGGGTAACGTGCTGGGCAAGGGTTACACCGCAGGCGTGGGGATGTCGATCGGCACGACCTTTGGCCGCATTGCCGGAAAAGAAGCCGCGCTGGCTGCACATAAGGAGACACGTCATGAAGCAGCTTGAGAAACTGATCATCGAAGCGCAAATTATCACCGAACCGGAAGCTGAAGTTGAACGCGTGATGCAGGTGTGTAACGCCTGCCGCTATTGCGAAGGCTTTTGCGCCGTGTTCCCGGCCATGACTCAGCGTCTGGAATTCGGTAAAGCGGATATCAATTATCTGGCAAACTTGTGCCATAACTGCGGCGCTTGCCTGCACGCGTGTCAGTATGCCCCGCCTCATGAATTTGCCATCAACGTGCCGAAGGCGATGGCGGAAGTCCGGCTCGAAACCTATCAGCATTACGCGCAGCCCGCCGCTTTTGGAGCGCTATATCGTCGCGCAGGCGTAACCGTGACGCTGGCGCTGGTATTCGGTCTGATCCTGTTTTTACTCCTCGCTATAGGCTTGAAAGGTTCACTATTCCATCCTCCGCTGGCCGGGGATTTCTATCAAATTTTCCCGCATAACCTGCTGGCCTGGATGTTTGGTTCGGTCTTTGTTCTGGCGATCGGTTTGCTGATGGCAGGCGTTATCCGCTTCTGGCGCGAGATTTCTCCGGACATGCCGCGTTCCGCCGAGATTGCTGAAGCCTCACACAATGCACTGACGCTGAAGTATCTCGATGGAGGCCATGGCAAAGGTTGTAACGAAGCGGATGATGCTTTCACCCTGATGCGTCGCCGTTTCCACCACTTTACCTTCTATGGTTTTATGCTCTGCTTTGCCGCCACCGTGGTGGCAACGGGCTATCACTACTTTGCAGGCATAGAAGCACCCTACCCGTTCTTCAGCGTTCCGGTCATGCTGGGCACGTTGGGTGGCATTGGCCTGGTTGTCGGCCCGGCTGGCTTGCTATGGCTTAATCTTAAGCGCTCACCGCTACATGGCGACGCACGGCAAAAACCGATGGATCGCGGTTTTATTTTGCTGCTGCTGCTGACCAGTCTGACCGGTCTGGCGCTGCTGGCGGGAAGGGACACTTCATGGATGGCTATTTTACTGGCCATTCATCTCGGTGTGGTCATGGCGCTTTTTCTGACCATTCCTTACGGAAAATTTGCCCACGGATTTTACCGCTGCGCAGCCTTACTCAAGTGGGCGATTGAGAAACGGCGCGGCAAACAGGCGGGGGTCACAGGCGACTAACCCGCAAACTCTTACCTCTATAAATATTATGATAAGACAGTGGAGCAAACCCAATGACACAACAACCATCGCGCGCCGGAACTTTCGGCGCAATACTGCGGGTAACCAGCGGTAATTTTCTCGAACAGTTCGACTTTTTTCTGTTCGGGTTTTACGCCACCTATATTGCAAAGACGTTCTTCCCCGCTGAGAGTGAGTTTGCCGGGCTCATGTTGACCTTTGCGGTTTTCGGTTCGGGTTTTTTAATGCGGCCCGTTGGCGCAATCGTGCTGGGTGCTTATATCGACAGAATTGGTCGCCGCAAAGGACTGATGGTGACGCTGGCGATCATGGGCTGCGGGACCCTGCTGATTGCCCTGGTTCCCGGTTATCAAAGTATTGGCCTGCTGGCTCCTGTGCTGGTATTAGTCGGTCGATTATTGCAGGGATTCTCTGCGGGCGTGGAACTGGGAGGCGTTTCGGTTTATCTTTCTGAAATCGCCACGCCTGGCAATAAAGGTTTCTACACCAGCTGGCAGTCCGCCAGCCAACAGGTTGCCATTGTGGTGGCAGCGCTGATTGGCTACGGCCTGAATGCCACGCTGGGGCACGATGAAATCTCTGAATGGGGCTGGCGCATTCCGTTCTTTATTGGTTGTATGATTATTCCGTTGATCTTCGTCCTGCGCCGCTCGCTTCAGGAAACGGACGCATTTTTACAACGTACACACCGTCCCGACACCAGGGAAATTTTCACCACTATCATCAAAAACTGGCGTCTGATCTCAGCGGGTACACTGCTGGTGGCGATGACCACAACGACGTTTTACTTTATTACCGTCTATACCCCGACCTATGGCAGGGCCGTACTCCATCTGAGCGCTCGCGACAGCCTGGTCGTCACCATGCTGGTCGGTATTTCTAACTTTATCTGGCTGCCGATTGGCGGAGCGATTTCTGACCGAATTGGTCGCCGCCCGGTGTTGATGGGGATTACCGTACTCGCACTGCTCACCACCTGGCCGGTCATGCACTGGCTCACCGCCGCGCCAGATTTTATGCGCATGACGTTGGTTCTGCTTTGGTTCTCGTTCTTTTTTGGTATGTACAATGGGGCAATGGTCGCAGCACTCACCGAGGTGATGCCTGTCTATGTCCGTACGGTGGGTTTTTCACTGGCCTTCAGTCTGGCTACGGCGATTTTTGGCGGTCTGACACCCGTCATATCCACGGCGCTGGTCCAGCTAACCGGAGATAAAAGCTCGCCGGGATGGTGGCTGATGTGCGCGGCACTTTGCGGACTCGCCGCCACGGCAATGTTGTTTGTCCGCCTGAGTCGTCATTATCAACCGGCCGAACAGAAACTCTGACATGCAAACGGGCGGAGAATTCTCCGCCCGTTGTATTTTCATTTTTCGATTTACTGCGCAGTATTCTTACTGCGTATTTCCTGCCAGACCTTGTCACAATCAGCATTGACGGACTGACCGTTACCCGTGCGCGTGGCCTGGATACACTGCTGATAATCCAGCACGCGTACGCTTTCTTCATTGGCAAACTGTTGGTGCTGTTTTTCTTTCTTCAGCACATTCAACACGCTTTGGCAGGCTTCAATTTTCTCCGGCGATCCCTGCGCGGTATTAATACACGCGCTGTAGGCTTCTTTCAGACGGCTGTCCTCTTTCGGCGCAGGAGATTGCGCACACGCCACCAGCCCTGATGCCATAACGGCGATGAGTATCAGTTTTTTCATAGCACTTTCCTCAACGAGGCGGCAGGCACCCGGCCTGCCGCTGTTGGCATTAGAAGATGGTGAACGGAGCAATAACGATGAACTTCACGTCGCGCTCATCCTGGAACATGTTGCCGTAGCCACCGCCCCAGCTCGGAATGTCTGAATGGTTGTCGTACTGAGTGAAGTGCAGCTTAAACATGGTGCCCTTCGCACGACCTTCCTGCAGGGTGTAGACCGCATCCAGGCTGTAAGAAGATTCTTCGATAGTCCGGTTTTTGTCGTAGTATGCATCCGGGTTGAGCTGCCAGGTTGATGGCTTAGCATCCCATGCGTAAACGTAGGACGCGCCTACCGCCCAGCCCGGCAGATTCCAGTTCTTCAGGTCATACATTGCGCCGAAGAAGACTGCCTTTTCACCGTTGGCGTTGAAGTCAGAACGGTTATCCCACCAGACATCCAGACGACCGTTTGAAGAGGCGTAGGTTGGGGTCATACGCTGCAGGAAGTAACCCTGCTGGCCGTCCGCTTTAACCCAGGTCCCTTCCAGACGAAGGTCAACGACTTCTGCCACTTTGTAGCCAAAGGTCAACGCCTGCAACCAGGCAGTGCCATCATAAATATCGTTCACGGTACGATCATCAACCTTGTCGCGTGCACCGTAGAACTGGTAGCTGGTGGTAAATGGGTTACCGCCTAAATCGAATTTGTAGCTGGCTTTTGCGAAGTACTGATCGACGTAACCTTCAGACTGACCAAATGCCGCTTCCAGTAACAGGTTATTTTTGAAGTCATATTTCGCGCCAATTGAGTGCAGGTAATCAACGCTGGTCTTTTTATCAGCCTGATAGAATTTATCGACTTCGGTGTGCCACGGTGCTTTATATTCGTTAGCCCACATATAGGAGAAGCTCAGTGCGCCAGCATCACCGTAATCGAAGTTGGCACCGGCTTCAGCACCCTGATAGGTACCTGGCATAAAGCTCCAATGCGGTGCCAGCAGAGTCTGCCCGGTTGGTTGAATGTAACCGGCGCGCGCCCAGGTTGGGCCGTATTTAAATTTAGCTGCTGCTTTATAAAGGCTAATCCCGCTCTTATCGCCGGAGTAATCCTCGTCATAGCCTTTATTTTTGGAAGAGAATGCGATTTCGTTTGGATGGCCGCTTTCGCTACTTTCGTTCATTTCAATAGCGGTAAATGCCGCGATATCAATACCAAACATATCGGCCGCGTAACCGGACTGGAAGTCGAGGTTAGCGTTCCAGGTGGAGTGAGAAAGGTTGGTTTTATATTTGTCATGATCGGTCACATCTTTACGGTCACGCTCACGCTGCCAGTAATAGATGCCACCTGTTAAGGTTGAGTCATCAATAAATCCTTCGGCGTGTACCTGCGGAGCGACAACAAAACCCGACATTGCTGTGATACCGGCGATAGCCAGCGCCAGCGTACTACGTTTGCCACTAAACGTACGCATATGTTAATCCTCTTTGACGTATAAAATGCTGCCGACAAAAGCGGACAGCGAAAAAACAAAAAATAAAAAAGTAGCGCTAAGAAAACCTCAGTGACTACAATGAATAGACTATTTTTCGCGACGCGAATTATCAATCTCTTTCTGTAACGAGTATGTAATAGTATGAGCAACCGCACATATTTGATTGCTTTCTGTTACATTTTCATTGGAAGATAAAAAAGCGTTGAAAAAATGAAAAAATCGCTTGTTTTCCATGGAGATGAAATCGGTTTCAACCCATTTCATATTGAGGTAAGTTATTTAAACGTAAAAACATTCGCCCAGTCCATTATTACGGACATGTAATTAATTCGCTCCGCAAACGGAGCCTGGAACACGGTTTTTTTGCGAAAAAAAACGCCGCATGAAGCGGCGTTTAGAGAGGATGTGTTGCGGCTTATTCGCCCGCTTTAGCCCACGTGTCACGTAGACCAACGGTACGGTTAAACACCAGCTTGTCAGCCGTTGCATAACGACTGTCCAGGCAGAAGTAACCTTCACGCTCAAACTGGAACGCTTTACCTGCAACCGCTGCCTTCAGCGACGGCTCACCGTAACCCTGCTTAATGACCAGCGATTCCGGGTTAATAACGGACAGGAAGTCTTCCGCCGCGCCTGGATTTGGCACGCTAAACAGACGATCGTACAAGCGGATTTCAATCGGCAGTGCATGGGACGCGCTCACCCAGTGAATAACGCCTTTGACTTTACGACCATCGGCCGGGTCTTTGCTCAGGGTGTCGGCATCGTAGGTGCAGAAAATGGTGGTGATATTCCCTTCCGCATCTTTCTCAACACGTTCGGCCTTGATCACATAAGCATTGCGCAGACGTACTTCTTTGCCCATCACCAGACGCTTGTACTGCTTGTTCGCTTCTTCACGGAAGTCTGCGCTATCGATCCAAATTTCACCGCTAAATGGCACTTCGCGGCTGCCCATTTCCGGTTTGTTCGGATGGTTAGGCATGGTGACCAATTCGCTTTCGCCCTGCGGATAGTTTTCGATAACCAGTTTAACCGGATCGATAACCGCCATCGCGCGCGGGGCGTTTTCGTTCAGATCTTCGCGGATACAGGATTCCAGAGAAGCAATCTCAATGGTGTTGTCTTGCTTGGTCACGCCAATGCGTTTGCAGAACTCACGGATCGCGGCAGCGGTGTAACCGCGACGACGCAGGCCAGAAATCGTCGGCATACGCGGATCGTCCCAGCCTTCAACGTGCTTGTCGGTCACCAGCAGATTCAGCTTACGCTTGGACATCACGGTATATTCCAGATTCAGGCGCGAGAATTCGTACTGACGCGGATGAACCGGAATGGTGATGTTGTCCAGAACCCAGTCGTACAGACGACGGTTATCCTGGAACTCCAGCGTACACAGGGAATGCGTAATGCCTTCCAGCGCATCGCTGATGCAGTGGGTAAAGTCGTACATCGGGTAGATGCACCACTTGTTGCCGGTCTGGTGGTGTTCGGCGAACTTAATACGGTACAGCACCGGATCGCGCATCACGATAAACGGCGACGCCATGTCGATTTTCGCACGCAGGCAGGCTTTACCTTCTTCAAAACCACCGGCACGCATTTTTTCGAACAGCGCCAGGTTCTCTTCGACGCTACGATCGCGGTACGGGCTATTTTTGCCAGGCTGAGTCAGCGTGCCGCGGTATTCACGGATTTCGTCCGCTGACAGTTCGTCAACGTACGCCAGGCCTTTATTAATAAGCTCTACCGCATAGGCGTGAAGCTGATCGAAGTAATCCGAAGAGTAGCGAATGTCGCCAGTCCAGTGGAAACCTAACCATTCAACGTCGTTTTTAATCGACTCAACGTACTCGATATCTTCTTTAACCGGGTTCGTATCATCAAAACGCAGGTTGCACTGGCCCTGGTAATCTTGCGCAATGCCAAAGTTCAGACAAATGGATTTCGCGTGGCCAATGTGCAGATAGCCATTTGGCTCCGGCGGAAAACGGGTATGGATAGTGGTGTGCTTACCACTGGCCAGATCTTCATCGATGATCTGACGAATAAAGTTACTCGGGCGGGCTTCAGCCTCACTCATCGTGGATTCCTCAAAGCGTAAACAACGTATAACGGAGTATGATCTTATAAGCGACGTCAGGAGACAACTATTAGTTGCACAAAAAAGGTGTTTCAACAGGATATATGAGGGCATTTGCTGCAAAAAAAAGCGGCGGAGGAATATCCCCCGCCGCTTAAGGCACTTAACTCACTTTACTCAGGAGCAGTTATTTACCTTTAATCTCATACAGTGGTGTTTGACCGGCAACCACATGACCTTCGGCTTTAATAACCAGAGCGCCGAAATCATCGCTGTTGCTGCACACAACCGGGCTTATCATCGAACGTGCGTTAGCGTTCAGGAACTCCAGATCCATTTCCAGAATCGGTTGGCCTGCAGTAACTTCCGCACCTTCTTCAACCAGACGCTTAAAGCCTTTGCCTTCCAGCGCTACGGTATCGATGCCCATATGGACCACGATTTCCGCGCCTTTAACAGTTTCCAGGCAGAACGCATGGTTAGTGTTGAAGATTTTCACGATGGTGCCCGCAGCCGGAGCAACCACGATTTTATCCGTTGGTTTCACTGCCACGCCGTCGCCTACTGCTTTGCTGGCGAAGGCTTCATCAGGAACCTGTTCCAGCGCAACTACGTCACCAGTAATCGGAGAAACCAGCGCTTCAACGGTGACTGCATTCGCTACAGCCTGCGGTTTTGCTACTGGGGCCGCTGCTGCTGGTGCACTTTCACCAGATGCTGCTGCCACCGGGCCACGCGCGACAACTTTCTTCATTTCGTCGCCGATGGATTCGGCTTTCGCACCCACGATGACCTGGATAGTTTGCTTGTTCAGCTTAACTACTCCAGATGCACCTAAACGCTTACACATCGCATCGTTTACGCGACCGGAGTCGGCAACGGTCAGACGCAGACGAGTGATACAGGCATCAATCGCTTTCAGGTTATCAGTACCGCCAACCGCTGCAATGTAGTTGGTTGCCAGTTGAGCCAAACCTTCTTCAGTGTTGCTGTTGGCTTCTTCAGTAACGATATCGTCTTCTTTATCTTCGCGGCCCGGCGTTTTCAGGTTAAACATACGGATAACCGCGCTGAACAGCACAAAGTAGATAACGAAGAACACCAGCCCCATCACCACCAGCATCCAGACGTTCTTGCTTGCTGCTGGCAGGTTGTACATCAACACGTAGTCGATAGCACCTGCGGAGAAGGAGAAGCCTGCGTGGATCCCCAGCAGTGTTGCAACGAACAGGCTGATACCCGTTAACAGTGCGTGCAGGAGGTACAGCAGTGGAGCCAGGAACATGAACAGGAATTCAAGCGGCTCGGTAACACCGGTCAGGAACGCGGTGATCGCAACGGACAGCAGCATACCGCCAACCATCGGACGACGTGCTTTCGGAGCCGCGAAGTACATCGCCAGCGCCGCACCCGGCAGACCAAACATCATGATTGGGAAGAAGCCAGACATGAACATACCCGCAGTGCCGTCACCCGCGTAGAAGCGGTTGATGTCACCGTGGAATACGGTACCTGCAGCGTTAGTAAATTCGCCAATCTGGAACCAGGCGATGGTGTTCAGCACCTGATGCAGACCGGTTGGGATCAGCAGACGGTTGATGAAACCAAAGATACCGGAACCCAGCGCGCCAGCGCCCACGATCCACTCACCACCCGCATGGATGGCGTTCTGCACCGGCGGCCACACGTAGCCGAAGATAGCAGCCAGCACCAGACAGAAGAAGCCAGTGGCGATCGGCACAAAGCGTTTGCCGCCAAAGAAGCTCAGGAAGTCAGGCAGTTTGATACCAGACCAGCGGTTATACACGGCACCGCCGACCAGACCGGTGATGATACCAGCCAGCACGCCCATATTGATTGCAGGGTTAATGGTAACCATTGCTTTGGTCAATATGAAATAACCGACCGCACCTGCCAGCGCTGCTGCACCTGCGCTGTCTTTTGACCAGCTGGAAGCAACACCGATCGCAAAAATTAACGCGAGGTTATCAAAGATGGCCCCACCCGCTTGCGCGATGAAGGGTACGTTAAGTAAATCTGGTTGGCCGAATCGCAGCAGCAGTGCCGCGACTGGCAGCACAGCGATGGGGAGCTGTAACGCCCTACCCAGCCGCTGGAAAAAACCTAAAATATTCATTTTATTCCCCCTACGAGACCCCGATTAGGCTTCTTTGAAGCCATATTTTTATTGTGCGACCATTCCTGACAGCAAGATTCTGGAACAACGATATTAACCATTCATCTACATTCAGAGTGTGTGAAAAATTAATTCGTATCGCAAATTAAACGCGTGTTTTTTGTGATTCCAGTCACCAAATATCGTTATTAACCCTCCCTTTCACTGGCTAACTACGAAAACTTATTTTATCATTCAAAAAATCGAAACGGATTGATCCTTACCGATGCAAAACCAGGTTACGCTTATTACTGCACAGAGACTCAATCCGCCAACTGCTTACTTTTACTTTTGAGGTGAAGAATGAGACTGATCCCCCTGAATACCGCTGAACAAGTCGGCAAATGGGCTGCTCGCCATATCGTTAACCGTATTAACGCGTTCAAACCAACGGCAGATCGTCCGTTCGTTCTGGGCCTGCCGACTGGCGGTACTCCGCTGACAGCTTATAAAGCATTGGTTGAAATGCACAAAGCGGGCCAGGTGAGCTTCAAGCATGTTGTTACGTTCAACATGGACGAATATGTTGGCCTGCCGAAAGAGCATCCGGAAAGCTACCACAGCTTTATGCACCGCAATTTCTTTGATCACGTTGATATTCCAGCAGAAAACATCAACCTCCTCAATGGTAACGCGCCGGATATTGATGCAGAATGCCGTCAGTATGAAGAAAAAATCCGTTCTTACGGTAAAATCCACCTGTTTATGGGCGGTGTAGGCAACGATGGTCACATCGCGTTCAACGAGCCAGCTTCCTCTTTGGCTTCCCGTACCCGCATCAAAACGCTGACTCACGACACACGTGTTGCTAACTCACGCTTCTTTGACGGCGACGTAAGCCAGGTGCCTAAATATGCGCTGACCGTTGGCGTGGGCACCCTGCTGGATGCTGAAGAAGTGATGATCCTGGTTCTGGGCCACCAGAAAGCACAGGCGCTGCAAGCCGCCGTTGAAGGCAACGTTAACCACATGTGGACCATCAGCTGCCTGCAGTTGCATCCAAAAGCCGTTGTGGTCTGCGATGAGCCTTCCACCATGGAACTGAAAGTGAAGACGCTGAAATACTTCAACGAGTTAGAAGCGGAAAATATTAAAGGTCTGTAATTGATGTCTCCGCCCTGTCGATAAGTTGCAGGGCGGCATTTTTTTGAAATCGGGGGTCGGAATGTATGCTTTAACCCAGGGCCGGATCTTTACCGGTCACGAAATTCTTGATGACCATGCGATTGTTGTCGCCAATGGCCTGATCGACAGCGTTTGCCCACTGGCTGAATTACCGTCAGGGATTGAACAGCGCTCACTGAATGGGGCCATTGTTTCCCCCGGTTTTATTGATGTACAGCTGAACGGCTGCGGCGGTGTGCAGTTTAACGATACGGCAGAAGCCGTAACCGTTGAAACGCTGGAAATCATGCAGAAAGCCAATGAAAAATCTGGCTGCACCAACTATTTGCCAACGCTTATCACCACCAGCGATGACCTGATGAAACAAGGTGTTCGCGTGATGCGTGAATACCTGGCGAAACACCCGAATCAGGCATTAGGACTTCATCTTGAAGGCCCGTGGCTGAACCTGGTGAAAAAAGGTACCCATAATCCGGGATTTGTCCGTCAGCCGGACGCTGCACTGGTTGATTTCCTGTGCGATAATGCGGATGTGATCACCAAAGTCACACTGGCACCAGAAATGGTCCCGGTAGAGGTCATCACCAAACTGGTGAATGCGGGTATCGTGGTTTCTGCGGGTCATTCCAATGCAACGGTAAAAGAAGCAAAAATCGGATTCCGTGCAGGTATTACCTTTGCAACGCATCTGTTCAACGCGATGCCGTACATTACCGGCCGCGAACCCGGTCTGGCGGGCGCTATTTTGGATGAAGCCGATATCTACTGCGGTATCATCGCCGATGGCCTGCACGTTGACTACGTTAACATTCGTAATGCTAAGCGCCTGAAAGGCGACAAGCTGTGCCTGGTTACTGACGCGACCGCGCCAGCAGGTGCAAACATTGAACAGTTCATTTTCGCTGGTAAAACAATATACTACCGCAATGGACTGTGTGTTGATGAGAACGGCACGTTGAGCGGTTCATCATTAACCATGATTGAAGGCGTACGCAATCTGGTCGAGCATGCAAATATCGCCCTCGACGAAGTCTTACGCATGGCAACGCTCTACCCTGCTCGCGCCATCGGCGTCGACAAACAACTCGGCAGCATCGCGCCAGGCAAAGTAGCCAACCTGACTGCGTTCACGCACGACTTTAAAATTATCAAGACCATCGTTAATGGCAACGAGGTCGTTACTGAGTAAGAGAAAGAATGACACCAGGCGGACAAGCTCAAATAGGTAATGTTGATCTCGTAAAACAGCTTAACAGCGCGGCGGTTTATCGCCTGATTGACCAGCATGGGCCAATCTCGCGAATTCAAATTGCCGAGCAAAGCCAGCTTGCCCCCGCCAGCGTAACCAAAATTACACGTCAGTTGATCGAACGCGGGCTGATCAAAGAAGTCGATCAGCAGGCCTCCACCGGGGGCCGCCGCGCTATCTCTATCGTCACAGAAACTCGCAATTTCCACGCCATTGGCGTACGACTGGGTCGCCACGACACAACGCTCACGCTCTATGATATGAGCAGTAAAGTTGTCGCCGAAGAGCATTACCCCCTCCCGGAGCGCACCCAGGAAACGCTGGAATATGCGCTGCTCAACACCATTGCCATCTTTATTGAGAGCTGCCAGCGGAAAATCCGTGAGCTGATCGCAATTTCTGTCATCCTGCCAGGCCTTGTCGATCCTGAAAGCGGCGTCATCCGCTATATGCCACACATTCAGGTCGAAAACTGGGGACTGGTCGAAGCGCTCGAAAAACGCTTCAAAGTCACCTGCTTTGTTGGTCATGATATTCGCAGCCTTGCGCTGGCTGAGCACTATTTCGGGGCAAGCCAGGATTGCGAAGACTCCATTTTGGTGCGAGTGCACCGCGGAACCGGCGCGGGTATCATCTCCAACGGCCGAATTTTCATCGGTCGCAATGGTAACGTCGGCGAGATTGGTCATATTCAGGTAGAGCCGCTGGGTGAGCGCTGTCACTGCGGTAATTTCGGCTGCCTGGAAACCATTGCCGCCAATGCTTCTATTGAACATCGCGTGCAAAACTTACTGAAGCAGGGTTATCCAAGTCGACTCACGCTGGATGATTGCAGCATCAAAGCCATCTGTAAGGCAGCAAATAAAGGCGATAATCTGGCAGCAGAAGTTATTGAGCACGTTGGTCGCCACCTGGGTAAAACTATCGCCATTGCCATCAACCTGTTTAACCCGCAAAAAATCGTCATTGCGGGCGAAATTACCGAGGCGGATAAGGTGCTGCTGCCTGCAATAGAAAGCTGTATCAACACGCAGGCGTTAAAGGCGTTTCGCCATAATTTACCGGTGGTTCGGTCCACGCTGGATCACCGCTCCGCCATTGGCGCCTTTGCGCTGGTGAAGCGCGCAATGCTCAACGGTACACTGCTGCAACGTTTGCTGGAAAACTAATACACGTCATCCTTCGAGCTGCCTCTGCGTTAGCTGCATCTGCTCACCCCGGTCACTTACTTCAGTAAGCTCCAGGGGTTCGCAGACTTGCCGCCTTGATGCAACTCGAATGATGTAGTGTATTTTGTGTATAGTAATGCCTTCTTTTTTTAATGTCGGATTGTCCATGGCCATTAAGAATGTAATTTGTGATATCGACGGCGTGCTGATGCACGACAATGTTGCTGTACCGGGTGCGGCAGAATTTCTGACTGGGATCCTGGAAAAAGGCCTGCCGTTAGTCCTGCTGACTAACTACCCTTCGCAGACCGGGCAAGATCTGGCAAACCGCTTCGCCACCGCGGGTGTGAATGTCCCTGATAGCGTCTTTTATACTTCCGCGATGGCTACCGCTGATTTTCTTCGTCGCCAGGAAGGAAAAAAGGCCTACGTGGTGGGTGAAGGCGCGTTAATACACGAACTGTATAAAGCTGGATTTACCATTACCGACGTGAACCCCGATTTTGTGATTGTTGGCGAGACACGTTCCTATAACTGGGACATGATGCATAAAGCGGCGTATTTTGTCGCCAACGGCGCGCGTTTTATCGCCACTAACCCGGATACCCACGGTCGCGGCTTTTATCCCGCCTGTGGAGCACTCTGTGCCGGTATTGAGAAGATCTCAGGCCGTAAACCGTTTTATGTCGGCAAACCCAGCCCGTGGATTATTCGCGCGGCGCTCAACAAAATGCAGGCGCACTCGGAAGAAACCGTTATCGTTGGTGACAACCTGCGTACCGATATTCTGGCAGGTTTTCAGGCGGGTCTGGAAACTATCCTGGTACTGTCTGGCGTATCCAAGCTTGATGATATTGACAACATGCCGTTCAGACCAAGCTGGATTTACCCGTCCGTTGCTGAAATAGACGTCATTTAATCTCTTTGCCGGATAACAACATCTGCAAGTTATCCGGCTTGAAAAAGACATCCATTCAATAAAATCACCACTTCACTGTTGATTCATCAATAATAGCGCTCATTACATAATCTTTTTTCATCAATCAGCAATGACCATTGCGTTTTTTATTTTCTGACCCGTAATTCGCTTGCGCCCTCTCCAGCTTTGCGGCATTTTCTTTATCAAGCAAACGTAAAAAGCATCACGCAACAGATTAACGGAGAAGGTTATGTGTTCTATTTTTGGCGTATTCGATATTAAAACTGACGCAGTTGAACTGCGTAAAAAAGCCCTGGAACTGTCTCGTCTGATGCGCCACCGCGGCCCGGACTGGTCAGGTATTTACGCCTGTGATAACGCCATTCTGGCGCACGAACGTCTGTCCATCGTCGACGTCAATGCCGGTGCTCAGCCGCTGTACAACATGAAGAAGACACATATCCTGGCGGTTAACGGTGAAATTTATAACCACCAGACACTGCGTGCTGAATACGGCGATCGCTACCAGTTCCAGACCGGTTCCGACTGCGAAGTTATCCTCGCGCTGTATCAGGAAAAAGGACCCGCGTTCCTCGATGACCTGCAAGGCATGTTTGCTTTTGCCCTGTACGACAGCGAGCAGGACGCCTACCTGATCGGTCGCGATCATATCGGGATCATCCCGCTGTATATGGGTTACGACGAGCACGGTAACTTCTACGTTGCGTCTGAGATGAAAGCGCTGGTTCCTGTCTGCCGCACAATCAAAGAATTCCCGGCCGGTAGCTATTTGTGGAGTAAAGACGGTGAAATTCGTCAGTACTACCAGCGCGACTGGTTTGAATACGATGCCGTCAAAGACAACGTTACCGATAAAAACGAGCTGCGCCAGGCGCTGGAAGATGCGGTGAAAAGTCACCTGATGTCAGATGTTCCTTATGGAGTTCTGTTGTCCGGTGGTCTGGATTCATCTGTCATTTCCGCGATAACTAAAAAATACGCGGCACGCCGTGTTGAAGATCAGGAACGTAGCGAAGCCTGGTGGCCACAGCTGCACTCCTTCGCCGTCGGCCTGGAAGGCGCTCCGGATCTGAAAGCTGCGCAAGAGGTGGCGAACCATCTGGGGACCGTGCACCATGAGATCCACTTCACCGTGCAGGAAGGTCTGGATGCGATCCGCGACGTGATTTACCACATCGAAACTTACGATGTCACGACGATTCGCGCCTCGACGCCAATGTACTTAATGTCGCGTAAAATTAAAGCGATGGGTATTAAAATGGTGTTGTCGGGTGAAGGTTCGGACGAGGTGTTTGGCGGCTATCTCTATTTCCACAAAGCGCCAGATGCAAAAGAACTGCACGAAGAAACCGTGCGCAAGCTGCAAGCGCTGCATATGTTCGACTGCGCCCGTGCCAACAAAGCCATGTCGGCCTGGGGTGTAGAAGCTCGCGTGCCCTTCCTGGATAAGAAATTCCTTGATGTGGCGATGCGCATCAACCCGCAGGACAAAATGTGCGGCAACGGTAAAATGGAAAAACACGTTCTGCGCGAATGTTTTGAGTCCTACCTGCCGGCAAGCGTCGCATGGCGTCAGAAAGAGCAGTTCTCTGACGGTGTCGGTTACAGCTGGATTGACACCCTGAAAGAGGTCGCCGCTGAACAAGTTTCAGACCAACAACTGGAAACCGCCAGCTTCCGTTTCCCGTACAACACGCCATCGTCAAAAGAAGCGTATTTGTACCGTGAGATTTTCGAAGAGTTGTTCCCGGTAGCAAGCGCTGCCGAATGCGTGCCTGGCGGGCCGTCTGTTGCCTGTTCTTCTGCTAAGGCGATCGAATGGGATGAGGCGTTTAAAACCATGAACGATCCGTCCGGCCGTGCCGTTGGCGTACACCAGTCCGCTTATAAATAAGTTAATCCTTAGATAAGAGCCCTGCGGGGCTCTTTTTTTATGTTTGTTTTCTGTGCAAAAAAACAATTAATAACTAATAATTGCCGAATATTGCGTCATGCTGTTCGCAACCTAACCAAACAGTCACATTCCAGCTATTTTCAATGAAAAAGGGGTTGACGCTTCAAGGCTCAATACGCATAATGCGCCCCGCAACGCCGATAAGGTTACGCGAAAAAAAGATGGCTACGTAGCTCAGCTGGTTAGAGCACATCACTCATAATGATGGGGTCACAGGTTCGAATCCCGTCGTAGCCACCATCTTTTTTGCGGGAGTGGCGAAATTGGTAGACGCACCAGATTTAGGTTCTGGCGCCGCAAGGTGTGCGAGTTCAAGTCTCGCCTCCCGCACCATTCACCCGTAAGCGTTGCACGGATGGGGTATCGCCAAGCGGTAAGGCACCGGTTTTTGATACCGGCATTCCCTGGTTCGAATCCAGGTACCCCAGCCATTTTTTCTTCGATATAGCGGTTCACCGCAACGGTCATTGGGGTATCGCCAAGCGGTAAGGCACCGGTTTTTGATACCGGCATTCCCTGGTTCGAATCCAGGTACCCCAGCCATCGAAGAAAATGTTAGTATTTGGCTACGTAGCTCAGCTGGTTAGAGCACATCACTCATAATGATGGGGTCACAGGTTCGAATCCCGTCGTAGCCACCATATTAAGGACGTATCGACTCGTTCGGTAAATCCAAAAAATTGTTGGGGTATCGCCAAGCGGTAAGGCTCTGGTTTCTGATACCAGCATTCCGAGGTTCGAATCCTCGTACCCCAGCCAATTTCAAAAAGTCGTCCACTCTGTGGGTGCACCCGTTGGGGTATCGCCAAGCGGTAAGGCTCTGGTTTCTGATACCAGCATTCCGAGGTTCGAATCCTCGTACCCCAGCCATATTAAAAAAGCTCGCTTCGGCGAGCTTTTTGCTTTTCTGCATTTATCGCCTGATGGCGCTCCGCTTATCAGGCCTACGTATTTTCCCCGTAGGCCTGCCTGAATTACAACCCTAACGCATACTTCAGTGCCTGACGTTTCAGTACGCCAGCGCGCTCTGCGGCCATGAGCCCGAGATTACGCATGATGCGCAGCGGCTGCAGGTTATTGCTGAATCCGGCATAGAACAGATCCATACCGCTTTGCATGATGAAATTGTCAGTCATACGGCGATTCTGATAGCGCTTGAGCACCGGCTGACTGGCCCAGGATTCACCGTAGCTGCGCGCGTTCACCAGCACATCAATCAACGCATCGACATCACGAAAGCCCAGATTAACGCCCTGCCCCGCCAGCGGATGAATGGTATGCGCGGCATCACCTACCAGCGCCAGCCCCGGTTGCACATATTGCAGCGCATGACGGCGCGTAAGCGGGAACGCCCCCGCAGCCACTGGCATCACCTTACCGAGTCGCGATGGAAAATGTTTAGCAATCTCCGTCTGCAATTGCGGCATATTCAGCGCTTGCAATTGGCGGATGCGAGCCGGTGAGTCGTACCACACCAACGAGGCCCAGTTATCAAACAGCGGTAAAAACGCGCGCGGGCCGTCAGGCGTAAATTGCTGCCAGGTGCTGTCTCCCGGTGAATTTTCGCATTGCACGGTTATCAACATACAGGACTGCGCGTACTGCCAGGCATGGATACCAATCCCGGCCATTTTTCGCACCTGAGAGTTGGCACCATCGGCGCCGATGACCAGCTTCGCGCTGATGGTTTCGCCGCCTGCCAGCTCAAGCTCATGTCGATCGTTATGTTGATGCAAAGAAATCAGGGACGTCGGTACGCGCAGCGTGACTTTGGGGTGAACTTCCAGCGCCTGCCAGAGCGCCTGTTGCAGGACCGTGTTTTCCACCATATAGCCCAACAGAGGCAGCTTAAGCTCGGCGGCATCAAACATCACATGGGCATTTTCCCACTCCCACGTTTCCAGTCGACGATAAGGATGGCTGCGCATCCCCTGCACCGTATCCCAGACGCCCAGCCCTTTTAGCAACGACACCGACGCGGAACTAATGGCAGAAATTCTGACATCAGGCTGTCCGTCAGCCACAAACGGCGCGGGAACGGCATGCTCGATGACCGTTACCGTAAATCCATGCTGCGCCAGTCCAAGCGCCAGCGCGCCGCCGACCATTCCCCCGCCGACAATGGCAATTTCCGTTGGTTGATTTGTCATGGTCAATTATCCAGTTACATGTATTGTGTAAGTTTACAGGATTTTTTACCCCTTGAGGCTGACATCCGTCATACTGGTCACAACCGCGCCAAAGCAGTACACTATGCGCCCTGCATTTCAGCCACAATTTCGCAAGAGCAAGTCGATGACCAAAAAACTCCATATTAAAACCTGGGGCTGTCAGATGAACGAATACGATTCATCGAAGATGGCCGATCTGCTGGATGCCACTCATGGGTATCAACTGACTGACGTGGCGGAAGAAGCGGATGTGCTGCTGCTGAATACCTGCTCAATCCGTGAGAAGGCTCAGGAAAAAGTGTTCCATCAACTGGGCCGCTGGAAACTGTTAAAAGAGAAAAACCCCAAGCTCATCATTGGGGTCGGTGGCTGTGTTGCGTCTCAGGAAGGCGATCATATTCGCCAGCGCGCGCATTACGTCGATATTATTTTTGGGCCGCAAACGCTGCACCGCCTGCCGGAAATGATCAACAAAGTGCGTGGAAGCACGACCCGTAGCCCGGTGGTTGATATCAGTTTCCCGGAGATCGAAAAGTTCGACCGACTGCCGGAACCGCGTGCTGAAGGTCCAAGCGCGTTTGTGTCCATCATGGAAGGTTGTAATAAATATTGTACTTACTGCGTGGTGCCCTACACCCGCGGTGAGGAAGTCAGCCGTCCGGCGGATGATATTCTGTTTGAAATCGCCCAGCTTGCAGCCCAAGGCGTGCGTGAAGTGAACCTGCTGGGGCAAAACGTGAACGCATGGCGTGGTGAGAACTACGACGGCACGATCGGATCTTTTGCCGATCTGTTACGTCTGGTCGCAGCGATCGACGGCATTGATCGTATCCGCTTCACCACCAGCCATCCGATCGAATTCACCGATGATATCGTTGAAGTTTATCGCGATACGCCAGAGCTGGTGAGCTTCCTGCATTTGCCGGTACAGAGCGGTTCAGACCGCGTACTGAACCTGATGGGGCGTACCCATACCGCGCTGGAATACAAAGCGATCATCCGCAAACTGCGCGCTGCGCGTCCGGATATCCAGATTAGCTCCGACTTCATCGTTGGCTTCCCGGGTGAGACCACGCAGGATTTCGAGCAGACCATGAAGCTGATTGCTGACGTCAATTTTGACATGAGCTACAGCTTTATTTTCTCTGCGCGTCCTGGCACCCCTGCCGCCGATATGATTGACGACGTACCGGAAGAAGAGAAGAAACAGCGTCTGTACATTCTACAGGAGCGTATCAACCAGCAAGCTATGGCCTGGAGCCGCCGTATGGTCGGCACGACCCAGCGCATTCTGGTTGAAGGCACATCGCGTAAGAGCATTATGGAACTGTCAGGCCGTACCGAAAATAACCGTGTGGTGAACTTTGAAGGCACCCCGGATATGGTCGGTAAGTTCGTGGACGTAGAAATTACCGATGTCTGGACTAACTCCCTGCGCGGTAAAGTGGTGCGTACCGAGGACGAAATGGGTCTGCGTATCGCAGAATCCCCTGAATCGGTCATTGCGCGTACCCGCAAAGAAAACGATCTGGGCGTCGGTATTTATCAGCCTTAATCCTGCTGAAAAACGTAAAAAAGGCCCGATACCGCTACACTTATCGGGCCTACAATCCTGGGCTCGCTGACCCGGCGGGTCTTGTAATCTGCCCTATCATCCCCATATTTGCTGCAATGCTTGCGCCTTTCCCCCATGGCGTGAATAATTTCCTTAGATGCCGGTAAATGTTCAGCGTCCGGCGAGACATGCTTAAGAGGAACAGTTTGAACATAGACACTCGCGAAATCACCCTTGAACCCGCAGACAACGCCCGCCTGTTGAGCCTTTGCGGCCCATTTGATGACAACATCAAACAGCTGGAACGTCGCCTCGGCATCGAAATTAACCGCCGTGATAACCACTTTAAACTGACCGGTCGTCCAATTTGCGTCACCGCTGCGGCAGATATTTTACGTAGCCTGTACGTCGATACCGCCCCAATGCGCGGTCAGACGCAGGACATCGAGCCTGAACAAATTCATCTGGCGATCAAAGAAGCGCGTGTGCTTGAGCAAAGCGCAGACAGCGTGCCTGAATTTGGCAAAGCGGTGAACATCAAAACCAAGCGTGGAGTAATTAAGCCGCGCACACCGAACCAGGCACAGTACATTGCGAATATCCTCGACCACGACATCACATTTGGCGTTGGCCCTGCGGGTACGGGTAAAACGTATCTCGCGGTTGCCGCTGCGGTCGATGCGCTTGAGCGTCAGGAGATCCGTCGCATTCTGCTGACCCGTCCGGCAGTGGAAGCGGGCGAAAAACTGGGATTCCTGCCAGGAGATCTCAGCCAGAAAGTCGATCCGTATTTACGACCGCTGTATGACGCGCTTTTCGAAATGCTTGGCTTTGAAAAGGTTGAAAAGCTGATTGAGCGTAACGTCATTGAAGTTGCGCCCCTGGCCTACATGCGCGGTCGTACGTTGAACGATGCGTTCATCATTCTTGATGAAAGCCAGAACACCACCATCGAACAGATGAAAATGTTCCTGACCCGTATCGGCTTTAACTCCAAAGCGGTCATCACTGGCGATATTACCCAGATTGACCTGCCGCGTAGCACCAAATCCGGTCTGCGTCATGCCATTGAAGTGTTGGCTGAAGTCGACGAAATTAGTTTTAATTTCTTCCATAGCGAAGACGTGGTGCGCCACCCGGTGGTTGCCCGTATCGTCACGGCGTATGAAGCCTGGGAAGAAGCAGAACAGAAACGCAAAGCCGAGCAGGCTGCAGAACGCAAGCGCGAAGCTCAGGAGCAGGAACAAAAATGAGTCAGGTTATCCTCGATTTACAGCTGGCATGTGAAGACGAATCCGGTCTGCCAACAGAAAGTCAGTTTCAGGGCTGGCTGGATGCGGTGATCCCGCAGTTTCAGGAAGAGTCTGAAGTGACGATTCGTCTGGTCGATGACGCGGAAAGCCACGACCTGAACCTGACCTATCGCGGGAAAGACAAATCCACCAACGTGCTCTCTTTCCCGTTTGAGGCTCCGCCGGGCATTGAGATGCCGCTGCTGGGCGATTTGATCATCTGCCGTCAGGTGGTTGAGAAAGAAGCGCAGGAGCAAGGCAAACCGCTTGAGGCCCACTGGGCGCACATGGTGGTGCACGGTAGCCTGCATTTACTCGGCTACGACCATATTGAAGACGATGAAGCGGAAGAGATGGAATCCCTCGAAACAGAGATTATGCTTGCTCTGGGCTATGAGGATCCGTACATTGCCGAGAAAGAGTAAGCATTTCGACATCTTGTAGGCCTGATAAGGCCTACAAGGTTTGAAGTACAATGAAGAGATATGCCGTCAACAGCTGAGTAAACGCATGACGCGCTTTGTATTAACTAACATGAGAACCCATACGACGCCATGAGCGACGACAATTCACACAGTAGTGACACCTTAAACAGCAAAAAGGGATTTTTTTCCCTGTTACTGAGCCAACTTTTCCACGGTGAACCGAAAAACCGCGACGAACTGTTGGAGCTGATCCGTGATTCCGGGCAAAACGACCTTATCGATGAAGATACGCGCGATATGCTCGAAGGGGTAATGGATATTGCGGACCAGCGTGTTCGCGACATCATGATCCCTCGCTCCCAGATGATTACCCTGAAACGCAACCAAACTCTGGACGAATGCCTCGATGTCATTATCGAGTCTGCCCACTCGCGTTTCCCGGTAATTAGCGAAGACAAGGATCACATTGAAGGGATTCTGATGGCCAAAGATCTGCTGCCGTTTATGCGTAGCGATGCCGAAGCCTTCAGCATGGAGAAAGTGTTACGCCAGGCGGTTGTCGTCCCTGAAAGCAAGCGGGTTGACCGCATGCTGAAAGAGTTCCGCTCCCAGCGTTATCATATGGCTATCGTCATCGACGAATTTGGCGGTGTCTCAGGTCTGGTGACCATTGAGGACATCCTTGAACTGATTGTCGGTGAAATTGAAGATGAGTACGACGAAGAAGACGATATTGATTTCCGTCAGCTCAGTCGCCACACCTGGACTATTCGTGCACTGGCGCCGATTGAAGACTTCAACGAAGCTTTCGGCACGCATTTCAGCGATGAAGAAGTGGATACCATTGGCGGGTTGGTCATGCAGGCCTTCGGTCATCTGCCCGCGCGTGGAGAGACCATCGACATTGATGGTTACCAGTTCAAAGTGGCAATGGCCGACAGCCGTCGTATTATTCAGGTTCATGTCAGAATTCCGGACGACTCACCCCAGCCCAAACTGGACGAATAAACCCGAAACTGGATCTAAGACTACATGGCATTTGCCCCATTAATTGAACGCCAGCGCATTCGCCTGCTGCTGGCGTTATTATTCGGTGCCTGCGGGACACTGGCTTTCTCACCGTATGACATCTGGCCCGCTGCGATTGTTTCGCTGATGGGTCTGCAGGCTCTCACCTTCAACCGCCGTCCGCTCCAGTCTGCCGCTATCGGCTACTTCTGGGGACTGGGACTGTTTGGCTCAGGCATCAACTGGGTTTACGTCAGTATCGCGCAGTTTGGCGGTATGCCGGGCCCTGTTAACGTCTTCCTCGTGGTTCTACTTGCTGCTTACCTTTCCCTCTATACTGGCCTGTTTGCCGGCGTTTTGGCGCGTCTGTGGCCGAAAACCACCTGGATACGCGTAGCGATTGCCGCGCCGGTAGTCTGGCAAATCACTGAATTTCTACGCGGCTGGGTACTGACCGGTTTTCCGTGGTTGCAATTCGGCTACAGCCAGATCGATGGCCCGTTAAAAGGGCTGGCGCCGGTAATGGGCGTTGAAGCGATTAACTTCCTGCTGATGATGGTTAGCGGCCTGCTGGCACTTGCGCTGGTAACGCGTAACTGGAAGCCGCTGGCTGCCGCCGTGGTGCTTTTCGCTCTGCCCTTCCCGCTACGTTATATTCAGTGGTACACGCTGGAGCCGGAAAAAACCACCCAGGTCTCGATGGTGCAGGGTGACATCCCGCAGTCGCTCAAATGGGATGAAGGCCAGTTACTCAACACCCTGAAGATTTATCTCGACGCCACCCAGCCTGAGATGGGCAAATCACAGCTCATCATCTGGCCAGAATCCGCTATTCCGGACCTGGAAATTAACCAGCAGCGTTTTCTGAGCATGATGGATGACCTGCTGAAATCGAAAAATAGCACGCTGATTACCGGTATTGTAGACGCGCGTCTGAACAAGCAGAATCGTTACGACACCTACAACACCATCATCACACTGGGTAAAGACAGCCCATACAGCTACGACTCCAGCAACCGCTATAACAAAAACCATCTGGTACCGTTTGGCGAGTTTGTCCCGCTGGAATCTATCCTGCGCCCGCTAGCACCATTCTTTGACCTGCCAATGTCTTCGTTCAGCCGCGGTCCTTATGTACAGCCACAGCTGCATGCACACGGCTTTAAGCTGACCGCTGCCATCTGCTACGAAATCATTCTTGGCGAACAGGTACGGGATAACTTCCGCCCGGATACGGACTACCTGCTGACTATCTCTAACGATGCATGGTTTGGTAAATCTATTGGCCCGTGGCAGCACTTCCAGATGGCGCGTATGCGTTCCCTGGAGCTGGCGCGACCTCTGCTGCGTAGCACCAACAACGGTATTACGGCGGTGATTGGTCCGCAGGGCGAAGTTCAGGCGATGATCCCGCAGTTTACCCGTCAGGTGCTGACCACCAGCGTGACGCCAACGACGGGCTTAACCCCTTATGCCCGTACCGGAAACTGGCCGCTCTGGCTGCTAACCGCGCTGTTTGGCTTTGGCGCAGTGGTAATGAGTCTGCGCCAACGTCGTAAGTAAAACAGTGCCCCATCAAATGCAGGCCGGATAAGGCGGTACGCCGCCATCCGGCAGTTGTGCAGCATCGTGCCTGATGGCGCTACGCTTATCAGGCCTACTCCCTCCATCCAAAAGACCATTCTGGCACGTCTATTGCTTTGTTCTACAAGGCAAACGCTGTTTTGGCTGAATGTGCAACCTGGTCGCACCAAAGTTGAGCGCCGGTAGCACCTGAAAAGTGCAACAAGATATTTTTGCCCCCAAATGGTGCGGCGCACTTCGCAAAAATAAACAATAACACAGCAAATTCTTTACATTCATCCAAACTAAATGTTAACAAACACATACAAGACTGCACGTTTTAGTAGCAAACAATAACAACATCACAATGGGTATCAATGCGTCCCTGGCGCAGACGATAAAGGAGTTGGATATGCAATTACGTAAGCTCGCCACTGCCATGCTGGTCATGGGAATGTCCGCCGGTCTGGCGCACGCAGAAGACGCAGCACCAGCGGCAGGCAGCACGCTGGATAAGATCGCCAAAAATGGCGTGATCGTTGTCGGCCACCGTGAATCATCAGTACCGTTTTCTTACTACGATAATCAGCAAAAAGTGGTCGGTTATTCACAGGATTACTCCAACGCGATCGTTGACGCCGTGAAGAAAAAGCTGAACAAGCCTGATCTGCAGGTGAAACTGATCCCGATTACTTCACAAAACCGTATCCCGCTGCTGCAAAACGGCACCTTCGATTTTGAATGTGGATCCACCACCAACAACGTCGAGCGCCAAAAACAAGCCGCTTTCTCTGACACCATTTTCGTTGTCGGCACCCGTCTGCTGGCGAAAAAAGGCGGCGACGTCAAAGATTTCGCCGATCTGAAAGGTAAAGCCGTAGTCGTGACTTCGGGTACCACCTCCGAAGTTCTGCTGCACAAGCTGAATGAAGAACAAAAAATGGATATGCGCATCATCAGCGCGAAAGACCACGGTGACTCTTTCCGTACTCTGGAAAGCGGTCGTGCCGTTGCCTTTATGATGGATGACGCCCTGCTGGCTGGCGAGCGCGCGAAAGCGAAGAAACCAGACAACTGGGAGATCGTCGGCAAGCCACAGTCTCAGGAAGCCTACGGCTGTATGTTGCGCAAAGATGATCCTGAGTTCAAAAAGCTGATGGACGACACTATCGCCAAGGCGCAAACCTCAGGCGAAGCTGAGAAATGGTTTGATAAGTGGTTTAAAAATCCAATTCCGCCGAAGAACCTGAACATGAATTTCGAACTGTCAGACGAGATGAAAGCCCTGTTCAAAGAACCGAATGATAAAGCGCTTAACTAACTAAAATAAATGGGAGGCTTCCCCTCCCTCTCGATTGTTACTCGGCACGGACAGACTATAAGCCTGATGGTCGTTCCCCATCAGGCCTGAAAACCGCAAAACGCCGAATAACAATCTTCGAGGGTAGCGCTGCTACCCTTTTTTTTCTGGAGTAGATTTATGTCTATAGACTGGAACTGGGGTATTTTTTTACAACAAGCCCCGTTCGGCAACACCACCTATCTCGGCTGGCTCTGGAGTGGTTTCCAGGTCACTGTCGCGTTATCCATCACCGCATGGATTATCGCTTTCCTCATAGGCTCTTTATTCGGCATCTTACGTACCGTTCCAAATCGTTTCCTTTCTGGGATCGGCACGCTGTACGTTGAGCTGTTTCGTAACGTTCCGCTCATCGTCCAGTTTTTTACCTGGTATCTGGTTATTCCGGAACTGCTGCCGGAAAACATTGGGATGTGGTTCAAGGCTGAGTTGGATCCCAACATCCAGTTCTTCCTCTCATCAATGCTTTGTCTGGGGCTGTTTACCGCCGCGCGCGTCTGCGAACAGGTTCGCGCCGCAATTCAGTCTCTGCCTCGTGGGCAGAAAAACGCCGCACTAGCGATGGGGCTGACGCTACCGCAGGCCTACCGCTATGTGCTGCTGCCAAACGCTTACCGCGTGATTGTTCCGCCAATGACCTCAGAGATGATGAACCTGGTGAAGAACTCCGCGATCGCCTCCACCATCGGCCTGGTCGATATGGCGGCACAGGCGGGCAAATTGCTGGATTACTCCGCCCACGCATGGGAATCGTTTACCGCTATCACTCTGGCCTACGTCCTGATTAACGCCGTCATCATGCTGGTGATGAATCTTGTTGAACGTAAAATCCGCCTGCCTGGCAATTTGGGAGGCAAATAATGTACGAATTTGACTGGAGTTCTATCATCCCTTCCCTGCCGTATCTGCTGGATGGGTTAATCATCACGCTGAAAATCACCGTTACGGCGGTAGTCATTGGTATTGTCTGGGGAACCATCCTTGCAGTAATGCGCCTGTCCAGCTTCGCGCCGATTGCCTGGTTTGCGAAAGGCTACGTCAACGTATTTCGTTCTATTCCGCTGGTCATGGTGCTGCTGTGGTTCTACCTGATTGTGCCCGGCTTCCTGCAAAACGTACTGGGTCTGTCGCCAAAAACCGATATTCGCCTGATCTCAGCAATGGTCGCGTTTTCGATGTTTGAAGCCGCGTACTATTCCGAGATTATCCGTGCCGGTATCCAGAGTATTTCTCGTGGGCAATCCAGCGCCGCGCTGGCGCTAGGGATGACCCACTGGCAGTCGATGAAGCTCATTATTCTGCCGCAGGCATTCCGCGCGATGGTACCGCTGCTGCTAACCCAGGGCATCGTACTCTTCCAGGATACCTCGCTGGTCTATGTATTAAGTCTGGCAGACTTCTTCCGTACCGCCTCCACCATTGGCGAGCGTGACGGCACACAGGTTGAAATGATCCTGTTTGCTGGCGCCGTTTATTTTGTATTCAGTCTGAGCGCATCGTTGTTGGTCAGCTATTTGAAGAAAAGGACAGTTTAATGATTACCCTGAAAAATGTTTCTAAATGGTATGGTCACTTTCAGGTGCTGACCGACTGCTCCACGGAAGTGAAAAAAGGGGAAGTGGTGGTGGTCTGCGGCCCTTCAGGTTCCGGTAAATCAACGCTTATCAAAACGGTGAACGGGCTGGAGCCGGTACAACAAGGCGTCATCACCGTTGATGGTACAGTGGTGAATGATAAAAAAACCGATCTGGCCAAACTGCGTTCTCGCGTTGGTATGGTGTTCCAGCACTTTGAACTGTTCCCTCACCTGTCGATCATTGAGAACCTGACTCTGGCGCAGGTAAAAGTGCTCAAGCGCGATAAAAAGCCGGCCCGTGATAAAGCGCAAAAGTTACTGGAACGCGTTGGTCTGTCAGCACATGCGGAGAAGTTTCCAGCTCAGCTCTCAGGGGGCCAGCAACAGCGTGTCGCTATCGCCCGGGCGCTGTGCATGGATCCTATCGCCATGCTGTTTGACGAACCAACGTCGGCGCTTGATCCTGAAATGATCAACGAAGTACTGGATGTTATGGTTGAACTGGCCAATGAAGGGATGACCATGATGGTGGTAACCCACGAAATGGGCTTTGCGCGTAAAGTGGCGAACCGGGTGATCTTCATGGATGAAGGGAAAATTGTTGAAGACTCGCCGAAAGAAGAGTTCTTCGCTAATCCGAAATCGGACCGCGCCAAAGACTTCCTCGCGAAAATACTGCACTAATCTTGCTGGCGCGCACCTCCATGTGCGCGCCACCTCACGCTTTATCCCTTCGCCTCTCGAAACACATACAGCCCAGCGTTAACCTTGTCACAAAGTCCCACTTACAAGGAGCAACAATGGCACTTCCTATCCTGTTTGATTGCGATCCGGGTCATGACGACGCTATCGCAATTGTGCTCGCCCTCGCCTCACCAGAACTGGATGTGAAAGCGATAACCTCATCAGCCGGTAACCAGACACCAGACAAAACACTGCGTAACGTGTTGCGCATGTTAACGTTGCTCAACCGTACGGATATACCAGTAGCTGGTGGCGCAGTGAAGCCACTGATGCGCGATCTGATTATCGCCGATAACGTTCACGGCGAGAGTGGGCTGGATGGCCCGGCGCTGCCGGAACCCGCTTTTGCGCCACAAGACTGTACCGCCGTGGAACTGATGGCGAAAACCCTGCGTGAAAGCCCGGAACCGATGACGATTGTCTCCACCGGGCCGCAAACTAACGTCGCATTGCTCCTGAATAGCCATCCTGAGCTGCACGCCAAAATCGCCCGTATCGTAATTATGGGTGGTGCGATGGGCCTCGGAAACTGGACGCCCGCCGCCGAGTTCAATATTTTCGTGGATCCTGAAGCCGCTGAAATCGTATTCCAGTCTGGCATTCCAGTGGTGATGGCTGGTCTGGACGTCACGCATAAAGCGCAAATACATCGCGAAGATACCGAGCGGTTCCGCGCTATCGGCAATCCCATTTCGACGATCGTGGCTGAACTACTCGACTTCTTCTTTGAATATCACAAAGATGAAAAATGGGGATTCATCGGCGCACCACTGCATGATCCATGCACCATTGCCTGGCTGCTGAAACCTGAACTGTTTACCACCGTTGAACGCTGGGTCGGCGTGGAAACTCAGGGTAAATATACCCAGGGAATGACCGTGGTGGATTACTACTTCCTGAGCGGTAATAAGCCAAACGCCACCGTAATGGTAGACGTGGATCGTCAAGGGTTTGTCGATTTGCTGGCAGAACGTTTAAGATATTACGCGTAAAACTGTAGGCCGGATAAGGCGCTTGCGCCACCATCCGGCATATTGCCTGATGGCGATGCTGGCGCATCTTATCAGGCCTACAAATAACTTCTGGCACGCCTAATCATCACGGCTCAAACGGTCGGCGCTGGAACTGATCGTGTCCGCATTTCGGACACAGCGGCAGCACATCCGGGGTGTAAACCGCTAAATGGAAGTGGCACTTCTCACAGACCAGATTACCTAATCCGACCACCTCACCGCTGTGATAAACCCCGTGATGACTGAGATCCTGGAACACCTCGCGCCATTCGAGCTGCGTTTTATCTGTAATATCGGCCAGTTCCTGCCAGATACTCTCCTTGATAACCCGCATAAAGACGCTGTCTGTCTCCTCATCAAGACTTTCTTCATAGCTCAGAGCAAACTCTTCCAGGTCACGTCTGACGGCCCGGGTGAGCTCTTCTACCTCGGTTCGCGTTAACTCCCCGGTCTGCATAACTCGTTGACGCGCCTGCTCCACCAACGCATCAATATCGCGTTCGCCATTACGCAGACGTTCGCTCAGTGAAGCCACCAGTTCACGGTAATATTGAGCAACCTTGTTCATCGCTTCGCCTCCTGGGTCGTTAACTGTCTATAATAATAGACGTTATTTACGCTACGCTTTGCAAGACTGTCCACAGAGTGTGTAAATTCGTGCAAGAATTATCCTTGCGGGAATTCAACGCTGAATGCGCGAAAGGCTGTTTTGGCGCGGGCGTTTGGGCTATGCTATGCGGATCTGAAACACCACATCTAAAGCTACGTTTGTAGCTGTATTGAAAACAGGACCACTGGCTGCCATGCAAGAGCAATACCGCCCGGAAGAGATAGAATCCAAAGTACAGCTTCACTGGGATGAGAAGCGCACATTTGAAGTTACCGAAGACGAGAGCAAAGAGAAGTATTACTGCCTGTCTATGCTTCCCTATCCTTCTGGTCGACTACACATGGGCCACGTACGTAACTACACCATCGGTGACGTGATCGCCCGCTACCAGCGCATGCTGGGCAAAAACGTACTGCAGCCAATTGGCTGGGATGCGTTCGGTCTGCCTGCAGAAGGCGCTGCGGTTAAAAACAATACCGCACCAGCACCGTGGACGTACGACAACATCGCATACATGAAAAACCAGCTCAAAATGCTGGGTTTCGGTTACGACTGGAGCCGTGAGCTGGCGACCTGCACCCCGGAATACTACCGTTGGGAACAGAAATTCTTCACCGAGCTGTACAAAAAAGGCCTGGTGTACAAGAAAACGTCTGCGGTCAACTGGTGCCCGAACGACCAGACCGTACTGGCGAACGAACAGGTTATCGACGGCTGCTGCTGGCGTTGCGATACCAAAGTCGAGCGTAAAGAGATCCCACAGTGGTTCATCAAAATTACCGCTTACGCTGACGAACTGCTGCGTGACCTGGATAACCTGGATCACTGGCCTGACACCGTGAAAACGATGCAGCGCAACTGGATTGGCCGTTCTGAAGGCGTGGAAATCACCTTCGATGTGAACGGTTACGACAACACGCTGACCGTTTACACCACCCGCCCGGACACCTTTATGGGTGCGACCTATCTGGCCGTTGCCGCAGGTCACCCGCTGGCGCAGAAAGCTGCTGCAAATAACCCAGAACTGGCCGCCTTCATTGACGAATGCCGCAACACCAAGGTTGCTGAAGCCGAAATGGCAACCATGGAGAAGAGAGGCGTCGACACGGGCTTTAAAGCTGTTCACCCGCTGACTGGCGAAGAAATCCCCGTTTGGGCAGCAAACTTCGTCCTGATGGAATACGGTACGGGCGCAGTCATGGCCGTTCCGGGCCACGATCAGCGCGATTACGAGTTTGCGACAAAATATGGCCTAACCATCAAGCCAGTAATTCTGACCGCTGAAGGCGCAGAGCCGGATCTGTCCGAACAAGCTCTGACCGAAAAAGGCGTGCTGTTTAACTCCGGCGAGTTTGACGGCCTCGACTTCGAAGCTGCCTTCAACGCCATTGCTGACAAGCTGGTAGCCAAAGGCGTGGGTGAGCGTAAAGTGAACTACCGTCTGCGTGACTGGGGTGTTTCCCGTCAGCGTTACTGGGGTGCGCCAATTCCGATGGTGACGTTGGAAGACGGTACCGTACTGCCGACGCCAGAAGATCAGTTGCCGGTTATTCTGCCGGAAGACGTGGTTATGGACGGCATCACCAGCCCAATCAAAGCCGATCCGGAGTGGGCAAAAACCACCGTTAACGGCATGCCTGCGCTGCGCGAAACCGACACCTTCGATACCTTTATGGAATCCTCCTGGTACTACGCGCGCTACACCTGCCCGCAGTACAACGAAGGGATGCTGGATCCAGAAGCTGCAAACTACTGGCTGCCAGTTGATATCTACATTGGTGGTATTGAACACGCCATCATGCACCTGCTCTACTTCCGCTTCTTCCACAAGCTGATGCGCGATGCGGGCATGGTCAACTCTGACGAACCGGCCAAACAGCTGCTGTGCCAGGGTATGGTGTTGGCTGATGCGTTCTATTACGTTGGTGCAAACGGCGAGCGTAACTGGGTTTCTCCGGTTGATGCCATCGTTGAGCGCGACGAAAAAGGTCGTATCGTCAAAGCTCAGGACGCAGAAGGCCATGAACTGGTCTATACCGGCATGAGCAAAATGTCCAAGTCGAAAAATAACGGTATCGACCCGCAGGTGATGGTTGAGCGTTACGGCGCTGACACGGTACGTCTGTTCATGATGTTCGCATCTCCGGCTGATATGACGCTGGAATGGCAGGAATCCGGCGTTGAAGGGGCGAACCGCTTCCTGAAACGTGTATGGAAGCTGGTTTACGAACATACTTCCAAAGGCGATGTAGCTGCCCTGAATGTTGATGCGTTGAGCGAAGACCAAAAAGCGCTGCGTCGCGACGTACATAAAACCATTGCTAAAGTTACCGATGATATCGGTCGTCGTCAGACCTTTAACACCGCAATTGCGGCGATTATGGAGCTGATGAACAAGCTGGCGAAAGCACCGCAGGAAGACGAACAAGACAGAGCCCTGATGCAGGAAGCGTTACTGGCCGTCGTTCGCATGCTGAACCCGTTCACCCCACATGTTTGTTTCACGATGTGGGAAGCACTGAAAGGCGAAGGCGATATCGACAACGCACCGTGGCCGGTGGCGGACGAAGCCGCAATGGTTGAAGACTCGACGCTGGTTGTAGTTCAGGTGAACGGTAAGGTCCGTGGCAAAATTACCGTTCCGGTAAATGCGACAGAAGAACAGGTTCGTGAACGTGCTGGCCAGGAGCATCTGGTGGCAAAATATCTTGATGGCGTTACCGTACGTAAAGTGATTTATGTACCGGGTAAACTCCTCAATCTGGTCGTTGGCTAAGCGCGGGAGGAAGCGTGCGACTTCTGACAACATTGTTGTTATCTCTGGCGGTGCTTGTCACCGCCGGATGTGGATGGCATCTGCGTAATACTACGCAGGTACCACCCTCAATGAAAACCATGATTCTGGACTCTGGGGATCCAAACGGCCCATTAAGCCGCGCGGTTCGTAATCAGCTGCGTCTGAACGGCGTTACGCTGCTTGAAGACGGCTCAATGCGTAAAGATGTGACGTCCTTACGTCTTGGCGCGATCAGCATTTCGCAGGATACGGCGTCGGTATTCCAGAACGGTCAAACGGCTGAATACCAGATGGTGATGTCCGTAAGTGCTACTGTGCTGATTCCAGGTCATGATATTTATCCAATCAGCGCCAAAGTTTATCGTTCGTTCTTTGACAACCCACAGGCTGCACTGGCGAAGGATAACGAGCAAGAGATGATCGTTAAAGAGATGTATGACAAAGCGGCTGAACAGTTAATTCGTAAGCTGCCAAGCGTACATCTGGCCGATACTCTGTCATCCAATGCTGATGATGATGCTAAGCCAGCGGCGACAAAAGCCGCAGAGCCTGCGTCATCTCCGGCGCGTGTTTCCACCACGCTGGGTAACTGATGCTCAAGTTGTACCCTGAACAACTCCGCGCACAGCTCAATGAGGGGCTGCGCGCGGCGTATTTGCTCTTAGGTAACGATCCTCTCTTGTTGCAGGAAAGCCAGGACGCTATCCGTCAGGCTGCCGCCACACAAGGGTTCGAAGAACACCACGCTTTCACCCTGGACAATAGCACCGACTGGGGAGAGATTTTTTCACTCTGCCAGGCAATGAGCCTGTTTGCCAGCCGTCAAACCCTACTTTTGCAGTTGCCTGAAAATGGCCCCAATGCCGCCATTAACGAACAGCTCGCTTCACTCGTCACACTGCTACATGACGACCTGCTGCTGATCGTTCGCGGCAACAAACTGACTAAAGCGCAGGAAAACGCCGCATGGTATACCGGACTTGCCAATAATGCGGTGCAGGTAAGCTGCCAGACGCCGGAGCAAGCACAGCTTCCTCGTTGGGTCGCCGCCAGAGCGAAGCTTAACAATCTACAACTGGATGACGCAGCCAATCAGCTGTTGTGCTATTGCTATGAAGGTAATCTGTTAGCGCTGGCGCAAGCGCTGGAACGGCTAGCATTGCTTTGGCCTGATGGCAAACTAACGCTGCCTCGCGTGGAGAAAGCCGTTAACGATGCCGCGCACTTTACCCCGTTCCATTGGGTGGATGCGCTACTGATGGGCAAAAGCAAACGCGCGCTGCACATTCTGCAACAGTTACGCCTGGAAGGCAGTGAGCCGGTTATTTTGCTGCGCACGATACAGCGTGAATTACTGCTGTTGGTCAACTTAAAACGGCAGTCAGCCCATACGCCTTTACGCACGTTGTTTGATAAACACCGGGTGTGGCAAAATCGCCGGGGTATGATGGGAGACGCGCTAAACCGGCTGAATCCTGCGCAGTTGCGTCAGGCGGTAACGCTGTTAACTCGTACGGAAATTACGCTTAAACAAGACTATGGTCAGTCAGTGTGGGCGGAACTTGAGGGGCTTTCCCTGTTACTCTGCCATAAATCGCTGGCCGATGTTTTTATTGATGGTTGATATGAAATCATTGCAGGCTCTGTTCGGTGGCACCTTTGATCCGGTGCATTATGGTCATCTTAAACCGGTTGAAATTCTGGCGAATCTGATTGGCCTTTCCCGGGTTATTATCATGCCCAATAATGTGCCGCCGCATCGTGCGCAACCCGAAGCGTCCGGCGAACAACGTCAGCGCATGGTTGAACTGGCCATTGCCGATAAGCCGTTGTTCTCCCTCGATGAACGCGAACTGAAACGCGATACCGCCTCCTACACCGCGCAAACGCTCAAAGAGTGGCGCGAGGAGCAAGGCCCGGAAGTACCGTTAGCGTTTATTATTGGCCAGGACTCACTGCTTACCTTTCCGTCCTGGCATGACTACGACACGATTCTGGGTAACACCCACCTCATTGTCTGCCGACGTCCGGGCTATCCGCTCGAAATGGCGCAGGAAAAGCACCAGCAGTGGCTGGAGGATCATCTGACCCATTCGCCAGATGACCTGCACAACTTGCCTTGCGGGAAAATTTATCTGGCTGAAACGCCGTGGTTTAACATCTCCGCCACGCTCATCCGTGAGCGTCTGGAAAAAGGCGAGCCGTGCGACGACCTGATGCCAGCTGCAGTGCTTGACTATATCAATCAGCAGGGGTTGTACCGCTAAGCACCTTGCGTAGAGCCGCCAACAGGCGGTTATTCTCTTCCTGGCTGCGAACGGCTACCCGATAATAGCGCGCATCCAGCCCCGGATAATTAGCACAACTGCGAATCAAAACATGTTGTTCCAGCATTGCGCGTTGCAGATCAAAATCCGCCCGATCGCAGCGCAATAAGCGATAATTTGCCCTGCCAGGATACACCGTCAGGCCGGGCAGTTCTTTCAACTGCCGATCAAACCTCGCGCCCTCTTGCTCCAGCCACTTCCATGTTGCCTGCTGATATGCGCTGTCGTGTAAAATAATCTCGCCTGCCAGTGCAGCAAATGCGTTAATTGACCACGGCATTTGTCGACGGCGCATCTGTACAACAGCCTGTTCATTACTGTTGACCAGATACCCTAACCGCAGCCCCGGTATCGCATAGAACTTGGTTAGCGAGCGCAGCACCCAAATATGCGGGTTATCCAGAAGCAGCGGAATAAACCCCTGCTCCCCGGCAATAAAATCGATAAACGCTTCATCAAGGATCAGATTGATCCCAAGCAACTCACAACGCGCGGCTATTTCGCGCAGCAGGCGGTTATCGGGCAGCAAGCCAGTGGGATTGTTGGGCGTACAGAGAAACAGGCAGTCCAGCTCTGAGGATAACGCATCGAGGATTGCATCGGTAAGCTGCCAGCCATCGTCTTCGCGCAGCGCAAACTCATGGATCGTACAGTCTCCCCATTGCAGCGCCCGACGGTATTCAGCAAACCCAGGCGTCACGATCATCGCATGGCGTGGTTTAAGTCCTTGCACCAAAGTGAAAATCGACTCAGTCTCGCCGTTTCCGGCAAGTATCCATGAGGCAGGAATCTGATGATGCTCCGCCAGCGCCGCATGCAGTTTAGCGTAATCAACATCCGGGTAACGCTCCGCGCAGTCCAGGTTGTCGACGATCGCGCGTTTTAAACTTGCCGGCATACCCAGCGGATTAATATTCGCGCTAAAATCCAACAATTGTTCAGGCGAGATGCCCAACAGTTCGGCGGCTTCTCGGGTATTGCCACCATGCGCGCTCTTCAATAAAGACATCGTGCCGCTCCACGCAAAAAAAGGTATTTTAGTGAAAAACCTCTGTGCAATCAGGGCAAACATCATGTTTTGTGCGAATAACCTCAAGAGGAAAAAATGAGACTCTGGTTAGTACGTCATGGAGAAACTGAAGCCAATGTCGCTGGTTTATACAGCGGCCACGCCCCCACTCCGCTAACGGAACGGGGTATCGCTCAGGCGCAAACACTGGGTACGCTGTTACGCAATGTGCCTGTCGACAACGTTCTGTGCAGCGAGTTGGAACGTGCCCGCCATACAACGCAGTTGATCTTAGGCGATCGTGAAGTCCCTGTGCGCAACATGCCTGAGCTCAATGAGATGTTTTTTGGTGACTGGGAAATGCGCCATCATCGCGATCTGGCGCGAGAAGACGCCGAAAACTACGCCGTGTGGTGTAACGACTGGCAGAATGCGACGCCAACCAATGGTGAAGGTTTTCAGGCATTTTCCCAGCGTGTGGAACGCTTTATTGCTCAGCTCGCTGATTACAAAACGTGTCAAAACCTGCTGGTGGTGAGCCATCAGGGTGTTCTGAGCGTGTTGATCGCCCGTCTGCTGTCCATGCCGGCTGCAGCAATGTGGCATTTTCGCGTCGAACAAGGTTGCTGGAGCGCAATTGACTTTTGCGACGATTTTGCGGTTCTGAAAGTGCTCAACAGCCGGGCTGTATGGCACGACGGGGAGTGAAAGCCCTGTTTTTTCTGTCGAAGGGCTTCTCTCCCATTGACACCCCATGACAGGCTGTTATTCTCCGCAACCTGACTTTTCCCGCCCTTCAGAGCTTTGCAGAAATTGTTTTACAAAAATGGCGATGCATTCTGCGGCGTGGGGTGGGATGATAGCGCACTTCAAAAGCGCTTTCGGAGACATTTGTCCCGATATCGCCTCTGGTTCAGGTATACTAACAGACGTTTTTAACTCTTTTCACCCAGGGGGAACACTTGCAGGGTAAAGCACTTCAGGATTTTGTAATCGACAAAATTGATGACCTGAAAGGTCAAGACATCATCGCCTTAGACGTTCAGGGCAAATCCAGCATCACTGATTGCATGATTATCTGCACCGGCACGTCCAGCCGTCATGTAATGTCTATCGCAGACCACGTTGTTCAGGAGTCCCGCACTGCTGGTCTGCTGCCGCTCGGCGTAGAAGGCGAGAACGTTGCAGACTGGATCGTCGTTGACCTCGGTGATGTGATTGTCCACGTGATGCAGGAAGAAAGCCGTCGCCTGTATGAACTGGAAAAACTCTGGAGTTAATGCGTGAAGCTGCAACTTGTCGCTGTGGGTACGAAAATGCCTGACTGGGTGCAAACCGGGTTTACGGAGTATCTCCGTCGGTTTCCGAAAGATATGCCCTTTGAGCTGATCGAAATCCCGGCAGGAAAACGCGGCAAGAACGCGGATATTAAACGCATTCTCGACAAAGAGGGTGAGCAGATGCTGGCTGCCGCAGGCAAAAACCGCATCGTCACCCTTGATATCCCTGGTAAACCCTGGGACACGCCGCAGCTGGCGACTGAACTGGAACGCTGGAAACTGGACGGTCGTGACGTCAGTCTGTTGATTGGCGGGCCGGAAGGTCTCTCTCCTGCCTGTAAAGCGGCAGCGGAACAAAGCTGGTCACTCTCTGCGTTAACCCTTCCTCACCCTCTTGTTCGGGTTCTGGTCGCGGAGAGTCTGTACAGGGCGTGGAGCATCACCACCAACCATCCTTATCACCGTGAGTGATCATTGATTCTTGAGTAGATTAAGCAGCGGATGAAACTACAGAATTCTTTTCGCGACTATTCGGCTGAGTCCGCGCTGTTTGTGCGCCGGGCGCTGGTCGCTTTTTTGGGGATTTTGCTGCTCACCGGCGTGCTGATCGCCAACCTTTATAATCTGCAAATCGTTCGCTTTACTGATTATCAGACCCGCTCGAACGAAAACCGCATCAAACTGGTGCCTATCGCCCCCAGTCGCGGCATCATTTATGACCGTAACGGAATTCCGCTCGCTCTTAACCGCACCATTTATCAGATAGAAATGATGCCGGAAAAGGTCGACAACGTTCAGGATACCCTCGACGCGCTGCGTAACGTCGTAGACCTGACGGACGACGACATTGCCGCCTTTAAAAAAGAGCGCGCCCGTTCACACCGCTTCACCTCCATTCCGGTAAAAACTAACCTGAGTGAAGTGCAGGTGGCACGGTTCGCCGTTAATCAATATCGCTTTCCCGGCGTCGAAGTTAAAGGCTATAAACGCCGCTATTACCCCTACGGCTCTGCGCTGACCCACGTCATTGGCTACGTATCGAAGATCAACGATAAAGACGTGGACCGCCTGGACAAAGACGGCAAGCTGGCCAACTACGCGGCGACGCACGACATCGGTAAATTGGGTATTGAACGCTACTATGAAGACGTACTTCACGGCCAGACGGGTTATGAAGAAGTTGAAGTGAACAACCGTGGCCGCGTCATTCGCCAACTGAAAGAAGTGGCGCCGCAGGCCGGGCACGATATCTATCTCACCCTTGACCTGAAACTCCAGCAGTACATCGAAACGCTGCTGGCGGGCAGTCGTGCCGCGGTGGTAGTCACCGACCCGCGTACCGGTGGCGTTCTCGCACTGGTGTCCATGCCGAGCTACGACCCGAACCTGTTTGTCGATGGTATCTCGAGTAAAGATTACTCCGGGTTGCTCAATGACCCGAATACCCCATTGGTTAACCGCGCGACTCAGGGTGTCTACCCCCCTGCTTCGACGGTTAAACCTTACGTCGCGGTTTCTGCATTAAGTGCAGGCGTCATCACCCGCAATACTGGTCTGTTCGATCCGGGTTGGTGGCAATTACCGGGCTCTGAAAAACGTTACCGCGACTGGAAAAAATGGGGGCACGGCCATCTGAACATCACCCGTTCTCTGGAAGAGTCGGCGGATACGTTTTTCTATCAAATCGCCTATGATATGGGGATAGACCGCCTTTCAGAGTGGATGAGCAAGTTTGGCTACGGTCAATATACGGGTATCGATCTTGCCGAAGAGCGCGCCGGAAACATGCCAACCCGCGAGTGGAAGCAAAAACGGTTTAAAAAGCCATGGTACCAGGGTGATACCATTCCGGTCGGCATCGGTCAGGGTTACTGGACAGCAACCCCTATCCAGATGAGTAAGGCGCTGATGATCCTTATCAACGACGGTTTGGTAAAAGTTCCGCATCTGCTGATGAGTACGGCAGAAAACGGCAAGCAAGTGCCGTGGATTCAGCCGCACGAACCACCCGTTGGTGACATTCATTCCGGTTATTGGGAAATCGCAAAAGACGGCATGTACGGTGTAGCCAACCGTCCTAACGGTACTGCACACAAATATTTCGCTGGCGCACCTTACAAAATTGCGGCGAAATCCGGTACTGCACAGGTCTTTGGCCTGAAAGCCAATGAAACCTATAACGCACATAAGATCGCCGAGCGCTTACGTGACCACAAGCTGATGACGGCCTTCGCACCCTATGATAAGCCCCAGGTTGCTGTCGCCATAATTCTTGAGAACGGTGGCGCGGGCCCGGCTGTGGGTACCATTATGCGCCAGATCCTTGACCACATTATGTTGGGCGACAATAACACCAATCTGCCTGCAGAAAACCCCGCGGTTGCAGCAGCGGAGGACCAATAATCGTGACGGATAATCCGAACAAAAAAACATTCTGGGACAAAATCCACATCGATCCCACGATGTTGCTTATTTTGCTGGCGCTGCTGGTTTACAGCTCGCTGGTCATCTGGAGCGCCAGCGGCCAGGATATTGGCATGATGGAGCGCAAGGTCGGTCAGATCGCGATGGGCCTGGTCATCATGGTGGTGATGGCGCAAATCCCGCCCCGAGTTTATGAAGGCTGGGCTCCCTATCTCTACATCTTTTGCATCATTTTGTTGGTGGCAGTAGATGCCTTCGGCGCTATCTCCAAAGGCGCGCAGCGCTGGCTGGATTTGGGGATTGTGCGTTTTCAGCCTTCCGAAATCGCCAAGATTGCCGTGCCGCTGATGGTCGCGCGCTTCATCAACCGTGATGTTTGCCCGCCATCGCTAAAAAATACCGCCATTGCGTTGGTGCTGATATTTATGCCCACCCTGCTGGTGGCCGCCCAGCCAGACCTCGGAACTTCAATTCTGGTCGCCCTTTCCGGCCTGTTTGTTCTGTTCCTTTCTGGTTTGAGCTGGCGTTTAATCGGTGTTGCGGTGGTCCTGGTTGCGGCGTTTATCCCAATACTGTGGTTCTTCCTGATGCATGATTATCAACGTCAGCGCGTCATGATGTTACTCGATCCGGAAACCGATCCGCTGGGTGCGGGTTATCACATCATTCAGTCTAAAATTGCTATTGGCTCCGGCGGTCTACGTGGTAAGGGCTGGCTACACGGTACGCAGTCACAGCTTGAGTTTTTACCCGAACGTCATACAGATTTTATCTTCGCGGTATTAGCGGAAGAACTGGGTCTGGTAGGGATCTTAATTCTGCTGGCGCTGTACATTTTGCTGATTATGCGCGGGTTATGGATCGCTGCCCACGCGCAAACCACCTTTGGTCGCGTCATGGCGGGTGGTTTAATGTTGATATTATTCGTTTATGTCTTCGTAAATATTGGTATGGTGAGCGGTATTCTGCCCGTGGTTGGCGTTCCTCTCCCACTGGTTAGTTACGGAGGCTCGGCACTTATCGTGCTGATGGCTGGGTTCGGGATTGTTATGTCGATCCATACCCATAGAAAAATGTTGTCGAAAAGCGTGTAAGGGGTACGCAATGCGTAAGCAGTGGCTTGGTATCTGCATCGCAGCAGGAATGCTCGCGGCGTGTTCGAGTGATGATGGTCAGCAACAGGGTGCTGTCGCGCCGCAGCCTGCGGTGTGTAATGGTCCGATTGTTGAAATCAGCGGGGCCGATCCGCGCTTTGAACCCCTGAACCCAACGGCGAATCAGGACTATCAGCGTGATGGTAAGAGCTACAAAATCGTCCAGGACCCTTCCCGCTTTAGCCAGGCAGGGCTTGCCGCTATCTATGATGCGGAACCCGGAAGCAACTTAACCGCGTCTGGTGAAGCGTTCGACCCGATGCAGTTAACCGCAGCGCATCCGACGCTGCCAGTCCCAAGCTATGCCAGAATAACTAACCTGGCAAATGGCAGGATGATTGTCGTGCGCATTAACGATCGCGGCCCTTATGGCAACGATCGCGTGATTTCACTTTCACGTGCAGCAGCCGACCGTCTGAATACCTCCAACAATACCAAAGTGCGTATCGACCCGATCATCGTCGCCCAGGATGGTTCCTTGTCCGGGCCGGGAATGGCTTGTACCACGGTAGCGAAACAAACCTATGCCCTGCCCGCGCGTCCTGATTTAAGCGGCGGTGGCAGTATGGGCAGCATGCCTGCGCCATCGGATGCAGGTCAGCCGCAAGGCGATATTCGTCCGATCAGCAATTCCACGTTGAAAAGCGATGATACAACCGGTGCGCCAGTGAACAGCAGTGGATTCCTCGGTGCGCCGACCACGCTCGCAGCAGGCGTACTGGAAGGTAGCGAGCCGACTCCGGCTCCGCAACCGACCACCACCGCACCGGTAACGCCAACCGCACCAGCAGCAACACCAGCCGCCGTCGCTGCACCTGCGCCAGCGGCAGTAGCCAACGGACGCTACGTGGTTCAGGTTGGCGCAGTCAGCGAGCAGTCGCGTGCGCAGCAGTATCAAAAACGTTTAAGCCAGCAATTTGGCGTCCCAGGTCGGGTGGTACAAAACGGCTCAGTCTGGCGTATCCAGATGGGGCCGTTCGCCAGCAAAGCTGAAGCCTCCACATTGCAGCAGCGTCTTCAAGCCGAGGCGCAATTACAGTCCTTCATCACCGGCGTGTAATAACGTAAATCAGGTATCTGAACTGTCAGTTTCTGTAAATGACATTAACAAAGTCACGCGGAAAGTCAGATGCCTGCCCGTTTTGCATTTGCTATAGTAGGGCACTTTTTTTAATTTCATCACGGACGTCGTAGTTCAGACCATGAAGACCACTTTTTCCGCTCGTTTCGTGCAGCGTATGGCGCTCACCGCGGCTCTCTGCGCAGCTTCTCTCTCTGCTGCCCATGCCGATGACCTGAATATTAAAACCATGATCCCAGGTGTTCCGCAGATCGATGCGGAGTCATATATCCTGATTGATTACAATTCAGGCAAAGTTCTGGCAGAACAGAACGCTGACACTCGCCGCGACCCCGCCAGTCTGACCAAAATGATGACCAGCTACGTCATCGGCCAGGCGATGAAAGCCGGGAAATTCAAAGAAACCGATCTGGTCACCGTCGGCAATGACGCATGGGCTACAGGTAACCCGGTCTTTAAAGGTTCATCGTTGATGTTCCTGAAGCCAGGAATGCAGGTTCCTGTTTCTCAGCTTATCCGTGGTATCAACCTGCAATCCGGGAATGACGCGTGCGTGGCAATGGCGGACTTCGCAGCCGGTAGCCAGGATGCTTTCGTCGGTCTGATGAACAGCTATGTGAACGCGCTGGGCCTGAAAAACACCCACTTCCAGACCGTTCATGGTCTCGATGCTGACGGTCAATACAGCTCGGCTCGCGACATGGCGATGATTGGTCAGGCGCTGATTCGCGACGTGCCTAACGAATACTCTATCTATAAAGAAAAAGAGTTCACGTTTAACGGCATCCGTCAGTTAAACCGTAACGGCCTGCTGTGGGATAACAGCCTGAATGTCGACGGTATCAAAACCGGTCATACCGACAAGGCTGGCTATAACCTCGTTGCATCCGCAACCGAAGGTCAGATGCGTCTGATCTCCGCCGTCATGGGTGGCCGCACCTATAAAGGTCGTGAAACCGAAAGTAAAAAACTGCTGACCTGGGGCTTCCGTTTCTTTGAAACCGTGAACCCACTGAAAGTCGGTAAAGAGTTTGCTTCAGAGCCCGCCTGGTTTGGTAATACCGATCGTGCATCGTTAGGCGTAGATAAAGATGTCTACCTGACTATTCCGCGCGGCCGCATGAAAGATCTGAAAGCAAGCTATGTGCTGAACACCACAGAACTGCACGCACCGCTGCAGAAAAACCAGGTTGTCGGCACCATCAACTTCCAGTTGGATGGCAAAACCATTGAGCAGCGCCCGCTGGTAGTCCTGCAGGAAATCCCTGAAGGCAACTTCTTTGGGAAAATCATTGATTACATTAAATTAATGTTCCATCACTGGTTTGGCTAAAAATCGAACACTTGAAAGTGTGATTTACGTCCCCATATACTAGGTATCCAGATAACTCCCACGCACTGTGGGAGTTATTATTTATTGATGTAACGCCGGAGCTGACATGAAAACCAAACTTAACGAACTGCTTGAATTCCCTACTCCATTTACTTACAAAGTAATGGGGCAGGCGTTGCCTGAGCTGGTTGATCAGGTGGTTGAAGTGGTACAGCGCCATGCGCCAGGTGATTACTCTCCGACGGTAAAACCGAGCAGCAAAGGCAACTACCACTCGGTCTCAATCACTATTACTGCTACACACATTGAGCAGGTTGAAACGCTGTACGAAGAATTAGGCAATATCGATATCGTACGCATGGTACTGTAAAAACCTGTTGGTTACCCGCAGCATCCCCGCTCGGGTAACCCCTCCCTCCTGTGATATACTTTTTCCCCTCTTTTATATTCTCTACTCTATGTGAGTATCTACGGAGATGCCGTTTTGTATCAGGATAAAATTCTTGTCCGCCAGCTCGGTCTTCAACCTTACGAGCCAGTTTCTCTGGCCATGCACGAATTCACCGATACCCGCGATGAAAACAGTTATGACGAAATCTGGCTGGTAGAGCATTATCCTGTTTTTACCCAGGGTCAGGCAGGTAAAGCAGAGCACGTACTGATGCCGGGAGATATTCCGGTGATCCAGAGCGATCGTGGCGGTCAGGTGACTTATCACGGGCCGGGCCAGCAGGTCATGTATGTGCTGTTGAACCTGAAGCGTCGTAAACTTGGCGTTCGCGAACTGGTTACGCTGCTGGAGCAAACCGTTGTGAATACCCTTGCGGAAATCGGTATTGACGCCCACCCGCGAGCCGATGCACCAGGCGTATACGTTGGAGAGAAGAAAATCTGCTCTTTGGGGTTACGTATTCGTAAAGGTTGTTCATTTCACGGCTTAGCGCTCAATGTGGATATGGACTTGTCGCCTTTCCTGCGTATCAATCCTTGTGGTTATGCCGGAATGGAAATGGCGAAGGTATCGCAGTGGGATAGCACAGCCACGACCGAGAGCATTCGCCCAAGGCTGCTGGCCAACATTCTGGCGCTGTTGGGTAACCCACCGCACGAGTACATCGCGGACTGAAAATACGCGCATACTTTGCCACGGCATATGTTGTGGCAAATGGCACAAAACAACAACTATTTTACATTTTGCCAGCCTGTCAGGCTGCTTTCTGGCCCGTTTCAATGATATACTGCGTATCACTAATTCAAAAATAGTTGATAAATGCAACATTCCCTTGAATTGAAACGCTTTCCTTCGTAATTCGCAACTGGAACACGCAAGCTATGAGTAAACCCATTGTGATGGAACGCGGTGTTAAATACCGCGATGCCGATAAGATGGCTCTTATCCCGGTAAAAAATGTGGCAACAGAGCGTGAAGCCCTGCTGCGTAAACCGGAATGGATGAAAATAAAACTGCCAGCGGACTCCACTCGCATCCAGGGCATCAAAGCGGCAATGCGCAAAAATGGCCTGCACTCTGTCTGCGAAGAAGCTTCCTGCCCTAACCTGGCTGAATGTTTCAATCACGGAACTGCAACCTTTATGATCCTCGGCGCAATCTGTACCCGCCGTTGCCCATTCTGTGACGTTGCCCATGGCCGTCCGGTTGCTCCTGATGCTAACGAGCCGTTAAAACTTGCTCAGACGATTGCTGACATGGCGCTGCGCTATGTCGTCATTACCTCCGTTGACCGCGACGATCTGCGTGACGGCGGTGCTCAGCACTTTGCTGACTGCATCACCGCTATTCGTGAGAAAAGCCCGTCGATTAAAATCGAAACGCTGGTGCCTGACTTCCGTGGTCGTATGGATCGTGCGCTGGATATCCTCACGGCCACCCCGCCGGATGTGTTTAACCACAACCTCGAAAACGTACCACGTATTTATCGCAATGTTCGTCCAGGTGCTGACTACAACTGGTCACTGAAGCTTCTGGAACGTTTCAAGGAAGCGCACCCGGAGATTCCGACCAAATCAGGTCTGATGGTCGGTCTGGGCGAAACCAATGCGGAAATCATTGAGGTCATGCGTGACCTGCGCAGCCATGGTGTAACCATGTTGACGCTGGGGCAGTATTTACAGCCTAGCCGCCATCACCTGCCGGTTCAACGCTATGTGAGCCCGGATGAGTTCGATGAGATGAAAGCCGAAGCAATGGCCATGGGCTTTACCCATGCAGCCTGCGGTCCATTCGTTCGCTCTTCTTACCATGCTGACATGCAGGCCAAAGGGCTGGAAGTGAAGTAATCGTGTAATACTCACTTACATATCAGCAATAAAAAAACCGGCAAATTGCCGGTTTTTTTTCATGCAGAGTATGCAGTAAGAGCATCATGCTCCTGACATTACTCTTTATGAGAAAGCTTCTCAGCCTGAACGCTACCATCAGCATCTTTCTTAGCATCGGCATTATCGTCGTTCATTGCTTTCTTGAAGCCCTTGATTGCCGTTCCCAGGTCTCCACCCAGTGTACGTAACTTCTTGGTACCAAACAGCAGAACAACCAGTGCGGCAACCACCAGCAGTTTGGTAATACTAATCTCACCCATAGATACCTTCTTGACTTAAACCAGGCTGCATAAAGCGCCATATTAACCTGAGAATATTAACGGCCTTTCGACGCGCGCACACAATAGCAATCTGTAACAAGGTGAATCAAGCCTTGTTTAAAAAAACGTCATAATAATTGCGGTGGAGCAAAGCGTCGGTTACTTAACACCGGGAGTTGTGCCCTAACCTGCCTCACCCGCTCGGCGGAAACCTCGGCCATAATTAGCGCGGGCGTTTCTGCCGCAGCAGCAATGGTCACACCAAAGGGGTCGATGACCCTGCTTTGGCCGATATTCTTGTTACCGCACTCTCCCGCCGCAATCAAGTAACACGTCGCGTCTAACGCTCTTGCCGCCAAAAGCGTAGCCCAGTGATGCTCTTTAAGCGATCCCCGAACCCAGGCTGCGGGTAAGACAAGAATTTCCGCTCCCTGCAATGCGTGCGCCAGCGCCAACTCAGGAAAGCGCAGATCATAACAGGTCATTAACCCTACTTTTAACCCGTCTACGTCCAGCAGCGGCGCTATGGCGTCCCCTGCATCCACATTTCGTGACTCCTGAATCGAAAAGGCATCATAGAGATGTAATTTAGCGTAATGGGCCACGACCTGACCTGCCCGTAGCGCCACCAGCATGTTAAACGCCCGGCCTGGCACAGAAGGAACATGAATCGTCAGGATTGTCGTCATCTCGTTTTGCGCGCTTTCTCGCAGCAAGCGCGTCAAAAATCCGCCCTCCAGCAGTTGAGCTGATTTCACTGACAGGTCTGGGTCCAGATCGTCACGGGCCAGAAGCGCCTCCGGTAATACCAACAGCGACGCCCCCTCCCCTGCAGCCTGTGACATCAAAAAGACGCAGGTTTCTGCATTTTTTTCCCATGAAGGTCCCACGGCAAATTGCCCTGCTGCAACGAACATATTCCCTCCAGAAAACATTGTTAGGCTCGCCAACCACGATTATTCAGCGTTACACTCATCCTATAGACAATCAAATAGCAGGATTATGCAGTGTTACAACTCCTTTTAGCGGTTTTTATCGGTGGTGGTACAGGTAGTGTAGCAAGATGGATGTTGAGCATGAGGTTTAACCCGCTACATCAGGCCATCCCATTCGGTACACTGGCTGCAAACTTACTTGGCGCATTTATCATTGGTATGGGTCTGGCGTGGTTTAATCGCATGACTAACATTGATCCAATGTGGAAGGTACTGATTACCACTGGCTTTTGCGGGGGACTAACAACGTTTTCCACTTTCTCAGCTGAGGTGGTGTTTTTGCTACAGGAAGGACGCTTTGGTTGGGCTATGGTGAATGTACTGGTTAATCTGTTGGGATCATTTGCGATGACCGCCCTGGCATTCTGGCTGGTTTCGGCCTCTCCCGCGCCCTGAAGCGAAAAAAAACCCGCAATTAAGCGGGTTTTGAATGCTTGCTGTCGTATGCTTACAGAGCGATTACGTTTGCAGCAGAAGGGCCTTTGGCACCGTTAGTGATTTCGAACTCTACACGCTGACCTTCAGCCAGAGTTTTAAAACCATTGGTCTGGATTGCAGAGAAGTGTACGAACACGTCTTTGCTGCCATCTTCCGGAGTAATGAAACCGAATCCTTTGGACTCATTAAACCACTTAACGTTACCTTTAATCTTAGACATCAAAATTACCTTTACATGAAAAATAGACACAAATGCTGTGTCGGGTATCAGTACAACAATTGTGGTGGACTTTGTCCAGTCGAACTTTATCAAAAAGTGATAAATGTCGCGTTATTTTTCAGTTAAAGTTAATATCGCACTGTTTTTAAAAGACTTTTTAATAATCCACCTGACAATACAGGTAGTCCATCAAAACTGGAAACGCATCCATGCAAAGTAGACGTTACCGTTGTTGTACGTTCCCGGAATGTAGGTCATCTGGAACGTTGCCGGACCATACCCTATCGATGCCAGCGGTAACAGCACGGGAACCGGAATGTAGTTCCAGTTATCGCGCGCGGTAAAACCAGCGGTAAAACCAAGTCCGGTATGGAAATTTTCATCTGCCAGCGGTCGCCAGGTTTTTTCCCAGCCATAACCACCAATAGGTTCCCATTTATTGTAGGAATCCTTAAAGGCCATTATATAAAGCCCGTGCCAGTTACCTTTATCATCCCAACGGGATTGACCAAAGCCCGCCCCCCATGGGCGTTCATTGTAGCGATCCGTTTTTTCTTTATCATAAGCAAAACGAGCATGCCAGGTAATAGCCGGCACGTACAGATCATAATGTTCTGGCTGCTGCCAGGTTTCACTGACGTTGTCTTTAAAAGTAGCGAACCAGCCTTTATCTTCAGCAGCGCCCTGGGGAATGAAAGCTAACTGAATAAAAAGAAATGAAAAAATGAGAAAATATCGTTTAGCGACAATCACAACTTAATTACCATCCTGGGATTTATTATTAATTGTAGCAAACCCAACCTTAATGTTAGCTTAACAAAAATGCGCAGCTAAAAAATCAGAATAATCCTCAGCCTATAATTTTTAAGATAATTATCCATGAGTTTATTGAGCCATCTAATAGGAACTATTTTCTCTTTATTGCCAATAAATTGTTCTTTCCTGCGAAAAAAGTTAAATATCATCACAATAAATTAACAATTAATATTCATCATTGCCACAAAACACACACATCAGCGCTGCGCTTCACAGTTTCTTATTGTGAGATTCTTTTTTAAACCGCGATGCTGAAAAAACGGCTTAACCATCGCTTGAATCCGTATTTTTATTGATTTTAATCAGCAAGAGTTATCGGTTTATTAGGCACATTCTGTCACCACTTTTTACTTTTTTTAGTTTTTTTACTTTCTGGGCAGCAATGCGACAGGGGAAACGATGTTGACATTTATTGAACTCCTTATTGGGGTTGTGGTTATTGTGGGTGTAGCGCGCTACATCATTAAAGGTTATTCCGCGACAGGCGTACTGTTTGTTGGTGGTCTGGTTTTGCTGATTATCAGTGCGCTGATGGGGCATAAAGTTTTGCCGTCCAGCGCGGCATCAACGGGCTATACGGCAACAGACATTGTTGAATATATTAAAATTTTGCTGATGAGCCGTGGTGGCGATCTCGGCATGATGATCATGATGCTGTGTGGTTTTGCCGCTTATATGACCCACATTGGCGCGAACGATATGGTCGTTAAGCTGGCCTCCAAGCCTCTGCAATACATCAACTCTCCTTACCTGCTAATGATTGCCGCCTATTTTGTCGCCTGCCTGATGTCACTGGCGGTTTCGTCAGCAACCGGTCTGGGCGTATTGCTGATGGCAACACTGTTCCCGGTCATGGTTAACGTTGGGATCAGCCGTGGCGCCGCAGCGGCCATTTGTGCCTCCCCTGCTGCAATTATTCTTTCACCAACATCCGGTGATGTGGTGCTGGCGGCAAAAGCTGCGGAAATGCCGCTGATCGATTTCGCCTTTAAAACCACGCTGCCAATTTCCATTGCCGCCATCATTGCTATGGCGATTGCCCACTTTTTCTGGCAGCGTTTTCTGGATAAAAAAGAGAACATTTCTCATGAAATGTTAGATGTGGCTGAAATCACCACGACTGCCCCGTCATTTTACGCCATTCTGCCGTTTACCCCGATTGTTGGCGTCCTGATTTTTGATGGTAAATGGGGTCCACAGCTGCATATCATTACGATTCTGGTACTGTGCATGCTCATCGCGGCTATTCTGGAGTTCGTACGTGGGTTCAATACCCAAAAGGTTTTCTCTGGTCTGGAAGTCGCTTACCGTGGCATGGCGGATGCCTTTGCTAACGTGGTGATGTTGTTAGTCGCTGCGGGTGTTTTTGCCCAGGGCCTGAGCACAATCGGCTTTATTCAGAGTCTGATTTCTATCGCTACCTCGTTTGGTTCGGCGAGCATTATTCTGATGATGGTGCTGGTGATCCTGACTATGCTGGCGGCAATGACTACGGGTTCCGGTAACGCCCCGTTCTATGCCTTCGTTGAGATGATCCCTAAGCTGGCGCATTCCTCCGGCATTAACCCAGCTTACCTTGTTATCCCGATGCTGCAGGCGTCAAACCTTGGACGCACAATCTCCCCGGTCTCCGGCGTGGTGGTTGCTGTTGCTGGTATGGCGAAGATTTCTCCGTTCGAAGTGGTGAAACGTACCTCGGTTCCGGTTCTGGTTGGGTTGTTGGTTGTGATTATCGCAACTGAAGTGATGGTACCAGGTTCTTCTTCAGCCGTCGTTGGCGGCTGATACTCAGAGAAATGTAGGCCGGATAAGGCATTCACGCCGCATCCGGCATTTCGATTGCAACGTTGCCGGATGTCGATGCTAAAGCATCTTATCCGGCCTACGTCAGAAATCAGCATTTAGCCGCCGTGATAGATACGCTGCGGCCTACCCACCTTACCGTGAATAATCTCCGCAATAATCAAATGACGGCTGGCACAGTACTCCAGGTAGCGTCTGGAAGTCGTTCGGCTGATGGTGAGCGCCTGGGCGATCGTTTCTGCTGTATGGTGTACCGTCGGATCGGCAAATAATTTCAACACTGCATTCAGTGTTAACGCATCAATCCCAGTCGGTAAATCCCCTTTCGGCTCGCCCCGCGCGTAGGCATTAAACATCTCATCTATCTGCTTTTGACTGGCGCTATCATTACCGGCCAACATGCGTCGCCGCTGTTGATAACGCGTCAGGGTCTGCCCCAGCCGCTCGTAGGCAATGGGTTTGACCAGGTAATCAAACGCGCCGCTGCGCACAGCTTCGGAGACTGTTTCCATGTCGCTGGCCGCCGTGGTAAACACCACACCGCCCGGATAACGCGCCTGGGTTAGCTCATGCAATAAGGTAATTCCCTTGCCGTCCGGCAAGTAGTTATCGAGCAGAATCAAACCGGGCTTAAAACGCTCAATCATCATCCTCGCCTGCGCAAGATTACCCGCCAGCCAAATCTGGCTGAAGCCGGGTATATGGCGGATATATTCAGCATGCATTTCCGCCAGTAGCGTTTCATCCTCAACGATCAATAGCGTTAATGGTTCCGTCATTGTTTTTTTTCACTTTCGGAAGAAATAAAGAAAATAAGGTGCCGCAGGGGGAGTTATCTTCGAGCGTAATCACCCCGTCACAGCGCCTCACATAACTAGCAATAAGATACAAACCGATGCCATGTTCACCTGGTTCATCGGTACGGGTGCTCACACCCTGTTCAAATATTTTTTCACGCAATGCTTCCGGCACACCGCATCCCTGATCGGCAACTTCGATGATCACGTCATCCCCTTCATCGCTCAAATAGAGTTCGACGACCTTGTTGCCTTGCTGGGTGCGCAAGCTCGCTTCAAATGCATTATCAAGCAGATTGCCAACAATTGCTGCAAACTCTGTGCTATCCAGCCCCTCGGGGAGTTGATGCAGTTGGCTGCCCGGAACAATAGTCATGGTGAGACCCAGTTCCCGCGCGCGCTGCACCTTGCCAAACAACAGACCGGCTACCTGACGATCGGCAAACGCGCCGCGCAGGCTGTCAATCAGTTGCTGTTGCGCCTGGGATTCTCCCTGCACCATGGCCAGAACCTTGTCATACTCTTTCATTTGCAGCAGACCATTGATGGTCGACATCCAGTTCAGGTGCTCATGACGCAGCGTCCTCAGGCTCTCTACATACTGTTTGATTTGCGTTAACTGCGCATTAAGAGTAGCAATTTCATCTTTACTACGAAAACTGATGATTGCCCCAAGCAGTTCGTCACCGGAGCGAATCGCCTCACGGTTGGCGATAACGCTCAGTCCATTAAAGTTGACCATCGCGTCCTGTCGTTTTTCCGCAATCTGTTGGGTGAAAAAGTCCGCTGGCTGAACCACCTCACTCACCGGTTTTCCAAGCCACTTTCTCCCAGGTGAAGACAGCCCCAGCATTTTCCTCGCACTGCGGTTTATTGCGGTGATATATCCATCAGGATCCACGGCAATCAATCCTTCATATACCGAACTGAACAACGCTTCCTGCTGACGTACCACACGCGCAATTTGTTTCGGTTCCATACCCAACATCTGCCGACGAATATGGGCAGCGAAAAACCAGGAGAGCAGCATAAGTACCAGCAACAGGAGGATAAACACGCCGGCCATCGGAAGTAAGAAGTCCGATCGCCAGCTATCGATTTTGCTGATCAGATAACCAATTGAGACTACGCCAATGATTTTGCCATCGTCATCAAAGATGGGCGTTTTAGCGCGCATTGCCATCCCGATGGACCCTTTACCGGTAATAAAGTAGCTCTCGCCTTTTTCCAGCGCACCGGGTTTGGTGAACTGCATCGGATAGCCAATCTTTTCCGGGTTCGGATGATATAGACGAATGGAGTTGGTATCCCCGATAACCACATAGTCGAAGTCAGTTCCGCTCTGCAGTTTGTCGGCAATCGTCGCCAACCGCTTGTAATCACGATGCTTAACCGCCGTGATGATACTGTCGTTAGAGGCGATGATTTTGGCCTGATTCATTGCCATATCGCGGACATGCGTTGCCAGATAATCTTCAAAGCTGGCGGTGAAGTATTGTGCCAGGGCGGCGATGATAAAAACAGAAACGACCAGAATGAGCAGAAAGATACGTAAAGGAAACGCCAGACTGCGGAAAAAAGGAAACCGTGTTTTATTTTTCTGTTCTGCCATCACATTTTTCCTCACCGACGTTAACTAAAACTAATTTCTCATTGTAGTTGTAATTAAAATGTTCTATTTACACGTTATGGTATAAAACAAGATCGTTGCAGATTCCCCACCTTAAATCAATTAAACAAATTAAAACCACACCTTATTTTAGGGTTAAATTAATTAAAAAACTTAAAACCATAAAACACATTAAAACCTTCTAACTTATTGTGAAATAAATCAAAAATTACCTCCAAAATACCCCTTACGATGTATGCAGCAGGGAAAAAAAGAAATACTCCGTAATAAAAAACCATTCCCTTCAATTGCAAACAAAACGTTATCAGGTTGCTAAACAGAGCAACAAAAACAGAAACCCAGTAACAAATATAGCATCGGGGCTCTATTCACTATGTTCGGTAATAATATATTCACGCAAGTTAAACGCTCAGAAAATAAAAAGATGGCGGCTATCGCGCAATTTCTGAAAGAGAATGATTTGAGCGTAGATACGACCGTCGAAGTATTTATCACCGTCACCCGTGACGACCGTCTGATTGCCTGCGGTGGTATCGCTGGGAATATTATTAAGTGTGTCGCAATCTGTGAATCTGTCCGCGGCGAGGGTTTAGCGCTGACGCTGGCGACTGAGTTAATCAACCTTGCCTATGAACGCCATTGTACGCACCTCTTCATCTATACCAAAACCGAGTACGAATCGCTGTTTAAACAGTGCGGTTTTTCTACGCTCACCAGCGTTCCCGGCATTATGGTATTGATGGAAAACAGCACCACACGTCTGAAACGCTACGCCGAATCACTGGCAAAACAGCGTCATGATGGGAAAAAAATTGGCTGTATCGTCATGAACGCCAACCCCTTCACCAACGGACACCGTTTTCTGATCCAACAGGCGGCCGCGCAATGTGACTGGCTGCATCTGTTTTTGGTGAAAGAAGATACCTCACGTTTTCCGTATGAAGACCGCCTGGATCTGGTGCTTAAAGGAACAAAAGACATTCCACGTTTAACCGTGCATCGCGGTTCGGAGTACATCATTTCCCGCGCCACGTTCCCGTGTTACTTCATCAAAGAACAGAGCGTTATTAACCACTGCTACACCGAAATAGACCTGAAAATCTTCCGCCAGTATCTGGCTCCGGCTCTCGGCGTCACGCACCGCTTCGTCGGTACTGAGCCGTATTGCACCGTCACCTCCCAGTATAACAACGACATGCGTTACTGGCTGGAGACCCCAACGCTTCCCGCCCCGCCGATTGAACTGGTGGAAATTGAGCGGCTGTGCTTCCAGGAGATGCCGATTTCCGCCTCCTGGGTGCGCAAGCTGCTGGTTAAAAAAGATCTCACGGCTATCGCATCCCTGGTCCCTGACGCCACGCTGCAGTATCTGCAAAGCATGGTTGAGCGAGCCTCATCGGGTGCGGCAGTCCGCCAAAATACCCCCGCATTAGCAACAGGTGAAAAATGAAAATAAACCAGGCAGCCGTCGCAGGCACACTCGAGTCCGGTGATGTGATGATTCGCATCGCCCCACTCGATTCGCAGGATATTGACCTGCAGGTTAACAGTAGCGTCGAAAAGCAGTTCGGTGATGCCATCCGGGCCACCATTCTGGACGTTCTGTCCCGCTACAACGTACGCGGCGTGCAATTGAATGTTGATGATAAAGGCGCACTGGACTGCATTTTACGTGCGCGACTGGAAGCACTACTGGCCCGCGCTGGCGGTATTCCGGCACTGCCATGGGAGGATTGCCAGTGATTTCCGAATCTTTGCAACAACGTAAAACTCGTACTCGCCGCAGCATGTTGTTCGTACCGGGCGCCAATGCCGCCATGGTCAGCAACTCGTTCATCTACCCGGCAGATGCACTGATGTTCGACCTGGAAGACTCCGTCGCGTTGCGTGAAAAAGATACCGCTCGCCGCATGGTGTACCACGCGCTGCAGCATCCGCTGTATCACGACGTTGAAACCATCGTGCGTGTAAACGCCCTCGACTCCGAATGGGGTATCAACGACCTTGAAGCCGTGGTACGTGGCGGTGCTGACATCGTACGTTTACCGAAGACCGATACCGCGCAGGATGTCATCGACATCGAAAGCGAAATTCTGCGTATCGAAAACGCCTGTGGCCGTGAGCCAGGCAGCACCGGTCTGTTAGCCGCCATCGAATCGCCGTTAGGCATTACCCGCGCGGTAGAAATTGCCCATGCTTCCGAACGTCTGATCGGTATTGCCCTGGGTGCGGAAGACTATGTACGTAACCTGCGCACTGAGCGCTCACCGGAAGGTACTGAACTGCTGTTTGCCCGCTGCTCTATTTTGCAGGCTGCACGTTCTGCCGGTATTCAGGCGTTCGACACCGTGTATTCCGATGCCAACAACGAAGCGGGTTTCCTGCACGAAGCCGCACATATCAAGCAACTGGGTTTTGACGGCAAATCGCTCATCAACCCGCGCCAGATCGAACTCCTGCACAACCTGTACGCCCCAACGCGCAAAGAACTGGCTCACGCCCGTCTGGTTGTGGAAGCCGCTGAAGCCGCTGCTCGCGAAGGTCGTGGCGTAGTTTCCCTGAACGGCAAAATGGTCGACAGCCCGGTTATCGAGCGCGCCCTTCTGGTTATCTCCCGTGCAGAACTTTCCGGCATTCGCGAAGAATAAGGCAAAAAAATGACGCAGAAAATCGAACAGTCTCAACGCCAGGATCGCGTGGCGACCTGGAGCCGTCATGCAGAAAGTGAGCTTTCCGCTTATCAGAGCACCGCAAAAGTAGAATTGCAGGCGCAAAAACCGCGCGACAAAAAGCTGTGCGCTAACCTGGAAGACGCTATTCGTCGTTCAGGTTTACAGGATGGTATGACTATCTCTTTCCACCACGCTTTTCGTGGTGGCGATCTGACGATTAACCTGGTGATGGACGCCATCGCCAATATGGGCTTTAAAAATCTGACGCTGGCCTCCAGCTCTCTGAGCGACTGCCATGCTCCACTGGTTGAGCACATCCGTCAGGGCGTGGTCAGCCGCATTTATACCTCCGGTCTGCGTGGTCCGCTGGCGGAAGAAATCTCACGTGGCCTGCTAGCCGAACCGGTACAAATTCACTCCCACGGTGGCCGTGTGCACCTGGTGCAAAGTGGCGAGCTCAGCATTGATGTGGCGTTCCTCGGCGTGCCGTCCTGCGACCAGTTTGGCAACGCCAACGGTTATACCGGTAAAGCGTGCTGCGGCTCACTGGGCTATGCCCGCGTAGACGCCGAAAACGCGAAACAGGTTGTCCTGCTGACTGAACAGCTGCTGACCTATCCGCATAACCCGGCCAGCATTACGCAGGATCAGGTAGATCTGATCGTGCAGATCGATCAGGTCGGCGATGCGGACAAAATTGGTGCCGATGCGACCCGCATGACCACCAACCCGCGTGAACTGTTAATCGCCCGTAGCGCGGCTGAGGTCATTGCTAATTCCGGCTACTTCAACGAAGGCTTCTCACTGCAGACAGGAACCGGCGGCGCCTCTCTGGCCGTTACGCGTTTCCTGGAAGACAAAATGCGCAGCCGCGATATCCGTGCCGACTTCGCGCTGGGCGGCATTACCGCTACCATCGTTGACCTGCACGAAAAAGGCCTGATTCGCAAACTGCTGGACGTTCAGAGTTTTGACCGTAACGCCGCAGAATCGCTGGCCCGCAATCCAAACCACATTGAGATCAGTGCCAACCAGTATGCCAACTGGGGCTCAAAAGGCGCATCCGTCGATCGTCTGGACGTCGTGGTGCTCAGCGCGCTGGAAGTTGATACCAGCTTCAACGTCAACGTACTGACCGGTTCTGACGGCGTACTGCGCGGCGCATCCGGTGGTCACTGCGATACCGCGGTTGCCGCTGCGCTGTCTATCATCGTCGCGCCGCTGGTTCGCGGACGCATCCCGACCCTGGTTGATAACGTGCTGACCTGCGTAACCCCAGGCTCCAGCGTTGACATTCTGGTCACTGACCACGGTATCGCCGTCAACCCTGCACGTCCGGAACTGGCAGAACGTCTGAAAGAAGCCGGTATGAAAGTGGTGTCCATTGAATGGCTGCGCGAACGTGCACAGCAGCTCACCGGTCAGCCACGCGCTATCGAATTCACTGACCGCGTGATTGCCGTTGTGCGTTACCGCGATGGTTCAGTGATTGACGTTGTGCATCAGGTGAAGGAATAAACCATGCACCTGCTCCCTGAAAACGCCACCCAACACGCGGTTTCCATTCCCGAGCTGCTAGCCAGCCGCGATGAGAGACAGGCAAGGCAACAGGAGTGGCTGACACGCCACTCTGCGCCGCTGGTCTCGTTTACCGTCGTCGCACCGGGACCGATTAAAGACAGCGAATTAACCCGTCGTATCTTTAATCACGGCGTAACCGCCTTGCTCGCGTTGGCGAAACAATCCACCTGGATTGTCAGGGAGCAAACAGCGCTGGTTTCTGCCAGCGGTCCAGAAGGTCTTTTGTCTATTGAGGCTCCGGCCCACGACCTCAAGCTCGCCACAATTGAACTTGAGCATTCACACCCGCTGGGACGGCTATGGGATATCGATGTCCTGACCCCTGAAGGGGAAATTCTGTCCCGGCGTCATTTCGCACTCCCTGCCCGCCGCTGTCTGCTGTGCGAGCAAAGTGCTGCCGACTGTGCGCGGGGTAAAACCCACGCGCTTTCCGACTTACTCACTCAGATGGAGGCACTGCTGCATGATGCCGATTCCCGCAACATCAACCAATAACGCAGTCCTTCCTCTGGATCTGCCTGATGCTTACGCAACGCTTGCGTGGCGCGCCATGTTGACTGAAGTCAACCTGTCGCCCAAACCCGGTCTGGTAGATCGTATTAACAACGGCGCGCATAAAGATATGGCGCTGGAAGATTTTCATCGCAGCGCTGAAGCGATTCAGTCATGGCTGCCACGTTTTATTGAATATGGGGCGTTTAGCGCACAGCTATCGCCTGAAGATGTATTGAAAGGACTGCGCCCGCTGGGCATGGCCTGCGAAGCCGATATGTTCCGCGCCACCGCCGGGGTGAACACCCATAAAGGGAGCATCTTTTCACTCGGACTGCTGTGTGCCGCCATTGGCCGCCTGCACCAGCTCCAACTCACTGTTACCGCTGAAACCATTTGCTCTACAGCAGCAACATTTTGCCGTGGCCTGACCGAGCGCGAACTGCGCCAGAACAATCAACAACTCACGGCTGGCCAACGTCTTTATCAGCAATTGGGATTAACCGGCGCACGGGGCGAAGCCGAAGCGGGATATCCGCTAGTCATCCAGCATGCCCTGCCGCACTACCGCGCACTGCTGACTCAGGGCCGCGACCCTGAACTGGCGTTACTCGACACATTATTGCTGCTGATGTCTATCAACGGCGACACCAACGTGGCTTCACGTGGCGGCGCAGAAGGTCTGCGTTGGCTACAGCAGCAGGCCACCGCCCTGATGCAGCAAGGGGGGATTCGTACCCCTGCCGATCTCGAATATCTACACCAGTTCGACCAACAGTGCATTGAACGCAACCTCAGTCCCGGAGGCTGCGCCGATCTGCTGATCGTCACCTGGTTCTTAGCTCAGATTTCACAAGTTCATCATTATCACAATTAAAGATCCTTTCCGGAGAATCACACACATGTCTTTAGCAAAAGATAAAATATGGAAGTTATTGGCCCCCCTGGTCGTCATGGGTGTCATGTTTCTTATCCCCGTCCCTGATGGAATGCCTCCACAGGCCTGGCACTACTTTGCCGTGTTTGTGGCGATGATCGTCGGTATGATCCTGGAGCCAATTCCGGCAACAGCGATCAGCTTTATCGCCGTAACGATCTGCGTTATCGGCAGCAACTATCTGCTGTTTGATGCTTCAGAACTGGCCGACCCGGCGTTTAAAGCGGGTAAGCAAGCGCTGAAATGGGGTCTGGCTGGCTTCTCCAGCACCACCGTGTGGTTGGTGTTTGGTGCGTTTATCTTCGCACTGGGTTATGAAGTCACCGGTCTGGGTCGTCGTATCGCGCTGTTCCTGGTGAAATTCATGGGTAAACGTACCCTGACGCTGGGCTATGCGATTGTTATCATCGACATTCTGCTGGCACCGTTTACTCCATCTAACACTGCGCGTACCGGTGGCACCGTATTCCCGGTTATCAAAAACCTGCCGCCGCTGTTTAAATCATTCCCGAACGATCCTTCCGCGCGCCGTATCGGTGGATATTTGATGTGGATGATGGTCATCAGTACCAGCCTGAGTTCCTCGATGTTCGTGACCGGCGCTGCGCCTAACGTGCTGGGTCTGGAATTCGTCAACAAAATTGCCGGTATTCAAATCAGCTGGTTGCAGTGGTTCCTCAGCTTCCTGCCGGTCGGTATTATTTTGCTGATCGTTGCTCCGTGGCTGTCATACGTTCTGTACAAACCAGAAGTTACTCACAGTGCTGAAGTTGCCGCTTGGGCCGGTGATGAACTGAAAGGCATGGGTAAACTTACCCGTAAAGAGATAACGCTGATCGGTCTGGTATTGCTCAGTCTGGGTCTGTGGGTCTTCGGTGGTAAACTAATTGATGCAACCGCAGTGGGCCTGCTGGCTGTTTCCCTGATGCTGGCGCTGCACGTTGTACCGTGGAAAGACATTACCCGTTATAACAGCGCATGGAACACTCTGGTTAACCTCGCCACGCTGGTCGTTATGGCGAATGGTTTAACCCGTTCAGGCTTCATCGACTGGTTCGCCAACACTATGAGCACGCACCTGGAAGGCTTCTCGCCTAACGCGACCGTGATCGTTCTGGTGCTGGTGTTCTACTTTGCTCACTACCTGTTTGCCAGCCTTTCCGCTCACACCGCCACCATGCTGCCGGTTATTCTGGCCGTCGGTAAAGGTATCCCGGGCGTGCCAATGGAACACCTGTGTATCCTGCTGGTACTGTCCATCGGTATCATGGGCTGTCTGACTCCATATGCAACAGGCCCTGGCGTTATCATCTACGGCTGTGGTTATGTGAAGTCCAAAGACTACTGGCGTCTGGGTGCTATCTTCGGCGTTATCTACATCGCTATGCTTCTGCTGGTCGGTTGGCCGATTCTGGCAATGTGGAGCTAATCATTCCCGTTCATGCCTGATGAAAATGATGCCAGTCAGCTAAACCTGACTGGCATTTTTTATGATTAAATAGATGATATTCAGAATTTATATAAGTGTCCGAAATCATCATGACATCAACATGGCGTTATTCTTCGTTGCTGGCAGCACTCCTGCTACCAGTTTCTGCAGCTCAGGCCGATGAACTTCAGGCAAAACAGTACGCTGATTTTGACAGCTACGTGTTGGCTCTCTCCTGGCAAACCGGATTTTGTCAGAGCCAACACGAGCGTAATCGTCAGGAGCCTGACGAATGTCGTTTGCAAAAAGAGAGCGCAGACAAAGCTGATTTCCTGACCGTTCACGGTTTATGGCCCAGCCTGCCTAAATCCATTGCTGCCCGTGGAGTAGACAATCGCCGTTGGATGCGTTTTGGCTGCGCGACTCGCCCTATTCCCAACCTGCCTGAAGCCCGCGCCAGCCGTAAATGCGCGGCCCCCGAAACCGGGCTGTCGCTGGAAAGCGCGGCAAAACTCAGCGCCGTAATGCCCGGCGCTGGAGGGAGATCCTGTCTGGAACGTTACGAGTATGCCAAACATGGCGCGTGTTTCGGTTTTGATCCCGACGCGTACTTCGGCACGATGGTACGGCTGAATAATGAGGTTAAGAACAGCGAGGTGGGCAAATTCCTGGCGGAAAACTACGGCAAAACCGTCAACCGTAACGCATTTGACGCCGCCGTTGCCAAAAGCTGGGGCAAAGAGAACGTCAAAGCTGTGAAGCTAAGCTGCCACGGCAATCCAGCGTATCTCACTGAGATCCAGTTATCCCTGAAAGCCGACAACATCAACCAGACGTTATCTGCCCAGTCATTCTTACCGCAACCGCATCCGGGTAGCTGCGGTAAACAGTTTATTATCGACAAAGTGGGATACTGAAACTTGCGACCGACGCTGCGAGCTGGCGTCGGTCCGTAAACTTAGCGTTTTGCACGGGCGTCCGGGCGAACTAAATCAAAACGATGTGTTTCACTGATCGAATAATACGCCGTTGGCCCACCTGCACGCAGTACCGGTTTCGCTTTCGCCGTCTGATAGATGCCGTCTTCCAGGAGCGTTTCATCTATGTGAATGCCTACCACTTCTCCCAACACCAGCCAGGTATCAACCGGTGAGCCATCAGCGGTAGTCAGTTGCAGGCTTTGCGATAAGCGACACTCGAAATTGACCGGGCTTTGCGCCACGCGCGGCACGTTGACTATCCGGCTATCTGCCTTGCTAAGCCCGGCGGCAAAAAACTCGTCCTCACCGTGCGGCAAGCTGGCTGACGTTTCGTTCATCGCAGTGGCCAGCTCAAGAGTCGTCAGGTTCCAGACAAATTCACCGGTTTCGATAATATTCTGCACGCTGTCTTTCCAGCCGCTGCTGGCGAAACCGATAATCGGCGGATGATAGTTAAAACAGTTAAAGAAACTGTATGGTGCCAGATTGTGCCGACCGTTGCTGTCACGCGACGCAATCCAGCCAATCGGGCGCGGTCCAATGATGGCATTTAGCGGATCATGCGGTAAGCCGTGTCCCTGTGACGGTTGATAGAAATACATAGCGTTCCCTGTTGAAGTTAACGTCAGCGCAGCACAAATTATGCTTCGCTCATCCCCCTGGAAAAAGAAGATCAGCGTAGAACAATCTGCCAACGATTACGACTGAATAAAGTTGAGCAGGTCACCGTTGATCTGTTGCTTATGGGTGGTGCAGATGCCATGCGAGCCGCCGACATATACCTTTAACTGCGAGTCCGGCAGCATTTCCGCCGCGACCTTTCCGCAGGTATCAAACGGGACAATCTGATCGTCATCACCGTGGATCACCAGCGTCGGGATGGTCATCTTTTTGAGGTCTTCACGCAGATCTGTTTCCGAAAACGCGTGTATACAGTCGTACAACGCTTTGATGGAACCCTGTAAACCTTGTTCAACAAAACTTTCCCTGACGGCTTTCGACTCTTTTGCGCCAGGACGATTGTAGCCATAGAATGCAGCGGTCAGCTCATAGAAAAAGGCGGCGCGATCGTTCACAACCCCCTCACGGATGCCATCGAATACCTCTTTCGGCACGCCATTTGGGTTAAAGTCAGTCTTGATCATAATGGGCGTCACCGCGCCAATTAACACCGCTTTTGCCACCCGCTGCGTCCCATGCCGGCCAATATAACGAGCCACTTCCCCACCGCCGGTAGAGTGCCCAACATGTACGGCATCTTTAAGATTGAGATGCGCGGTAAGTTCAGCCAGGTCGTCAGCATACTGATCCATATGATGTCCATCCCAGGGTTGGGCCGAACGCCCATGTCCGCGCCTGTCATGGGCGATCACACGAAATCCTTTCGATCCAAGGAACAGCATTTGATCTTCAAACGCATCTGCCGTCAGCGGCCAACCGTGACTAAACACAATAGGTTGTCCACTTCCCCAGTCTTTAAAATGCAAATAGCTGCCGTCTTTCAAGGTAAGTTTGTCGTACTGGCTCATGAGATCTCCTGTCGCGGAACACTGAGTTGTTTGACGCGCCCGCAGCGAGCGCTTAAAAAGCATAATGCAAATTGGAGAACGATCACGTTTTTCGGCTAAAATCACACCATATGCGACAATGTTGATGATTTACCTGAATGTGAACTAAATCACTTCAAACATGGGGTAAGTCTCAGTATCATCATAAAAGCTAAACCCTTGCCGCCTGACGGTGAGGGTTTTCTTTTGGGATTATTTACCTGCGCACCCGCAGTATCGACGACATGGAGTAATAAATGTCCAGACCAACTATCATCATTAACGACCTCGATGCGGAACGCATTGACCGCCTGTTGGAGCAACCTGCGTTTGCTGGTTTACCGATTGCCGACGCCCTTAACGCCGAGCTGGATCGTGCCCAAATGTGTTCTCCAGAAACCATGCCGCACGACGTCGTGACCATGAACAGCCGCGTGAAATTCCGCAATCTGAGTGATGGCGAAGTCCGTGTGCGTACCCTGGTGTATCCGGCCACTATGACTGACAGCAACACACAGCTTTCGGTAATGGCACCTGTCGGCGCTGCACTTCTGGGGCTGCGCGTTGGTGATACCATTCACTGGGAACTGCCAGGCGGGACCTCAACACACCTCGAAGTTATCGAGCTTGAGTACCAGCCTGAAGCTGCAGGCGACTACCTGCGCTAACTCTGTCTTATCAAAGCCACTCGCTTTATCTTACAGGGGATGCATCCGCATCCTCTTTCCGGTTAGATCTCCCTGCTCCTCGCTTTCTTTCCTGTTCGCAAAACATAAATCTGTGTCGTGACTGACAGAATCATTTTTAATACTATGCTGTTATGTGTTCATGTAATGACAAGGAGAATGTTTATGTACAACACAATCATAATGCCAGTTGATGTATTCGAAATGGAACTGAGCGACAAGGCTATTCGCCATGCAGAATTTCTGGCCCAGGATAAAGGGGTTATCCATCTACTGCATGTGCTGCCAGGCTCAGCGAGCTTAAGCCTGCACCGCTTTGCAGCCGATGTCCGTCGTTTTGAAGAGCATCTGCAACACGAAGCGGAAACCCGTCTGCAAACGATGGTCGGTCACTTCAGCATCGATCCTTCCCGTATTAAGCAACACGTCCGCTTTGGCAGCGTCCGTGACGTGGTCAACGAGTTGGGTGAAGAGTTGAATGCGGATGTCGTTGTCATTGGGTCGCGTAACCCATCAATCAGCACCCATCTGCTCGGCTCTAACGCTTCCAGCGTTGTTCGACACGCGACTTTGCCAGTGCTGGTTGTTCGTTAACAGCCACTGATTTGCTAAAGAAAACCCCTGCCAGGTTAACGCCTGACAGGGGTTTTTATTACCTCACGATTAATACAAATGACCGATATTCACGATGGAGCTGATCGTATCGCCAAAAAACGTCAGACGGCTCAGGAATATGCCAACAAACAGCAGGGCGAAAAGCGCTTTTGCGCGACGCTCGCCCTGACGGCTAAGCACAAAGGCCACCGCCAGACACACCAGACTCGCCAGATAAAGTGGCGACGTCAGCCAGGCATGCGCCGTCATCTGCATGATGGTGCCACCGCTTAGCCAGATAATGGGTGCGGCGATCATGACTGCCATACACACGACAATCCCCTGGCGCAATGCAGCAACGGCAGGTGCGAGGTTAAGCAGTGGAATCGCAGCACACCCCATCACCCACACCGTGATGAAGAACAACAGCATTGTCAGACCGTTGGCAATCGCCACCATTGCCGGGGCGGCATAGGTCATCCCCTGTACCGCCACCAGTGCGATACCGAGAACAGAGGCCAGAACAGCTGGTGCTTTGTGCCCTTTTGCCAAAAACGTCACCCCGACAGCTGCACCGTATAAAGTGGCGCCCAGAATCTCTCGGCTCAGCCAGGCGTGCTGCAGGTTGATCAAGGCATCGTAGGCGCGATCCGGATGCGCAAGGTGTAATATCGCCGCCACGGACGCCGCCGCCAGAACCAGTCCACTTACCAGCCAGTACAGGCGCTTGCTCTCCAGTTTTCCTTGCAGCACACGCAGCGTCAGAATGAGCGTGATCCCAACCGACATTTGGCTTAATACGGTAAAAATGACCAGAGGAAGTTCATACTTTTCCATTACTTGGCCTCCGGCTGCTTTGGTTGACGCGCAAGGATAAAACGCGTGCCAGGATTAAGCTGCGGCATACGCGGGAATCCCGGCGGATACTGCACCGCATTATCAGGTATAGGATCGGCATCCAGATCGATAAGCGTCAGCGCACCTACCGGACAGGCATTCACGCACGCCGGCTGCATGCCAACATCAAGACGCTCATAGCACATGCTGCATTTTTCTGCTTTTTTCGTCTCTTCATTAAAGCGCGGCGCACCGTATGGACAGTTGCGAATACAGTTTTTGCATCCGATACAACGTTCCGGGTTATGCACTACAACGCCATCCTCACGTTTGGTGTACGCCTCTACCGGACAAGCCGCCAGGCAGGCCGGATTTTCGCAGTGGTTACAGGCCAGCGAGTAGAACGCTCGCTCTTCATGCGGATAAATTTCTTTATCCAGCGGGTAGACGTAGCGCCAGAAACGTTCTGGCTCCAGCTGGTTAAAACTCTTACACGCCATCGCACAGCCACGGCAGCCGATACACTTATCGCTATTAACTAAAAACGCGCGCCTCATGCCGCTGCTCCTTTATCGATCAAAATGATGTCCGCAAACTGACTATGGATGGCCGCACCTGGCGCACCAGTTTTCATCAAGCCCATATCGGCTGGAGTATCCGCCACTACGTTTTGAACGTTGTATTTCCGTTTCGGGAACCAAGCCTCGTACATCACCAGGAAATCCTCCGGAACGTTAGCGGTTACCTTCGCACGTAACTCCACCTCACCTGCGGTGTTAAACACTTTCACCAGGTCATTTTCAGCGATGCCTCTTTTCCCGGCGGAAACCGGGTGCATATAAACAAACGGTTCAGGATAGAAGACCTGCATCCAGTCAAGGTTGATGAATTGGGAATGGATACCGAACTGGACATGCGGCGTAAACAGGTGGAATGGCAACGTGCTTTTTGCCTCCGGTTTGTATTCCGGCAGCGCCGTATGACCATTTTTCTCACACAGCTCAGATTTGAACTCAAACTTTCCAGAGGGCGTTTTAAACTTACGGTCATACCAGGCCGCAGAACTTGGCAGAATGGCTTTTTTCGGCCCTTCCAGTAAATCATCCCAGGAGGAGATACCAAACATTTTGGCCATTCCGTCATTGAACTCCTGGTCCAGCCAGCGCTTATGATCGAACTCCTGCGGGAATGTGCAAGAACCCGGCTCCAGCTTGTTGATTGTGCGGGAAAGTAAAACGGCGATTTCCAGATCGCATTTTGCCTCATACATTGGCTTAATTGCAGGCTGGTTGATTGAGAGCCAGTAGTGCCAATATGAGGCGTCTACGTTCCACTCTTCAAAGGCTGTGGTGACAGGCAAAACGATATCGGCATGCTGGACGGTCTCGTTAAAGAATTGGTCGGCGCACACCACCATTTCCAGTTTTTCGAATGCTTTTTCCATCTTGCTGCGATCAAAATCCTGAGCAAACGGGTTCTTACAGGCAACCCAAAGCATTCGGACAGGCGGCTCATTGGCTTCCAGAATTCCCTTTGCGGTCTGGTTGATATTCAACGAGCGATCGGAATACTGTGCGACTTCCCCCGCAGAACCAAACTCGCTGGTTGTGCCCGCCGCCCCCGGCATCCCAATGGAGCCTACCGGTGGCTTCTGCAACATGGCATTGTAGTTAAAGCCCCAGGTATGCAAATGACCGTAGCGAGCGCCACCGCCCTCAATGCCAATATTGCCGGTCATTGCCACAAAGGCATCGATCGCCCGTACGTTAGCGCCGCCGTTGACATGGCGCTGCATGCCGTAGCCAATCCACACAGTAGCAGGGTTAACCGCGGTAAATTCTTCCGCCAACTGGCGAATAACATCCGCCGACAGCCCGCAAATCTCAGATGCCCACTCTACGGTAACGTTATTACGCAAATACTCTTCAAATTCAGCATAACCATGGGAATAGTTGTTAACGAAATCCTGATCAACCAATCCTTTGTCCACCAGGTGGCGTGCCATGCCCAGCGCCAGAGCGCCATCTGATCCTGGGCGAACGCGTAAATAGAGATCGGCTTTCGCAGCGGTTTGGGTTAACAGTGGATCGATAACGACCACTTTTGCGCCTTTTTCCCGCGCCTGATAGATGTACTTCATGGTGTGCATAGAGCACCAGGCCGGGTTAGCGCCCCAAATAATAATGTATTTGGCTTTCACCATATCTTCCGGGTCGTTACACCACATGTCGCCCATGTCGTAGTTTTGCGCGTCGATACCGGCTGGCCAGCAAGGTGTTCCGGCAAAACGGGTGGTGTAACCCAGTGAAGACATCATCCCTTCAACGGCATAGTTCAATACACCAAATTTGCCTGAGTACTTGGTCAGCGCCAGACCCAACATTGAACCATCTTTCTTTTTAATCTCCAGCATCTTGGTCGCAATGCGCTGCATTGCTTCATCCCAGGAGATACGACGCCAGTTACCGCTGCCGCGAACATCCTGAACCATCGGATATTTAATGCGGTCCGGGCTGTATACCCTACGTGGATAGCTCAATCCCTTCACACACGGAGTTCCATGCGTAAACGTTGATTCAGGCGCGCCTTCCACAAAGGTGATGACGTCATCCTTCACCCAGGTTTTCAGGCTACAAGTGTCATAGCAGTTACGTGGACAGGCGTTACGATAGATTTTGTAGGTTTTGGGATTAAACGGAATTGGCGGTTGCGCCAATGCACAGCGTGAAGTCAGCAATCCCCCTGGCAGGGCAGCCACCGTTCCAAGGGCAATCAACCCTTTCAAAAATGAACGTCTGTTCAGAACTCCCGGTTCATTACTCATATTGATACTCTCGTGTTTAATTCATCAAGCCAAAAAGACAACCTTTCCGCGACGTTTTTCAACGTAACGGTTTGTGCATTTATATGTATTTTTTCTATATACGCGGGCACCCACATCGCTATATACTCAATTACATATCGAGTCATAACGATCTGGTATTCTGCTGATATCCTGGCATTTGCCGATAATAAAACTGCTAATTCCAATACGCAGGAAATATGATCATCTGGGATATTATTTACATGGTTTATAGATAGACCTATATTTGCCATGAATTCCCGAATGCTTAAGGTTGATTTACCCATTACGAGGGCATCTTCTTCAAGGTATACCGAAGCGAACGGCGGGGCTTTTAGCGTCTGCGGCCCAACAAATAGTGCATTGAAGTCGTACTCCGCCTCCAGCCACTCCTGCTCTGTTAGCGTTGAGGCATTTGTATCTAAAGCTGAATAAGCCGCTTTCAGCGTGTAACTATCGTGAGAGATAAAAAAATCACGTAACAATAACCCTGTCGATTCAAAGATCGTCAGGGTTTCATATATTTCACCCATGAATTAACCAACCATTTATTCACACAACAAATGAAAAAATAATGCAGGTTAATATAATAAAGATAACGCCCTCTCTTTCTTTGATGAAAATAATGATCAGGCTAATTAAGTGAATGTTTTAAACGGTTTATTGTTTCAAGAATTGACAATTTAAGTGTATGGAAATAAAAAACCGCCAGCGGATGACTGGCGGTTTTGGCATTGCAGGTGAGTCTTACTTTTTTTATGCTACTGTCGTGCGAATCAGATAATCAAACGAACTTAACGAGGCCTTCGCGCCTTCACCGGTCGCGATGATAATCTGCTTATACGGTACGGTGGTGCAGTCACCGGCAGCGAAAACGCCTTTCACGCTGGTTTCGCACTTGGCATCGATGATGATTTCACCCATACGGTTACGTTCAACGGCGCCTTCGAGCCAGTTGGTGTTCGGCAGCAGACCAATCTGAACAAAGATACCTGACAGTTCCACATTGTGAACATCGCCGCTCACACGGTCACGATACTCCAGACCAGTAACTTTGCTGCCATCGCCTTTCACTTCTGTCGTTTGCGCATTCAGAATGATGTCGACGTTTTTCAGACTGCGAAGCTTATTTTGCAGCACCTGGTCGGCCTTCATTTCAGGGGCAAACTCCAGCAACGTCACATGTTCAACAATACCTGCCAGGTCGATAGCCGCTTCAACGCCGGAGTTACCGCCGCCAATCACCGCAACACGCTTGCCTTTAAACAGCGGGCCATCACAGTGCGGGCAGTAGGTTACGCCTTTGGTGCGATACTGATCTTCACCCGGAACGTTCATGTTGCGCCATTTCGCGCCGGTGGCGATGATAATGCTACGTGCTTTCAGCACCGCGCCGGAGGCCGTTTCAATCTGATGCAAACCGCCTTCCTGCGCTGCTGGAATGAGTTTGCTCGCGCTCTGGCTGTCAATCACATCGACATCATAATCATCAACGTGTGCTTTCAGCGCGCCTGCCAGTTTCTGACCTTCAGTTTTCGGTACTGAGATATAGTTTTCAATATCAACAGTATCAAGGACCTGACCGCCAAAACGTTCGCCCATCAGACCGGTGCGAATGCCTTTACGTGCAGAGTACACCGCTGCCGCCGCACCTGCAGGACCAGAACCGACAATCAATACGTCATAAGCATCGCGCTTATTCAGCTCTTCAGCCGCACGTTTTTCTGCGCCAGTATCCACTTTCGCCACGATCTCAGTCAGCGTCATACGCCCCTGACCGAACTCTTTGCCGTTCATAAATACCGCCGGAACGCCCATCACGTTACGATCGGTGATTTCGTTCTGGAAAGTACCGCCGTCAATCGCCGTATGTTTGATACGTGGGTTCAGCACCGCCATCAGGTTCAGCGCCTGCACCACGTCCGGGCAGTTATGGCAGGAAAGTGAATAATAGGTTTCAAACTCAAAATCACCGTCGAGATCGCGGATCTGCTCCAGCAACGTCTGCGCCTCTTTTGACGGATGACCACCGGTCCACAACAGCGCCAGCACCAGAGAGGTAAACTCATGACCCAGCGGAGAACCGGCAAAACGCGGTCCCTGGTGAGAACCGGGATTGGTAATCAGGAACGATGGCTTACGCACCGCCAGAGTATTGTCTTCTTTGAAGGTGACTTTTTCTGACAGTTCAGCAATTTCAGTCAGCAGTTCCTTGATTTCTGCCGATTTAGCGCTGTCGTCCAGCGTCGCAATCAGCTCAACAGGTTTGGTCAGTTTCTCAAGGTAAGCCCTGAGCTGGGTTTTCATATTTGTGTCGAGCATTCTTCTTCCCTCTCTGAAAACATCATCATGCAAGCCGATTTTGCGGGACTGCATTAATGCAACTTGCGTCATGGTGCTGGAATGAAACAGGCGCAAATTTGCGCCTGTGGAATGCCGGATGCACTACGTTTATCCGGCCTACAAACTATGCGACTTAGATTTTACCAACCAGGTCCAGAGATGGCGCTAAGGTTGCTTCACCTTCTTTCCATTTTGCCGGGCAAACTTCACCTGGGTGGGAAGCGACGTACTGTGCTGCTTTGATTTTACGCAGCAGGTCAGACGCATCACGACCGATACCTTCAGCAGTAACTTCGATTGCCTGGATGATACCCTGCGGGTCAACAACGAAGGTTGCGCGGTCAGCCAGACCTTCATCTTCACGCATGTTGTCGAAGTTACGGGTCAGGGCGCCAGTCGGGTCGCCGATCATCGCGTATTTGATTTTCGCGATGGTTTCAGAGCTGCTGTGCCATGCTTTGTGGGTGAAGTGGGTGTCGGTAGAAACGGAATACACATCTACGCCCAGTTTCTGCAGTTCTTCGTAATGGTCTGCAACGTCACCCAGTTCGGTCGGGCATACGAAAGTAAAGTCAGCCGGGTAGAAGAAGAAGACGCTCCAGCGACCTTCGGTATCTTTCTCGGTTACTTCGATGAACTCACCGTTTTTGAACGCCTGGTTTTTGAAAGGTTTAATTTTGGTATTAATCAAAGACATCTGTACTTCCTCCGTGTTTTCGTTGAGAGATAAGTTAACGAAAATCTCTTCGCAGGGCTAATGCGTTTCCTTTATCAAATCAATAAGCGTTAACTAACAACCCACTCAAACTCATGTTGTGAACCTAAAGATAAAAGTAAAAAAGGCCCCCTTTGCAGGGAGCCTCATTACCCGAGCTACCCGCAGGTAACGTCAGTGCCAGCAGGGCTGGCTATGTGTTGCGCTCTACATTACCTTAACAAAGGTCGTAACAGCGATGGGGATTACATCACCCAACTAAAGAAAGGGCAATCGACAGACCGTCGATCTTACCTATGGCTGTGATAGGTTTTGCAATTAAGCCCACTTTCCTGCTGATTTTATAAGGAAAATCAATGTTTAAACGCACCTTACTCTTAACTCTTCTCCCCGCTATCGTGCACGCAGAGGAGCTCCCTGCCCCTGTTAAAGCCATTGAGAAACAGGGAATTACGATCCTGAAGCCCTTCGACGCACCGGGTGGAATGAAAGGCTATCTGGGAAAATACCAGGACATGGGGGTCACTATCTATGTCACGCCTGACGGTAAACATGCCATCTCCGGCTACATGTATAATGAAAAAGGAGAAAACCTCAGTAATGCGCTCATAGAAAAAGAGATCTATGCCCCTGCCGGACGTGAGATGTGGCAGCGAATGGAAAAAGCGTCGTGGATTCTGGACGGGAAAAAAGAAGCCCCGGTCATCGTTTACGTGTTTGCCGATCCCTTCTGTCCTTATTGCAAACAGTTTTGGCAGCAGGCGCGCCCATGGGTAGATTCCGGTAAAGTTCAGCTGCGTACGCTGCTGGTTGGCGTGATCAAGCCCGAAAGCCCGGCAACTGCTGCTGCGATCCTGGCATCCAAAGATCCGGCCAAAACCTGGCATGACTATGAAGCATCCGGCGGGAAAATGAAGCTGGAAATCCCGGCTTCAGTCCATCCTGAACAGATGAAAGTACTGAATATCAACCAAAAACTCATGGATGATTTAGGTGCTAATGTGACGCCCGCGATCTACTACATGAGCAAAGACGATACGTTACAACAGGAAGTGGGATTACCCGATAAAGATAAATTAAATATTATTATGGGAAATAAATAAAGGTAACAGAATGAGTGATTGTTATGGTTCTCATTTCAATCACTCTTTAAAATGTATTTTTATCGTAACCATCAAGCAATTTGTGTTATTTTAGTTTAAGTTAATTATTCATTAAGCTATAAACATAAATTCTAAGAATGATTAGAATTTAAATTATTCAAGAATTGAATTATCCTATACATTACCATCACAGGAAGGTATGCATGGCTAACCTCTATGACCTCAAAAAATTCGATCTTAACCTGTTGGTAATTTTTGAATGTATTTATCAACATTTGAGCATCAGTAAAGCTGCGGCAACACTGTATATCACCCCTTCAGCCGTCAGCCAGTCATTACAGCGACTGCGTACACAGTTTAACGACCCCTTGTTTATTCGCTCAGGCAAAGGCATTACGCCTACGGTCACAGGGGTAAACCTTCATCTTCACCTTGAAAAAAATCTCAATAATCTGGAACAAACCATCAATATCATGCACGGTTCCAGCCTGAAAAATAAATTCGTCATCTACAGTCCACAAATTACAACCAACCTGAATGTGACATCTTTAATTAATAGCCTCAGAGAAAATTCAGATATTGAAATTGAGCATCATGATATATTAATGTCAGCAGAAACGGCCGAAAACATCCTTGCCTATCGTAAAGCCGATCTGGTGATTACAACAACGCCGGTCCACAACCGTTCTATCGTATGTACTCAATTCAAGATCATTGACTGTGTTTTAGTGTGCAGTGGCAACCATCCCAGAATAAATGAGACGAGCACACTCGAACAAATCCAACAAGAGCAATTTACATATTTTTCCTCTGAAGATCAGGGTATTAAAGATTATCGTTCCCGTGCCAGCGAATCGATGGCATTCCATAAAGTAGGTTTTAGTAGCGACTCCTTACTCTCGATTGCTAACGTTATCGCCAGTACGGATATTATTGGTGTAATCCCCAGACAAATTTATGAAATTTATCAGCCAGCATTGAAATTTAAAGAAATTAAAACCGATTTTGAATTACCAAAAGTAAAATTATTCATAATGTATAACCGGGCATCATTGAATAACAAAGCCTTCGCAGAATACATAAGCAAACTATCCTTGGATAGTTAAGGATAACATGATTAAAAGCACATTATAATTCATATAAAATATACAATAACAAAATAGCATGCAAATAATGAATATATTTAAATATTGCATGTCGCAAGAAAAAGCCTATCTTATTACGGACATTTATTATGGCTGCAAATAATAAAAATTCGATATGGATTTGATATGTCTGTTTATAAAATACCGTTGGATAAAAATGTTCTGCAAGCAGCACAGGAACGCATTACCTGGACGCTTGAGACTCTACCGCGTGTCTGCGTTTCTTTCTCTGGAGGTAAAGATTCGGGGTTGATGTTACATCTGACCGCCGCCATTGCCCGTCAGTTACAGAAAAAAATAAACGTCTTATTTATCGACTGGGAGGCTCAGTTTTCCTGCACTATCGACTATGTCCAGGCGCTACGCGAGAATTATTCCGATGTCATCGAAGAATTTTATTGGGTTGCATTGCCGCTGACGACGCAAAATTCACTGTCACAATTTCAGCCTGAATGGCAATGCTGGGAGCCGGGTACTCAATGGGTTCGCCAACCGCCTGCAGATGCCATTACCGATCCCGAGTTTTTCTCTTTCTACCAACCCGGTATGACTTTCGAGCAATTTGTTCGTGAGTTCGCTGAATGGTTTTCGCAGAAACGACCGGCCGCCATGATGGTCGGGATCCGCGCCGATGAGTCATATAATCGTTTCGTCGCCATTGCGAACTCGAAAAAACAGCGTTTTGCCGATGACAAACCCTGGACCACCAGCGCCCCCGGCGGGCATACCTGGTATATTTATCCGATTTATGACTGGAAAACTGCTGACATCTGGACGTGGTTTGCGAAGTCAACGCTCCCGTGTAATTCCCTGTACAACCTGATGTATCAGGCGGGGGTTCCCACGCGATACATGCGTATCTGCGAACCCTTTGGACCAGAACAACGCCAGGGGCTGTGGCTTTACCATGTTATTGAGCCTGAACGCTGGGCAATGATGTGCTCCCGCGTCAGCGGGGTAAAAAGTGGCGGGATATATGCTGGTCAGGACAACCATTTTTACGGTCACCGCAAAATATTAAAACCCGAACATTTAAGCTGGCAGGAATACGCCATGCTGTTATTGAAGAGTATGCCGGAAACGACCGCTGAACATTACCGCAATAAAATCGCCGTCTATTTACAGTGGTATAAGAAAAAAGGCATGGAGAATATCCCACAAACCCAGGAAAGAGATATTGGTTCAGTGGATATTCCGTCATGGCGGCGTATCTGTAAGGTCCTGCTGAATAACGACTATTGGTGCCGGGCTCTCTCATTTAGTCCAACGAAACCCAAAAACTATCAACGCTACAATGAGCGCATGAAAACAAAACGCCAGGAATGGGGACTCTTATGCAACAGCGATTAACTCAGGAACTCCTCGGCTTTCTTTCTGGTTTATCAGAACCAGAGAGAATTGAAGCCATAAATGAATTCAGAAAGGCAATACACAGCGTCAGTCCCTTTCGCGAGGAGCCCGTAGATTGCGTACTTTGGGTTAAAAATGATCATATTTCACCCAATGACTACAACCCCAATAACGTTGCGCCACCGGAGAAAAAGCTGCTGCTGAAGTCCCTCGAAGCTGACGGGTTTACGCAGCCCATTGTAGTGGTTCACTCAACGGCTGAAGAATACGAAATTGTCGACGGTTTCCACCGCCACGAGTTAGGTAAAGCCAAAGCCTCACTGAGGCCCAGGCTGAAAGGATATCTGCCGGTTGCCTGTTTAGAACGCGAACGCCATGAGCGTATGGCGGCAACCATTCGCCACAACCGCGCCCGCGGGCGTCATCAAATCCACGCCATGTCCGAGATTGTCCGCGAGCTATCGCAACTGGGCTGGAGTGAAGAAAGAATTGGCAAGGATCTTGGTATGGACAGCGACGAGGTGTTACGCCTGAAGCAAATCAACGGCCTGCAAGCGTTGTTTGCTGACCGTCGATTCTCCAAAGCCTGGACTGTGAAATAGCTACAACGAAACCAGACGCTCGGCTGCCGCTAACAGCGTCGATTCTTGCTTGGCAAAACAGAGGCGAATCAGTTTATGCGGGAAAGGATCGGCGCAGAACACCGACAGCGGAATTGCCGCAACGCCCACTTCAGTGGTCAGCCACTGGCAAAACTCCACGTCGTTAAGCGAGGAAACGGCGCTGTAATCGACCAGTAAAAAGTATGTGCCTTCACACGGCAGAATTTCCAGTCGGCTGTCACGCAGCGCGTTCACTAACACGTCGCGTTTTTTCTGATAAAACGCGGGCAGTTCGCGATAGTGTGCCGGATCTTCTCGTAGCATATCCGCCAGTGCGAGCTGAGCCGGCGTGTTGACGGAAAACGTCAGATACTGGTGCACTTTTCGTAGCTCAGCGCTAATGGCGGCTGGCGCAACGCAGTATCCGACCTTCCAGCCGGTCATATGGTAGGTCTTACCAAACGATGAAACAGCAACAGCGCGTTCCCGCAGCTCTGAATGTGCCAGCACGCTGGCATGCCCCTGTTTGGCGAAACAGATATGCTCATAAACTTCGTCGCTGATGACAAAGATCTCGCGTTCTTTAATCGCCTGCCACAGCGCGTCAAAATCGGCGTGATGCCACACGGTGGCAGAAGGATTATGTGGCGTGTTCAGGATAACCAATCGGGTACGGTCGCTGAGTAAGGCACCAAACGCCTGCCAGTCGACGCGAAAAGCTGGTGGTTGCAGGGCGATACGTTTAACCACACCGCCGGATAATTCAACCGCAGGCGCATAGCTGTCGTAGCTCGGGTCGAAACAAATCACCTCATCACCAGGGCGCACCAGCGCAGTGATCGCGGCATACAATGCTTCCGTTGCCCCCGCCGTGATAGTCACCTCACTATTCGCGTCAGGTTTATAGCCGTACAGGTCTGCCGTTTTATCCGCGATGGCTTCGCGCAGCGGCTGCACGCCGGTCATCGGCGCATACTGGTTTGCGCCATGCGCGACGTGATACGCCAAACGCTCTTGCAAAAAGAGTGGACCGTCAAAATCAGGAAATCCTTGCGAGAGGTTAATGGCCTGATGCTGCTGCGCCAGCGCACTCATTTGCGTGAAGATAGTGGTGCCCAGATTAGGTAGTTTGCTTTGCGGAATCAGCGGGTTATTACTCATTATTGTTATCCCAGCGTGTGATGTTGTGGTTGAAGCCACTATAGCACGATGCTAGTATTTGGCAATCAAGACGTTCAGACGTCTATATAAAAATAACCTGCCTGGACAGGACAGCCAAAAGGACAACACAACATGAGTAATACCGAAATTCGCGTCGTCACCGGCCCAGCTAACTATTTTTCCCATCCTGGTAGCCTGTCGAGACTGAACGATTTTTTCTCTGCCGACCAACTTTCACGCGCCGTGTGGGTTTATGGTGAACGCGCCATCGATGCGGCCCGCCCTTACCTGCCAGAGGCTTTTCATCTTGCCGAGGCTAAACGCCTGCTGTTTACGGGACATTGCAGCGAAACCGATGTTGCCCAACTGGCAAAAGAGTCGGGAGAGGATCGCAGTGTGGTGATTGGCGTGGGTGGCGGTACATTGCTCGACACCGCTAAAGCGTTGGCCCGTCGTCTGGAACTGCCGTTTGTCGGTATTCCTACTATCGCGGCGACCTGCGCTGCCTGGACGCCGCTCTCTGTCTGGTATAACGATGCGGGCCAGGCACTACATTTCGAAATTTTCCCTGACGCGAACTTCCTCGTGCTGGTCGAACCCGGGATCGTTCTCAATGCGCCAGAAGAATACCTACTGGCGGGGATCGGCGACACGCTGGCAAAGTGGTATGAAGCCGTCGTGCTCGCACCTCAGCCGGAAACACTGCCATTGACAGTACGTCTGGGTATTCAAGCCGCGCAGACCATCCGCGACGTCCTGCTGGAAAGCAGCGAGCAGGCGCTGGCAGACAAACAACAAGGCACGCTAAGCCGCACATTTTGCGATGTGGTGGATGCGATTATTGCCGGAGGCGGCATGGTTGGTGGTCTGGGTGAGCGCTACACACGCGTGGCGGCGGCGCATTCTGTTCACAATGGCCTGACCGTCCTCCCACAAACCGAGAAGTTTTTACACGGCACCAAAGTGGCGTACGGCATCCTGGTGCAGAGCGCGCTGCTGGGACAAGATGACGTGCTGGCGCAGTTAATTACCGCTTATCAGCGATTCAACCTGCCAACCCGATTAGCTCAACTGGAAGTGGACATCAATAACCGCGCCGAAATCGACAAAGTGATTGCGCACACTCTGCGCCCGGTGGAGTCCATTCACGCCCTGCCGGTAACGTTAAAGCCGGAGACACTGCGCGCAGCATTCGAAAAGGTAGAGTCGTTTACGGTGTGATTATGGTGCGGGTTGCCTGATGGCGGCTTCGCCTTATCAGGCCTACGACGACAAATTACGCCAATACGATGTTGTAGGCCGGATAAGCGTCAGCGCCATCCGGCAAAAAAATCAACAGCACTTCGCGCCACCTTTCCCGCCATATCGCGCATCCTGGCGCTCGCGGAAAAATTCTTCGTAGGTCATTGGCGTCTGGTCCGGATGCGTGACGCGCATATGTTCAACATAATTGTCGTAATCCGGCACACCTATCATTAATCGGGCGGTTTGACCTAAATACTTCCCGGCTTTGGCGAGTGTTTCAAACATAGTGTTTCCCTGTCGTACAAACGCCCTCCCCGTTCAGGAGAGGGCTCGTTGGTAAAGAGAATATTAGTGCGCGCCTTTCGCCTGCGCCACGATCTCTTCGACATTCTCAGGCATCGGCTCGTACGGTGTCTCTTTCGAAGTTGGTTTGTCCTCTTTCAATGCTGCCAGCGCAGTTTTGATGGAGAACAGACCCAGCACCACAACGACGACCATGAAGAAGATGGTAAGACCCGCATCCAGGCGGTTGTTAAACACCAGTTGCGTCAGCTGCGACTGGGTGTACTGCGCCGGAATGTTACCGCTGTCGATCATCGCCTGGAACTTGTTGGCGATAGCCAGGAAGCCGATTTTCGCATCCGGGCTAAACGCTTTCTGCCAGCCAGCGGTCAGGGTACAAATCAGCAGCCAGGCGGTTGGGACCAGTGCCACCCACGCGTAGCGCTGGCGTTTCATCTTGAACAACACCACAGCACAGAGCATCAACGCCATACCGGCCAGCATCTGGTTAGCGATACCAAACAGCGGCCACAGGGTATTAATACCACCCAGAGGATCCACCACGCCCTGGTGTAAGAAGTAACCCCAGGCCAGCACGCACAGCGCTGTAGCCAGCAGGTTTGCAGGCAGCGAATCGGTACGTTTCAGGCTCGGTGATACCACGCCCAGCAAGTCCTGCAGCATAAAGCGCGCGGCGCGTGTACCGGCATCTACCGCCGTCAGAATAAACAACGCTTCAAAAAGAATGGCGAAGTGATACCAGAACGCCACATCCATCATGCCGCCCAGTGCGCCATGCAGAATGTACGCCATCCCGACGGCCAGCGTCGGCGCACCACCTGCGCGGGAGATGATGGATTGCTCACCCACTTCATTGGCGATTTGATGCAGGGTGTCTGGCGTAATGGCAAAGCCCCAACTGCTGACTACCTGTGCCGCAGAAGCCACTACGTCAACCGTGCCCGCAGGAGCCAGCACCGCCATCGGGCTGTTCATTGCAAAGTACACGCCCGGATCGATGATGCACGCGGAAACCAGCGCCATAATGGCGACAAAGGATTCCATCAGCATTCCGCCGTAGCCGATAAAGCAGGCCTGCCCTTCATTAGCCAGCATCTTCGGCGTGGTGCCGGAGGAGATCAGCGCATGGAAGCCAGATACCGCACCACAGGCAATGGTAATAAACAGGAACGGGAACAAGTTACCGGTCCAGACCGGGCCAGTACCGTCAACAAACTTGGTCAGCGCTGGCATGGTCAGCGTTGGACGCATGATCAGAATCCCTACCGCCAGGCCAACGATGGTGCCGATTTTCAGGAAGGTAGAGAGGTAATCACGCGGGGCCAGCAGCAGCCACACCGGCAGGACGGCGGCAACAAAACCGTAGCCCACCAGCATCCACGTCAGCTGTACGCCGGTAAAGTCAAAGTACGGTGCCCAGGTCGGGCTTTCAGCCACCCAGCCGCCGGAAATAATGGCAAACACCAGGAACACCAGACCGATGACCGACACTTCACCAATGCGGCCCGGGCGCAGATAGCGCAGATAAATTCCCATGAAGATCGCCAGCGGGATGGTGAACGCTACGGTGTAGGTTCCCCACGGACTGTGGGTCAGCGCTTTCACGACAATCATCGCCAGTACTGCGAGAATAATCACCATGATCATAAAACAGGCCACCAGCGCAATAACGCCCGCCGTTGGGCCCATCTCTTCTTTCACCAGTTCGCCAAGGGAACGACCATCGCGACGGGTAGAAACAAACAGCACCATGAAGTCCTGCACCGCACCCGCCAGTACCACCCCGGCGAGCAGCCAGATCATCCCCGGCAAATAGCCCATTTGCGCCGCCAGCACCGGTCCAACTAACGGACCCGCTCCGGCAATTGCCGCAAAATGGTGACCAAACAGCACTTTTTTATCGGTGGGAACATAATCCAGACCGTCGTTATGGCGCACGGCTGGCGTCATACGCGTCGGGTCAAGCGCCAGTACATTTTTCGCGATGTACAGGCCGTAGAAACGGTAAGCGATAAGGTAGACACAGACCGACGCCACGACTATCCACAACGCGTTGATCTGTTCACCACGATTTAATGCGATATAGCCGAGGGCAAATGCTCCCATAACGGAGAGCACTGTCCAGACGAGGTACTTCCCTGATTTGTTCATAGTTGTTATCCGTTGTCCGATCCAGAGAGATGTTACATTTTGTTTCTATAACATCTTTTCTGAATTTAACAACCTGACAACCATGCAAACCCGAAGTATCACTGAGTATTTACATTGCATTGTTAACTAGATCACTTCATTTACCTGTTAACTCTGCAATTTCATTTTACTTTGCCGGGTGATCTCACCCCATCACTGCAGTGCCTAAACGACAGGTGCAACAGCGTCGTCCCTGCTCATCAAAGATGACGATTTCCCAGCTTTGATTTTGACGCCCAAGGTGCAGCGGCTGGCAAACGCCGCGCACTTTCCCTTGCGATACCGCCCGATGATGCGTGGCGTTGAGTTCCGTCCCCACTACGCATTGCCCGTCTCGGGTCATCAGATAACCCGCCATTGAACCCAGCGTTTCCGCCAGGGCCGCGGATGCGCCGCCGTGCAGCAGGCCAAATGGCTGATGCGTGCGGCTATCCACCGGCATTTCGGCTTCCAGCACATCATCACCCAGCCGGGTGTAGACCATGCCTAAATGCGCCACCATCGTGTTCTGACTGGTGGCATTGAGTTCATCCAGCGTTAAATGACGCTTCCAGATCATCGTCATGCCCCCAGCGTGGAACCGCCGTCCACCACGATATCCTGTAACGTAATGTGGCTGGCCAGATCAGAGGCGAGGAATAAAATAGTGTTAGTGATCTCTTGTGGCCGGGCGATTTTCCCCAGCGGAATCCCGAGTTTAAACTGCTCGCCAAATCCACGAATGCGCTGTTGCTCCGCGTCATCGCTAACCCACAGCGTGCGCTGCATATCGGTGTCGGTCGAGCCTGGCGACACCACATTACAGCGCACACCGCTGCCCGCCAGTTCAAGTCCGACGGTCAGCGCCAGACTTTTCAACGCGGCTTTTGACGCGCCGTAAGCACTCATGCCGATACGCGGCGTGTGCGCCGCATCCGACGCGACGGTCACGATCGCCCCGCCCTGCTGGCGACGAAACTGCGCCATCGTCTGCTGAAACAGATTGAACGCCCCACCAACGTTAACCGCAAACGTCTGCTGCCACTCCTCTGCGCTCAGCGCATCGGTGGCCCCCATACGCAAAATACCTGCGGCATTGACCAACACATCTAAACGCTCGCGCGCTTTGAGGACGCGCTGGCACACTTCAGCTACCTGTCCGGCATTCGCCACATCCAGCACTTCGGTCGCAAACGGGTAGTTATCCTGAGGAAATTCGCGATCGAATCCTGTCACCTCAGCGCCAGCATTCGCAAATGCCAACGCCGTGGTGTAGCCAATCCCTTTACCCGCGCCGGTTACCCAGACGGTTTTCCCGGCAAAATCAAATCCAGCCATTACTTCACCTCGCGGGAGAGCAGCGCCCACCAAGCGTCAATGGTCGGTTTTTTCGCCAGCATCACGAAATCAATGTCACCATGAACCTTACGCCAGCGCGCCGCCAGCGCCATCATGCGCACGGAATCCAGCCCGTAGTCGATCAGGTTTTCGTCATCCATCGGCTCTTCAGACTCATCCAGCAACGGCAGAATAACGCTGCGCAACGCATCTTTACTGGTCGGGACCGGTGTCGGCAATAATTCCTGGGTCATTACCACACGCCCGGAACGTCCCGCCACGTATTTCAGCGACATCAGGTGTTCGTCACGGCTAAAGTCCGCCAGCGCATCGGCAACCATAAACGGCTTGATGTCACGCATGAAGGCGTCCGTTGCGGTGGTCATACAGCCGATATGCGCATACACCCCGGTAATGATCAGTTGATTACGCCCGGTTTCCTTGAGCATCTGTTCCAGCGGGGAACGATGAAATGCGCTATAACGCCATTTCACCAGAATGGTATCCGCTTCATCCGGCGCCAGCGCCTCAACGATCTTTTGTTGTTCCGGGGAACGCGTCAGGCCCGGTCCCCACATATCATTGAGCAGAGCGCGGTCTTCATCACTCTGTTCTTTCGGCTGAGCGGTGTAATACACCGGAATGTTATGCTCTTTGCAGTACTGGCGCAGCGCGGCGATGTTCGCGACGACCTGCTCCATCATCGGGCAGTTATTGCCCCAAAAGCCGATAAAATAATCCTGCATGTCGTGGATCAGCAGCGCGGCGCGTTCAGGGTCAAATGCCCAGTCGACTTTGTTCACCGGAACATCGAGCGCCGTTGGTAGCGCATAAGCCTGCAGTTTAGGAATTGCCATTTCTATTTCTCCTTCAGGCCAGTGAACGTGATGCCAGCCACTGACGTAATTGTTTTTTATCTACCTTCCCCACTGGAGTCAGCGGTAATGACTCAACGCACTCAACACGATCGGGTAATTTGAATTCCGCTATGCCCTGTTCGCGTAGAAAACGGCGCACCTGCACCGCGCGCAGCGGCTCTTTCACCACCAGCCAGGCACAGCTTTTCTCACCCATCAGTTCGTCTTCCATACTGACCAGCGCGGCATGGATAACCATTGGATGGCGCAGCAGCAAGTTTTCAATCTCTTCAGCGGCGATCTTCTCCCCGCCGCGATTGATCTGATCCTTTTCACGCCCCTGAACGGTGATGTAACCATCCGGATCGATAGCGATCAGATCGCCGGAACAGTAAAAGCCGTTGGCGTCAAAGGCGCTGGCATTATGCTCAGGACTTTTGAAATAACCGCGGAAGGTGTACGGACCACGCGTCATCAGGCGTCCGGTCTCTCCCTGGGCTAAAGGGTTACCGTCAGCGTCTGCTACCCAGACTTCATCATCGGGACACATCGGGCGACCCTGGGTATTGATGATGCGCTCAGGACTGTCGTCCAGACGGGTATAGTTCACCAGCCCTTCCGCCATGCCGAAGACCTGCTGCAACTGGCAGCCAATCTCGGCTGGAATACGTGCCGCAAGCGTGGCAGAAAGTCTCGCGCCACCGACCTGAAGCAGTTTCAGCGAAGCCAGTTGCGCATTACTGCCCCACTCCGCAATCGCCTGCAACCACAGGCTCACTGCAGGTGGCACCAGCGCTGTGACGTTAACCTGATGCTGTTCAATCAGCGGGAAACACAGAGTGGCACTCGGGTCAGCCGCCAGCACCACGGTGCCGCCAGCCAGGAATACGCCCAGCGCGCCTGGCGAACTCATGGCGTAGTTATGCGCCGCCGGGATTGCGCATAAATAACGAGTTTCCCCGGTGAAGCGGCAAATCTCATTGCTGCGACGCACGCTGTAGTAGTAATCGTTATGAGTGCGAGGAATCAGCTTTGGCGTCCCGGTCGTCCCGCCAGAAAGCTGGAAGTACGCCACCTCATCAGCAGGCGATGGCGTGGCGGAAAAATCTGTCGCAGGCTGGTTTATCGCCGTTTGCAGATTGTGTTCACCTTCAGCGTTGCGCAGTAACACCACGCGCACTGAATTGTGTTCGGCCACAAAAGCGTTAAGAAAATCGTCGCCGCTAAACAGCGTATGCTGGCGATCGGCCATCAGCAGTGCCGGCTCAATCTGTTTGGCGTAGGCGTTGAGTTCGTTACGCTGATGGCTGAACAGCGCCAGCACTGGAGCTACGCCCAGCTTGAGCAGCGCAAAGAAGGTGATATACAGCTCAGCCACATTGCCCAGTTGTACCAGCGCGGTTTCGCCGGGTTTGATCCCCTGGCAACGCAAACTGCAGGCAAGGTTGTCAGCGGCCTGATTTAGCTGGCGATAGCTCAGATGGCGTTCACCATCAATTACCGCCGTATGGTCGCTGTCGGCGTGACGGGTCAGAATGTCGGTCAGCGGCAAATCCTGCCAGTAACCTTTTTCACGATACCTGCGGGCAAACTCTTCCGGCCAGCGGGTGAAAGGAATACTCATTATTGCTCCTTAAAGCCAGTCCACAAGGCTGTTAATGCAGTCCAAAAACATTCAACATCGTGGAGAGCTTGGCCCCCGTTTCACGCCATTCCGCAACCGGGGAAGAGGCTGGAACAATTCCTGCTCCGGCAAAAAAACGCACCTGATTGCGCAGCAGCTTCGCACAGCGGATCGTCACCACCCACTCACCGTTACCTTCGGCATCACACCAGCCGACAATACCGCCGAACAATTCACGATCGAACGGCTCCAGCTCGGCGATAAGCTTGCGCGCAACCTGATGTGGGAAGCCGCTTAGCGCAGGCGTCGGATGCAGCAGGCACGCCAGCGTCAGGGCGTTTTCCTGCGGGTTGGCTTTACCTTCAAACGGCGTGCCGAGGTGCCAGAGCGTCGGCGTGGTAACCAGCTGCGGAGAAGAAGGCAGTTGCAATTCACGGCTGCGATCGCGCAATACCGTTTTCATCGCCTGCGTCACCAGTTCGTGCTCATGGCGGTCCTTCTCAGACGCCAGCAGGCGGATCCCTGCTTCGCGATCCAGCACATCATCAGGCTGACGACGTGCAGAGCCCGCCAGCGGCAGAGAACTGAAACGATCGCCTTCTTTGCGCAGTAGCAGTTCCGGACTGGCACCAATCAATACGCCGCCGTCTTCAATCGGTACATGGAAGTTGTAGCTCGCTGGATTTTGCGCCACCAGACGCTCCAGCAGCGCACCGCTGTCAATGTTGGCATCGGCGGTGATATCGATCAGGCGTGACAACACCACTTTGTCGACTTCCGGAGTGGACGTCAGCGCAGCCGCCCGGGCGACCATATCTTCAAAAAAGTCCTGTTCCGGGATCGATTTACGTTCAACGACGTTCAGCGACTGATGCGCGGTAAAGTAACGTGATGATTGCTGCTTCGCCGTACGAGAGAAGCTCTGCCATGATTGGGGAATAAACAGCGATGATGGCTGGCGGGTATCAAAGGGAATCGCCCCGACCATGACAGGGTTCGCGATGCCCTGCGATTTGGCATCAGCAAACAGTGCGTTCATTTTCTGTTGGAAAGGGCTGTCTGGCGAATCGCCATCAATTGCCGGTTCCGCATAGCGGGCGAAGCATCCTGACGTCGTAAAACTACGGTACGGCGACATAAAGAAAAAACTGTCGGGAGCGAGCGTCGGCATAGTCTGCGTTTTTTCCTCGGCCAGTGACGTATCCATATCATCCTCCAAAAATGATAAAGGCTCTAATAATGATTATCATTTATATTTTCGGTCGCTAACCTAAAAGTAAAGCGGCGGTATGTCAACTCTTGTGGTAGCACAATGTGCGACTTTGGCTTGCATCCTTGCTCGCTAACAATGAAAATGAGAAGCATTACTCATACTGATAACAGGAAGCCGATTCGTGAGTCTCCCCTCTTTTTGCCGCACCGTGCTCTTACTGGCAGGTTTATCTCTTTCAGGAATTTCTTCAGGTCACGCCGCCGACTGGCCGCGTCAGGTTACTGACAGCCGCGGCACGCATACGCTGGAGCATAAGCCACAGCGAATTGTCTCCACCAGCGTGACCCTCACCGGCTCGCTGCTGGCGATTGATGCTCCGGTCATTGCCAGCGGTGCCACTACGCCGAACAATCGCATCGGCGATGCACAGGGCTTTTTACGTCAGTGGAGCGAAGTAGCAAAAGAACGCAAACTGAGCCGCCTGTATATCGGCGAACCGAGCGCCGAGGCCGTCGCAGCTCAAATGCCGGATCTGATTCTGGTAAGCGCCACTGGGGGAGATTCTGCCCTCGCGCTATACGATCAGCTGTCCACCATTGCGCCAACGCTCATCATTAATTACGACGATAAAAGCTGGCAGTCGCTGCTGACCCAGTTAGGTGAAATTACCGGTCAGGAGCAACAGGCAGCTGCGCGAATTGCCGAGTTTGATAAGCAACTGCAGGCGGTTAAGCAACGTATTACCCTGCCACCACAGCCGGTCAGCGCGCTGGTATATACCGCCGCGGCGCACAGCGCCAACCTTTGGACGCCTGAGTCAGCGCAAGGCAAGCTGATGGAGCAGTTAGGTTTTACGCTGGCAACGCTGCCTGCCAACTTGCACACCAGTCAGAGTCAGGGCAAACGCCACGATATCATCCAGCTTGGCGGTGAGAACCTGGCGGCAGGCCTGAACGGCGAAGCGCTGTTCCTGTTTGCTGGCGACAGCAAAGATGCCGACGCTATTTACGCCAATCCGCTTCTGGCGCATCTGCCAGCCGTGCAGAATAAACGCGTTTACGCCCTGGGTACGGAAACCTTCCGTCTCGACTACTACAGCGCTACGCTGCTGCTGCAACGTCTGTCGGCTCTGTTTTAATGTTCAGCGCCGGATGCGGCTAACGCCTTATCCGGCCTACAACCGTAGAGCACAACGCGATCAGGCATTCACAGGGACCTGCCGGAATCGGCGCACTTCTCCCAACAACAGCAGCAGTAACAGACCGACAATCACCAGCCCAAATCCACTCACGCTTGCCGAAGCAACCGGCGTCATCATCGCGCCCAGACCACCTAACAACGCCGCGCCAATCGCATCGCCGGTGACGTTTTGCGCCGTCCACAAACCGTTAATTCGTCCGAGCATCGCTTCCGGCGTCTGCGTCTGTAACAGGGTGTACTGCAACAAAGAGCTGACCGCACTCAACCAGCCAAACAGCGCCAGACAAACCACACCAAGCTGCCAGACGGGCATCAAGCCAAACAGGCCGATAGCCAGAAATGAAGCCACGGTCGATGCCAGCATAATCAGTCCCGGGCGAACGCTGTGCGCCAGTTGTCCGCTGGTCAATGCGCCCACGGCTGCCCCCAGCGGAATAGCCGCATACAGCAGGCCAATTTGCGCACTCGACATGTGCCAGTTAATCGCCAATGCCGGATACAGCACACGCACGGCGCTCGCCATGGTTAACAGACCACCGAGCAGCGCAATGCCGCCAATCAGCGGGCTGGCAAGCAGAAAGCGAAATGCTGCCAGCAGCGATTTCAGCGGATGCTCGCGCGGCTGCGGCGGAGGCGGCAACGCAGGAAGGCTCAGCAACGGTAGTAAGGTAATGAAGGTTCCCGCCGCCGCCAGTCCGTAGTTCCAGGCCACGCCGCCAGTCGCGAGCAGCACCCCGCCAAGCATCGGTGAAATTACCGATCCCAGACGCACCGTCAGCATGGTAATCGCCCCGGCCTGCATCAAATTCTCGCGCCCAACCAGCGCTGGCGTCGCAGCCAGCAATGCGGTCACGCCCAGAGAGGCAAAGAAACCATCCCATAAGCCAAGCAGATAAATCGCCAGCAACGACGGTTCGGGCAGCAGCGCATTCAGACACAGGCCAATAAAGCCAATACCACAGGTTCCACGCGCCAGCAGGATCACTTTTTTACGCTCATAGCGGTCGGCCAGCACTCCGCCCACCATCAGGCCAATAAACATTGCGCTACCGGTCAACGTCACCGACAAACCCACCTGCCAGGTCGACTGGGTCATCATCTGGATCTGTACCGGAACCGCCACGCCGAGTAGCCCCAGAGAGACAATGGAAATAAAACGGGCGAGGAAGACAGCGCGAAATGCTGGGTGGGTCTTTAACAGGCTGAGATTGAGCAGCCAGGATTGTCGATTCATTACAGAGCCTTACCAGGTACTTTTTCAATATCCATTCGATGGCTGCACATGCTAACATATCCAAATAAGATCGATAACGATAATTACTATCATTATCAGGGAAGTTGATATGTCATGCTCTGTTTCCGCGACACGCGCCTTCGCCGTGCCCGGACTATTGTTATTACTTGTTCTCACCACGGTATTAAGTCTGGTTATTGGCGCCAAGTCGCTACCTGCCTCCGTGGTGCTGGATGCGCTCACCGGCAGTTGTCAAAGTGCTGATTGCACCATCGTGCTGGACGCGCGCCTGCCGCGCACGCTGGCGGGGCTGCTCGCCGGTGGTGCGCTGGGCCTGGCTGGCGCACTAATGCAAACGCTCACGCGTAACCCTCTCGCCGATCCCGGCATTCTGGGTGTCAACTCCGGCGCCAGCTTCGCTATTGTGCTGGGGGCCGCGCTGTTCGGCTTTTCCTCTGCGCAAGAACAGCTGCTGATGGCCTTTTGCGGTGCGCTGGCTGCATCGCTGATCGTAGCTTTTACCGGTAGTCAGGGCGGCGGGCAGTTAAGCCCGGTACGTCTGACCCTGGCGGGCGTCGCGCTGGGCGCGGTGCTGGAAGGATTATCCACCGGCATCGCCCTGCTCAACCCGGACGTTTACGATCAGCTGCGTTTCTGGCAAGCCGGCTCACTGGATATCCGCAGCCTGCAAACGCTGAAAGTTGTGCTGGTACCGGTACTGATTGCCGCGGCTGTCGCACTGTTTCTCAGTCGCGCTCTGAATAGCCTGAGTCTCGGCAGCGACACCGCTACCGCGCTTGGCAGTAAAGTCGCTCGCACGCAATTTATTGGCCTGCTGGTTATTACCGTACTGTGCGGCAGTGCGACCGCGATTGTTGGTCCTATCGCCTTTATCGGCCTGATGATGCCGCACATGGCGCGCTGGCTGGTGGGGGCGGATCACCGCTGGTCACTGCCCGTAACCCTACTGGCAACGCCTACTCTGTTACTGATTGCCGATATAATCGGTCGCCTGATTGTCCCCGGCGAGCTGCGCGTGTCGGTAGTCAGTGCTTTTATCGGTGCACCGGTGCTTATCTTTCTGGTACGCCGTAAATCGCGTGGGGGTGGCGCATGATGCACCTCTCCCGCCGCCTGATAATCAGCAGCCTGCTGCTGGTTGCAGGTTGTCTCGTCATTGGTTTGTGGAGCCTGCGTAGCGGCGTTGTTACGCTGGAAACCCAGCAAATTATTGCCGCCCTGCTCGGCGATGCGCCGCGCAGTATTACGCTGGTGGTGACCGAATGGCGTTTGCCACGCGTGCTCATGGCGCTATTAATTGGCGCGGCTCTCGGCGTGAGCGGCGCAATATTTCAGTCGCTGATGCGCAACCCGCTGGGCAGCCCGGATGTGATGGGTTTCAATACCGGAGCCTGGAGCGGTGTGCTGGTGGCAATGGTGCTGTTCGGACAGCATCTCACCGCTATCGCGCTGGCGGCCATGCTGGGTGGGATTCTGACTTCTCTGGTGGTCTGGGCGCTCGCCTGGCGCAATGGGATCGACACCTTCCGGCTGATTATTATCGGTATCGGCATTCGCGCCATGCTGGTGGCGTTCAACACCTGGCTACTGCTGAAAGCATCATTAGAAACCGCGCTGACGGCCGGGCTGTGGAACGCCGGATCGCTCAATGGCCTGACCTGGGCCAAAACCTGGCCTTCTGCCCCGCTGATTATCATCATGCTGGTGTGCGCCGCGCTGCTGGTACGCCGGATGCGCTTACTGGAAATGGGTGATGACAGCGCCTGTGCGCTTGGCGTCAGCGTTGAGCGCTCACGTCTGATGATGATGCTGGTTGCGGTGGTACTGACCGCTGCCGCCACCGCGCTGGCCGGTCCTATCTCGTTTATTGCTCTTGTCGCGCCGCATATCGCGCGACGTATAAGCGGTACATCGCGCTGGGGATTAACCCTGTCGGCGCTGTGCGGCGCGTTGCTGTTGCTGATGGCGGATTTATGCGCCCAACAGCTGTTTATGCCTTATCAGCTTCCGGTGGGCGTTGTCACCGTAAGCCTCGGCGGTATTTATCTTATCGTCTTGTTAATTCAGGAGTCCCGCAAAAAATGATCGAATCAGTAGCCCGTTTGCGTGGCGACCAGTTAACGTTGGGTTATGGCAAGTTTACCGTGGCGGAAAACCTCAATGTGTCGATTCCCGACGGCCATTTCACCGCGATTATCGGGCCAAACGGCTGCGGGAAATCAACACTACTGCGCACGCTGAGTCGTCTGATGACGCCCGTGCACGGCAAGGTCTGGCTCGACGGCGAGCATATTCAGCACTATGCCAGCAAAGAAGTCGCCCGCAGAATAGGTTTGCTGGCGCAAAACGCCACCACGCCGGGGGATATTACGGTACAGGAGCTGGTTGCCCGCGGACGCTACCCACACCAGCCGCTGTTTACCCGCTGGCGGCAAGAGGATGAAATTGCGGTCTCAAACGCCATGCAGGCGACGGGTATCACCCACCTGGCATCACAAAGTGTGGATACCCTTTCCGGCGGACAACGTCAGCGTGCATGGATTGCGATGGTGCTGGCGCAGGAAACGTCGATTATGCTGCTCGATGAACCCACCACCTGGCTGGATATCAGTCATCAGATCGATCTGCTGGAACTGCTGAGTGAGCTAAACCGGGAAAAAGGTTACACGCTGGTCGCCGTTTTGCACGACCTGAATCAGGCCTGTCGCTATGCAACACACCTGATCGCGCTGCGTGACGGAAAAATTATTGCCGAGGGTGCACCGAAGGAGATCGTCACCGCGCAGCTTATTGAAAAAATCTATGGACTGCGCTGTATGATTATCGACGATCCGGTTGCCGGAACGCCGTTAGTGGTGCCGCTTGGACGCAACAAATAACACGCGTTACAGTATGGCGGCCAGCTTGCCGCCATACGACAATTCATCACACCAGTTGCTGATCAATAAACGTCATTTTTTGCTTACGCGACATCATGGCATGGTTCAACAGAACACCACCACACGCCACCATTCCCCCCAGTAATGCGGCCAGAATAACGATCATTGATTTAGCCGGACCGTCTTTTTTCACCGGCAGCGAAGGTGAAAGTTGATATTTAAACGGCGTAAATGTTACGTCACCCACATTCATCGCTAACAGTTGCTCAACGTGGTACTGGCGATTACGTAATTCACCGTTAATTTCAGCAACATCCGTTACTGATTTTTCTATTTCTAATTTACGTTCGATGCCGTCAGCACCCAGTGAAATAGAGAAATCGGGGTCATCCTTCACCGCCTGGCCATTACTGTAGACCGGCTTTTTAATCCCGGCGGCATTGGCGATCTCCAGCGAGTAGTTCAGTCGCTGGATATTTGCTTCCAACTGGTTTTTGAGCCTGACGCGATCCATCTCCAGTCTTTCTTTTTCATAACTGGTTTTGATGGACAATTTATTGCGAATATCTTCCAGCGTTTCTTTCACCACAAGGGCAGAAATATACTGGATATATCCCTTCAGCACTGACTGGGCTTCTTCGGCCTGAGGTGCGGTAAAACTCAGTGTCCATGAGGTATACAGCGAAGTTTCGTTCTTCTTACCTTGGTTAGTATCAACCGCTTTCATTTTCTCACTGAGCCTGACAATTGCCTGATGCAACTCCATTTCATCGATATCAGCACCTTTCAATTGTTCCATTACGTAAGGCGAAGAGCGCAGATATTCTTCTAACAATGAAGGCGACTGGAATTTTTTGATAAACAGGTTAAACACATCACCACGGCTAACGCTAATATCCATATCCAGCACGCGCAATTTGGTCAGCGTATTCTCTAATCCCTGCCATTGAACCGCTTCCGCCGGCGTCACGATGGCCTGACTGGTCCATTTTTGTGGCAGCAGAAAAGAGACCAGAATACCCACACAAGCAAAGGCGAAAACGGTCGCTATAATTTTCGTTCTTGCAAGCCATAAGATTTCGATTAGATTCACTAAATCGATTTCATTTGCGTTTGCCGTTGGCTGAGGATACCCAGTAAATTCCGAAACGTTATCTTGCTTTATATTTAATGATGACATGTTGCGTGACCTGAAAACTTTCCTAAAAGAAAAACATTCCTGTGGGAGAAGTCTACCAGCTAGTCAGAATTATCCGAAACAATCTTTGTGCTTGTCGCCCTACCAAAAATTATATTCGGAATTTATTCACCCCTTTCATCACCTTGCACTGCACAAAAATAAACAACTCCATAACATATTTTTTACATCATGGAATTGTTCGATCACCGCGATAGCAATATTCGTCTTGTTACACAGATTTATTAATCAGTGCATTTATTACAGGCCCTATCGCCTCAAATGAGGCAGGGGAAATAATATCAACATGCGCGCAATCCTGGCGGTAAACATCCAGACTGGATATCCACGGAGACCAGCTGCGTTCAGGACTGACACCCGGTACTAACGTGCGCTCAGCAACGAACAGCGTAGCGTGACCTGCAAACGGCACGCTGTGTGCCGTGGTGAGCAGGCGAACCGCATCGGCATAGTTGCCTTCGATTGCGTTAAATAAAGCCTCTGACGCATTCCCCTGCTGTGCAGCCAGAAACGCTTCGCGTTCACGCTCGATCTCCGCCAGTACCGCTGGATCCAACCCATTAGCCTCTTTTTCTTGCCAGTTTTGCGTTTCTGGCGGCCAGGTATCCAACAGCCCGAGGAATGCAACCGTCTCTCCTCTGGCATGTAAGCGCGCGGCGATCCCCTGTGCCAGCGTGCCGCCCAGCGAATAACCTAATAAATAGTAAGGTCCGTGAGGCTGTTGACTGAGCAATGTTGCCAGGTGATGTTCGCATACCGCATCAAGATTTTCCGCCGTCTGCATAGGGCCATCCGGGCGCGGCGACTGAATACCTATAATCGACCACTGCGGGCTGAGATATCGCGATAGCACGCTAAACTGCCAGGCAAAACCCGACGCCGGATGGAAACAGAACAGCGTTGGGCCGTGACTTTCACGCAGCGGCAGCAGTGCCTCAAATCCCAGAAGCTGCGACTGCTCATCATCAGTGCTCTCCAACAGAGCGCTCAGTTGTTCAACAGTAGAGGCCACCATAATCTGCCCCGGCGTCACCTGACGCTCAAAAACCCGGCTCAACTGTGCCGCCAGCTTCATCGCCAGCAACGAATGTCCGCCAAGCGCAAAGAAGTCTGCCGCCACGTCATTCACCTCGCAATTCAGCAAAGCCGCAAAAGACTGCGCGATGGCGGTTTCAGTCCCTGCTCGCGGTGCGCGCCCGGAAACACGCGACGTCAACTGCGGCATCGGCAGCGCTTTACGATCCAGTTTACCGTTCGCGCTAAGCGGAAGCTCCGCCAGCTGCAACAATACCGTCGGCACCATATGCGCAGGCAGTTTTTCACGCAGCTTTTCCCGCAACGCTGACGTATCCAGCGGTAAACCCGATTGTGACACCAGATACCCCACCAGTTGACGCGCATCGCCGCCTGTCGCCGCCGCCTGGTTGAATACGCAGGCGTGGGCAACGGCATGCTCGACATCAGGCAACTGCTGCATCACCCGGTCAATCTCGCCGAGCTCAATGCGTTGTCCGCGAATTTTAAGCTGGTCATCGCTGCGTCCAAGGTATTCCACCGCGCCATTTTCCAGCCAGCGCGCCACATCCCCGGTACGGTACATTCGTTCGCCAGCGTTAAACGGATCGGCGATAAAGCGGCTTGCAGTCAGATCCGGACGGCCCAGATAACCTTGCGCCAGTTGGATCCCCGTCAGATATAAGTCACCAGCCACGCCGAAAGGCACCGGGCGCATCATGGCATCCAGAATACGTAAACCGGTATTCCATACCGGATAGCCAATCGGCACGCTGTTGCCGGTTACAGCAGCAAGGTCTTCCCCCCAGGCCGGATACCAGCTCACATCAACCGCTGCTTCCGTTGGTCCGTACAAATTGTGCAGTGGCGCATGAGTTAACTGTTCCCACTCACGGCATAAATCTGCTGGCAAGGCTTCGCCGCTGCAAAATACCCGTTTCAGAGAGGCACAACTCTCCCGCGCGGTTTCCGGCGTCAGTGAAGCGACAAAAGCGGCCAACATAGAGGGAACAAAGTGCGTGGTCGTCACACCATAACGGGCAAAGAACTGCTGCATCGCCAGCGGATCACGGTGCGCCTCAGGCTCTGCCATTACCAGCTTTGCCCCGGCAATAAACGGCCAGAAAAACTCCCATACCGAGACGTCAAAACTGCACGGTGTTTTTTGCGCCACCACATCATCTGCGGTCAGTGGATAGTGATTTTGCATCCACAGCAGACGGTTAACGATAGCGGTTTGCCCAACCATCACCCCTTTTGGTCTACCGGTAGAACCGGAAGTAAAAATGATATAGGCAGTATGATTGGGCTGAGATAGCGCCAGCGGAGCAGCATCTTCTGCTGGCAGGGGCGAGTCATAGCACAGACTTTCCAGCCCAGGAATATCGCTAAAGCGCGCCAGTTGCTCATTGGTCGCGATCAACAATTTTGGCTTCGCGTCTTCGAGCATCATCCGCAGGCGATCGTCCGGGTATCCGGTATCCAACGGCAGCCAGGCTGCACCGGCTTCAACGATACCGTGCAGCGCCAGCGTCAGGAACACGGAACGCGGTAATGCCACGGCGACGCTGTCGCCAGGCTTGACGCCGCGTGCACGCAAAAGGCTCGCCAGCGCCACGACCTGCTGGCGCATTTCGCGATAGCTAAACTGATAGCGGGCATCGGCCAACGCCGGGGCATCCGGCGTTTTATCGGCCTGCTGTACCACCAGCGCGCTCAGCGTAGTGGACGGGATCTCGACGGTGGTGTCATTAATCTTCGCCAGCCGCTCATGTTCTGTTGGCAACAGCATCCCGGCGTCGCCGCAGCATAGCGCCGGATTGTCGGCAAACTGCTCGATAAGCCCGATTAAACGCGAGGCATGCTGCGCCAGCGTTTCTGCATCGTAGCGCTGTTTATTGGCCAGAATTTCAATACTCAGCCCACCGTTTTCATCCGGGAATAACGCCAGTTCAAGATCGTTCACCGGCCCTGTCGCCAACGTGTGGGTTTGCGCCTGAACGCCGGGAATATTCAGCTGATAGTCGAATATTTTCACGTTCAGCACCGGGCCAAACAGCGGCTCTGCACCGGCTGCACGCCCGCTGTCGCGAACGATTTGTTCGGCATCATAACGTTGATGCCGACGCATTTTCTTCAACTGTCCGGCCAGTCGTTGTGCAAGTGCAGGCAAGCTTTCTGCCGCATCCAGCCTCACACCAAATGGCAGTACGTTTAAAACCGGTCCAGTGGAGGTCAACGCCGCCGACCCCATACGCCGCATAAAGATAAACCCGGCGGCATAATCCATTCGGCTGCATAAACGTCCCAGCCACAATGCCACCAGTGCGAGGGCCAGATCCGCACGCTGAACGTCAGGCATACGTGCCGCAAGCCGACGAAACGCCCCTTCAGGCGCGGTTAACTTCATACGAATAATATCCGCGCTGGCCGATCGTCCCGGCAACGGATTGTTCGACAGCGAAGCAGGAGGCGGGAGTTGCTTTCGCTGCTCGCTCCAGAAAGCGCCGTCTCGTTGCCAGGCATCGCTTTGACGGTACAGTTGATACTCTTCCACCACCTCGGCGAACGGTGTAAAAGGCGAGTCTGGCGTAGGCTCGCCGTGTAGCCATGCGCGATAAATTGCGGCTATCTGGCGGGTAATGGCCGGAAAACTGAAGCCATCGACCAGCAAATGATGGTAACGCTGATACCAATACCAACGCTTTTCTCCCACCTGTATAAGCAGGTGAAAAACCAGCGGTTTATTGCCATCAGCACGTATGTCCTGCTGCAGGTCTGCCTGCATCAACGCACGCGCCGCCTCATGTGGATTTGATTTTGCGCGCAGGTCGATAATTTCAGGTTGCGCAAAGGCGAGCGCAGAATCCACCCATTGCCAGACCTCACCGTTATCTTCGCTAAACCGCATCCGCAGGGTATCGGCCTGCTCCAGGCCCGCCACAACGGCTTTCGCCAGCAACGAAGCATCCAGTTCGCCAGTTAACTCTACGTAGTGCGCCACGCTCCACGCCGAGGGCAATGCGGAGAGTTTTTCCGCCATCCAGATCCCCGGCTGAGCCGCCACTAACGGTAAACGCTGAGTCATGGAGCCTCCTGCACATCGATGTAGTTCGCGGGCGTCAGCGTGGTCCAGTTTGCTTCCAGCCATTGTTGGCAGGCTTCCTGGGATTGAGGTTCGCAAGCAATTTGCCAGCCAGCAGGAAGCGAGCACTGCTGCGGCCAAAGGCTAAACTGACGTTGGGGATTTTGCAGAATGTAAAACTGGCCCTGCGGATTATCGAAGGGGTTACTGAATTCCATACTCAACTCCTGTCGTGGAACATCGTCCGGTTAAATCGTGTCGGTAAGCGGTTGCCAGAGCGTCATTAGCCCTTGCATCAGACCGCCGCGCCAGCAAAGCGCATCGTGTCCGCCATCAACCTGACGCCAGAAAATAGACTGTGGTGCAGAAGGTAACTGGGCATATAGCGCCTGATTAGCGCGATAAATAATGGGCTCGCGGATCCCCGCTTCCAGGACAATACGCAACCCCTGAGCGCTGACGGTCCCGGTCTTCAGTTGCTCGACGATCGCCCCGCCCTGATGACCACCACGATGCGGCCACCAGTAAGAGCCCGACTGGCTAAGCACACAGCCAAAGCGCGCGGGCCAGTTCAGCCCGGCATACAGCGATGACAACCCGCCAAAACTTTGCCCAGCCACCACGGTGCGCTGCGGATCGTCACTAAACGCGGTCGTTGTCTTCACCAGTGGTAATAGCTCCTCCTGCACCGCCAACCAAAAATCCGCATTACACGGTAGCTCATGGCTGCGGTGAGCCGTATCAATGGCATCAATCAGGAGATAAACGGCAGAAGGAAGGTGTCCGCGATGCGTGAGTGAAGTCAACGCAGGCCAGACCGGCATACTCTGTGCCCAAAACTGCCCATCCAGCAGGATAGCCAACGGACGCGTTTCGGGTTGAGCATCACCGGTGGTAAACACCCATACGCGACGCGTATTGCCGAGCCTGGCGCTATGCCATTGCAGGCAAACTGCGGGTGAATCTGGATTTTCAGGTCGATCCCATCCGGGCTGTACGGGTGCCTCCGGCATTTCCAGCGCAGACACCGCGTGGCCACGACCGCCCCGCCAGCTCTGCGGATTAAGGGGATCAGCAATGGCCTGTGGCAGCAATTGCCGCCAGCCTTCACGCAGCGCGGTTCGGTCAGGGGTGTCGCCCAGCGCCTGCGGCGCAAAAATATCGTTGCGCGCTGTTGGGATAAAACAGTAACTGCCACGCCAGTTGGCGCTGAGGGAAACACTCCAGCACCAAATATTCGTTCCATCAATGCGTCGCATCGACTGAGGGGTAGCATTTTGATGGTGGTCGGTGACGCCGGTGATATAAACCCAAACGTGATGAATGGCTGACTCTTTCTCCGTTCCCTGCGGGTCACGCCACCAGAAGGTTACCCGATAATTTCCGTTGTCTTCACGCTCCCACTCCGGGCCTTTTTTTGACTGCCACCACGCCTCGCTTCCCATCTTTAACGTCGTCACAACCATAACCCCATGTTTATTGTGAAATTTTATGATCTAGCGTGAAATATATTGATAATATTATTGATAACTATTTGCATTTGCAATAGCGTATTGTCGCGCTGTGGGAAGCGCGTACAGTTTTTCACCACTTATAAACCGACCTGGCGCTGCGTACTTTTTCTGGAATGGATAGTTTACGCAGATGCGGGCGACATCAGACCAAATGCCGCACCATGGCACATTGGTACTCGTGGCTAAAAGAACAGCAGGACATACAATGAACAACAAGATTCATTCACTGGCCTTATTGGTCAATTTAGGGATTTACGGGGTAGCCCTGCCAGCAATGGCAGAAGATCAAACCGATAGCGTCGCTGTCTCTCATGAAGACACCATCGTCGTTACCGCCGCCCAGCAGAACCTGCAGGCGCCGGGCGTTTCAACCATTACCGCTGATGAAATTCGTAAGAACCCTCCCGCTCGCGATGTGTCGGAAATCATCCGTACCATGCCAGGCGTTAACCTGACCGGTAACTCAACCAGCGGACAGCGTGGCAACAACCGCCAGATCGATATTCGCGGCATGGGGCCAGAAAACACCCTGATTCTGATCGACGGTAAACCGGTTACCAGCCGTAACTCCGTACGCCAGGGCTGGCGCGGCGAGCGTGATACCCGCGGCGATACCGCCTGGGTTGCTCCGGAAATGATTGAACGTATTGAAGTACTGCGCGGTCCTGTCGCAGCACGCTATGGCAATGGCGCAGCTGGCGGTGTAGTGAACATCATCACCAAGAAAGGCGGCGATGAGTGGCATGGTTCCTGGAATACCTATTTCAACGCCCCGGAACACAAAGAGGAAGGTTCAACCAAGCGTACCAACTTTAGTCTGAATGGACCGCTGGGCGGAGATTTCAGCTTCCGCCTGAACGGTAACCTCGACAAAACCCAGGCCGATGCCTGGGACATTAACGACGGTCACCAGTCAGCACGTACAGGGTCATATGCCGATACGATGCCTGCGGGTCGTGAAGGGGTAAAAAACAAAGATATCAACGGCCTGCTGCGTTGGGATTTTGCCCCAATGCAATCGCTGGAGTTTGAAGCTGGCTACAGCCGTCAGGGCAACCTGTATGCGGGTGACACTCAAAACACCAACAACGATAACAAAACTAACGGGCTGGTAAAAAAATACTACGGTAAAGAAACCAACCGTATGTACCGCCAGAACTATGCGCTGACGTGGAACGGCGGCTGGGACAACGGCATTACCACCAGCAACTGGGCGCAATACGAACACACCCGTAACTCCCGTTTGGGTGAAGGTCTGGCAGGTGGCCTTGAAGGGTTATTTAACAGTAATCAATTTACCGACACTGACCTGGCGGATGTCACCCTGCACAGCGAAATTAGCATTCCATTCGACCTGTTAGTTAACCAGAACCTGACGCTCGGTACCGAATGGAACCAGCAGCGAATGAAAGACATGAGTTCCAATACCCAGACCTTTATGGGCGGGAACATACCTGGTGCCAGCAGCACCGATCGTAGCCCATATTCACAGGCTGAAATTTTCTCCCTGTTTGCTGAAAATAACATGGAGCTGACCGACAGCACCATGTTGACGCCGGGTCTGCGCTTCGACCACCACAGCGTCGTTGGCGACAACTGGAGCCCGTCCCTGAACCTGTCCCAAGGTCTGGGCGACGACTTTACGCTGAAAATGGGTATCGCACGGGCCTATAAAGCACCTAGCCTGTACCAGACTAACCCGAACTATATTCTGTACAGCAAAGGCCAGGGCTGCTATGCCACCGGATCTGCGACGGGCATTGGTTGCTACATGATGGGCAACGATGACCTGAAGGCCGAAACCAGTATCAACAAAGAGATTGGTCTGGAGTTCAAACGTGACGGTTGGCTGGCCGGCGTAACCTGGTTCCGCAACGATTACCGTAACAAGATCGAAGCGGGGACTGTACCGCTAAGCAGAACGTCAATTACCCAGAAAAACCCGACTACGGGTAAAGAAACAACAACCTACACCGATATCTATCAGTGGGAAAACGTACCTAAAGCTGTGGTGGAAGGCCTGGAAGGGACGTTGAACGTACCGGTTAGCGAAACCGTTACCTGGACCAACAACATCACTTACATGCTGCAAAGTAAGAATAAAGAGACCGGCGAACGCTTGTCGATTATTCCTGAATACACGCTGAACTCAACGCTGAGCTGGCAGGCGCGTGAAGATTTGTCGCTGCAATCCACCTTTACCTGGTACGGCAAACAACAGCCGAAGAAATATGATTACCAGGGTAAACCAGTAACCGGCAGTTCAGCCCAGGAAGTGAGTCCGTACAGCATCGTCGGCCTGAGCGCAACCTGGGATGTGACGAAAAACGTCAGCCTGACCGGCGGCGTGGATAACGTCTTCGACAAACGTCTGTGGCGTGAAGGTAATGCCCAAACCACCAGCGATATCAAAACTGGCGACTATATGGCGGGCGCTGGCGCGTACACCTATAACGAACCGGGTCGTACGTGGTATATGAGCGTTAACACCCACTTCTGATAGCGTTGTTCCCTCTCCTCGCGACGGGGAGAGGGAAACGATACACAACCATGCGTACAACACACACATCGCTTCCCTTCGCCGACCACGCGCTGCATTTTGTCGAGTTTGATCCCGCCAGCTGCCATGACCACGATCTGCTCTGGCTCCCCCACCACGCCCAGCTTCTGTCCAGCGGACGCAAGCGTAAAGCTGAACACTTAGCAGGGCGGATCGCCGCAGTACATGCATTACGTGAATACGGTATCAAAACTGTACCTGGCATCGGCGGGCAGCGACAACCGCTGTGGCCACAAAAGTTGTTTGGCAGCATCAGCCACAGTGCATCAACTGCGCTGGCGGTAGTATCGACGCATCCCGTTGGGCTGGATATAGAAGCTATTTTTACGCAACAAACCGCAGTTGAGCTGGCTGACGGTATTATCGATAACCACGAACGACCGATTTTGCATCATTCTGAATTGCCCTTTCCACTCGCCTTAACTCTGGCATTCAGCGCCAAGGAGAGCCTGTATAAGGCGTTTTCCACTCAGGCATCCGGGTTACCAGGTTTCACCAGCGCAAAAATTACCGCACTCACGAATCAGCAATTAACATTGCAAATCATGCCATCATTTTCGCCTAACCTCGCCAATCAGGCAATTAACGTACATTGGTTTCAACGCGATAAAAACATCATTACCCTGTGTGCACCCACGCTGTCAGGATCGTGATCCTTTTCTCCTTTTAAGAAATTAGCTGCGCAAATCGTAGACAGTTCGATTATCTCGACTTATCGTTAACTTGAATAATAAATCATATTTGAATAAATATTCAAAGTGGAGAAAAAGATGAACAAGACCCTGATTAAATCCGTATTACTGGCCTCGATCCTTACCGCATCGGGTTCGCTGTATGCTGCCGACAACGGACTGATTGCGATTATCACCCCTTCACACGACAACCCGTTCTTTAAAGCCGAAGCCGACGGCGCGGTCGCCAAAGCGAAAGAGCTGGGATATACCACGCTGGTCGCCTCTCATGATGATGATGTCAATAAACAAAACCAACTGATTGAGACCGCCATAGCCCGAAAAGCGAAAGCCATCATTCTCGATAACGCGGGCGCCGATGCCACCGTTGGTCCACTGGAAAAAGCCAAAGCGGCGGGCGTGCCTGCATTCCTCATCGATCGTGAAATTAATAAGACCGGCATCGCCGTCGCGCAAATCGTGTCGAACAACTACCAGGGCGCGCAGCTCGGCGCAGAGAAATTCGCCAAACTACTGGATGGAAAAGGCAAGTACGTTGAGCTGTTGGGACGCCAGTCCGACACCAACGCACATGTGCGCTCACAGGGGTATCACGATGTGCTCGACGACTATCCGGATATGAAAATGGTCGCCCAGCAAACGGCGAACTGGAGCCAAACTGAAGCGTTTACCCGTATGGAAGCTATTTTACAAACCAACCCTGATATCGTCGGCGTCATTTCCGGCAACGACACCATGGCGCTGGGCGCAGAAGCTGCCCTGAAGGCTGCTGGGAAAAACAATGTCATCGTGGTGGGTTTTGACGGCAGCGACTACACCCGAGATTCCATCATCAACAAGAGCAACATTAAAGCGACCGTCCTTCAGCCCGGCTGGCAGCAGGCACAAATGGCGGTTGAGCAGGCTGATTACTACCTGAAAAACGGCAAAGCGCAGAAAGAAGAAAAACAGCTCATGGATTGCGTGCTGATTGATGAAACCAATGCCAGCAAGCTGAGTAAATTCAACCTGAGCCACTAAGCGGAGGCACTATGTCGTTAACACAATGGGGTGCTGCACTGGTTGGGTGCGCCACCCTGTTGCTGACGGCCTGCACGGTAGTTGACCTCGACGAAAACGGCAACCCCATCATCCCGGCCGACCCACAGGCCAAAGCCAGTTTCGACAATCAAACACCCGAGCAGATCGCGCAACAAACCTGGCAATCCCGCGTCCTGGATGCGGCAAAGCAACACGCTCTGGATGCGTCAGCGCTGAGCGCACGCCTGAAGACGCCCTCACCTACCGCCGAGAGCGTATTTGTGCGCCTGACCAGTCAGATTGAGAACGTCGATACCACCAATGCGCGCGAGAAAAGCATTGTGATGAGGGTCAATGACGCCCCTGTCACCATCCAAATAGGCCCGGTGATGCGCGGCAATGCCATTCGCGATGCGAGTGGGTTTAAGTTTGAAGACTTCACTAACCAGGTTCAGTTTGCCCAGCTTTCCCGGGCGTATAACCGCGAAGCGGTAAAACACTTGCCCGCAGTGGACGAAAGCTGGCAAGGGAAGCGTGCCACGGTACTGTTCGCCGTAACGCTGAATGCAGGAAAAGCGGAAAACGCAGCAGCGTTAGCGCTGGAACAGGAGGCACACTGATGAATAATTCCTCAGCAGATGACATCATCCTGCGCACACATGCCATCTCAATGCTGTTTCCCGGCACGATTGCGCTGGACAGCGTGGATTATCAGGTGTGGCGCGGTAAGGTCAACGTGATTATTGGCGAAAACGGTGCGGGGAAATCCACGCTGATGAAGATCCTCGCCGGTGTTCAGCAGCCCAGCAGCGGCGAGATGACGCTCAATGGTAACCCTGTTCGCTTCGCCAATACCCGGGACGCCGCGGCGCACGGGATTGGTATGGTGCATCAGGAACTTAACCTGTTTGAGAATCTCACCGTCGCGGAAAATATTTTCCTTGGCCGGGAGATCCAAAAAGGCATGACCCCCATTGATGAGGCCGAACAGGAGAAGCGTACTGCGGAGCTGCTAACCCGACTCGATCAGCCCATTTCACCCCGCGATCTGGTCGGCAATCTCAAAGTTGGACAGCAACAGCTGGTTGAAATCGCCAAAGCGTTGGCGGAGGACGCTGACATTCTAATCCTCGACGAACCCACCTCGGCGCTGAGTAAAACCGAAGTCGAGATCCTGTTTCGCGTGATTCGCGAACTGACTCGCCAGGGCGTTTCGATAATCTACATCTCTCATCGACTCGAAGAATTGATGGCGATTGGCGATGTGATCACCATTTTACGCGATGGCAAATTCCAGGCCGAAGCCAGAGTTAGCGATATCGATGTGCCGTGGATTGTGCGTGAAATGCTGGGCAGCGACCCGGTGAGTAATTTTCTTGAGCCAGGTCGCACGTTCGGCGCGCCGGTTCTCGAAGCGGAACATATTACCTGCGTCAATGCCGCTGGCAATGCGGTGGTCAACGACGTCACCTTTAACGTCCACGCGGGCGAAATTGTCGGTATCTATGGACTGATGGGGGCCGGAAGAACCGAATTGTTCGAGTGCTTGCTGGGTACTGAGCGCAACTACCTCGGTAAACTGTGGCTCGACAGCAAGCCAGTTCCACAACGCTTAACCACCGCCGACCGCATTCGTATGGGAATGAGTCTGGTACCGGAAGATCGCAAGCGCACAGGCATTTTTCCCATTTCTTCGGTTGCCAGCAATCTGACTATTGCCAGCCTGTGGCGTCGCCTGCAGCGCGGTTTTGCCATCGCCCGCAAAGATGAGGAGGCAGTCGTCGCCAGCACAATTGGTAATCTGTCGATCAAAGTGTCCTCACCGGATGTTGAAATCCAGGCTCTGAGCGGGGGTAACCAGCAGAAAGTGGTGATTGGCCGCTCCCTACTTACCAATCCCAAAATTCTGTTCCTTGATGAGCCCACACGCGGCATTGACGTTGGCGCGAAAGCCGATGTGTTTCGCATGATGGTACAGCTCTCACAACAGGGTATTGCCGTTGTCTTCTCCACCTCGGATTTAAAAGAAATTATGGCGGTATCTGACCGCATTCTGGTGATGTCTGGCGGCAAGCTCACGGCCGATATTATTCGCGATCGTGCCGAAGAATCGGCGCTGGTCACCGCAAGTGCTCAGGGGTTCTGACATGAAAACACTACAATCTGCCGTCGTCGCACCGCGAGCCGGTGTCACCTTCTCGCGGGAAAATATCCTGCTGCTGATCCTGAAATTACGTACCTTTATTGCGCTGTTTCTGATCGTCGGATTTTTTGCCTTCACCGTCCCCGGTTTCCTCTCTGGCGGCAGCATGGTCATTATGATCAAGCACATCGCCATTAACGCGTTTCTGGCGCTGGGAATCACCTTCGTCATTATTACTGCCGGCATTGATCTCTCGATTGGCGCTACGCTTGGGCTGTGCGGCATGATTGCCGGATGGCTGATCACCAAAGGCATTGTATTGCCCATGTTTGGCATCGCTATCTTCCCCAGCGTCTGGGTGATTGTACCTGTCGTACTGCTGATTGGCGGATTGATTGGCGCAGCAAATGGCTGGATTATTACGCGCTATAACGTCGCACCTTTTATTTGTACGCTGGGCACCATGTACGTATTGCGCGGCGCGGCGATGCTGACCTCTGACGGACAAACATTCCCTGGGCTTTCCGGCAATCCACAGTTGGGTAACACCGGTTTTGATGAAATTGGCGCGGGAACTCTGTTTGGTATTCCGTGGGCCATCTGGATGATGATTGTGCTGGCGCTGATTATTGCCTACGTTGCCCGCCGTCTGCCCTTTGGCCGTCACGTGTACGCCATCGGCGATAACGAACGCGCTGCTGAACTGTCCGGGGTAAAAGTGAGGCAGGTAAAAATCTGGGTGTACACCCTGTCCGGACTATGCGCTGCAATTGCCGGAATAGTTGTTTCAGCACAACTTTCCGCTAGTCATCCGGCCAACGGTACAGCATTTGAGATGAACGCCATTGCCGCCGTTGTACTTGGTGGTACGTCGCTGGCCGGTGGTCGAGGCACCATCTTAGGCACGTTGATTGGCGCTTTCGTTATCGGTTTTCTGGCCGATGGTCTGGTGATGATGGGCGTCAGCGAATTCTGGCAAATGGTGATTAAGGGCATCGTGATTATTGTCGCGGTCATTATCGACCAGATGCAAAACCGGATGCAGCAAAAAGCCGCAGTGGTTGCGCAAAAGGCGGCGATGGAAAGTCAGTAGCCCTGAAATTACGCCTGATGGCGCTGCGCTTATCAGGCCTACGTCGTGTATGACATATGGGCCTGATAATGCGCCGCCATCCGGCAGTGGGGAAATTTTATTTCATGACGGCTTCAGCCTGCCCTGCCGAAACCTTATCATCCAGTTTAAACATCATCAGCAACCCCAAACTAATGGCATGGAAAATGGCAGGGATCCCGGCAATTAAGAACATAATCGCCGTCATCGTTTCCGATGACACCGCCTCACCCGCTTTGTAACCGCTAAGGGAGAGCACTAGCCCAACCATCCCACCCGCCAGTGCCAGACCAACCTTCATCGAAAAGAGCGTACCGGCAGCGACAGCCCCAGACATTCTGACGCCGGATTTGTCTTCACAATAGTCGGCACAATCAGAAGGCAGCGCCCATGCAGTAATCGAGCCAAGTTCAGCCATCAATACCGACAGCACCAGTAGAACACATGCCAGTGAGATTTGTTCAGGGTTAACGAAATAGAGACATAATGCCGCCACGCCACCGCCCAGTTGCGCCACCTTCAGCGTACCTAATTTCGAGAGTTTGTTGTGCTTAATCAGTTGAATAGCAATCATCGGCGCAATGATCCCCGCAATCGCTGTGGCCGAAAGCAGACCAGAAACAAAGCCATCCCCACGATTCAGGAAATACTTCACAAAATAAATAGTCACACTGCCTTTAATTACAAAAGCAATGGAGCTGGTAATTTTGAACAGATAGAAAACAACCACCGGTTTCGCTTTCAGCATAATTCCCAGTTGTTTGGTAAACGGGACTTTATCCGTCTCCACGCTAACCTGATATCGCTCCTTTGTTCCCCAGAAACAGAGCAGCATAAACGCCGTGGCCAGCACGGCAATAAAGCTCATCGCCATCATGTAGGCGCGTGCTTCATCGGTTTTTCCATACCAGGCGACGAAAATCGGCACTACCATTGAGCAGATAAGAAAGGCCATTTTAGCCAGTGGGAAACGCCAGGAGTTGGCGCTTAAACGATCCATGGGATCGGCGGTGAGTGTCGTCAACAACGCCACATACGGTACCACCGTGGAGGCATACATCAGGATCAGAAATAGATAGGTAATCACTGCATAGACTAGCTTTCCAGTGGGTGAAAAGTCCGGCGCCAGAAAGACTAAAAAACAGGAAATACCGTAAGGGATCGCCAACCAGAGCAAAAAAGGACGATACGAGCCGTGCTTTGTCCGCGTGCGATCGGAGATATTACCGATAAATGGATCATAGAAGGCATCAACCAGACGGGCAACAATAAACAATATCCCCATCGCCGCTGCCGAAATCCCTAAAACATCGGTATAAAAATAGGGCAAAAACATCATCGTCATCCCAAGAAAAATGTTCGCTGACGAATCACCTAACCCATAACAGATCTTCTCTTTGATACTCAATTTATGCTGTTGCTTCATGAGAAACCCTCTTTATGAATATATATTCATTATCGAATTACTATTCACACAAAGGTTAAGCCCACGAATTTAGCGCTGGCAAGTGGTTAGTCGTGACATTGTTACCAGTATCACAATTAACCTCATTCTTTTGCTCCTAACCGCGCCGCCATCTAGTGGCGAAATGTCATCTTATTAATAAACAAGACGTTTATGCTGGCTGGCCGTTTCTCTCGTCATTCAGATAACGCTTACTCCTTTCAGTCTCACAGTAAAAATCTCACAGTAATCAGCAGAAATGGCGGCGTTTTTGTGATCGCATGCTCATTTTTTCGCCTTGACAGTGGAATGTTAACGGTAACCTCCTTTACTCTCATCGTGAATATAAAATCACAATGGAATATATATTCCAAAGGAGAGGTGCTATGAGCGAACAAAGTATTGCCCTGTGGGGGCGGTTTGAGTATCAGGTCACGGACGTTGACGATCCTCGCCATTTTACCGACACCGAGCTATCAGCCACCTTTACCTGCGGCGAAGAATCCCGCACGGTTTGGGGCTTTTACAACGGTAACGGTCAGTTCATACTGCGCTTTATGCCGGATATCCCCGGCGTCTGGCACTATCGCATCAGCTCAAATATTCCTTCGCAGTCCCCTGTCGAAGGAACGTTTACCTGCGTCCCTGAAACACAGTTAACCGGCCCGGTACAGCGTGATGGCGACGGGCACTTCCGCTATGCCAATGGCAACGCGTTTTATCCTTTTGGCACCACGGCCTACGTCTGGAACTACCAACCGGACGATATACAGCAACAAACGCTGGCATCGCTGGCGGCGAGTCCGTTCAATAAAATCCGCATGTGCGTATTTCCTAAATACTATCGCTACAATCTGCAGGAACCGATGCGCTTCCCCTTTCCGGGTACCCTCGACCAGGGATTTGATTTTACCCGCTTCGATACCACCTTTTTTGCCCAGTTGGAGAGTCAAATACAAAAGCTGGATGAACTGAATATTGAGGTGGATTTGATCCTCTTTCATCCGTACGACCGCTGGGGATTTTCCGCCATGTCGCAGGAGACCGATCGCCGATATCTCCGCTACGTGGTGGCACGCCTCGCATCGTTTAAAAATATTTGGTGGTCGCTGGCCAATGAGTTCGACCTGCTGAAAGAAAAACCGATGTCTTTCTGGGATGCCGCCATAGCGCAAATCAAACGCGAGGATCCCTCTTCGCACATGATCTCCATTCATAACTGGCACAACCCGCCGATCCACTACCGCTCAAATGCGCACTGGTACGATCATCACAATCCCGCGCTCACCCACGCCAGCATCCAGCACCACGATATGCACTTTGTCCCGGAATGGCGGCAGACATTTGCCAAACCCATTGTCATTGACGAATGCTGCTATGAAGGCAATGTCGATCTCGGCTGGGGCAATATCACCGGAGAAAAAATGACTGCATTGTTCTGGCATGGCGTAATACTCGGCGGCTATGTCACTCACGGCGAAACATACCTGAATGAAGATGAGATTATTTGGTGGTCACATGGCGGCACGCTCAAAGGAACAAGCATCCCGCGCATCGCTTTTTTGCGCAACATCCTTGAGGAAGGACAAGCCAAACGCCTGACACCGCTCCCGTGGGGTAGCCACTGGGATACGTCGATGGGGATAAGCTGCGAGGGCAACTGGGGACTGTTCTATTTTGGCGATCATTGCCCTGCCTACAAGATGATGACTATGTTGCCGGAGAATACGACGTGGAAGGTCGATATCATTGATACCTGGGCCATGACGATCACGCCGGTTGCGGGGGTTATCCAACACGGTGACAAGCTGGATCTACCGGCTAAGCCATGGATTGCTCTACGCTTAATAAAACTCTGATAACTACAGCCAGCCCCAGGGGCTGGCGATAACTTGACTCACCGCGGCGTCACCCTTTGACCAGATTGCGCGCTGTCGGGTAGTCGGTGATCAGTACGTCGATATAATTCCCCTGCAGCGCGCCACGGATCGCATTCTGTTTTTCTACCCCGCCCGCCAACGCTATCACATGGTTGCAGTCGCGGATCTGCGCCAGCTCCATGCCGATAACCGGGTCTTCCTCATGGCTGAGTACCGGATTGCCCGCCGCGTCGTAATAATGCAGACAGATATCCCCGACCGCGCCGCGTTCGGCCAGCAGTCGCAGCATCTCTTCGTTGTAATAGTTTCCTGAATTTTTCAGCAATTGAGAAGGTTCCAGCTCCCCGATGCCGACAATCGCCACTTCCACTTCAGCAAATTTTTCGACGACCACCGCCACATCCGGGCTGTTAACCAGCCGAGAACGTTCTTCCACCGAATGCTCAATACTTTGCGAAGGCAACAGCCAGGCCGGGCAGCCGAGGTGTGCCGCCAGCTGTTGCGTCAGAATCGTGGCCTGCACGTTGCCGTTTGGCCCCACGCCGCCCAGTAATTGGATCACGCCTGCCGCCCGGATATTTTGCGGGTGCATTTCATCAACCATGCAGCGAATGGTGCTACTCCAGGAGGAAATACCGACCAGGTCTTCGGCACGCAGACGAGTTTCAACGTAATGTGCCGCCGCGCTGCCAATGGCATGCTTAATTTGCGTACTACTGGGGTTGTCGCCAACATCCACGACAATCGCCTGGCGAAGACCAAACCGCTCTTCAATGGCTTTTTCCAGCTCGACAAAGATATTAGTCGGCTGTACAACGGTGATTTTCACCAGCCCTTCTTTCTGACAACGCGTCAAGGCACGGGAGACAAAGGACTGCGACAAATGCAGCAGCGTGGCGATTTCAGACTGTTTTTTATTTTCGGCGTAGTAAAGTGTGGCAATCTTAACCAGCAACCGCTGTTCATCCTGCTTTGACATAACATTCCCCCTGGTAAACTGCCTGTTATTTTTATTCATACCTGAATAGATAACAAGTCATCTGCGCCTTTCCGGTTATCGCGTTAGTGTGATCCTTTTCTCTTTTCGCCAAAAATTGCTGCTACAAGGCGTAGACAAACCCTCAGACAAGGCATATCTTTAATCATGAATAATAAATCAGTAGTGAATATTTATTCTAACCGATAACGACCAACTGTTTTAGCTGCATATTACGCAGTGGATAGCGAGACAGTTGCACTACTGCACCCACATGGAATATTTATTCACTAAGGATTAAACATTCAAGAGGTGTCTTATGAATCCGTTTTCGCTCTCAATACCAGAGCTAGTCAAGAAAGCACGTGCGGTACGTCGTCGCATTATCGTGTTGAATGCAGAAAGCCCGGCGGGGGGACATACCGGCGCTGACCTGTCGCAGGTCGAACTGCTGACAGCACTCTATTTTCGCATCCTGAATTGCTCACCAGAGCTTATAGCAAGCGATGAGCGCGACATCTACATCCAGTCGAAAGGTCATGCAGTGGGCGGTTACTACTGCGTGCTGGCTGAGGCTGGTTTTATTCCCGTGGACTGGCTGGCGACCTATCAGCACGCCGATTCACACCTGCCGGGTCATCCGGTGAAACACAAAACGCCTGGGATCGAACTGAATACCGGAGCGCTCGGTCACGGTCTGCCGGTCGCCGTGGGCATTGCGCTGGCAGCTAAACGTAACAACAGCAAGCGCCGGGTGTTTGTCGTTACCGGTGATGGTGAACTGGCAGAAGGAAGCAACTGGGAAGCCGCACTGGTCGCCGCCCACTACAAGCTGGATAACCTGATTATCATCAACGACAAAAATAACCTCCAACTTGCCGGCGCAACCAAAGAGATCATGAACACCGATCCACTGAATGAGAAATGGCGCGCCTTCGGTATGCAGGTCACAGAGTGCCGCGGCAATGATATGAGTGATGTGGTGCGCACGCTGGAAGGGTTAACCCCGGAAGGTAAACCGCACGTCGTCATTGCCCACACCACCAAAGGGGCCGGGATCTCCTTTATTCAAGGCCGCCCGGAATGGCACCACCGCGTGCCAAAAGGGGAAGAAGTTGAACTGGCGCTGGAGGAACTGAAAGATGCGTAATAGTGAACACCTCGCCACCGTGATGGTGAATACCTTAATTGCCGCAGTCGAGCGCGGAATGGACGTTGTACCCGTCGTTGCTGACTCCACATCTACGGCGAAAATCGCCCCGTTTATGAAGGAATTTCCCGGTCGTCTGGTCAACGTGGGTATCGCCGAACAGACGCTGGTTGGCGCCGCCGCCGGCCTGGCGCTGGGGGGCAAAATCGCCGTCACCTGTAATGCCGCTCCGTTCCTTATTTCGCGGGCTAATGAGCAAATCAAAGTCGACATTTGCTACAACAACACCAACGTGAAGCTGATCGGCCTGAACGCGGGCGCCAGCTACGGCCCCCTCGCCAGCACACATCACAGTATTGATGACATTTCCGTTCTGCGCGGTTTTGGCAATATTGAAATTTACGCCCCGTCCTGCCCAGTGGAATGCCGGCAGATTATCGACTATGCCTTAAGCCACGTCGGCCCGGTTTATGTTCGCCTCGACGGAAAAGCCTTACCGGAACTACACGACGAAAATTACCAGTTCACTCCGGGTAATATCGATATTCTGCGGAAAGGAAAAGATGTCGCTCTGGTCGCGATGGGCTCAACCGTCCATGAAATTGTCGAGGCTGCCACAGTGCTGGAACAGGCGGGTATTGATGCAAGCGTAATCAGTGTACCGTCAATTCGTCCCTGCAATACCCAACAACTGTTGGCGGCATTAGCCCACTGCAAGGCCGTGGTCAGTGTGGAAGAGCATAACATTAATGGCGGCGTGGGAAGCCTGGTGGCCGAGGTACTGGCAGAAGCTGGCTGTGCCATTCCGCTGCGCCGACTCGGCATTGGCGATGGTCAATATGCTATCGCGGCCGATCGCGCGGCAACACGTGCCCGCCACGAAATTGACGCCGCTGGCGTCGTGAAAAACGCCGCCGCGCTGTTGCAGCGCCACACGATAAAACAATAACAACAGAACACTTACTGGAGAAAGCGATGTCACGAATTCCTCAACAGTTGACCATGGCGGTGATTATTGGCAATCGGGGATTTTTCCCAAGCTATCTGGTTGCTGAAGCCCGCGAACAAGCCAGCGTGCTCTTTGCGCGACTGGGTATTAAAACCATTATGCTCGACGATACGCAAACGGAACTCGGCGGGGTAGAAACCCGCCAGGATGCGAAAGTGTGCGCCGAACTTTTCCGCGCTCACCGCGACGACATTCACGGCGTGGTAGTGCTGTTGCCGAACTTTGGCGATGAAAAAGCAATAGCGGAAACGCTGCGCCTGTCTGGCCTGAATGTCCCGGTACTGGTTCAGGCGCAGGAAGATAACCTTGATAAAATGGGGCTTGCCACCCGCCGTGACAGCTTCTGTGGAAAAATCTCCCTGTGCAATAACCTGCGTCAGTACGGCATTCCATTTACGCTCACCACCCAGCATGTCTGCGATCTGGCCGGTGAGGTTTTTGCTCAGGATCTGAAACGTTTCGAACAGATTTGCCGTGTTGTCAGCAGTATGCGTGGCGTACGCGTCGGCGCTATCGGTGCTCGCCCGGCTGGATTCAATACCGTTCGCTACAGCGAAAAATTACTCGAAAGACTGGGTATCGCCGTTGAAACGCTGGATCTGTCTGAAGTCTTTACCCGCATCAAATGTCTGCGCGATGACGATATCCGTGTGGATGAAAAACGTCGTCTGCTGCTGGATAACGCCGATGCCAGCGCCATTCCCGCCGACAAACTCGTCACAATGGCAAAACTGTTTGTCGTCATCAGCGAATGGGTCATCGCTAACGATATAGATACCACTGCGATCCAGTGCTGGACTTCGCTGCAGGAAAATTTAGGCATCAACGTATGCTCAATCATGAGCGTGATGTCCGGGCAGTTAATGCCCAGCGCATGCGAAGTGGATGTGATGGGCGCGCTGTCAATGTACGCCCTCGCCAGCAGTAATTTAAGCCCGGCTTCCATTGCCGACTGGAATAACAATTTCGGCGACGATCGTGATAAATGTGTGCTTTTTCACTGCGGAAACTTTGCATCAGCCAGTCTGGAGAGCCCCAAAATGGGTACAGCGGACATCATCGGTACCACCGTTGGGAAAGAGAACACCTGCGGTGCAGTACATGGACGCATGAAAAGCGGCACACTGACCTATTTCCGCCTGAGCACCGACGATTTAACCGGTGAAATCAAAGCGTACGTCGGAGAAGGCCAATCGGTAGACGATCCGCTGGATACGGTTGGCTGTCGTGCAGTAATCCAGGTGCCGCATCTGGAGAATTTACTGGCGTGGATCTGTCGTAACGGTTTTGAACATCACGTGGCAATGAACCATTCCGCCAGCGCCGAGGTGCTGCATGAAGCCTTCACCCGCTATCTCGGGGTGGATACGTTGTTCCATCGCTAATACTCAGGGAAACAGAGAGGCTGGAGAAAACGATGTCAGCAACGAAAGACATTATTATTGCGCTTGATGAAGGCACCACCAATGCCAAAGCCGTTGCGCTGGACGGTCGGGGAAATGTGGTCGCGAAGTTCTCCCGCGCGCTGGCGATCCACACGCCTCGCGAAGGCTGGGTTGAACAGTCCGGCGACGCGCTGCTGGAGGCCTCTCTGGCTGTAATGGCGCAAGCAGTTACCGCCGTAGGTACGCAGCGGGTGGCGGCGCTGGCGATCAGTAATCAGCGAGAAACGGCAATCGGCTGGTATCGCGCAAGCGGGCGTCCGCTCGGCCCCGCCATTACCTGGCAATGCTCGCGCACGGCTGACTTTTGCCGGGCGTTGCGCGAGCAAGGTCATGAGGCGAAAATAAAATCCATCACCGGATTGCCCGTCGCCCCGCTCTTTTCCGCCTCTAAAATGCGATGGCTTCTGGAGTCCGTCCCCAACGGCATGGCGCTCGCGCAGCAAGGCGAAATTTGCCTCGGCACTATCGATAGCTGGTTACTGTGGAATCTTACCGGCGGTGCGGCGTTTCGTTGTGACGCCTCCAACGCTTCGCGCACGCAGTTGCTCAATCTACATAGCGGCCAATGGGATAGCGAGATGCTGGCGCTGTTTGGTATCCCGCAACAGGCGCTGCCAGAAGTTTGCCCCTCCAGTCATCATTTTGGCGTGACGAAAGGTCTGGCGACCATCCCCGATGGGATCCCCATTCTGGCGATGATTGGCGATTCTCATGCCGCGCTCTTTGCCCACGGGCTAGGTGCTGAAGGTTGTGTTAAAGCGACCTATGGCACCGGCTCATCGGTGATGGCTCCGGTATCTTCAACGCAGTCTGCGGTGAATGCGCTGGCAACAACTATTGCCTGGCATGATGGCGATACCCGGGTCTATGGTCTGGAAGGCAATATTCCCCATACCGGCGATGCTGTGGCCTGGATGGCCGACAGTACCGGCTTAAGCGAACTGCCGGAGGAGCAACTGTTACATGAACTCAATACTCTGCCCGCCACGGTCGACTCGACGCTGGGCGTCTATTTTGTTCCGGCACTTACCGGGCTGGGCGCACCCTGGTGGGATGAAAGCGCCCGGGGGTTAATTCATGGCCTCAGCCGCGGCGTGAAACGCGCGCATCTGGTGCGCGCCGCGCTGGAGTCTATTACCTATCAAATTGCCGATGTGGTGCAAGCGATGCACCAGCACAGCGGTTTCAGCCTCAGCGCGCTGATGGTTGATGGCGGGCCAACAAAAAATGATTGGCTGATGCAGTACCAGTCCGATCTGCTGGGTTGCCCGGTGATGCGCAGCGACATTCCCGAGCTTTCAGCCATTGGCGCCGGGCTGCTGGCACGCAAGGCGCTGCTCGGTACAGAAACCGCTCAGCTACGCCATTTTTTGCCCGACCACATATCATTTCAGCCAAACGTAGAGCGTCACGGTCGATTGCAAAAACGCTGGCACGAGTGGCAAAGCGCCGTTGAGCGTACGCGCTGGCAAACACCTTAGCGAGTCAGCAATCATGATAAATCCGCCCGCAGCCACGACTGAGTGCGGGCGCTAATCGCGAACAAAGTCGCCAATCGCCAGATAGGTGGCTTTTGCTTCCTGCGGGACTTTATCCTCCAGCATCAGATAAGCATGCGTCATCCCAGGAAAGTGAACATGCTGTACGGGTATCCCCTCAGCTTGCAGTCTGGCGACAAAAGCAAAATTCTCATCCCGTAAAGGATCCAACCCACCACTGAATACCAGAGTGGGTGGAAAATCCTGGCTCAACGGCAGGTAAAGCGGAGACGTCTGTTTACGATCTTCTTCATTGCGGAAATATTGCTGAAAATACCAGCGTATTTTGCTTTCATCCAGTAGCTTTCCGGTACCGTTCTCCTGCACCGACGGCCAGTTCAGCGTGTAGTCCAGGCTCGGATAAATCAGCACCAGGCGATGAATAAATCCTGGCTGCTCGCGGGAAAAGTAGGCCGCCAGCGTCGCGCTAAATGCGCCGCCACCGCTGTCGCCGATAAGCGTGAGTTGGCGAGTGTAAGGAATATGCTGACTGTCGAGCAGCGACCAGACGTTTTCTATTACGGCTTTAGCATCGGAAAGACCAGCCGGATACGGGTTTTCTGGCGCAAGTCGATAATCAACCGACACAACGATATTCCCTGTCGCCATCGCCAGATGACGGGCAACCGGGTCATACACTTCCACCGAACCGCTCAGATGCCCACCGCCATGGATAAACACCACCACCTTCGGCTCTCCGGTCAGTGCCGGTCGATAAATCCGTACCGGGATGCGACGCTCTCCGGTATCCACTTCCGTATTGATAATCGCCGCCATCGGTTCTGAGGTGGACACATTTGCTTTTGTCAGTGCTGCTAACCCTGCTCTTGAGCAGAGCGTGTCGTAGCAAAGGTTGGGATTGCGAGGTTGTGCTGTGAGTAAATCAGCCAGAAGCGCAGGCGGTGTTTGCGTCAGCGAGCCATGTTCCTGTTGCCAGCGCTGTTGATACCCTTGCTGTTGCGTCTGCACAGTCTCAACGTTGGCTGTCTCACAGGAAAAGCACTCTGCCATTGACTGGCGTTGCCGACCGTTTTCATCAAAGTTCTCCGTGGCCAACCAGCGCTGTAACACGGCGTCACACTGGGGCCATTCGCTATCAATCATTGATAACCAGTCGCTGTCGCGATTACGCCCCTTGCGCACAATCTTCTGGCGAAAGCGACCTTCGAAGATAAACCCAAGACGTTCCGCTGCCCGTCGAGAAGCGGTGTTCAGAGAATCGCATTTCCACTCCACGCGACGATAGCCCAGCGCAAATGCCTGGCGTAACAGCAGCCAGATGCTTTCGGTGCCGAGAACCGTATTTTTCATACGCGGTGACCAGGTCACATGACCAATTTCGACCGAACCGTGCTCCCCTTCAATCGCCATAAAGCACACCAGTCCGACAGCTCGTCCTGAACGCTGTTCAATGACGGCATAGGGAACCAGAGATGCATCAGTAACTTTCCCCTGCACCCAGCAAACTGCGGCCTCGACGCTTGTGGGGCGAGAGCTTGCAAGCCAGGTCCAGTCGCGATCGTCCGGCGCCTGCGCGTAGGCATCAAACAGATCGGCGGCATGGCTGTCGGCATCCAGGGGAACCAGTCGACAATATTGCCCTATCAGCGTTTCCCGTGGCAGTACGGCAGCGCCATTCCAGTCCGGCACGACATCGCCGACGGTCTGCCCATAAAGATTTATTTCCGGCACGATTCAACCCCAGTAGCGAAGTAAAAAATAGTTATAACACTGGCCATTACACCTTCAAAGCGTCGCAAGGGTGATTTTGACGACGAACAGAAAATCAGCAGTCCTTCTATACTGATTAAAAATCAACGCGGAAGAGAGCCTTATGCCACTACCTGATTTTCATGTTTCCGACCCTTTTACGTTAGGCATTGAACTGGAAATGCAGGTGGTCAATCCGCCAGGTTACGACCTGAGTCAGGATTCTTCCCGGCTGATTGACGCCGTAAAACCGCAGCTCACCGCCGGAGAAGTGAAGCACGATATCACCGAAAGTATGCTGGAGATGGCGACCGGAGTTTGCCGAAATATCGACCAGGCTGATGCTGAATTGTCCGCTATGCAGCAGATAATTATGCGAGTTGCTGCAGAGCATCACCTCGCCATTTGTGGCGGTGGCACACATCCATTTCAAAAATGGCAACGTCAGGAAGTCTGCGATGACGAACGCTATCGGCGCAACCTGGAAAATTTTGGCTATCTTATCCAGCAGGCGACGGTGTTTGGCCAGCATGTGCATATCGGCTGCGCAAACGGCGATGATGCCATTTACCTGCTACACGGCCTGTCGCGATTTGTTCCCCATTTTATTGCGCTCTCGGCCACCTCACCTTATATGCAGACGTCCGACACGCGGTTTGCCTGCGCGCGCCTGAATATTTTCTCCGGATTTCCCGATAATGGTCCGATGCCATGGGTGAATAACTGGCAGGAATTCGAGGGGCTATTCCGTCGACTGGCTTACACCAGCATGATTGATAGCATTAAAGATTTACACTGGGATATCCGCCCCAGCCCGCACTTTGGCACGGTAGAGGTTCGGGTAATGGATACGCCGCTGACCCTTGATCATGCGGTCAATATGGCAGGACTTATTCAGGCTACCGCCCACTGGTTACTCACCAAACGTCCATTCAAGCACCAGGAGCGTGATTACCTGTTGTATAAATTCAATCGTTTTCAGGCCTGTCGCTTTGGTATGGCGGGAATCGTCACCGACGTCAATACCGGCGACGGTTGCCGCCTGTCAGAAGAGACATTGCGACTCCTGGAGAATATCGCTACCTCTGCAGATAAAGTAGGCGCAACCAGCGCGATTGAAGCTATACATCTGCAGGTTAAAAATGGTCATGATGAAGCACAAAACATGCGTGACTTTGTCGCCGAAGGCGGGTCACTGAGTGGACTGGTGAAAAAACATTGTGAGATTTGGGCGGGGTTGTAAGCGTGGGTATTTGCGTTGCCCGCTGAGATCCCGGACAATAGCTTTTTAACTCAAGTTTAACAATGTCATGAAACACCCGCTTGAATCACTGATGACTGTCGCAGGGATCCTGCTACTGGCTTTTTTGTCTTGCCTGCTGCTACCCGCCCCCTCGCTTGGCCTGGTGCTGGCGCAAAAACTCGTCGCCATTTTTCATCTGATGGATCTCAATCAGTTTTATACTTTGCTGTTTTGCCTGTGGTTTTTACTGCTGGGCGTGATTGAATATTTGGTGCTGCGCTTCATCTGGCGGCGCTGGTTCTCGCTGGCGGATTAGGCCCGCGAGAACCCTCTGCTGTTAATGCGTTCGGCTATGATTTTCTTTGCGATAAGCTCCCGGCGGCTGGCTGAACGTACGGGTGAAAATACGCGTAAAGGTCTGCTGCGAATCGAATCCGTATTTCAAACAGATGTCGTACACTTTCTGGTCGGTATCGCGTAGATCGCGCGCCGCCAACAGCAGCTTGCGCTCGCGGATGTAACGCCCAAGACTTTCGCCTTTGTACTGCATAAAAAGACGCTGCAGGTGCCATTTGGAATATCCCGCATGGCGTGCAATATCATCAATGCGCAATGGTTGATTCAAATTATCATCAATCCATTCAACAATCGTATCAATTACCTGAGCAGAAATCGTCATCATGCTCTCCCCTGTATTCATTGAGTCACCTGTTGCCACCAGGCCGTAAACGGTTGGTCCGGTTCGGACAGTATTACCGGTTCACCCAGCATTGGCGTCAGCAGTCGGTAATCCTGATGACGGCTGGCAAGCGCCAGTCGTTTGTAAGGATCATCCCAGGTATGTTTCGCCAGAACGAAACGGCCGGCATGCCCTGGCAACACGGCTTTCGCATGCAGATCTGCCGCAGCCTGCGCCGTCTCTTCCGGCATCATGTGAATAAACTTCCAGTCCTGGTCATACTGACCGTTCTCCATAATCGCCAAATCGACAGAGCCAAACTGCTCACCGATGGCTTTAAAATGCGGTCCATAGCCGGAATCGCCGCTGTAATAAACGTTCTGCTCCGGCGTTTCGAACATGAAGCTCGCCCATAGCGTTTGGTTGCGTTTGATACCGCGCCCCGAGAAATGACGGGCGGGCAGCACATGAACGATCAGCGAATCCGTCACTCTGACGGACTGATTCCAGTCCCGTTCTTCGATTATCTCGCTGCGCATCCCCCAGTAACGCAGATGCGACCCGACGCCAAGCGGCGTAATCACCCGCTTAATTTTCGGCATTAGCGCCTTGATAGTGGCGAGATCCAGATGGTCATAGTGATCGTGCGAGATGATGAGCAGGTCTATCTCCGGCATCGTCTGTGCGGTCCACGGATAATCACCGGCAAAGGCCTTGTTCAGGAACGAGAACGGTGCGGCATAATTGCTGAAAACCGGATCAATCAGGATACGTTGACCCGCCAGCTGTAAATACCACGAAGAATGGCCCAGCCAGACCAGGGTATCCTGCTGCGGCGAAAGCCCGGCGAGATCGGTCGCGACCATAGGTAACGGTTGTGCTGGTCGTGCATTTTCACGCTTAGCGACCAGAAACTCCCACCAGGCCGCCAGCATGCCTTTGTTGCCGGTATAGCCCGGTGTCGGCACCTGGTTATGAAACTGTCCATCACGATAGTGCGGTGACTGTTCAACCTGACTCAGTTGTGCCCCTTGCGGCGCCTGACCAAACCCGGCATTGAGTACAAACGGTAAACTTGCAGCTGCAGCAATAAGCATAATAACAACCACACAAACTGTGAGACGCTTCATATCCTGACCTTAAACGCGCCCCCTTTCCGCTGGTTTGCGCGACTGACTCTTGATTATGAGTGAGTAAGCACTCATTATAGAAATCGAAAGTTCTCCGTCAAGATGATTTTCAATCTTTGACATTCGCCGTTGCGGCGCAGCAAACGCCGTGATTCAATCATGTTTTTTACAGACTTAAGGGTAAAGTGTAGTGGCTCGTCCGAAGAGTGAAGACAAAAAACTGGCATTACTGGAAGCTGCAACCACAGCATTTGCACAATCAGGTGTTGCGGCTTCGACCGCCGTGATAGCCCGTAATGCAGGGGTTGCGGAGGGAACGTTGTTTCGCTATTTCGCGACCAAAGATGATTTGATCAACGAGCTTTACCTCTTTTTGAAGCAAGACCTTTGTCAGTCGATGATGGCAAACCTGGATCGTTCAGTGACCGATGCCAAAACCATGACTCACTACATCTGGAACAGCTACATTAGCTGGGGCCTGAACCACACCTGCGGGCATCGCACGATTCGTCAGTTGGCCGTCAGCGAGAAAATAAGCAAGGAAACCGAACAACAGGCTGACGATATGTTCCCGGAACTGCGCGATCTTTGTCATCGTTCCGTACGACCCGAGTTTATGTCTGACGAATATCGCGCCTTTGGCGACGGGCTATTCCTTTCTCTGGCAGAAACCACCATGGAGTTCGCCGCCCGCGACGCTGCCCGCGCAAATGAATATATTTCGATGGGGTTTGAAGCCATGTGGCGCGCCCTGACCCGCGAGGAACAATAATGGACGGCCAGACCCTTCCTGCCTGTGCGAAACGCCTTGCGCTCGAACTACCTTTTACCGAACACTGCTGGCCTTTCGGCCCGGAATACGATGTCTTCAAGGTTGGCGGTAAAATTTTTATGCTGGTCACGGAGCTTCGCGGACGGCCACTTATTAACCTGAAATCCGATCCGCAAAAATCACTGTTAAACCAGCAGATCTACCCCAGCATTAAGCCCGGCTATCACATGAATAAAAAGCACTGGATCTCGGTCTATCCTGGTGACGATATTACCGAGTCATTACTGGCAGAGCTGGTGAATGATTCCTGGCACCGCGTCGTCGACGGCTTGCCGAAACGGGATCAAAAACGCCTGCGTCCAGGTTGATTTATCGCTAACCCCGATAAGTGTTTTTGCATTTTCCTGTCTTATCTTTTGCCTACTAACCCTGTACCCTGCTGAAACAAAACGCACCCGCAGGGTATGGAAAATCACCAGGAGTAGTTATGGATATTGTTTCTGTCGCCTTAAAACGTTACTCCACTAAGGCATTCGATCCGAATAAAAAACTGACCGCTGAGCAGGCCGAAAAATTAAAAACGCTGCTGCAGTTTAGCCCGTCCAGCACCAACTCTCAGCCATGGCACTTTATCGTCGCCAGCACTGACGAAGGTAAGGCGCGTGTGGCTAAATCCGCAGCCGGCGGCTTTGTATTCAACGAACGTAAAATGCTGGATGCTTCCCACGTTGTGGTGTTCTGCGCCAAAACGGCGATGGACGATGCGTGGCTGGAACGCGTGGTGGATCAAGAAGAAAGCGATGGTCGTTTCGCCACGCCTGAAGCGAAAGCCGCAAACCACAAAGGCCGCACCTTCTTTGCCGACATGCATCGCAAAGAACTGAAAGATGACAACCACTGGATGGCAAAACAGGTGTACCTGAACGTCGGTAACTTCCTGCTGGGCGTTGCGGCGATGGGCCTGGATGCTGTGCCGATCGAAGGCTTTGATTCAGCTGTCATGGATGCAGAATTTGGCCTGAAAGAAAAAGGTTTCACCAGCGTAGTGGTGGTTCCTGTGGGTCATCACAGCGTAGAAGATTTCAACGCCGCGCTGCCGAAATCTCGTCTGCCGTTGGAAACGACGCTGACGGAAGTCTAATCCTCCGCATTTGCATAAGCTCCGCGCAGCGGTCATCATAGACCGCTGTTTATTAAGGAGACGTTATGCAGGAATTGATATCTCAGGTAGAAGAACTCGGCATTGAAATAAATCACACCACCTCATTGGTGATGATTTTTGGCATTATTTTTATCACCGCCATTATTGTTCACGTTATTTTGCACTGGGTGGTATTACGCGCATTTGAAAAGCGTGCCAGCGCCAGCTCCCGCCTGTGGCTACAAATCATCACGCAGAACAAGTTATTTCACCGGCTGGCATTCACCCTGCAGGGTATCATTGTCAATATACAGGCCGCACTCTGGCTACAGAAAGGCAGCGAAGCCGCAGAAATATTAGTGACCTGCGCTCAGTTGTGGATCATGATGTACGCCCTGCTGTCCCTGTTTTCCCTGCTGGACGTTATTCTCAATCTGTCGCAAAAACTCCCTGCCGCATCGCAATTACCGCTAAAAGGCATATTCCAGGGCATCAAACTCATCAGCGCAATTCTCGTCGGAATATTGATGATTTCCCTGCTGATTGGTCAGTCACCGGCAATACTGATAAGCGGTCTGGGCGCCATGGCCGCCGTGTTAATGCTGGTGTTTAAAGACCCTATTCTCGGTCTGGTTGCCGGAATACAGCTCTCCGCCAACGATATGTTAAAGCTTGGCGACTGGCTGGAAATGCCGAAATATGGTGCAGATGGCGCGGTTATCGATATTGGCTTAACCACCGTGAAAGTGCGCAACTGGGATAACACCATCACCACTATCCCAACCTGGTCACTGGTCTCAGACTCTTTTAAAAACTGGAGTGGAATGTCGGCTTCCGGTGGGCGGAGAATAAAACGCAGCATCAGCATCGATGCCACCAGCATCCATTTTCTTGATGAGGATGAGCGCCAGCGTCTGCATAAAGCCCACCTGCTGAAACCGTATTTAACCGCACGTCACCAGGAAATTGACGAGTGGAATCAGCAGTTAGATGCGCCTGAATCGGTGTTGAATCACCGCCGGATGACCAATATTGGCACCTTCCGCGCTTATCTGAACGAGTATTTGCGTCATCATCCGCGTATTCGCAAAGATATGACGTTAATGGTGCGCCAGCTTGCGCCGGACGATCATGGTTTACCGATCGAAATTTATGCCTTTACCAATACGGTGGTCTGGCTTGAATATGAAAGTATTCAGGCTGATATCTTCGACCATATATTTGCCGTAGTCGAAGAGTTTGGCTTGCGCATTCATCAGTCGCCTACCGGAAACGATATTCGTGCGCTGTCTGGCGCGTTTCAGCGATAAAGCTCAGGTACTGGCGCGTGAAATATAGCGCCAGTCCATCATCACCCTTTCCGTCTGCGCGTCAGGATTTTCTATTTTATTCAGCAATAATCCTACCGCTTTGCGGCCTATATCCCGTGAGGGCTGCTCAATGGTCGAAAGCTGTGGAGAAACCATTTCTGCCAGTTCCGTACCGTCGAAACCAACAACGGCGATATCCTGCGGGATCTGTAATCCGGCATCGAAAATAGCGCGCATCGCACCAGCGGCTAGCGTGTCCGATACGGCAAACACCGCGTCGGGTTTCACCTCTGCGGCAAGTAGTATTTTCATCGCCGCAATTCCTGCACTGGAACTTAATTCACTGGCATATTCCACAGCCTGATATTCAAGCGACAGCGCATGCAGCGCCGCTTTATAGCCGCGTTCGCGCAAACGAGCATATTTATAACTCAGGTCATGATTGATTAAGGCAATTCGTCGGTAGCCCTTATCCACCAGGTGAGATATTACCGACTGTGCGGCGTCAACATCGTTAATCCCCACGCAGGAAACCGCGCCTTTGTCAGCATATTCCGCGCACTGAACCCAGGGCGCATCGCCAATCAGCGTAGTCAGTTCCGGTAATTTGGAGAATGCATCCATGGTGATAATGCCATCGACGATTTTCCCCGACAGGAGCTTCAACGCCGATTTTGATCGGGCTGTATCCGAGCCGGAATTACACAGCAAAATGCGATAGCCATTCTTCTCCGCCTCCTCTTCAATGCCTTTAACAACCTCTGCACAAAAAGGATTGGCGATGTTGGAAACCATCACCAGAATCATCGAACTACGTGCCGTACGCAGCTGACGCGCCAGCAGGTTGGGCTGATAATTGCTTTCTTTAATAGCCTGTAGCACGCGCTCACGATTTTTGGCTTTGACGGTATCACTGTGATTCAGCACACGCGATACCGTCGCCACCGACACACCGGCAAGCTGGGCGATTTTTTGAATAGACATAACGACGACACATCCTGCGGTTTACGCTTTGCGTTGAGGCTACCATAAAATCGCCGACTGGCGAACCGGATGCGTGTTTAGCGCTGTACTGATATCCAACGCTGCTGCTGATGGCTTTTTATAATTGCATCAATAATATACATCACATCCGCACCGTCAGAAAAAGACGCAAATCGACGCTCCGCCGTCGCGGGCATTTTGCCTGCCAACACCGCCTGATAAAACTGCTGCATCATATTCTTGAACGCATCCGGCCAGCCCTCAATATGCCCACCCGGAAAGTGCGCACTGGCAGCAACATCCGCATTCATCAATCCTGGGTCGTCCGTCAGGATCTGGTTCGCCTGCTGACGGTGCCCGACCCAAAGCTGTTGCGGCGTTTCCTGATCCCAGTGCAGTGAACAGTGGCTACCGTTAATTTCAAAGCTCAGGTGATTCTTGCGCCCGGCACTCACCTGCGAAACGCTAAAGCAGCCTTTGCTGCCATCATCAAAACGTACCAGCACCGACCCACGATCTTCTGTCGTAACCGCTTTATCCTCAAATTGCACATCAGCCGTTTGCTGGCCAAACGTAGCGTTACTGGCAATGCTGGCTTTACGTACCGGCCAGACGATAGCCAAATCGGCCATCACCTCGACAATACGTTTTCCAGTCACGAATTGCACCGTATCACACCAGTGCGAACCGATATCCGCTACCGCCCGTGAATCGCCGCCCTGTGCGGCATCGACCCGCCAGTTGTAGTCAGTCTCCAGCAGCATCCAGTCCTGCAGATAGCTCCCCTGTACGGCAAACAGACTGCCCACGCTGCCGCTTCTGACCATACTGGCCGCCTGCTGCACCATTGCAAACTGGCGATAGACAAAGCTCACGCCGTGCACCACTCCAGCCTGCTGTGCCAGCGTTTCCAGTTCACGAGCCTCATCCGGCGTCATACACAGCGGCTTTTCTGAAAACACGTGCATACCCGCGCGTAAAATCTGCCGATTGATGTCGGTATGCAGATGATTCGGTGTACAGTTATGCACTACCTGTAGTCCGGGATGCGCCAGCAGCGCTTCAACGCTGCCGTACGCATGAGGAATATGAAGAGCATCTGCGCGTTCCTGGGCAACCGCCAGTGAGCTATCACAGAGCGCCACCACGTTCACACCGCCGAGTCGACGCAACGCCTCAATATGTGCAGGCCCAATAAATCCGCTGCCAATAATGCCAACCTGTATCATTTGCGTACCTCATCGCCAGCGGCGAAATCATCAAATGCACGTGCAGAAACCGGAATAATATGGCGCCGTATAAAATCACTCCCCTCACGCGCCCCGGTTTGCGCGTCTTTCAGGCAACACTCCCATTCCAGCACCGCCCAGCCAGGGAAATCATATTGTGTGAGCTTGCTGAAGATCGTTTTGAAATCGACCTGCCCGTCCCCCAAAGAACGGAAGCGCCCGGCGCGATCGAGCCACGGCTGATAACCGCCATAGACACCGCTGCGGCTACTGGCATGGTACTCAGCGTCCTTGACGTGGAACGCTTTAATACGCGAGTGATAGACATCGATAAACCCAAGATAATCCATCTGCTGCAATAACAGATGGCTCGGGTCATAGAGAATGTTGCAGCGAGGATGATTATCAACCAGCGCAAGAAAACGCTCGAACGTCATGCCATCGTGCAGATCTTCGCCGGGATGGATCTCAAAGCAAACATCCACCCCATGGTGATCAAAGCGATCGAGTATCGGTCTCCAGCGGCGCGCCAGCTCCAGAAAAGCCTCTTCAAAGCGCTGACGATTATGCGGTGGCCACGGATAAAAGAAAGGCCAGGCGAGCGAACCTGAAAACGTGGCATGTGCCGTCAGCCCCAGTCTTTGCGAAGCCGCAGCGGCCTGGTGTAGGGTTTCGATGGCCCACGCCTGTCTGGCCTGCGGATTAGCGCGTACAGACGGCGGAGCAAATCCGTCAAAAGCGTCATCGTAAGCCGGATGGACGGCAACCAGTTGACCTTCAAGATGGGTAGATAATTCGCTAATCACTAACCCATATCCGGCCAGCATCCCGCGAATATCATCACAATAGGCCTGACTTACAGCAGCTTGTTCGACATCAAACAGCGACTTGTGATTACACGGGATTTGTAATGCCTTATAGCCCAGCTCCGCCGCCCATTTTGCCACGCCTTCCAGGGTGTTAAATGGCGGGCGATCCCCAATAAATTGCGCCAGAAAAATGCCTGGCCCCTTGATGGTTTTCATAACCCCTCCTGAAAATTACGCCTGCTCTTTGTCGTCATACTTGAAAGAGAAAAGGAAAATCAGGGCAATCACTGCGGCAGCGACTGCCGGGATCCACCAGAATGTGGTCCACGCCTGAGGCACGGTTTGCCCCGCCACCAGCCGGTTGTAAAGTGCGCCTGAAATTTGCGAGCCCAGCAGCATACCGATCCCATAGGTAAACATGACGATCATGCTTTGCGCCTGACCTTTTACTTTTTCCCCGGCGATACGATCGGTGTAAATAAAGCCGACTACGAAGAAGAAGTCGTAGCACACGCCGTGCAGCAGAATGCCGAGATACAGCAGGAATCGGCCCTCTTCGCTGATGCCGAGGGCAAAGAAGGCATAACGCACGAACCAGGCGCACATCCCGATTAACAGCATGTATTTCACGCCCAAACGTCTGAACAGGAACGGGATCACCAGCATGAAGAATATTTCAGACATCTGACCAAACGACATCGCCGTACTGACGTCGCCGACGCCCGCATCAGCAAGAAACGACGCGGTATACGCGTAATAGGTTCCCAACGGTACAGAGATAAGCGTCGCGCAGAGCGAGAAGACAAAAAAGTGACGGACCTTGAGTAAAGCAAAAGCATCCGCACAAAACAGATCGCGAACTTTTACCGGCAGTCCTTTCGCCGGTGCTGGCGTGTTGGGCAGCGTGAGGCTGTAGAGCGCCAGAATCACAGAGATAATCGCCGCCAGCGTAAAGATGCCGGTGGTGTCCGAAATTCCGGTTACACCGATAAAGATCCCCGCGACAATCCAGCCAATGGTGCCAAACACCCGCACCACCGGGAAGGTTTGGTCCTTATCCGACAGGCTATGAAAAGCAATATTGTTGGTAAGCGCCAGCGTTGGCATGTAGCACAACGTGTAGCCAAACAGCAGACCAATCAACAGTGCACCGTTTTGCGCCACCAATGCCTGCGGAACAAACCACAGGATTGCCGCGCCAGCAAGGTGCATCACCGCCATCACCTTTTGCGAGGCAAAAAAGCGGTCTACCAGCATCCCTAAGACGAATGGCGACAGAATAGAGGCAATGGGCCCGGCTGAAAACGCATCGCCAATCAACAGCGACATGTTGTGCTGGCTCATCACCAGCCCCAGCGTGACGGACCAACTTCCCCAGATAAAGAACTGTAAGAACATCATTAGCGACAGCCGGGGCACCAGCAGCCGGTACTGTACGCTCTGTTTTCCACTACTTTCGGTTGTTGACACCATTTTTTGCCCCACCCTTAAAATGTAATCGATTACAAATTAGATTCAATAGAAAAGTAATCGATTACAAAATAAAGTTCCTGTCAGCAGCAACAAAATTGCGAGAACGGTCACGATAAACGTTGAGTGAGGATCCGATCCCATCCTGACGATGGGATCGGTAATAACAAGATCGGTAGAAACTTAGCGGGACTTACGACGCAGCAGTTTGAAGGCAACAAACAGGAACAGGATCCACACCGGTAGCAGGATAGCTGACAGGCGCATCTCATCCATCGTACACATCAGCACCAGAATCATGCCAAGGAAAGCAATACACAGGTAGTTCCCTGCCGGATACAGCAGCGCTTTAAACTGCGTGTCACGTCCCTTACGACGCATCGCCGCCCGGAATCGTAGATGTGCCAGGCAAATCATAATCCAGTTCAGCAGCAGCGTTGCCACCACCAGCGCCATCAGCAGGCTAAAGGCCTTTTGCGGCAGCACATAGTTGATGAGTACCACCAGCGACGTAATAGCACCGGAAAGGATCAGTGAGTTCACCGGTACGCCGCGACGGCTGACGCGGGTTAAGAACTTCGGCGCGTTACCCTGAACCGAGAGACCAAATAGCATACGGCTGTTAGAGTAGACGCCACTGTTATACACCGACAGCGAAGCCACCAGGATGACAAAGTTCAGCGCAGAAGCCACTACGTTGCTGTCGAGATTATGGAAAATCATTACGAACGGGCTGCTGTTGGATTTCACTTCCACCCACGGGTACAGCGCCAACAGCACCACCAGAGAACCGATATAAAACAGCAGAATACGGTACACCACCTGGTTTACCGCCTTTGGAATGCTTTTCTGTGGATCCTGCGCTTCCGCGGCAGTAATCCCGATAAGCTCCAGCCCGCCAAAGGAGAACATAATCACTGCCAGCGACAGAATTAATCCGTTCCAGCCGGTAGCAAAAAAGCCGTTGTAACGCCAAAGGTTATCGATGCTTGCATGTTCCCCGCCATTACCGGAAAACAGCATCCACACGCCAAAACCAATCATGCCGATAATGGCCAGTACTTTAATCAGCGCAAACCAGAATTCCGTTTCGCCATACAGACGTACGTTGACCAGATTGACGGCATTGATGATCACGAAGAATGCCGCGGCCCAAATCCAGGTCGGAACATCGGGCAACCAGTACTGCATGTAGATCCCTGCCGCTGTCAGTTCTGCCATGCCGACCAGCACAAACATCACCCAGTAGTTCCAGCCGGACAGAAAACCCGCGAACGGTCCCCAGTATTTATAGGCAAAATGGGCAAACGATCCGGAAACGGGTTCTTCGACCACCATTTCGCCCAGTTGACGCATAATCAAAAAAGCGATGATCCCTGCAACGCCGTAACCCAGTAACACCGCAGGTCCCGCCATCTGAATAGCCGGGCCAATGCCCAAAAACAGGCCGGTACCAATTGCGCCGCCCAGCGCAATTAACTGAATATGGCGGTTTTGCAACCCTCGTTGAAGCGTCGGCTCGTTCGTCGACGCGGCATCAGACACGCTGGTGTCAGATGCAGTTGACGCGTTTTTCACGCCCTTCCCCTGTGTGGTTTTTATTGAAGGGGCTTCTTTTAACATTTCAACCTGGTTGTCGCAAGGCGCAATCGATTGGATACGCCGGGCCTCCTTGCCCAACGCACCGAGGCTCGGGAGAAAAACAATAGAAAGAAGGCGAGCTGTTATTGTTTATTCAGGTCAATACGTACCACGTTATCTGGCGCAGATGTAGAGTGGTCTTTATTAAATTTCTGTTTCACGGTGACAAACAGGGTTTGCCCATCCGCCGAGAGCAGCAAGCTGTTAGGGTTAGGTGGTAAATCCCAGCTTTTCTTCACGCTGTAATCGGTCGCATTCAGGCTGAGCAATTTCCCTGAATCACGCTGGGTAATATAGATTTCGTTGCGTTTTGCGTTAAATTTCACCGCCAGCGAATCACCCACATCCAATTTTTTCAGCAGCTTACCGGTATGGATATCCAGCACCAGGGTAGTTTTCGCTTTGGAGTTGTCGGTGACAAACAGGCGACCCGTTTGTGCGTCCTCCGCCATATTCAGCAACAGCGCAGGTTGTTCCCCCAGCGGTTGCCAGCGTTTTTCTACGCGCTGATTACGCGGGTTGATAACAAGAATTTCACCGCCGCCGTTAGCTGCATAAATTCGCTGCGTCACTTCTGAATAATGCAGTCCGGTCATCCATTTACCCGTATTTTTAATGCGGGTTTTTAGCTTCAGGGTTTCAGCGTCAACCACCCAAATCAACGCTGGATCCGCCACGGCACCAATATAGAGCAAACCGTTATGCAGCAGCACCTGGCGCGCACCATACGGGAAACCTTCTGGGTTACGTTCCGGGAACAGTACGCGATTTTTCACTTTGCCGTCAGCGGTATTCAGCGCGCTCAGGCCACCATCCAGTGAGTTGGTGACATACACTGTTTTACCGTCCGGCGAGATAGCCATACCAAAGTTTTTCATATCGGTATGACTCAAGCCGAGCGTTTTAAGCGTTTTTGGATCCAGCTTGTAAACCACGCCGCCCTGCACATCTTTAAATCCTTCGGCGCTGGCAACGTACAACGCATCCCCTGCCGGGCTAAGCGCCATTTCATATAACCCATCCGCCAGCGCGCGTTGTTGCACATCACTGACGGCAGGTTGCGCTGTTTTTTCCGTAACGCTGGCGTTGCTGGCTGGCGTGGTATGCGCCGCACAACCGCTTAACGCCGCAGCAATCAGCAATGCCAGCGCGGATGTTGTTTTTTTCATTGTCGGGATCCTTACCAGAAGTAATACAGGGAGTTAATAACAAAAGAGAATGAGAACTATACGCATTATCTTTACTGAATCAAGAATAATTACCCGAGAGTAAAAAACATGAAACAGAGGTTTGAAGATGCAGACAGGTGCGCGCGACTTCCGGTTTTTCATAATTACAGTGAATTATTCTGGACGAAAAGGCATCGCAGGCCACAGAATGCGCTTTACTGTTTTTCTAACATTTTCAAACGGGTGAACCTGTTGTACTTCAGCCACTCGTTTTTTAGCCAGGCCAGGCAACGACTGTCATGAATAAGATCATCAAACGACTGGAAATCGTCAAAAGCGCTATTGAACTGGAAGATGAGGAGATTATTTTCCAGCAGGTGGCGCATCTTAAAAATGAGCCTTTGTCAGTCGTACCTGGCACCATTGTGCAGGCGATCGAAGAACGACGCTTTGGTGATGCCCTGCGTGAAATCTCGGCCTGGCTGCAATCTCAACGGGCAGTCTCTACGTGGCAGGATCCCGCCATTGCCGCCAGTAAGCTGGAACTCAAAGCTCTCGAAACACAGCTGCGTGACCTGATCGATAAGCGCAACACGCGCATTCAAATCCTCGATGATTTCAACGATCTGTATCACCTTCGTCTTGGACCGCTGATGAGCCGCATTCTCGAACTGCGTAAACAGCTCGCCGCCAGTGCCCAGCGCAAACAGGAAGCGGAGCGAAAACGCCGGGAAAAAGACTATCAATCCTGTCAGCACTATATTTCCCAGGCTGTTGATCAACTGGCCAGGCTCAAGCAGCACTGGATGAACCAGAATTCAGATTCGCGCGAATCGGTGGAAACACGCCAACGTATTCAGCAGCAAACTGAACTGATTACCGCCCTGCTGGCGGAGATTCGTGAGCTGGAAAACGACTTTTCTCGCCAGGACGACAGCGCAACCCGTCAGGCACAGGAAGAGGCCAGCCATGAATATGATGAATATCAGGAGCAGCAGCAGGATGCACAGCATCGTTTTAGCCGTGACCAGCGGCTTTCCTCTGATGAACGTAATGAGTTAAAACGCCTGTGGCGTCAGGCAAGCCGTCTTTGCCACCCGGACGTGGTAGCCGATGATCTGAAAGAGAAAGCGCATCAGATGATGGTGCAGCTTAACCAGGCGCGCCAAAATGCCGATCTTGCCGCCGTCCGGGCGCTACTGACTCAATTGCAAAGCGGCCTCGAACCGATGATGGCGAGTGACCGATTGAACGATTTGCAGCATTTACGCAGCAAAATACAGCAGCTCAGAGAACAAATTAACGCGCTGCTCAAAGAGATTACCGAACTGGAAGCCGAGAACGCCTGGCGGCTTGCCACCTCCGTGACTGATAAAGAAGCCTACTTCTCCGATCAACAACGGGCGCTTACGGAAATCCGCAATACGCTGGAACAGCAGGTGCATCAGGTTGAACAGGAACTGTTGGCGGGCTAAGCCCTATCAGCAATAGCAATCAGAAAAAATAACCTCTTCAAGTGAGTTTTTAAAATTAAGCACAAAAAGCCAAAAATAGGATAATTCCCTAAAAAATTCACAACACTAAGAATTATCAACCTGAATACTCGAGTTTCAGGTCGATAACTGCAAATTTAGCGATATTTCTCTCTTCCCCTCGACGCGCCTTCTCTTTGCCCTGGTCTTGATTAAGAATTCTCCTACCTACCAGTAAGCCCATTAAGAAAAACGGGTATCCATCTGAAATATAATGTTTTTCATATAAATCCCTTCCAAAACAGATAGGAATACCCTGTCTTTATAGAAACCACTCAATCATTATTCATGCGATTCATAAGCGAAATCTATCAATCATTTACGCAGAGCTGAAATAAACGATTTATCTTAAATTTTAACAAAGTGTAATATCTACTTTAAGAATAGTTAATGATTCTAATAAATACAGAGAATATCTGTTTAATCTGGAATTAATAAGGATACGTTCACAGCACAGAACGTAATACGAGATTTAATTAACATTTCACGCGTCGCAAGAAACTCTTTTTTAACCTACAAAAAGAGGCGGCTGCTTGCACCAAAATTTCAAGGAGATCGTTATGTCAAAGGCTATTTTTTTGGGTGACTCAATTTACCCTTGGCTAGGCATGCGAGAAATCCTACGTGGCTCATCATTATATATTGATATCGCGTATTACTCCTCCCAGACGCTCTCTGCTGTCAAAATGCTTCCTTATGAAACGGATTGCATCATCATTAATCCTGACAAATCAGATTTTTTAAAATATGCCAGGATTATCCGCAACATGGCTTTACGACCTGTCACCAAAATTATTGTTTTGGCAGATGAAGCTACTTTTACTCTTTTTCAAACCGTTTGTGGGAAGAACATGCTGTTTCTTGATCAAGATGCCAGTCTTGATCAGCTACACCATGCCGTTACACGTATCACAAAAAACAATAACCAACGAAATATCAAAGCATTACACAACAAGATCACAGCAAACGAATTCAACGTAATGATGATGCTTGCACGAGGATGGTCACTGACACAAATCGCCGGGGCATCACAAAAAAGTGAAAAAACCATCGGGGCGTACAAAAGCAATATTGCCAGAAAACTCGGCAAAAATAACACCCGGCTCAAGTACACCATTTCTCACTATAGCCAGCCGTAACTGACTTATTTAAGGACAATTATCACGGTTATTATTTAAAAAAAGTTTTCTTTCGACTCGCTTTTTAATTCCGCATCGCACGGAAGGAAACCCTATTCCCAAAAATCTATTACCGGGTAGCACATCCGCGTGCCAACCATAGCCAACAACTCAATGTATTAACACATGCATAACAGGAATGTAGACGAGGGTTATATATGAACAAAGTTTACAGCATTATTTGGAACGCGGCGCTCGGTATCTGGGTGGTCGTTTCTGAATTAACCAAAGGAAAGAAAAAAAGCAGCTCGCGTAAAACGGTTGCGGTATTGGCAGCGGGTGCATTAAGCGCTGCTTCAATGCAGGTTTCCGCTGATCCGATTATCGATATCGGTGATCACAATATTTTCACCGACTACCAGGCAGGTATTTCCGTTGGGGATTATGCGGGTATCCACGACTACGGATTCTTATATAAAGATATCACTGCTGGTCAGGCGCTCAATATCAGCGGTGCGATCCCAACGATCAGTCCGGGTCAAAGTGGCGTTGTTGAATCAACGACCATCAGAGAGCTGCTGCAAACCGGCAAAATCACTCTTAAGGCCACCAGCCCTGACCAGAGCGTAAAAACGATTACTAATGCTGAAGAGCTGGCGGAATACCTGACGTACAACCGGTCGTCGACGCCTTCACAGAGCACAGAATTCTCTATTAACGACCCGGCATTTCCTGGTGAGCCAGCATCAATTAAAGTCTTTGATACCCAGGAGTTAAGTAGCTTTCTTACCGAATCACAGATCGGCGATTCGGTATTAAACACCTACGATCCAACGTTGTCTAAAATCTATAAACAATTTGGCATCGCGCTGGCGACAAATGGCTCCATAGCCAATCTGGATATTGGCAACGATACGCTCAATGTCCGCGACAAAGCCAATACTATCGAGTTGCTGGCTAAAGACTCCTCCTTGCTGGAGGCTCAGGACGCAGGTAGCCAGGTTAACTGGCAATCCGATAACTATATAAAATTTAACGCCGCCCCAGTTATCCCTGAAAAAACGTTCGCCGGTTCAGCACAAACCTCCGTGTTTGGCGATGATGTAACACTCATGTCCTACGGCTATGATGCAGACGGTAAAGTAGTCGAAACGGGTACGCGCACATTTAACATTACCAGCACGCAGGAGCTGGCCGATTTTAACGACTGGCTGTTGGGTAAAAGCAGCGACGCAGCAGAAAACCCTGAAGGGCAAAAGGTCAGTCAACTGCAGTTGTGGCTGGATGTTGAAAACGGTGATATCACAACCGTCACCGCCGCGCAGACAAAATACGCGGAGCTGATTGATGGCTTGATCAACTCCAGCAAGTCTTCAGACGTGCTTACCTGGGATTACGACGTCTGGACCGACGGCTTGTCGCATAGCAATAACGCGACCGCTGGCCGCGGTGAGCTGCATGCTATTTACGCCAACGGTGCAGGCACCTCCGGCACCCTGAACAAAGATGCGATTATTGCCGTTGACGGCAGTATTAACGGTGTCATGAAATCCCTTAATGGCGGGGTTATCACTAACCTTGGCGAGCTGAACGCATTACGCACGTCTACCGGGCAGAGTCTGGCGATTGGCATGCTGGCAAAAGACGCAACGGCAACCAACAACGGGATCATCAACTCCGGGCTGTTTATCGACAAAGACGGCAATCAAAACGTCAACAGCTATGGCGCATTTGGCATGCAGGGGCAAGGCGCCAGCCAGATAGCAAACAACGGCACCATTAACCAGGCGATCACCACCGATAACTTTGGTACCGCGTCGGCAGCCGATCCCTGGAGTAAGGATGAGCCAGATTCTTCGCTGACGCTGGCTATTGGCATGCAACTGTCTGACGAATCGCAAGGCGTCAACAACGGCGATATCAACGTCGTGGACGGGCGCAAAAACGGTGCATCCTTTGCCAAAGGCACGGCTTATGGCGTAGAAGTCGCCGGGAATGCCACTTTCACTAACGCTCAGGATGCCTCAATTTATCTTGGTCGCGACGCAAGCGATCCGTCTAAAGATGTCACGATGGCTGGCGGCTCTAGTCTGAGCGCCGGGATCATGACCAAAAGTGCCAAAGAGGTGATTAACAACGGTCTGATCACGCTGGGAACCGGGATACGCAACGCCGCGGGAATTCTGGTCGGGAATGCCACGGGCAACGTTCTCAATACCGGCAATATCGTGATCAATGGAGGTTCTGACGGGGGCAGCAGTAAAAACTATGGCATCTCCGTACGCGACAGCGGCGCGGAAAATAATCAGGAAATCCGCAACGACGGCAAGATTAACGTAAATGGCACCAACAACGTGGGGATCCACGTTAGCGCCAATAACAAAAATGCCGAAGTCACCACCAGCGCTGCGGGCTCTATCGTGGTGGACGGAGAAGGCGGCGTCGGTAACCGTAACTACGCTATTTGGGCTGAAGGTGGCAGCAGCGGCCAGGCAGTGGTCAACGTTTACTCCAACATTACGCTGGATAAAGCCGGTAACATCGGTGTGCACGTACGTGATAACGCCATCGCTAACGTTGACAGTCTGAGTAGCCCGACATTCAACAACACCGATCAGATTGGTTATTACCTGTTTGGTAAAGGCGCTACCGCCAACATTGGTCAGGCGGTGATGAATGACAATGGTCAGGATCGTACCACCATTTTCCGTATCGCCAATGGCGCATTGCTGGCCGGTAACACGACTAACCCGAAAGATCAGTCCAGTTCCAACCTTGATCTTACCCTCAACGGTAAGAATTCCGTGGGCGTTCTCGCCACCGGCGCTGGCAGTAGCGTAGATACCGGTGAAGCTACGTTTACCGTTAAGGGTAGCGACTCAGCGGCGCTGGTTATCGAAGGCGGCGCGAAAGGAACTATCAGCGATAAAACGACCATCAATTTAACCGGCGAAAGAACCGTTGCCGGGGTTGTGGATGGTCAGGCTCACCAGTTGAATGGTGACACGCAGGGTAATCCGACTAGCACCACCCTCACCTCCAACGCGAAGATTACCTCTGAAGCTAGCGGCAATGAGGTTATCGCCTATGTGGCGAGGAATCAGGGCAACCTGATCCTGGATACCAACTCGATTATTGATCTGGCCAGCGTCGACAGCATCGGCGTTGATGTTCAAAAAGACGGGAGCTTAACCAATAACTCCTCCAGCGCCCTGCATGTCAGCAACGGCATCGGTGTTAGGGCTTCAGGTACCAGCGCGCAGATTAATAAGCTGGGCAAAGTTCAGGTTGATGATGGTACTGCTGGGGTTCTGCTCACCCAAGGAGCCAGCCTGCTGATTAACGGTATTTCTGGCGACAGTATTACTACCGATGGCACCGCTGACGGTATTCGTCTGGCCGAAGGCGCTGGCGCTCTGTCCGCGCAAAATGTGGAGATCAGTGCAAAGGGTGACGGTGCTGGCATTCAAAACGATGCTAACAATAACAATATCCTGTTACGAAACGTCACCATAAACTCCAACGATGGCGCAGGCATCCGCACCAGCGTGGCGTTGACCATGACCGATAAAGACAGCGCTGGAAATATCCTCAACGTCAACGGGAAAGGTACCGGCTTTGCCTTTGAAAAACGCGATGGCAGCTCGGTATCGGGCGATCTGACCATCGGCAAAGGCTACACCATTGAGGTGCTGAACAGCGAAGGCAGCGGTATCCGCGCTAATACCAACGGTAATGTCACCACCAATGCCGACATTAACGTGCATAACGACGCAGGCGGTTCGGCGATCATCGCGAAAAACGTCAGCGCCTTGACCAACAGCGGCAAGATTATCTCTGCCAGCACCACCTCACCGGTTATTGACGCCAGCGGCGACAGCAGTAAAACCATTACCAACACGGGAACCCTGCAGGCCATCAACGACACGGCCGTGGCCATTCAGTCCGGCAAAGGCAATGACACCATTGATATCAGCGGCGGTGTAACCAGCGGCGTAATCAATACCGGCGAAGGTGCGGACATCTTTAACTGGCGTAGTGGCTCCTATGCGGGTGAAGTGAATTTCGCCGGTACTGGCGGTAACAATAAAGCCAACATCGGCAATGTGACGCTGGATAAAACACGCCACATCACTACTGAAGCAGGTAGCGGCAACGCCCTCACCTTCACCGATACAAAAGGTGCGAAGATTGGTACGCTGGCTAGCGACAACCTGACCACTGGCACCAACATCGGCACCGGCTGGGATTCGCTGACCATCAGCGGCTCAAACGCAGATGTCCGCGTCGTAGAAAACCTGACGCTGGCAAGCAAAACCATTGCCGTAAACAATGGCGCAACCCTGAGCACCGGCGACCACGTCGAGCCGACCAGTACTGCCGCAAGCATTGGAGATTACAATGTTACGACCCAGGGCACAGGCAGCCGGGTTATCTTCGATACCCAGGGTGATGCTTCCGCGGCGCAAATTTATCGCGGTATCATCAGCGGTGACGGGAAGTTCGAACGTGCGGCGGGCGGTACCACGATCTTCACCGCTAACAATACCTACACCGGCTCTACCACTATCGCTCAAACCGGTACGCTGCAGTTGGGTGACGGCGGAAATACAGGCCAAGTCAGCGCCGTGTCAGACATTATCGACAACGGCATATTGGCGATTAATCGCGCCAACACCGTGCTGCTCAACGGCGTGATCTCCGGTATTGGCGCGCTGCAGCAAATCGGCGGCGGCATTACCCGTCTGAACGGCAATAACACCTATACCGGCGACACCACCGTTACCAACGGCACGCTGCTGGTGAATGGCGATCAAAGCGCGGCGCGCGGTGCCACCACCGTTAGCGGCACGTCCACACTTGGCGGTAATGGCACTATCGGCGGCAACGTGCTGATGAACGATGCCACGACCCTCAGCGCCGGTGACGGTGGTGCGGGTACGTTATCCATTAACGGTAATCTGCAGCTTGGTAGCAAAACGACTTCCGCTTTCGAACTGGGTCAGGCCTATACGCCAGGCGGCGCGCTAAACGATCTGATTAACGTCGCGGGCGATCTGCAACTGGACGGGACTCTGGATGTCACCACTTCACAGGGCGGTAACTTCGGACCGGGCGTGTACCGTATCTATAACTACGGCGGCACGCTGGATAACCAGACGCTGGAATTAGGCGCAATACCGGACAGTCAGGATAAGAGCAATATTTTTGTCCAGACCTCTATCGACAAACAGGTCAACCTGGTGAACGCCAACGGCGTTACCCTGCAGTTCTGGGACGGCGCAACCGTCAATCAGAGCCACGGCGCGTCGGGCATTGAAGGCGACAGCAAAATTGACGGTGGCGATGGCAAATGGATGGCAATCGGCAGCCAGGGTGATAACAACTGGACCACCGCAACCGGTGAAGGTAACGCCCCTTGGGCACAGAAGTCCTTCGCCGTCTTCACCACCAAAGGCGGTACAGTTACCGTGGACAACGCCGCGGGAGAAGTTAACTTCTCCGGAGCACAGTTTGATGCCGATGGCTATGTCGTTAAAGGCGATGCGCTTAACGCGTATGCCACCACTGAAAACGCGACCCACGCAGGCCAGACGCCGGGAACAGGCGAACTGCTGCTGCGCGTTGGCGCCGGTGGCGCGGGGCAAAACTATACCGCGACCATTGAGTCTGTTATCCGCGAAGCCAGTACTGCTGACAAGCTGACGCTGGTGAAAACCGACCTTGGCCGTCTGATCCTCAGCGGCGATAACGAGTATCGCGGCGGCACGCGCATTGATGGCGGCACGTTGCAGATCTCCTCCGACAGCAATCTCGGCCAGAGCGGAACTGACCTGGCAATCAATAACGGTTCAACGCTGCAACTGGGCGCGGACCTGACCAGCAATCGCACCATCGAGCTGGGAGCGAATGAGAACGCAGCGGTGTTCGATCTCAATTCGCACCACTTCACGCCAACCGGTGAGATTACTGGCGACGGTAAACTGAAAGTCACCAGCAGCTCTAGCGATGCGGGCAGCACCTTGTCGCTCGACCGCGCAAACAGCTACAAAGGCGACACAGAAATTGCCGGTACCGGAAACGCCAACAATGTGACGGTCAACGTCAGCAAAACCGGAGCCTTTGGCAGTAACGAAAGCAGCACCGTGAACGTCAATAAGGGCGCGACGCTCAATGTCAGCGGGACAGATACCAGCCTGAAATCCCTGACTATGAACATCGCCGACAGCCTGTTAACGCTGGCAGATAACGTCACCGCAGCGAGCGCAATGCTGAACCTGACGGGCACGGCGAAAGCGGTGTTAACCAACAACGCCACCGCGGGCAACGCGACGGTTAACGTGTCAAAAGACAGTACTCTGGCGCTGGAAGAAGACGCCAGCGGCGGTAATGCCACCGTGAACAACAGCGGACTGATGACCTTCGCTGACCAGGCGATGGCAGAAAATACCGTCGTTAAAAACCTGGCGGGCGGTAAGGTCGATATCAGCGCAGTCGACAGCGCAACATCGATCGGCTCCTTGTCCGGTGCGGGTAATGTCGAACTGGGCAATAAAGAGCTGTCGCTGGGTAATCTGCATCTTGATGACACCATCAGCGGCATTATCAGCGGCAACGACGGTAGCCTGGTGAAAATCGGTGACGGTACGTTAACGCTGACCGGCGACAATACTTACACCGGCACCACGGACGTCAATGAGGGCGTGCTGCTGGTCAACGGTAATCAGTCTGCGGCTACCGGCCAGGTGACGGTGAAATCCGGGGCAACGCTTGGCGGAAACGGAATTATTGGCGGCGCGGTTGATGTGCTGGACGACGCTCATATTACCGCAGGTGCGGCCATCAACAGCGTGGGTAAACTGACTACCGGTTCGCTGACGCTCAGTGATAACGCACAGCTGGATTATCAGTTTGGTCAGGCTTACACCCCGGGCGGTGCTTTCAACGACTTGATTGACGTAAATGGCGATCTGACGCTCGACGGTAAGCTCAACATTGAAACCTCACCGGGCGGCAGCTTTGATGTCGGCGTCTATCGCGTCATCAACTACACCGGCACATTGACCAACAATGTGATGGATATTGCTAACGCGCCGGAAGCGGCTGACAGCCTGTACGTGCAGACATCGGTGAAAAATCAGGTCAACCTGGTCAACCACGCAGGACTAACGCTGCGCTTTTGGGACGGCACCGGCGGTGAGAATGGCGAGCTGAAAAACAACGGCGTCATCAACGGCGGCGACGGTATCTGGCAATCCAGCCAGGGTAACGACAACTGGACTACCGATGAATCAACGCCGGAAGGCGCGCTGAACGCACCGTTTACCGATGCCGCGTTTGCCGTCTTCCAGGGTGAAGCAGGCAACGTGACCGTCGATAACAGCAAAGGCGATGTCATCATCAGCGGCGCGCAGTTCGCCACCGATGGTTATCGCGTGGGCGGCGAAGCCATTACCACCAATACGGCCAACACCCTGATTCGCGTTGGCGATGGCACAGTAGACGGCGCCAACTACACCGCGACTATCGACAGCGTTATCCGCGGTACCGGCGGTCTGAATAAAGGCGATCTCGGTACCCTCATCCTCACGGGCGACAACACCTACAGCGGCGGAACGACCATCACCTCCGGGACGCTGCAGGTAGCGGGCGATACCAACCTGGGTGCGGCAGATACGGGAATTACCTTTAATGGCGGTACGCTGAAGTATGGCGAAGCGTTTGATACTGCCCGTCAGGTGACGCTGGAATCCGGCGGCGGGACATTCGACACCAACGGACATGACGTTTCTCTGCTGACTGAAGTCGAAGGTAACGGTCAACTGACCAAAACCGGTAAAGGCTCCCTCACCCTGACGCTGGATAACACCTACACCGGTGGCACCACCATCGAACAAGGCGTTTTACAGCTGGGTAACGGCGGTGATATCGGCAGCATTCAGGGGGATGTCGTTGATAACGGCGTACTCAACGTCAATCGTGGCGATACCCTGGCGCTGACCGGCAATATCAGTGGTAAAGGCCAGTTGCATCAGACCGGTAGCGGCATTACCGAGCTGCAAGGCGAAAACAGCTACAGCGGCGCGACGTTGATCGCCAACGGCGTGTTGCAAGCGGGTAATGCCAACACCCTGAGTAGTGCATCGCACCACTATGTGGTCGCAGACACCACGTTGAACACTCAGGGTTACAACCAAACGGTAGCGGGCCTGAGCAACGGTGGCGATGTCTCGCTCATCGGTCAGCAGACTGGCACAACCTTAACCGTCAAAGGGGATTACACCGGCGAAAAAGGGACTATCAACATGGCGGCTATCCAGAATGGTAGCGGCTCAGGCATTGCCGACCGTCTGATTATCGATGGCGGTAAAGCCAGCGGTAGCACGCTGCTGGATGTCGATGGTTCTGGTCTCGGTGCGCCGACCATTGGGGATGGTATCGAAGTGGTGACAGCGCTCAATGGCGCAACCACCACCGCACAAACGTCGCGGGATGCCTTCCATCTTGCCGCCGATCGTATGGCTGCAGGTGCGTTTGAGTACCAACTGCATGCGGGTAATGCTCAGGGCCAGGGTGAAAACTGGTATCTGAGAAGTGAATACCGTCCAGAAACCATGCTGTATTCTGGCCTCGCCAGCGTCGTACGTCAGGGTGATCTTAGCCTGTTGGGTAACATGCACCAACGTATGGGTGACGAGGTTAAACCGGGCATTGATGAAGACAATCGCGCGTGGGCAAGAATGATTGGCTACTCCGGTAAAACCAAACTGGATGACGCGGCCGGTACACAAACCAGCTCCCATACCATGGGCATTCAGGTCGGCGTTGATATGTATGCTAACGAAAGCTGGAAAGCCGGGATGTATACCAGCATCCTTGATATCGACAGCAACGTGAAAGGCACGAAGACAGGCAGCGATGGTAAAGGCGGTAACATCGACGACAATGCATTTTACGTCGGCGGCTATGCTACCTGGTTCTCGGGTGACGGTATGTATGTTGATAACGTCCTGCAGTACGGTAACCATAAATCCCGCCTGGAGGCGACCGGTAACAACGGCTCGTATACGGTCAGAGGCAACACGCTGACGGCGTCGACAGAGGTAGGTAAATCGTTCCGTTTAGGTGCCAGCGCATGGAGTCTGGAACCTCAGGCTCAGTTGATCTACCAGTACAGCGACTTTGATAACAGCACGCTGGATGGTGTGACCCCAACGAAAGTGAAAATGGATACTGCGGATTCCTTTACCGCGCGTCTGGGCGTGCGTCTGGTCGCTGACTATGACACCAACCATGGCAAATTCCAGCCGTATGGCAGGGTAAACGTCTGGCAGGGTCTGGGTTCAAAAGACAAAACGCACTTCACCAATGCGGTAGCCACCACCACGCTGGAATCTTCACAGCAGTACTCCAGCACTGAAGTTGCAGCCGGCCTGTCATGGTCCATCGACAGAAACCTGCAGGTCTACGGTGAGCTGGGTACGCAATTCAGCAACGGCGGCAGTAAATCGCAGGTAGAAGCGCCGGTCAATGCCTCTATCGGCTTTAAGAAATCGTTCTAAGCTGACATAAACTCACCAGCCCCCTGTTCTGCAGGGGGCTTTTTTTTGCCGTTCAAAGCCGCCTGATGCGCTACGCTTATCAGGCCTACAGACTTAACAGCAACGCGGAACAACCAAGGGGTTGGGAAACGTGAAAAGGAGGGATTAACGATTATATTGTGCTAAGAGTGAAGGGATCTCTTCTGCCAGCACTGGGGGAGAAATGAAAAAGCCTTGAATTTTGTCACAACCAATCTGCATCAACCGCTCCAGCTGGGACTGGGTTTCCACCCCTTCGGCAAGAACTTCAATGCCAAAATTATGCGCCAGTGAAATAATACCCTCAACAATCTTTGTTGATCGGGTGTCGGGCTCAATACCGGTGACAAATTCCTTATCAATTTTTAAGGTGTCAAAGGGATATTTCAACAGGTAATTAAGATTAGCATGGCCGGTTCCAAAATCATCAAGTGCAAGCTTGACCCCTATCGCCTTTAATTCCGTCATATTTTTAGCCGCAATCTGGCTGTCACACAGCGGTGACGTTTCCGTGACCTCTATTTGGCATCGATGGACCGGCAGTCCGGAAGTGGCAAGATTTTGTCTGACGCGTTGGGGTAGCAGAGGATCGCAGAATTCAAGCGCGGAAATATTGACGGATAATACAATGGGGTCAGGCCAGGAAGTTGCAACATCCCACGGAGAGTGAGTAACCATATCTTCAATGGAAATAATATTGCCGCTATCTTCCAGTAAGGTAATAAAAACATCGGGAGAGATCATACCCATCTGAGGACTATTCCAACGCATTAATGCTTCAAATCCGCTTATACGCTGGGCATGCAAATTGAAAATAGGCTGATAAACCATATAAAGTTGACTGGTATTCAAAGCCTTTTCAAGCGCAGTTAGCACCTCATTGGAATTAAACATTCCCCTCTCCCTCTACAAATCATAAAATTAAAAACCAGTCAAAATCACTCCCAAATTGTATCTACTATTAGGTGTATTACATCAGAAAAGAATGGTCAGGTTAGGGTAAAAAAGACATACGATGGGTAAATCTGACAATTAACTTATTTAAATCAGAGGTATTGGTCAGGCCAAGCTTGGCGACGACTCTCATCTTATGTGCCTGAATCGTTTTATAGTTCAGGCTAACTAACTCAGAAATTTCTTTGGCTGTATAACCACTTACCAGTAAGTTCAGGATCTGCTGTTCTCTTTCGGTTAATCTCTTCTGCGAACGATACAGTCGGGGGTTCCATTTCCCGACTGATAATTTCGCCAATTGACCAAAATCGCGCAGTGAAGATTTTTCAGTCAAAACTATTGTTTTTTCGACATATAATAACTCTACGCATAATTTCGCCACCAAACTATCAGCAACAATCACCACGACGTTATTATAAAATTTGAATCGGTTTTTATTCAAAAACTGAACAATGTCTGAACACGCTTGTTCATTATCAATGATATTAAAAACCATGGTTTGATGCTGGCATAATGATGACTGATGCAACATATCCTCAAACTGGAATGTTTGTATCGGTACATGTTTGCTGGTCAGGTAGGCAAACATACCATTGCCCACAAAATTATCACTGCCACACATCAACATCCTGTTCACCGTTCCTTATAAGCTTCTAATCTTGTTACTCATTAAAAATTTAATAATGATTTTCTCGACTTCAGTCTCTTCACGACGATTTTTAAAGTCGAACTCACATGAGATCTGATGACAGGAATACAACTGGTTATCCTCATCAAATTCATTGATCGGGACGACATCGATCACTTTTAAGTCCAGTTGTAAACTGCCAAAGGTATCGAAATCCAGAGATGCATTTTTAATCACCGCATCTTTATAAAGAAAACGGGCGTTTACATCTTTAACGATTAACGCACAACCACCCTGCGAGATATTTTTAATCTTGAGAGAGTAGTTTTCTCCATTTTTGTAACGACCAAAACAGAAAAAGTCATAGCCCTTCAGGAATGAAAAACGCTGATTTTGTCTCTGCTGGGCAAAGAAAATCATATCCGGGATGAAGTAGGATAATCCTGCTTCCGCACCTGCTGACGAGGTTTGTTCGAACCTGGCAGTAAATTTTACAATCCCGCTTTCGCTGTGCAGGATAAAGTATTGGACCTTTTCAGGAACAATGTCTCCGTGTCCGGAGATGACAAACCGTTCGAAATCAATCTTCTCTAACTGCGTGATAACGCTACTGTCTCCACACAGGATTTCCAGTTTCGTTTTCTTATGAAGCTCTTCACGAAGGATAGCGATGATTTCAAACTTGTCTTCCTTTGCTAAGCCAAAGCTCATTCTAAAACCCTTATTTCCATATTTAAGATATGTCCCGCCTTTGGTTACTCACAAAACGCGAGATCAGCATCCACCCCTGGTGCTTAATTACCATAGTGGATTCCATGTCAAACAGTTGGTTAAAAATTAAGTTTTTAACTATCTTTAGTCAGTTATTGATACGTAAAAACATTTAATCAGGATTAATTCTAGCTCAAGCCAGGCCTAAAACCACGCGAACTTGCGTACTGGCTATAACAAAAGCGAATAACAAAATTTTTAAAATGAGGTTTTGAGATAACAAATAGCAAGAATTGTACAGAAAAAAATAAAGCAATCATGATGGAGGGGCTACGCAACATGCGGGTTGGCGTGCTATCGCGGGGGATAAGAGAAGATGTTTACTGCACTCTATCATTAACTAAAAATATAGCCCTGACTCGTTATGCTTCTAAATTGAATAATTGCAATTTATATATGCTTAATAAATTTACCTTAAGTCAGAAAAAAAGCCAGCATCCTGCTGGCCCGGTAAGTACCGAATCGAACTATAGTGGCTTGCTATCTTACAGAGGGCACAACGTTAAAAATTCAATACCGCTGCTTAATTATTGATCGGGATGAATCTGCGATAATCATCACTGCTCCCGCCAACATTAACGTATCTTTTAACACCAACCGCCCGGCGCCTGACAAGTACGGAAATCCGTGGTGTAAATCACCCAGCGGCATTACCCACGCTTCTGGTGTGGTTATTAAAAATGATAAGGTAACAATTGGTGTGGCAAATGCCAGAACGCCGCCAATTAATCCCAACCAACGGCTAATAGGATTAGCCAGCACCAGCAAAGCGATAAGAACTTCGACTACGCCCAGGCCATTTGAGAACGTATACGTGTTATTCGCTGTCTGCCATTCACGAGCCTGCGGTTTGAATTCACCTTCGTGGGTTAAATGTTGTTTGTATTCTTCTGGATGCTCATAAAAAAATGACATTACCGGACTATTGGCGACAAACGGCGTAATGCTGTCGGCTTCGTAAGGTACAAATTTTAATAAACCAATCCAGATAAAAACAATCGCGATACTCAGGCGAATCAAGGTTAATCCAACTCTATCGCCTTTGCCCAATATACGAAGATACTTTTCCATCCCGGCTCTCCTTACTTGTACAAAATTGCCGTTGCGTGAGTACTGCTATCAATGCGCATTGAGGTAATTTTCCAGGAAGTCGCATTCTTTTCCTGCGCCAGTTTCGCAATAGCATCTTCCACCACGGAAGGAGAGCCAGACACGGCTGATACGCTAACGTGGGCAACCTCGGTTTGCGCTAACGCGGAAAATGTCACCGGAGCAGTCAGTAACGCAGTCATTAGTAACGTAGTTTTAAGCATGTTCATTTCTATTTCCATTAACGAGTTATCTCAGTGGGAATATAATAAAACATGCCACCTTATTTTATTTCATCCGTAACGCCAGAATAACTGTCAATTAGTATCAGGAATATAAAAACAAATAAAAAAAAGCCCCACACGGGTGGGGCAAATATGCAGACTACGCTATTATTATTTTATGAGAGAAAAGAGATCGTTTAATGATTCGCTCATACTTGGATGGGTAAATATCTGGTCACGCAATGTGGTATAAGGTAACCCCGCATCCATAACCGTCTTGATGATATTAATCATTTCATGAGAATCCACGCACAGCAGCGACACGCCTAATATTTGTTTCGTTTCGCTATCCACCACCGCTTTAAGAACACCACGCGTATCATTCATCACACGTGCTCGCGGGATAGCCGCTACCGGCAACGTCACGACTTGCACCGCCGCACCGCTGGCGCGAGCCTGTTCTTCAGTCATTCCGACGCGGGAAAGCGGCGGCGTCATAAAGACGGAATACGGTACGTTTTTACGATCGCCCGTGTTACGTAACCCCTCGCCTAGCAGGTTGTCACGCACAATACGGAAGTCATCCAGCGAGATATAGGTAAATTGCAATCCACCAGTGACATCGCCCATTGCCCAAATGTTATCTGCCGATGTACGCAAATATTTATTCACAACAATGGCACCACGATCGTTTACATCCACACCCGCTTTCTGCAATTGCAGGTTTTCTGTCGCCGGTTTGCGACCTGATGCTACCAACAGCGCATCCACCGTCTGGGCACCCTCCGGCATGTGCAGCTGTACTGCACCATCATGAGAGGAGACCGACTGCACGTTGGCATTGAGGATCAGCTCGACGCCTTTGTCGCGTAAAATGTTGGCGATAGCGTCAGCAATATCCCGGTCCTCACGAGGCAAAAACTGCGGAGCTGCTTCATAAATAGTGACTTTGCTACCAAAGTTGGCAAACATCGATGCGAATTCAACGCCGATATATCCACCGCCCAAAATGCCCAGACGCTCTGGACGTTGCGTCAAATTCAACAGCCCGGTGCTGTCAAATACGCCAGGTGTCGTGGTTAATCCCTCAACGTTTGGAATCGTTGACTGGGCGCCAGTATTAATAAAGATTTTCTCGCCGCTCAGCTCAATCTCGCCTGTTGACTGCACGACTCGCACAGTATGGTTATCAACGAATTCAGCACGACCTTCAATCACATCCACATTTTCCAGATCGGCAAGATTATGGAAATTTTTATCGCGCAGAAAACTGACAACAGAGGCCTTGCGTTGCATTGCTTCGGCAAAGTCATGCTGAAGTTCAGCATCATGTACCAGGGTTTTGGTTGGGATACAGCCGATGTTGATGCATGTCCCGCCATACATGGTGTTTGACTGTTCAATAATCGCTACCCGCCAACCCGTTTTGGCCAGTGTTGCCGCCAGCGTTTTACCCGCTTTGCCAAATCCAATAATAATCGCCTGATACTGATTCATGCTGTCTCTCCGCCAAGTCACTGTTCGTTTGATGAACTGAAATATAGCTCTAACTCTGCCGAAACAATGTATCCACAACTCGCAGATAACTGTCAGATCGTCTAAATTAGCCTTAAAGATGACTAACATTTCGAGAATGAATTATTACACTAACACTTTGAAGGTATTAATATAATAATGAAATAAAGAGATAATATCGTTTCAATAAACGACAACAAAAAATGTTCAGGAGTCTCCATGGATGCCCTTAGCCGATTACTGATGCTTAACGACCCACAAGGCTCAATTGACCAAAACTGCCTACTGAGCAGGGACTGGCAACTGCCTCACGCAGCAGGTGAATTGTCCATTATCCGCTGGCATACGGTCACACAAGGGGCAGCCCAACTGGACATGCCCGATGGGACATCTTTTACTCTGCGGCCCGGTACTATCGTGATCCTGCCGCAAAACTCCGCACATCGGCTCTGCCAGTCTGGCGATGAACAAACACACATTGTTTGTGGCAGCCTTCGATTGCACGCTTCCTCACGCTATTTTTTAACTGCGTTACCGGAAGTATTGGTTCTGGCACCTGATGAAAATAGCCCTGTCAGCTATTGGCTCAAGGCCATGATTGCGTTGATGCAACAGGAATCCTTGAGTACTCTGCCAGGTTCCAGTGTAGTCTGCAGTCAACAATGCGCCACACTGTTCGCCTTAGCCGTTCGCGAATGGTTAACCAAGGCGACCCCCGTTCAGAACGTGTTAAATCTACTGCTTCATCCCAAACTAGGGGCTGTCGTCTTCATGATGCTGGAGTCACCGGCGTTTGCCTGGACCGTCGAAGAACTGGCGAAACGTGCGCATATGTCGCGGGCCAGCTTCGCGCAGCTATTTCGTGAAGTCTCAAACTCCACGCCGCTCGCAGTATTAACCACATTACGCCTGCAATTCGCTGCCCAGATGCTGTCTCGCGGGTCGCAGCCATTGGTTGTGGTGGCCGAGTCGGTGGGCTACGCCAGCGAATCGTCATTCCATAAAGTCTTTTTACGGGAATTTGGCTGCACGCCGGGCGAGTACCGCAAACGCGTGAAGGCACTGGAGGTATAACGCGGCGCCTGCTTCGGCAACAAATCCGAATGCAGGCGCGCGCTTTAGAGCATTATTTTTGACCGCGGTGTCTGTGCAGCCACATCAGCTTATACGCAGCCGGAATAATGAATAGCGACAGCAATGGCGCGGTGATCATGCCGCCAATCATCGGCGCGGCGATGCGGCTCATGACTTCTGAGCCAGCTCCCGTCCCCCACAAGATAGGTAACAGACCCGCGATAATCACCGCCACGGTCATCGCTTTTGGGCGCACGCGCAGCACGGCACCGTGATATAACGCTTCATCCAGCTTGTCCGCCGTAAAGGTTTGCGGATTTTCCAGCGCGGGTTCGGCTTCAATAGCGTGGCGCAAGTACATCAGCATCACCACGCCAAACTCCGCAGCAACACCTGCCAGGGCGATAAATCCGGTTCCGGTTGCGACCGACATATGGAAACCCATCCAGTAAAGGAACCAGATGCCGCCCACCAGCGCAAAAGGCACACTGGTGATAATCAGCAGCGCTTCGCCAAAGCGACGGAAGGCCAGATAAAGCAAGACGAAGATAATCATCAGCGTCATTGGCACCATCAACTTGAGCTTATGGCTGGCGCGCTCAAGCAGCTCGAATTGCCCTGAAAACGCCACGCTGGTCCCCGGCTTTAACTGGACCTTTTCAGCAATAGCCTTTTTCAGATCGTTCACCACTGAGACCATGTCACGATCTCGGGCGTCGATGTAAATCCAACTGGTTGGTCGCGCATCTTCGGTTTTCAGCATCGAAGGCCCCGAAACCACCGTCACATCGGCGACATCCGCCAGCGTAATTTGCTGTTTCATGGGCGTCAGAATCGGCAGATTACGCAATGCTTCCGGGCTATCACGATAGCTCTGCGCATAGCGCAGGTTGATAGGATAGCGTGCAATCCCTTCCACCGTTTCGCCCACCATTGCCCCTCCTACCGCTGAGGTCACAAACAGCTGCACAGCACCTACGGTCATACCGTACCGGGCCGCTTTTTCACGATTGATATCTACGTTGAGATAGCGTCCGCCCACCAGACGCTCGGCCAGCGCCGAAGAGACACCCGGCACGGTTCTGGCCACCTCTTCAATTTGCTCCGCCGTGGCGTCGATATCTGCCAGAACATTACCCGACACCTTAATGCCAATTGGGCTTTTGATCCCCGTAGAGAGCATGTCGATACGGTTACGAATCGGCGGAACCCACAGATTCGCCAGCCCCGGCAAGCGTACGGTTTTGTCCAGCTCGGCGATGATTTTGTCCATCGTCATCCCCGGACGCCACTGGTCCTGCGGCTTCAGTTGGATCGTCGTTTCAACCATTTCCAGCGGCGCGGAGTCTGTTGCGGTTTCTGCCTTACCGGTTTTACCAAACACGCGCGCCACTTCCGGAACGGTCATGATCAGCTTGTCGGTTTTCTGCAGCATATCCGCTGCCTGCGCCGCTGAGATCCCCGGCAATGTCGAAGGCATATACAGCAGATCGCCTTCGTTAATCTGCGGCAGGAATTCACCACCGACTTTATTCAGCGGGTAGACAACCGTCAGTATTGAAAGCACCGCCACCAGAATGGTGGTCTTGGGCCAGTGCAACACCTTCAGCAACAACGGATGGTAAATACGGATCAGAAAACGGTTAAGCGGGTTGCTACTTTCGGCCGGTATTTTTCCACGGATCCAGAATCCCATCAGGATCGGAATAACCACAATCGCCAGAAATGCCGCGCCTGCCATGGCATACGTTTTGGTGAACGCCAGCGGGCCGAACAGTCGCCCCTCTTGCCCCTCAAGCGTGAAAATGGGGATAAACGACAACGTGATGATCAACAGGCTGATGAACAATGCCGGGCCGACTTCTACCGAGGCGTCAGTAATAACCTTCCAGCGCGTTGCGTTATCGAGCTTTTCATTCGGATGCTGATGCCCCCACTCTTCCAGCCGCTTATGGGCGTTTTCAATCATCACTATTGCGGCATCAACCATCGCCCCGACGGCAATGGCAATTCCCCCTAGCGACATGATGTTGGCGTTCAAACCCTGGAAATGCATCACGATAAACGCGATACACAGCCCCAGCGGCAGGGAAATAATCGCCACCAGCGCCGAACGCAGATGCCACAGGAACAGTGCGCACACCAGCGCCACGACGATAAACTCTTCCAACAGCTTGTAGCTGAGGTTATCAATGGCGCGATCGATGAGCTGACTGCGATCGTATGTTGTAACTACCTCTACGCCTTCCGGCAGGCTGCTTTTCAGCGTGTCGAGTTTGGCTTTAACGGCAGAGATCACCTCACGCGCATTTTTACCGGAACGCAGGATAACCACCCCGCCCGCGACTTCGCCTTCGCCATTCAGTTCGGCGATCCCACGGCGCATTTCCGGTCCAATCTGTACGCGCGCCACATCGCGCAGGTAAACAGGTACACCGTCGGCCCCTGTTTTCAGGACGATGTTATTGAAATCACCGAGCGTTTGCAGATATCCACTGGCGCGGACCATATATTCCGCTTCAGCCATCTCAACAGATGAGCCGCCCGCTTCCTGATTCGACGTATCCAGCGCCGATTTCACATCCGCCAGGCTGATGCCATATTGCGTCAGCTTCATCGGATCGATAACGACCTGATACTGTTTAACCACGCCGCCTACCGAAGCGACCTCCGCCACGTTAGGAATCGTTTTTAACTCATACTTTAAAAACCAGTCCTGAAGAGAGCGTAATTCCGCCAGATCATGTTTCCCACTGCGATCCACCAGCGCGTACTCAAATATCCAGCCGACGCCCGTGGCGTCCGGTCCCATTTCCGCGCTAACGCCAGCCGGTAATTTTCCCTGAACCTGGTTGAGATACTCCAGTACGCGCGAGCGCGCCCAGTAAGGATCGGTACCATCTTCGAAAATGACGTACACGTAGGAATCACCAAACTGCGAGAAACCGCGCACGGTTTTCGCGCCGGGTACCGACAGCATGGTGGTGGTCAGCGGGTAGGTCACCTGATTTTCAACAATTTGCGGCGCCTGCCCCGGATAGCTGGTTTTGACGATCACCTGAACATCAGAGAGATCGGGCAGCGCATCAACCGGCGTATTGATGATGGTCCAGGTTCCCCAGACGCTAAGAAACAGCGCCCCCATCATCACCAGAAAACGGTTTGCCACCGAACGACGGATAATCCATTCAATCATTTATCATGTCCTCAGTGTGAATGGGTCGCCTGGGCTGGCATGGCGGCTGCGTCTTGCGCCTTACTGTTCTGGGCGCGCATACGGTCCAGTGCGCCAGAGATATTCGCTTCAGAATCAATCAGGAACAGGCCACTGGACACCACTTTTTCGCCTTCGGTCAGGCCGGAGCGGATAGCCGTCAGCCCCTGGGATTCATGGAATACCGCAACCTGTTTCGGCACAAATCGGCCTTCGTTATCAACGGTGATGACCCGCTGCTCGGTACCCGTATCAATCAGTGCCTTAGACGGGATCAGCAGCATTGGCTCGCTTTGTGTTTTCAGTTGCAGGTAAGCATTCATCCCGGGCTTGAGCGCCTCGTCGGGGTTATCGACCTGTAAACGGAGCTGGAGCGTACGCGTGGTAGCATCAACGCTTGGTAAGATACTCCACTTGCTGATGGTGAAAGGCTTATCCGGCCAGGCGGGCACGGTGATGGTAAATTGCGAGGCATCTTTAATCAGCCAGGCGATAGATTCCGGGACCGACGCGCTAACCCATACCGGGTCCATACCCTGAATTTTCGCGACCACATTGTCTTTGGAAATGTTCATACCGGTACGCAAATCGAATGCGGTGATCACCCCATCGATAGGCGCTTTCAGAGTAAAGCGGGTCTGAATTTTACGCGTCGATTTTAAGCGCTGAATATCCGCTTCAGGCATTCCAGCCAGACGTAATCTCTCCAGAATCCCTTCCACCTGCGTCGCGCTGCCGCCCGTTTCCCGCAGCAATAAATATTCGCTCTGCGCCTCAACCCAATCAGGAATAGTCAGGTCGATCAGCGGCGAACCCTTCTTAATTTTGTCCCCCACGGTCAGCGGGTAAACCTTCTCGATAAAGCCCGCAGAGCGTGCCTGGACAATAACAAACTGGTATTCGTTATAACTAACGTTGGCCGGGAAAGTTTGCGCGTAGTGCAGTGGTCCACGACGCACTGGCTCTGTTTTCAGCCCCAGGTTCTGGGTCTGTGTAGGATCGATGCGCACGCCAGGCGATGACGCGTTCGCGGTCTCTTCATCGGCATATTTCGGGATCAGATCCATATCCATAAACGGCGATTTACCCGGTTTATCAAAGCGCGTGTTCGGATACATGGGGTCATACCAGAACAACACTTTTCTGGCTTCTTTTTGCTGAACTGGCCCGGCTACAGACGATATTTTTGCCGATGAATAATAAGTATAAACACCGACAGAAATAATCCCGCCGGCAATCATGCTACCGAGAATAAGCGCGGTATTTTTAATATTTAAAGACGCCATAGTGATTTCCATTGCGCGATAGTCTCGCCCGCGTTCGCAAAAACCCGGGCAAGAATAAAAGAGACCAGCGAGAACGTTATTTACTGATGTGAATATCGCGTAACACAGAGAGATTTCCCTGCTGAACAAACGTAAACGCGACCTTATCGCCTGGCTTAATATCATCAGCCTTCGTATCAGCAACCAGCGTAAAGCGCATCGTCATGGCCGGCCAGTTCACCGCTGGAATAGGGTCATGTTTGATCGTGATTTTTTTACTCTCCATATCAACAGCTTCAATCACCCCGGTAGCGCTAATGCGTTGTTCCTGTTGAGCCGCTGGCTGCATATTCATCATCTCGCCATGCTGATTTTCATTGGCCTGGGCGTTAAACATAACCACAGAGAAAAGGCTAAACAGTACGGCTTTGGCGGTAGTATTCATACATCATGCTCCTGAAAAGTTAATATTAAGGATTACTCCACCCAACCGCCGCCTAAGGCAGCAAACAGTTTAATTTCATTAACCTGTTGGGCGTAATTAAGATCGAGCAGCGATTGCCGCGTAGCGAATAAAGAACGTTCTGCGTCTAATACTTCGATATAGCTAACTGCGCCATTCTGATAAAGCGCTCTGGCGCGCTGTAGTGTGATTTGCAATGAATCCAGATAACGCTGCTGCCCACTAATTTGATCGGCAATGCTTTGGCGTAACACCAGTGCATCCGCCACTTCTTTAAACGCGTTCTGAATTTTTTGTTCGTAATTCACTACTGACTGTTGCTGGCGAATTTCTGCCAGGTCGAGATTGGACTGATTACGTCCGGCGTTGAAGATTGGAATATCTATTTTGGGGACAAAATTCCACATGCCGCTGGAGGCATTAAATAAATTGGAAAGATCGCTACTGCTACTGGACACGGAACTTGTCAACGTTATCGACGGAAAAAATGCCGCCCGCGCAGCACCGATATTGGCATTTGCCGCCAATAATCCGTGCTCAGCTTCCATAATATCCGGGCGCTGCAACAGTATTTGCGACGAAAGCGATGGCGGCAGCGTTACCGGTTTAATATCCCCACGACTGCGCGCCTGGTCATCGGGTAATTTCCCGTATGTACCCAGCAACAGTTGCAGCGCGTTATTGGCCTGTGCCAACTCACCTTTACGCTTGGCAATTTCGCTATGCGTACTTTCAATCACACCGCGCGCTTGTTCCAACGCCAGTACGTTGGTGCTACCGGTTATCAGTTGCTTCTCTACAAAAGCATAAGAGCGCTGATAGTTTTGCAGCGTTTCTTCGGCAACTTGCAACTGCGCGTAAGCCAGACGCTGGTTGAAATAGCTTTGCGACACGTTGGAAATTAATAAGATATGCACCGCCCGACGCGCCTCTTCGCTGGCGAAGAAGTTCTGCCGTTCGGCTTCACTCATATTTTTAAGCCGCCCAAAGAAATCCAGGTCGAAACTGAGATTGAGTCCAGCTTCGAATTCACGATCGGTGCTGCTATCACCTTTTAATTTACCGCTGTAGGTACCGCTGGAGCCTGCCGTGATTTGCGGATAACGGTCAGCGTCCGTGACGCCATACTGCGCTCGCGCTTCCTGAACCTTCAGCGTCGCCATGCGTAAATCGCGGTTATTGATCAGCGCCTCACCAATCAACGCCTTCACCTGGTCGTCAACAAAAAAGGTTCGCCACCCCGTGTCCTGGTATTCACCAGGAGCCGACACCAGGGAATTCTGGCTTAAAGAAAATTGCTGTGGCACCGGCAAGGCCGGGCGCTGATAGTCCGGCGCCAATGAACAACCAGCGAGCACGAATATAGCGCTGAGAGTAAGAAGCTTAAATTTGCTCATAGTTCTTCTCGTCCTGACCGGACTGATGTCCCTAAAATAAGTAGGAATTTATAGTCTTGTACTTTAACGAAGTGACTCTGTTTAACCGGTGACAGGAAAATGACAAAACTGTCATTTTCCCAATAACAGATTGCTATCCGATCCCGCTTCCCTAGAATTGAAAGTCCGCACAACCAGTGCGAGAAGGAGAATGCGATGAAGGTTTTGATAGTCGAAGATGAGAAAAAAACCGGTGAATACCTGACGAAAGGCCTGACGGAAGCGGGTTTTGTTGTGGATTTGGCGGATAACGGCCTGAACGGGTATCACCTGGCGATGACCGGCGATTACGACCTGCTCATACTCGACATCATGCTGCCGGATGTAAACGGCTGGGATATCGTGCGGATGCTGCGTTCCGCCAACAAAGGAATGCCCATTCTTCTCCTCACCGCACTGGGTACCATTGAACATCGGGTTAAAGGTCTGGAATTAGGTGCTGATGATTACCTGGTTAAACCATTTGCCTTCGCCGAACTGCTGGCACGGGTCAGAACGCTGCTGCGCCGGGGCGCTGCGGTGATTGTTGAAAGCCAGTTTCAGGTCGCGGATTTAATGGTCGATCTGGTCAGCAGGAAAGTCACCCGTAGCGGTACGCGCATCACCCTGACCAGCAAAGAGTTTACGCTGCTTGAGTTTTTCCTGCGCCATCAGGGGGAAGTTTTACCCCGCTCGCTGATCGCCTCCCAGGTCTGGGATATGAATTTTGACAGCGATACTAATGCCATCGACGTCGCCGTTAAGCGTCTGCGCGCCAAAATTGATAACGATTTTGAGCCGAAACTGATTCAGACCGTGCGCGGTGTGGGATATATGCTTGAGGTTCCTGATGACCAGTAAACGATGGCGGCGCCCTTTTTCACTGGCGACACGACTGACCTTTTTTATCAGCCTGGCGACAATTGCTTCATTTTTCGCCTTTGCATGGATAATGATCCACTCCGTGAAAGTCCACTTCGCCGAGCAGGACATCAACGATTTACAAGAGATTAGCGCCACGCTGGAGAGGATTATTAACCAACCCAACGAGCCAGAATCACGCCGCCTGGAAACGCTAAAAAATGTGGTGGCGGGTTATTCGAACGTCATTATTTCTCTGGAAGATAGCAACCAGAAGGCCATTTTCCATTCGCCCAATGCGCCGGATCTCCGGCAGTTTATCGCCAGTGCAAGGCCGGATAAAAATGCTCATGCCAGCGATGTTTTTATTATCTCAGGCCCCACACTGCAAACCTCCAAACATATCCACGGACAGAAAACATCGTCTAACTGGCGAATGATTCGCCTGCCGGTAGGACAGCTTGCCGATGGAAAACCAGCGTATACGCTGTATCTGGCATTATCGATCGACTTTCATCTGCACTATATTAACGATCTGAAAAACAAGCTGATTATGACAGCATCGCTGATTAGCATGATGATTGTTTTTATCGTGTTGTTCGCCGTATACAAAGGTCATGAACCGATTCGTAACGTCAGTCGTCGCATCCAAAATATCACCTCGAAAGATCTCGATGTACGCCTCGATCCGCAAGCTGTTCCTATTGAACTGGAACAACTGGTGAGTTCGTTTAATCATATGATCGAACGCATCGAAGACGTATTTAAACGCCAGTCGAACTTCTCAGCGGATATTGCCCATGAGATCCGCACGCCAATAACTAACCTCGTCACCCAAACGGAGATTGCGCTCAGCCAGACCCGCAGCCAAAAAGAGCTGGAAGATGTGCTGTATTCCAATCTCGAAGAGTTTGGCCGTATGTCGAAGATGGTGAGTGATATGCTGTTTCTGGCACAGGCGGATAACAATCAGCTGATCCCAGAAAAAAAAGCGCTCAATCTGGCTGATGAGGTCGGTAAAGTGTTCGACTTTTTCGAAGCCTGGGCTGAAGAGCGTGAGGTTGGTTTACGGTTTGAAGGACGCGCATGCTGGGTTTCAGGCGACCCATTAATGTTACGCCGGGCAATGAGTAATCTGCTGTCAAATGCCATGCGCTATACGCCAAAAGGCGAGTCGGTAACCGTACGGGTGAAAGAGGCGGATGGCCAGGTGCAGATAGTCGTTGAGAATCCCGGAAACCCCATTCCCCCGCAACATCTTCCGCGACTCTTTGACCGCTTTTATCGAGTGGACCCTTCACGACAGCGTAAGGGCGAAGGCAGCGGCATTGGTCTGGCGATTGTGAAATCAATTGTGACTGCCCATCGAGGAAAAGTCTCGGTGACTTCCGACCCTCATGCCACTCGCTTTATTCTGACGCTGCCCAAGCACGCGATTTAATTTATGGTGATGACGCTTATACCCGTCATCACCTGTTGTCTGACACAACCGTCATAATCCTGTCACGCCACTGACAGCCCCTATTAATTATACTTTCTTCCGTAAACCCAAACAGGAGAAATATGATGAATAAGATGTCCTCTTTTTTAGCTATCGCGTTTTTTATTTCAGCTGGCGTTAATGCGGCAGAAACACCCAAAATGCATCAGCAGGCCGCAATGGCTCATGAAATGATGAATAACAGCGACGCTCCTGCACATCAAAAAATGGCACAAGCACACGCCGCGCAAGCAAATAATTCATCGTCAACATCAACCAATGCGCAATCATTTTCACAAATGAATGAACACGAAAAAGCGATGGTTGTTCACCAATCGGTAAACAACGGCCATTCATTTGCTCATGAGGTACAGGCCGAGCAGCACCGCGCGCAGATCTCCACTCAGGGGTAAAGACGAACTATATTGACAACGACATCCATAAATACGCGAAGTTTGAATATTGTGGACTACTCTCCCCACGCGGGCCTGTTTATATACAAGCCCGCGTCCCACTTCATCGTTAATGTCAATATTAATAATTCATTAAATCCTTCTTCTAAAAGTAAATACATCTTAGCTCTCTACCCGGATTGTATAAAATAAGTAAATAAACAGCTTATTATGTTGCGTATTACAGCATTCACCACCCCACCCTAATTATAAATTAGGATTCCCCCTGGTATGCTTCATTAATATTTAATGGGAGACTGCCGTCGTCGTAAACATGACAGTCAAAAAGTTCGCATTCCTATAAATAAATTTAATGATGATAGTGAGTAAAAAATGAATAAACGTCTGCTAACCCTCCTGGTCCTTGGCCTGACAACTGCCACAACAGCATGTGCAATTACCCCGGCAATGCAGAAAAAGTATGAACGTTCAGGTTGTACGCAGATGAGTGAACTCAATGGCTGCGATGTGAATAAATCCTATCAGTGGAACCGCGATCATGGCTTTATTGAGAACAGCAACGGCCAGCAGAATCGTCATCATCATGGTGAAAAACAGCAAAATACCACTAACACGGATAACCACGATAATGCCGGTATTGATGGCAAATTCAGCGGAAATTACGTGGCCAAATTTACCAATGGTCAACGCAGCGTTGATATTCACGTCGAAGATTCCGGCGTTTACGTCAATGGTAATGAAGTGCGTGACGTAAATATCTATAAGGATACGATGACCTTCCGTGTCGGCTATGCCACCTATACGATTAAAACAAATGGTCACGGTAGCTGGAATGACAGCGATGCAGGAAACGCAGGCAAAATTGTGCGTGAATAACGGATAACGCTAAAGAGCGCTGCGATCACAGCGCTCTCAAAAGCGATGTATTACAGTATGCCGTTTTAATACGGGAGTCAGGCATGGCTTTAACCCTCACAGTGCTGCTTGAAAACCGACGCGCTGCTGGCGCAGAAAAATCAATACTGGCCAAGCCTGGATTAAGTCTGTTAGTTCAGGATGAAACAACCACAATATTGTTTGATACCGGGCCGGATGGCAGCTTCATGCACAACGCTACGCAAATGGGCGTAGACCTGACCCAATTAACCGCCGTAGTGCTGTCGCACGGTCATTATGATCACTGCGGCGGCGTGCCGTGGCTTGCGGATAACAGCCGTATCATTTGCCATCCCCAAATAGCCTGCGAACGGTACGCCTCAGTTACGGTTGCGGGAACACCACGAAAAATTAAAAAACTCTCGCGTGATAACAACTACTCTCGATTCATAATGGAATACACCCGCGAGCCGCTGGCTATCAGCGATCGTTTTTTGTGGTCCGGGGAAATCAGTGTCCCCACGCCACAGTCCTATGGCGTGATTAGCGAGAAAACACTCCAGCCAGATTACATCAGTGACGAAGGCGTATTGATCTATAAATCTGCACGCGGGTTAGTCATCATTACCGGTTGCGGGCATCGGGGAATAGAGAACATCGTACGCCATTGCCAGAAAATCACCGGGGTTACCAAAATTCACGCCCTGGTCGGTGGCTTTCATTTACGCGCCGCCTCCCCCGCTAAGCTATGGCGGACCCGACAATTTATTCAGCAACAGCAACCCGAAAAACTGCTCGGCTGTCATTGCACCGGTTCGTGGGGGCGATTGTGGCTACCGGGAACTGACGCCCCGGCAACGGGAGATGTGATAGTGCTGGCTGAGTAACAACAGTAAAACGTTGCCCAAACAGCAATAAAAAACGGGAGCCTTACGGCACCCGTTTATCAGTCATCATTACATGGTGACAATTGCTGGCTCATCAAAGACGGTGAGTTTTGGCGCTTCACCGGTGTATTTTTCTGCGTATACCAGGCTGGTATTCCCGGCACAGCCGTTCGCCAGTCTTGAAGTCGGGATATCCGCCGTCAGCACGTTCGCGCCGCCATTTTTACAGATACCGTTTTCAATATCCGGCCATGCGCCTTCATGAATACAGATGATACCCGGTTTGATGCCGTCGCTGACGTGCGCCCCAACCAGAACCTGTCCACGAGCATTCCATACGCGGACCAGATCGCCCTCGGCAATCCCTCTGGCTTTTGCGTCATCCGGATGAATCGTCACCGGTTCACGATTGGCAATCGCGTACTCTTTACGTAGCGACGCGTAGTTCAGCTGGCTATGCAGACGATGTGCCGGGTGCGCCGTCAGTAGCTGCAGCTGATCTTTATCCGCAGTTCCTTTCCATTCATCCGGTTCAATCCAGGACGCATGCGGCGGACAGTCTTTATACTGATAGCCTTCAATCGTTTTCGAGTAGATTTCAATCTTGCCGCTCGGCGTTCCGAGTGCGTTCATCACCGGATCGCTGCGGAAATCCGCGTAGCGCACATATTTGTTATTCTTTTCATTCTCACGCATTTCGATCAGCTTATTCTGCTGCCAGAACGCGTTGAACTGAGGCATGGCAACACGCTGGGCGCGGGCGGCTTTTTGCGCGACGTCATAGAACTGCTTCAGCCACGCCATTTCGTCTTTGCCTTCGGTGTAGACAGCTTTCCCCCCCGGCTTAAGCATCTCAGCCAGATCGGCAAATACGTCAAAATCACTACGCGCTTCAAACTGCGGCTCAATGACCTGCTTCATCGGTATCAGATGCTGGTTACTGTAATCACCGGTCATGGTCAGATCGTTACGCTCAAACGAAGTGGTGATTGGCAGAACGATATCTGCGTGTTTGGCCGCAGCGGTCCAGTAGCATTCAGAGATGACAACCAGTTCAGGCTTCTGCCAGGCTTTGATTAAGCGGTTGGTATCCTGATGATGGGTAAAGTTAGCGCCGCCCGCCCACCAGATCATTTTGATATCCGGGAAGGTTTGCTCTTTACCGTTATGTTGATATTTGCCGCCTGGGTTTTCCAGCGCTTCGACAATTCGCGCTACCGGCAGGCTGGTCACCGCATCGGAAACCGCCCAGTCATTACCTGCCGATGACCCACCCTCAATTTTGGCGGAGATCGCCGGTAAAACCCCACCGATGCGCGTTGGGTTACCGCCATTGGAATAGTGATAAGAGAACCCGAAACCGCCGCCTTCGGTACCAATTTGCCCCAGCATCGCCGCCAGAGTCACCAGCATCCAGTGTTTTTGCTCACCGTATTGCTGGCGCTGAATCCCCCAACCTGCCATGAGCATGGTTTTGTTGCTGGAGAAAATTTCCGCCAGCTTTTCCAGTTGCTCAGCAGGCACGCCACACACGCCAGATGCCCATTCGGCGGTTTTCTCTACTTTATCGCTCTTGCCGAGCAGGTACTCTTCAAACTGCGGATATCCGGTGGTGTATTTTTCCAGGAAGGCTTTGTCGTGAAGGTTTTTCTTCACCAGCGTATGGGCGATCCCTAACATCATTGCCACATCGGTCCCCATATGTGGCGCAATCCAGGTCGCATTATCACCAAAGAACTCGATGGTTTCAGAACGCATCGGATCGATGGCGATGACGCTTTTCCCTGATTTCTTCAGCAGATTAAAGTATTCGATCCCTTGTTCATCCGTGCTGCTCCAGGCAATCTTAAGGGTGTTGAGCGGGTTCATCCCCCACAGCACCACGACCTGACTGTGCTCAAGCACCATCGGCCAGGTGGTTTGCTGCTCATAAACCTCAACCGATCCCACAACGTATGGCATGATCACCTGCGCGGCACCGGTTGAATAATCTCCGGTATGCCCAGCGTAGCCACCGGCCATGCTCATATAGCGTTGCAGTAAGGTTTGCGCCTTATGCAGAACGCCGCTGGATCGCCAGCCATAAGAACCGGCAAATATCGAAGCCGGACCATAGCTGCTGCGGATCCGGCTGTGCTGTTCATGAATGAGCTTCAGCGCCTGTTCCCAGCTGACCCGCACAAAGGGATCGTTACCGCGTTTGCCATCCGCTTTACCCGGGTTTTCCAGATAGCTTTTGCGCACCATCGGATACTTCACGCGGATATTGGTATGAACCTGATCTGGCGCGGTTTGCTGTAATGAGTTCGGCACCGTTTTCGGCAATGCACCTTTTGAGGAAACCACTTTTCCGTCTTTTACTTCCACGTATACCGCACCCCAACGTGCTGCCGTCAGGATTGCTCCGCCATTCTGGCCTTCGGCCCAGGCTGGCATTGGGATCACCGAAGAAATCGCCATTGTCCCGGTTGCCGCGCCAGCCGTCTTAATAAAGTCACGTCTTGTGAGTTTCATGATTTCTCCTGATTGATCGCTTATTTATTCATGTCTTTAGCGTTGTACTGGAAGTAACGGCTCAGGATATCCAGTTCGGTTTCACTGATATTGGTGCGGGCCCCCATCCCTTTGGCTACTGAAGGCCAGGCGTTGAGCGTGAAGTGATTCGCCGGAATTGGCGCATGACAGCCCGCGCAGTAAACATTGTCGAGTTTGCGCGCGTAATCCCACATAGGTTCACGGCTGGCGAGTGCGGAACCGCTCCATTCGCCCTGCAGCACGACATCTCGCCACGCATTGCCGTAGTCATCTTTTTTCCAGTCGGAGAGGATCTTCAGCGACTGTTGACCTTTTTCGCTCAGGCTGGCAAGAATCAAACGCTGCCCTGCTGCGTAGTAAATAACCTGTTCACTTCCTTGCATCTGGCTACCGCGAATCTCGACCAGTCGCGCATTGTCCGTTGTTTTCAGGACCTGCATTTTGGTTGCCGGGTAAACAGTTCCCAGATCTCCCAACGCGGTGTTGCTTACAGCATAAAGTTCAGTTGCTGAAGCTGGGGTGGAGGCTGACTGCGCTTCAAGTCCTTTAAGCGCACTGTCATCCATTTTTATTTCAGGTGGGAAATGGGCGACGCCTTTATGGCAATCAATACAGGTTTGCTTTTCCGCGATGCCCATTTTGTGCATCTTCTGAGCATCCGCGCTTTGTGCGGCAAGATCCATGGCGTCCATACTGTGGCAGCTACGGCAGGTCGCAGAATCATTAGCCTTGAGCTGTGCCCAAACGGTTTGCGCCATCTCCAGACGGTGTTCTTCAAATTTTTCCGGGGTATCGATCTTTTTGGTGATGAACTGATGATAAACATCTTTTGATGCCCGCAGCTTAGCCACCAGAAAATCCAAACCGCCCTCCGGGATATGACAGTCCGCGCACTCTGCGCGAATGCCTTTCTGATTCTGGAAGTGAACCGAGCCGGTATATTCTTCGTAGGGCGCCTGCATCGTATGGCAAGACAAACAGAATTCTGTACTCGAGGTTTTATGTAATGTCCATTGCCCTGCCAAAACAATAACTGCGCCAAGAACAATGCACAGCAGCATCGTCCATAGGATAGTTTTATTTATTTTTCTCATCTTTTATTTCCATCAGACGAATACCCTTTTAGAGGTAGACAATAAATATCCTAAAGCAGCTATTTATTGATATTCATCAAGCAAAGAGAGAAATAAGAATCAGCCAATGGGTAAGTTTGAAGGGGCTCGCATAATTAGTGAGAATGAAATGTAAATATCAAATTTCGTTTAAAATTAGAGTTTTATTCTACATGCAAGGTTTGATTATCCATTAACCACACAAACTTCAGAATAAAAATTCTATAAACAGTAAAAGTCGCTGAAGTTAATCCCGCGTTAACACTCGCTATATAATTAAATATACAATGAAAGCATATAAAAAAGAACCCTTTTCTATTTTGCGATTACACGTATTAATGAAGATACCTGTCTTACTATTTCGCTCACATATACATTACGGCCAGACATACGACACACACACATTTCATTGGCCCGCACTGATGCACACATCCTTGATCTGGTCACTTATTATACAGAAACAACTTTCGCTACACTCAGGGTAGAGGTAAAACAAACAGGAGGTAGTGAATATGTATCGCTCAATTCTGGTGCCCATTGATATCTCTGAAGCCGATCTCACTCGTCATGTTGTGCCGCAGGTCCAGGCGCATGCCAAAACCGCGAAGGTCCACTTTTTAGCCGTTATTCCTACCGTTCCGTTCTATGCCTCGCTGGGACTGGCCTACTCTACCGAGTTTCCGGACAGAAGTGGTCTGCAGGCCAAGGCCAGCGAAAAACTCGAAGAAATTATTAAGCAGTTCAATATTCCTGCCGGCAGGACTCAAACCCACGTCGTTTACGGCCCGCCGAAGGATCAGATTCTCAAGCTGGCGGAGGCGGTTGACGCCGAGCTTATCGTCATCGCCTCACACAAGCCGGGGTTTAGCACTTATTTACTGGGTTCAACGGCGGCAGCCGTAGTCCGCCACGCGAAATGCCCGGTGCTGGTTGTGCGGTGATAGGGTTAAAACGGGAGCGAATGTGCTCCCGTTTTTCTGTGGCTCAGGCCATCACTCAGTTCTGATGATCCAGCCTGACAAATGCCAGCAGCAGCTGGCTCAACGCACCGTAGAAACCAAAGTCATCATATCGGCGGCATTTAGCGGTGAACTCCGGTAACCAGCGTAACAGCCCCGCCAGCGTTTCTCTGCGCAACGCATCAATACGCTGACGGCTAACCCCTGGCTCACCAAGAGAAAAATGCAGATGGCTCAGCAGTTCGATAAAAATCGCCAGATGATCGGCTGATTCGCTAAACGTATCGCTTACCTGCATGCCCGCATCAGATAACAGTTGTTTAATGACCCCGTAGTTTGGCCCTTCTTCAAGATGAGCCGACGCATAGGGTAACGCGGCGTGTTTATCCGACATCAGGAACAGGCTGCAAAAATCAGCCGCCATTTCCAGGGTAGCGTCTTCACGTACCTTGAGCGCGGCAATTTTCGCTTCCAGCAAAAGAACATCCGCCTCAAGCGACGGTTCACCTTTGAGTACGGTGAACCACTCAGTCATTTCGCTGGACTGCAATTGCGCTAATCCCTCACCGTCACGCTCCCGGGAAAACATTTGCGCCAACCATGCATAAACACAGGCCATCTGTTCTGTCGTCAGGGAGGTGTGTTTCATCATGACGTCACCTTCTCCGCCGGGACATATTCGCACTGCGCCACCATTTTTATCGGGCCGCTGAACGCCGTCACGTTATCCACCTTACCGGTATATTTCTCAATTTCCACCAGCGTAGTATGCGCACTGGTCGCCTGCGCCAGCTGAGACGTGCCGATATCTAGGGTTAACACGTTCGGATTACCGTATTTACACAGCGCTCCGCTTTCTCCACCGTTATCAGGATCGTACCAGGCACCTTCATGGATGCGCGCCACGCCCGGCGAGTAGAGATCGGAGACAACCGCGCCGGCCAGCACTTGTCCACGCGCATTAAATACACGAACTATATCGCCGTTGCGGATCCCCCTGGCGCTGGCATCCTGCGGGTTAATAAACACCGGCTCTTTGCCACCTACCGCGTAATGCTTACGCAGCGCTTCGGACTCGCAGAGCTGTGAATGCAGACGGAAATCCGGGTGGACGGATTGCAGATGCAGCGGCCAACGCTGCGATCCAGGCCCACCGTGTGAACGTTCGATTTTCTCAAACCACATTGGATGCCCCTGACAATCGTCATATTGCATATCGGCAATAGTTTTCGAATAGATCTCGATCAAACCGCTCGGCGTCCCCAGAGGCTCAAGGTCGGGATCTTCGCGGAAGGCCTGATGACGGACAAACATCTGCGGATGTTCGAATTCAACGTACTCTTGCTGATTCCAGAAAACGTCGAAAGCCGGAAGATGAACACCGCGTCCCTTCCCTTGCTGGCTTCCTTCCTGCCAGATGCGCTTCAACCAGCCCATCTCATCCAGCCCTTCTGTGAACGCTTCTTCACGGTTAAAGCGGCGGCAAAGATCGCGGAAAATATCGAAATCATTACGCGCTTCAAACTGCGGCTGCACCAGCTGCTTCATAGCGATAATGCCGCGGTTGGAGTGGTTGCCATATTGGTCGAGATCGTTACGTTCAAACTGGGTCGTCGCCGGCAATACGATATCGGCGAATCGACAGGTCGAAGTCCACTGATTGTCGATGGCGATAACGGTTTCCAGCTTACGCCAGCCCTCAATAATACGGTTGATCTGCTGGTGACGATGGAAAGGGTTGGTCCCGGCAAAAACGCACATCTTCAACGGTGGCAGCTTGACGGTTTTACCGTTCCAGTTGATGCTCTTGCCCGGCTCCAGAATCGCATCGATAAAACGCGCGATCGGGATAGTACTGCTGTAGCCCTTATAATCGGTGCTGTCATGTACCGGTGGAACGGTGGTAGAACCAGAAAATCCGCTCAGGATAACGCCTTTACGTCCTGGGGTGCCCGCGCCGTTGTAGTGCCAGCCAAAGCCAAATCCCCCCCCGGGTAAGCCAATTTGCCCGAGCATTGAGGCCAGCACCACGATCATCCACGCCCACTGTTCCCCGTGCTGCATACGCTGCACGCACCAGCCAGCAATAATTTGCGTTCTGCCGCCCGCCATCTGCCGCGCAAGTTCACGGATTGTCTCAGCATCAATCCCGCAGATTTTTTCCGCCCACTGGGCATCTTTAGGCTGTCCGTCACTTTCTCCCAGCAGATAAGGCAGAAATTGCTCAAACCCAACGCAGTAGTTCTCGAGGAAATGCTTATCGTAGAGCTTCTCGGTATACAGCGTGTGTGCCAGCGCCAGCTGTAGCGGTACATCAGCCTGCGGATTCACGGCGATGTGCTTAACCTTGTCACGGCCCAGGTAGTCATGAGTCGAGGTGACGACCGGGTCAACGCTGATGACCGAAATCTCGCCCCGTGCCACTTTTTCCTTCAGTTGCTCGTAGTATTCATAGACATCATGATCTGGACACCACCAGTTCGCCTGCTGGTTTTTGATGAGGTCAGAACCCCACAGCACAATGGTTTTGCTGTTTTCGAGTACCAGTGGCCAGGAAGTCTGCTGCTCATATACCTCCATTGACCCGACTACGCGCGGCAGGATCACCTGAGCGGCACCGGTGGAATAGTCGCCCCCCGTACTCACGCTGTTGCCATGCAGCGCAATGGCACGCGCCAGCATCCCGGAAGCATTGTGGAACATCCCGGTCGATTGCCAGCCGCTGGCCGTTAGCAGCGCGCTCGGACCATAAGTCTTCTGAATGCGCTCCAGCTCCTGATAGAAGAAATCCAGCGCTTCATCCCACGAAACGCGCACAAAGCGGTTATCTCCACGTTGTGAGGTATCGCTCTGATGGCGTTTACGCAACCAGTCCACGCGGACCATCGGGTAGCGAATACGCGCTCCACCGTGTACGTGATCCGGGAGTCCGGCGATCATTTTTGACGGGTATTTATCGCGCTCGAACGGCCTGGCTTCAATGAAACGACCGTCAACCACGGTGGCACGAATCGCCCCCCAGTGAGAACCGGTCAGAATCCCCTCTTTGACGCCTGCCCCCTGCACCTCTGCGGCATTAGCGCTACGCGGCGTGAGCAGCGAAGGCCCTAACATACCGGCTACGGTCAAGCCGCCCAGTTGCAGCAAAAAACGTCGGCGCGATGCCTGAAAGAGATCGTTATTTTTCATTGCTTTCTCCCTTATCGCCATGCGGCTTATCCGTAGTGTCAGAGGCATTCATCTGCAAATATTTCAGCAAGGTACGTTCTTCACGTTTATCCAGACTGGTAAATCCAATCATGCCGTTCAACGTGCCAATCCAACCGTTAGCATCAAAGTGTTCTTTCTCTGGTGCACCGTGGCATTGGTTACAGGTTCCGTTATAGAGCGAGTCGGCATAAGCCCAGATAGGTTTGATATCGTTGACCATATCGCCCTTCTGCATCCAGGCAGTGGCCTGCAATTTACTCCATGGCGTATTCGTTTCCGCAACGGTGGTTTGCTCCAGCGTCTTCACGTGCTGCTGGATGTCGCCACGAATGGAAGCCACAAAAATGCGCTTGCCCGGCAGTTGCGCCAACACGCGCTGACGCCCATTACTCTCGGTCCAGCCCACAATTTCAATTTGCAGCCAGTCACCGTCACGCTTTAACACTTTCACTTCAGAAGCGGGCAGCAGTGAACCTGCAGGTTCTTTATCACCTTTGGCGGCATAAATAGGTTTGATGTCCAGAGAGTAGAGCGTCTCGCCATCGTCGTTCGCCCTGGCGCGTAACTCATCAAACTGCTTGCGGAAACCACTGCTCATATCGGGAAGCTGGTGCGCAATACCTTTATGGCAGTCGATACAGGATTGGTTGTCCTTGGCCGCAATCTTCATCTGGCGCGCAGCTTCGGGATGTTGTTTCGCGTGGTCCATCGCATCATAGTCATGACAAGAACGACAGGTCGCGGAGTTGTTCTCCTTCATTCGCGCCCATTCGCGCTCCGCCAGCTCTGCGCGTTTGGCTTCGAATTTCTCTGGAGTATCAATAGAGTGGGCAACAAAGGTTTGGTAAATATCGTTGCTGGCCTCCAGCTTACGTTTCACCATGCCTGGAATATCAGATGGAATGTGGCAGTCATGGCATTCTGCGCGCACCCCGGAGGCATTCTGAAAATGCGCAGACTGTTTATATTCTTCGTAAACCGGCTGCATACTGTGGCAGCTCACGCAAAACTCGGTAGAACTGGTTAATTTAATACCAACGTGCGGCAAGACGATCAGCGCAATACCGACCACAATCCCGATAACGACCAGCGCCAACACTGACCAACGTGCGCTCGGTCTGAGCAGCGCCCTCCATAGTTTCCGCATAATAGCCCCTGTAATCTTATGGTTTAGTTACAGAGGATCTTATTTCTCAAATGTGAACAGCAACACTGGTCAGGATGAATGGCTTACGGCACAATGTGAACAGATATGAACAGAAAGAGAACACCATCAGGATGCCGCATCACATTGTCATTGTTGAAGATGAACCCGTTACCCAGGCGAGGTTACAGGCATATTTTGAACAGGAAGGTTATCATGTCTCTGTCACCGCCAGCGGAGCTGGTCTGCGTGAAATAATGTCACAACATCCTGTCGATCTCATTCTGTTGGATATCAACCTCCCGGACGAAAATGGCTTAATGCTGACCCGCGCCCTGCGCGAACGCTCAACGGTGGGGATCATTCTGGTGACAGGTCGTAGCGATCAAATTGACCGGATCGTTGGCCTGGAAATGGGCGCTGATGATTATGTCACCAAGCCACTGGAGCTACGTGAACTGGTGGTTCGGGTTAAAAATTTGCTCTGGCGTATCGATCTTGCCCGCCAGGCACAGCCGGAGACTAAAGATAACTGCTATCAGTTTGCCGGATACTGTCTGAATGTCTCCCGGCATACCCTGGAGCTGGGAGATGAGACGATCAAACTCACCCGCGCCGAGTATGAAATGCTGGTCGCCTTTGTCACCAATCCGGGAGAAATTCTCAGCCGCGAACGTTTACTGCGTATGCTTTCGGCACGACGGGTAGACAATCCAGACTTACGCACCGTAGATGTACTGATCCGCCGTTTGCGCCACAAGCTACGGGCTGATTTACTGGTGACACAGCACGGCGAAGGTTATTTTTTAGCGGCCGACGTGTACTGATACAGATAAACCGGACGGAACCCGCCAGGAGACAGCGAGCGTTGAACATGCTGGCTGTCGGCATTTTTCGGGGTGAGCACCAGGATCGGCGGACTGATATTTTCCGGTACCGGTTGCCCTTGTAGCACCCTGATCGCCTGTTGAATCGCCAGTTCACCTTGCCAGACCATCTGATCGCTGGCAGCCATAATGATTCTTTCGCGTTTAAGTCCGCGATACACCTGATGCGACAGGTAAAAAGAGACCACGGTTAGCGGCGTCCCCGGATTCCGCTTCTCTCCCATCGCCGCTTCCGCAGCAATTGCCGTACCGGCAACCACATCGACATCCGGGTGACGCTCAAGCATCTCCTGCAACAGGTTGCGCTGAACTTCAATATCATTATCCCCCAACGCCACATCCACGATGTTCACCTGACTACCGGCAATCGCCTGACGGAATCCTGCCACCATTTCGCGGCTGCCTCCGGCGTCATCAGGTCCTGGCAATAGCAGAACCTTTAACGGTTTGCCGCCGCTCCACTTGACCAGATAGCGGCCCGGCTGATACCCCATCTGGAACCACGGAACACCGACCCGTGCTTTCACCGTCGGATCGTGTATCGCATTCACTACCTCAATGACCGGCAACGCGCCTACCTGCGCGGAAAGATCCGGGAAAGTCGTCGTGCTGCTACCCAGCAATATGGCATCTGCTCCCCATTGCTGGCACTGGGCGATTTGTGTTTTTTGCGTGGAGAACTGACGATACCCTCCCGCCTCTAACACCTTCAGACTTACTCCGTATTTTCTCGCCGCCTCAAGCATGCCGTAATTCACTGAAAGCCAATAGGAGTCTTTCAGGCTGGGATACAGCGCGCACAGTTTCCAGACTTTGTTTGCAGTAACGTCCGATTGCAGTTCCGGGACTGCCTGCTGCGTATCCTGCCAGCGCAGCAATGCGGCCCCAGCCGCATGACTCAAACCGGGAAAAAGCGTGATTAACAGGAAAACCAATACGCGCATGATAGCCTCAACATTGATAAGGCTTTATCCTAGTTGCTTTCCTCTTTTGGACTCAACCTTTTTAATCTGTGGCGACCAGACAGTGAATTTATCTCTGACCAAACGACTGTGGATAGGCTTTGCGCTGATGGCGGCACTGACTCTCATCAGTACGCTGACAGGCTGGTATAACTTGCGTTTTGTCAGCCAGGTTGAGCAGGCCAATACCCAGGCGCTAATTCCAACCATGGATATGGCACGCCAGCTCAGCGAAGCCAGCGCCTGGGAACTGTTTTCCGCACAAAATCTGACCACCGCAGACAATGAAAATATGTGGCTGGCTCAGGGGAGAATGTTAACCGCCCAGAGTCTGAAAATAACCACATTACTCAGAACCCTTCGAGAACAGGGCTTTGATACTTCTGCCATTGAACAGCAGGAGAAAGAAATCGCCCGGTCGTTAAGCCACCAGGGGGAGATGGTTGGCGAACGCCTGAAATTACGCGCTCAACAGCAACAACTCAGCCAGCAAATTACTGAGGCCACCGCTGACGTTGCCGAAATGGCACGCGGTCAGGCCAGTAATGCCGCCACGTCGGCGGGTGCGACACAGGCCAGCATTTATGATTTGATTGAGAGCCATCAGGGACAGGCCGCTGAACACGCGCTGGACAGGCTCATCGATATCGATCTGGAATATTATAACCAGATGAATGAACTGCGCCTGAGTGCGCTACGCGTGCAGCAAATGGTGATGAATCTGGGGAATAACCAGGCGCAGAATAACCTGGCTGCGCTGGAAAACCAGTTGAATGCCGCCGTCAGAGTACTTCAGCGCCGACAAATACGTATTGAAGATCCCGTGGTGCGCACTCAGGTGGCCAACACCGTCAATACGATTAGCCGTTATGTTGAGCTGCTGTCCCTGTATCGCCAGGATAATGACATCACGACCCAATTGCAGATCTTATCGCAGAATAATATCGAGCAATTTACCCGTTTCAGTAGCGAAGTCAGCCAGTTGGTGGAAATCATCGGCCAGCGTAATCAAAGCGGACTGGCACATCTCAAACAGGCCAGCCAGCGCGGGCAACACTTGCTGCTGCTGTTAGGTGGCGTGTCATTATGTTTGCTGATTCTTATACTTTGGCGTGTGGTTTATCGCTCAGTCACTCGACCACTGGCACAGCAAACCCAGGCGTTACAGCGTCTGCTTGAGGGGGATATTGACTCCCCATTCCCGGAAACCGCAGGCGTTCGTGAACTGGATACCATCGGGCGGTTGATGGATGCCTTTCGCGGCAGTGTTCACGCCCTCAATAGCCATCGCGAACATCTGGCTGCACAGGTTAAAGCTCGCACCGCCGAGCTGCGTTCTATGGTATCTGAACACCGACAGGCCCGTGCAGAAGCTGAAACAGCTAACCAGGCAAAATCGGCGTTTCTTGCCGCCATGAGCCATGAAATACGCACCCCGCTGTATGGTATCCTCGGCACTGCGCAGTTACTCTCAGACAATCCCTCCCTGGCACAGCATCGGGAAAATCTACGCGCAATCACCGACTCGGGCGAGTCTTTGCTGACCATCCTCAACGATATTCTGGACTATTCCGCCATCGAAGCCGGTGGAAAAAATGTGGCGATAGGCGATGAGCCTTTTGAACCCAAACCCTTGCTGGAAAGTACGCTTCAACTCATGAACAGCCGCGTTGCTGGTCGCCCGGTCGTGCTGGTTGCGGATTTTGCCGATGACGTTCCCGCTTCCCTGCGTGGCGATCCGCGCCGCATTCGGCAAATCATTACTAATTTATTAAACAACGCACTACGCTTTACCGATCGGGGACACATCATCCTGCGTAGCCGATGTGAGGGCAAAAACTGGTACATCGAGGTTGAAGATACGGGATGTGGTATTGACCCTGCCCGCCAGCACGATATTTTTCAGCCGTTTGTTCAGGTAAGCAGTAAACGAGGTGGAACCGGACTCGGACTAACCATCAGCGCCAGTCTCGCTCAGGCAATGCAGGGAGAGCTGAGCGTCACCAGCACGCCCGGCGTCGGGAGTTGTTTCCAGCTGCGTCTGCCATTGCGGGCAACCACGATGCCCATCATGAAACCCGCACAACGCTCCATATCGTTACAGGGCTTACGCTTATTGCTTATCGAGGATAATCCTCTTACACAACGTATCAGTACTGAAATGCTCATCCTCAATGGCGCACAGGTTACTGCTGCCAGCAGCGCCGCTGAGGCGCTAAAAATATTGCAGGAAGATACACGCTACGATGCTGCTCTGGTTGATTTCGATCTTCCTGATATCGACGGGATCACGCTGGCGCAGCAGTTAGCCCACGACTATCCGGCACTTAGCCTGATCGGCTTTAGCGCGCACGTCATCGACGAAACGCTAAGCCAAAGAACCAGCACCCTGTTCCTTGGCATTATTCAAAAACCAGTCCCCCGGGATGAACTCAGTCGACTTATTACGCATTATCTGCACGGTAGTGCGACTCTCCCGCTTGCATCAGAAAATGACAACAAACGGTTAGATTTTCAGCAATTGGCTGGAGATATCCAGGTTATGGGGTGGCAAAAGGTGCACGAATGGTTAGCGCTCTTTAAGCAACACACTCTTCCTGTATTAGATGAGATTGACGCTGCCCGCGCAGCACATGACGACGAGCGGATAAAACGTCTGACGCATCAGCTAAAAAGCAGCTGCGCCAGCATGGGAATGCGCTCAGCCAGCACGATGTGTGCAGCACTTGAACAGCAGCCGTTGGGTGATTTTTCACTCAGAGAGGAGATCCAACAAAGTCTTTATGAGGTAGAACGTTGGCTGGAAGCAGAAAAACCGTCCCGCGCGTAACGATACGTTGAAGCTGAGCATAGGGACTGACTTTGAATGGTACGCCCTGTAGGATTCGAACCTACGACCTACGGCTTAGAAGGCCGTTGCTCTATCCAACTGAGCTAAGGGCGCATTGCGAAGTGATTACTTCATGCAGATGAAACGCGTGAATTATACGGTCAGCGCCTGCTGAGTCAATGCCTTTTGTTTCAGTTGCTGGCGAAGTGAACGAATGTTGATTTTTTCTGCTTGTTCAAGGGTATCCAGGAAATCGCCTGGTAACAACTCAGCCCACGAAACGCCAGATTTAGGGATACATGTATTTAGAATATTTATGATTTTGCTTAACATTCCCTTACCCCTCCAGCGGTTCAGGAACTCTTTAATGTTAAGTATCGCCATCAAGGAAGAAAACAGTCACTTCGAACATGGACTAAAAATTATCATCTCCCATTTGGCAAATCAGTGGCATCAGGAGATTTGCTTTTTGCCTGTCGAGGATATCGATCGCGCTGACATCGCGTTTATTTCCCTGGATGAAGATTGGCTCAGCGCCGATTGCTATCAGATTCCGGTCCATACCCGCCGCCAACACCGGGTTGTCATCTGCAACAGAAACGATAAAGATAAGCTGATGTTCCGGCCCTGCCTGTACATGTTGCCACTGATCTATCGGGAAGATGACGTTGAGGAAATGACTAAAAAATTAGTCCTCATCCTGCAAAAACGTGCGCTGCGCAACAACGTGCCCGCAACTATCTGCCATTACTGCACCACTCGCAACTTTTCTATCGAAGAACGTCAGTTCTTAATGTTTCTCGCCAGCGGCTATACCTTAGCCGAAACGGCCCACTTGCTCTCGGTAAGCGAAATTCAGGCCAAAGCCACCCGTCGCAGCATTATGAAAAAGCTGCATGTGAAAAACGATCAGCAATTCTTAAGATACATCCGGGCGCATCTGAACTTTCTACAAAATTAGGTGGCATCTCTCTGCCTGATTTTTTATTGAGAAAAATCTCATCACCAATTAAGTATCGGCACCTACTGTACCTATCTCCATGCTGCCAGAATAATCCTGGCTTACTATTTCCGGGGTAACAGAAAGACACACCCGGTAATATTTTATCTAATCCCATAGAGAGGTTGAACTGGATAAAACGACTTTTTGGGCATTGAGTAAGACATCAGAAAACTTCCGGCAGATTATTCTGATGGGATACGCAATTGCCAGTCTGATGATTGCTGAAGCATTGAAACCCAACAGCACAAGGAAACTCGCCTTTACGCTGGAGAAAATTTGGGTCAGGGATGTTTATAGTCGGCAATTTATCCAGACCTGCCGCAACAGAAATGGAATGGAAAAGGATGCACAGCGCAAAACGCCGGGATCGACATCGCCGTATACGAAACACTAACTGTACCTGGCAATATCCTCACTACACATCACAGGTATTTGACCAACTTGAGTATCTGACGCAAAAACTCGAATACACATTACCGAGTGACACTATATCTCAGGCGATTATTACGACAGATTACTATCTGGCCTATGCGCTGGGTCGACATTTATTTTCAGGAGCACGTACCGCGATCTTCCAGACGATTGAATCGGCCAAAGTCAGCCTGCGAGAGTCGGTAATTAGTCAGTTAGTGGTTGATATGGAAGGTTTAACAATCTCTTATTTTGATGTTCTGGAGTATCTGCGCCAGCTAATTAAACCGCGGAATAACATCCAAATCTTCATATTGCTTTCCCGCCACGATGAAGACCTAATCCCTTTTATTTCTCTGTCCGGTCCATTTTATATCTTGTCACGTAGCCTGCGCCTCCCGGAGATGCGCCGCGCTTTATTGTCGCCAGTCCTTAACTATATTCACTCCAGGCACATAAACCAGCTCGATTGGGAGATGGTGGAATTACTTTTACAAGGTAACTCCTTAAAAGAGATTGCTTTGTTACAAGCTCGCCCCTACCACCGTATCATCTATCGCCTGAACCAGCTGATTGCGCGTCTGGGCTTAGCAAACCGGCAGCGTTTTTTGCACCTGATACATCGCCTCAGCGTTACCTCTGCTCATTTAATTTAACACCCTAACCCTATGTGCCATAAGATTTTTTAGGAAATTACTTATTTTTATATGAGATAAAAGATCTAAATTTCACAACTATTTAATATTTACAACTATTCCTGGTATTATGCTAACTTCCACCACCCCAGTAAACCATACTGATTCTGTGCATATCAGCACAAATAGCGTCATTCCCACCTTAACAAATCCTAAACAATTAGTTTATTGTATTGTTTTTACCATTTAAAAATTTTTTTCAGTCTGCCATAATTCAAACAGCAGTAAAATAATGCCAATAGTCATTAACACATCTGGATCTTTTAGAACATCCTAACTGACATTAACAACCTGAATGTTGTAAGCCTTTTCCGAAAGAACAGAGCAGGTATAATCCCCATAGTTTTCTGATTAATTGTTAGTTTTCCCAGTGTGAAATGGATTTTCCACAAATTCATTGTTCTGTAGAAGAGCAACCGAATAAACAAGGATGAAATAATATTTATTCGACTCTCCCTCAGAACAACCCTTGGCTATTTGACAATATTATAACGCCTGATGTTTTATAAAATTATCAAGATACGCATACAGTTTGAGGCATACAACAATGAAACCAGCATCCGTTATCATTATGGACGAACACCCTATTGTCAGAATGTCGATAGAAGTACTACTTGAAAAAAACAGTAATATCCAGGTTGTGTTGAAGACCGATGACAGCCGTACGGCAATAGAGCACCTGCGCACTTACCCTGTCGATCTTGTCATTCTGGATATTGAACTACCTGGTTCAGATGGATTTACATTACTCAAGAGAATAAAGTCTCTGCAGGAGAATACTCGGGTGCTGTTTCTCTCCTCCAAATCGGAGTCTTTTTATGCCGGGCGTGCTATCCGGGCCGGTGCAAATGGTTTCGTCAGTAAACGAAAGGATTTAAATGATATCTACAATGCGGTAAAAATGATTTTATCGGGATATTCTTTTTTCCCTTCAGACACCCTTAACTTCATTAACAATATAAATATGAAAAAAGGTGTATTGAATGACATGCCGCTCTCTAATCGCGAAGTTACGGTTTTGCGTTATCTGGCAAATGGGCTCTCTAATAAGGAAATTGCTGAGCAGCTGTTACTCAGCAATAAAACGATTAGTGCTCACAAAGCTAACATCTACGCCAAACTCGGCTTGCACACTATCGTTGAGCTGATCGATTACGCAAAAATGCATGAATTAATGTAATAGCACTCCCGGCGAGACTTCGTTCGGGAGCGTTTTATCCGCGCATTGATTAGTTATAGTTAATCATAAATGTGGCATCGGCCCTGGCGAGGCCTGGCTGAACCCCGTCTGCTAACGCGATATAGTTGGCGAAAAAGGTCAGCGTGGCATTGCCGTTTTCATCAATCCCTACGGTTTGGCTGGCCTGCTCGAGCGGTAATCGCGTACGGTCACTGTCATGCAGTTCGATCGCCACCTTTTGCGCCATCACCGCGTCATCAAGCGCCAGCAACGTCGTACCCGGGGCCGGAGTACCAGAAAACGTTATTGACGCGGATCCCGGCGGGCAGCCTTCCAGCTTCAGCGTAAACGCGACTGGTTGGGTAGTATCCCCGCTGGTCTGTAACTGCTTTGTTGGCCAGGTGCCCAATTCAACCGACTTATTGCTGTCGCTGGCAATCACCGCACAGGTAAAGTCCACCACGTTTCCGCGCAGTTCAATATTGATTTCGCCCAGCGATGAGGCCGCATGGCACAACGAGCTGAATGTCAGTATGGGCAGCATCACCAGAAGCGCCCATGAAGTTGGCGTTTGCTTGTTAGTCATAATCTACTCGCAGATAGCCACGGGCAGTAAAAGGCCCTTCGGTAGGTTTATTCCCCGTCACGCTGACCGGCCATGTCCGAATACTCACGTTTGCCGCGGCGTTATCATCCAGTTGAAATGGGATCGTGCTGGACAGATTATTGGGCGTCAGCGGTCTACCGGTTTTGTCGGCGACAATGAACCCTAAGTCAGGATTGTCTGATACCATCATTTGCCCAGAGGCTTTCTCGGCCTCTACCCGCATGGTTAAGTATGCCTGTGCAGCGACGTTGGTGCATTTTATCGCCACCGTTTTGGTCTGCGGATTAATGCCTTCGGGACGGTTTCCTGCCCCCGCCTTGCTGAACAACGATGCGCCAATATCGCCAAAATCAAACTCGACAATCTGCCCTGCGTTCACCTCACAGTTTTGTGGCACCTCCACCTTACCGCTGTAGCTGATGGTATAAACCGGCGTGCTTAGCGCATCTCCAGTACTGGTCGTGACATAGACTCTGAACATGGTCTGGCGCGGGATCGGCACCATGTTAATAAACGAGCGGATCACTTTGAGTTTAAACACCAGGTTTGAATCCTGTACGCCAAAAGGCTTCTGCTTCGAAACGTTCGAGTCAACGCCCATACGGATATAATTTCGCGGAGGATAAAACAACCCGGCATAGCTGTCGGTGATGCTCATGGCCCCCAGCAGGTAGTCATTGAGCTTCAGATACTGAAAACCACCCTCGGTACTTTGAACCGGAAGTTCAGTGACATAGCTTCGATAGGTGTAATTCACCGTTGTCCCAGCCGGACAGGTGGCATTAACGCCAACCCAGCCCGATTTTTCCGGTAACGTCACCACCTGCCCCGGCTGATTATTGCTGCTGTTAAAGACGTTCGACAGATCGTAAAAAACATCCGTTGGTGTGCCATTCGAGTTTTGACAGACCGTCGCCCAGGACGAATGAGCCATCAGCAGTAAAGCGCTTCCCAGTAACAAACCTGTTTGTCGTTTCATCGTATTATTCCTGTCGTGCCGTTGGAGATTCGCACGTCACGTTCGTGAGCGTCACCGCCTGTTTCAGACTCTCCTCAGGCAAGGCATAGTGCGCCACGCAGCGAGCGTTAGCGCTTTCCCCCCATTGGATCAGCAATTCGCCTTTTAGCGGTAAGCCGCTCAGGTAGATTTGTCCGTCTTCGCCCACCATACTGGTCACGCCGCTGGTGTTTTCACGCACAACGGATCCAAATGGCACAGGTTTACCTGCATATTTCGCGGTTATCAGCGCCCGCACGCCGATACGTGTATCAAACGCGGCTCGCACCAATGCCCCTTGCGTTGGCACGACGCTGCTAACGTTATTTTCCACATCGGTATTGTTGTTCATTGAATTGGTATCTAACGCGACGCGGTTATAGCGATAAACGGTGGCATACGGCATCACCGCGTATCCGCGCCAGTCGGTTTGCACGCCGGTCTGGTTTTCTATCCGCACACCCTGCGCGCCAGGTGCTTTAACCAGCACATTGGTGTCCCCCAGCGGCTGACTGAGCGTAATACCGTCCGCATGCCCCACCACGCCACCGGAGAGCTGCCAGTTATAGTCATGCTGATCGCGATCGTAGTTGTATCCCACGCCCAGCGTGCCATAAGCCGCCTGCCAGTTGGCGCTGGCGTTTCCGCTGTAACCGTTGGTGCTGCTGTGCCCCTGATTCACGCTATAGCTCAGGTTGCGTCCATCCAGTAACGTACCGCCGATCCCGCTCTGCCAGCTGTTTTGTCCGTTGCTGTTGCGGTTGGCATTAAAAGTGGCGTAGGTGCGATCGAGCGCGTTATCACGCGAGTAGCGCCGTCCGCTTAGCAGGCTGAACGGCACTGACATATTGAATGCCAGAATACGGTCGGTGTCGGAGATGCCTACCGATTCATTCCACGACCAGGAGAGTGAATAGCTAATTCCCTGCCAGCCGCTGGCATAGCCCACCTGATACCAGGTATTGGTGTCTGAGGTATTCCAGTACGTTTGCTGACTCCCCGAAACATACAGCGAGCCGTAGTCTCCCAGGTTCTGCGAAATGTTAATCTGGAAGCGGCCCTTTTTGCTGTAACTCAGGTTGTGGTAACTCTTCACATCGGGCACGTCGTGGCGATTGCCTTCGCTGTCGTATTCATACTCATACCCTTCCATGCTGCGATACGCGACATCGTCGAGGGTATAGAAGCCGCGCGTTGAGTAGCGATATCCCAACAGCTGGAAGTTTGTACCAAAGTTGTTCAGCGATTTTGCATACAGAAAACGCAAAGACTGCCCCTGATGCGTACTGTCATCCGCCAGTTGACTGCGCGCATGGGTTAAATCCACAGAAACCGCCCCCCAGTCCCCCAGGTTTCGGCCGGTGCCTAAAACTACCGCGGTGTAACGTGAGGCCAGCTGCGTACCGCCATAAGCGGTGTAGCCTTCTGGTAACCCGGCAATTAATGTTCCCTGGAAAAAGAACGGTGAAGATTGCTGGCTATTGCCGCTGCGAAAATCCCCGGCAACCACGTCGTATTTGAAACGCCCTTCTCGTTGTAACAAGGGAACCGTGGAGTACGGCACCGTATAGCGCTGCTGGCTGCCGTCCTTTTCGTCCACCGTCACCTCAAGGTCACCGCTGGATGACGTCGGGTTGAGATCGGTTATCGAAAAAGCGCCCGGTGAAACATAGCTTTGATAAATCACATAGCCATTCTGACGAATGGTCAGTTTCGCTGCGGTACGCGCAATGCCGCGAACGGTTGGCGCGTAGCCCTGTAAGCTGTCGGGATACATACTGTCTGAGGAATAGAGCCGCGCCCCGCGAAACCCGACGCTGTCAAAAACGTCGTTGCCGGTGTTGCTGTCGCCCATCACCAGTTCACCCTTCAGCGGGATAATCGCGCGCTGAAGCCATGTACCGATATTTTTCCAGCTTTGTGAGTGGTATCCGTCACCTTTGGAATAGCTCCATGCGCCGTTATTTCTCAAGCGCCAGGGGCCATAGTTCAGGCCACTGAGCATACTTAAGAAATAGCTGTCAGTGTCACTGCCGCGGCTGCCGGTAAAGCTGTAGTTGACCAGCGCAGCCGGGATCCCTTCATCCCACTCCTCCGGCGGAATATAGCCACGCGCGCTGTTTAACATTGACGCCTGCGGCAGGCTGACGTTTAAGCGCAGGGTAGAAAAATCAAATGCAATCTCACTGCCAGGAATCGCCTCAGGTAGATTGATGCAGGTATCGTTCGGATCCTTACTGAGTGCCGGAAATGCGGTGATATTGACGCCAAGGCGCTTCACCCAGTCGAGTCCAAAACACGGCATCAGCCCACCAGACTTCTCCCCGGCTTTTCCCGCGCTGGTCGTAAAACGAATATCCTGAGTGGCAACAAACTCATCGTTGCGCCAGATATCCACACGATAAACACCTTCAGGCTGATGATTGCCTTTTTCAAAACGTGATAAATCCGCCACGGTTGCCGTATCCGCAGATAAAAAGGCCGGATTAAAATAGCTTTCCCCATGGCTTAAAGAGGGAAAAAGCGCCGCCAGCGTGGACAACGCCACCCCCGCCAGCGGTGGCGTAACCCCCGGTAACAGGCCAGGAAAATACGTTGTCTTATTCATCGTTATCTCAACGCACGCTAACCGTTTGGGCCGGGGTCACGGCGCCATAATCATTGACAGTCTGGAACGTGACATTGCCCTGAACGCCCGTTGGTAGCAGGACCTGCGCATCACTTTTCGGCGCGACCATCACGTTATCAACCTTCGTTTTCCCCACGTTGAGATTGACCAAGGTGACGTAATACGCTGACGGATTATTGATTTTCAGGTGGTTGCCGGTACGGGAGAATTTCAGCATCCCGGGCGCATCTTCCGGAATTTGCGGCAGATTATTCGGACGGACAAAAAGCTTGATGCGGGACAGAATCGCCAGTTGCAGAACGTTTTTACCCTCAAGGCTGTTTTTATTGACTGACGGAATGGCTTTCACATTCATCCAGAACAGCGATTCACGGTCTTTGGGCAGCGGAACACCTGCATAGATGATACGCAGCGTGTTTTCGCTTTTGGGTTCGCTGACGAACAGCGGAGGCGTAACCACAAACGATTTTTCTTTAACGCCTGCGCTATTCTCGATCCATGAATTGACCAGGTAACGTTCTTTGGTATCACTATTGCTAATAGACAGGGACGTTTGTTTGGCATCGGCTGGATAAATAACGCGGGTGGCGCCTAATGCAATGCCTCCGGCAGCCTGAACACTGGCAGCAGAAAATAAGGCCAGTAAAAGGATAAAACCTGATTTTAGATAATTAAACATAGCTACAAATACCTTTGGTGTGATTATCGTTGGGAAATTAATCAGGGATAAACCAACGTAAACCACACGTCTGAACGAAGCGTTCCCGGCGTTATATTTTCCGAGACAGCCCGATAACGAGCAGTGAAATGAAACGTCATCTCTTGCGTTATAATCGGTGCATAATGAAGCGGCAGCGCATTCGGAATAATTTGCCGTTGGCGCTCATCAAATAACGCCAGACCGATCCCCGAAGCCGCAGACGCATCACCACTGGCAAGAAAAACCTGCGGATCTTCTGCTGGTGTCACACCTGCAAACGCAATCCCAACGTGGTCATAAACATCGGAGCTGCATGACGTTAAGCGCAGTGAAAACGGCACGCTGGTAGAGGCAAAGCTTCCCGTCCCGGAGAAAGCATTAGTGCGATACTGCCCCATTTGCACCCGCAAATTTTGGCTGTCGGTAGCGACCGTACAGGCACCATTGACGAGCTGCCCCCGTAAGTGAAGGCGACCACTTTCCAGTATTACCGTATGTGCAAACACAGGCAGTACGCACAGCATCCCCGCCAGCGCCACGCCTTTCCCTATCATCTGCCGCATCCTTCATCATCCCCGGAAATTGCCTCATCCAGTGAGGCGAACGTCATCCTTGCGCAAATCAGAACGGCTTATTCGTACTTCATGATGAACGTCGCGTCGGCATTTGCCTGACCCGGCGTAGCGCTGGTGGCAGTGGCTTTGTAACGCGCAGAGAAACGCAGGGTGTTGGTCCCTTCTACCAGCGCCTGAGCGGTAGAGAAGGTAGCTCCATCCGGCTTCAGCGCGGTGGACGTATTGTCCAGGATCTCAATCCCGACACCGCTGGCAGTGGTACCGTTATCTGCAGAAGTGACAGCCAGCAGGTTGTTGTTGGTAATATCGGATTGACCAGAGAAAGCCACGGCTGCGGTTGCGGCAACTTTCGGGTCACAGTCATTTAGCACGATGGAGAACGGAATTTGCGCCGTTGTATCGCCAACTGCGGTAAAACTGGCGGTACGATACTGGCCTAAGGTGACAACCTGATCGGATGACTGAGTACTGACTGCACAGGCTGCATTGACCAGTTCACCTTCAAAATGCACAGTACCGCCGCTAACGCTTACCGGATCGGCTGCAACCGCTGCACCTGCAACTAACATCAGGCTGGCAATAACAGAAGAGGTCATTAATTTACGTTTCATGGATTTCCCTTGAATTACACACATCCGGCTCCGGCGTCCTGCGGGATCCGTTTGAATCATTATCGACATTAAATGTCAGGCTAATTATCTCTGCATCCTGTAAAGATATATATCGCAAGAGAATTAGCTAACCTTTTACTCCAACTCTCCTGAGTATTTGATTCACTAATTAATCTTCGCGAATATGACTATTCGTCACAGGGTTAAATTAAACATTTCAATTAATGAAAAATACCTGCAAATCCTTTTATTGACCCTGGCCAATTCTTATTGGGACCTAAGAAAAATCTGGGTGAATATTACTTAAATGCTTCCATAAAGGTACGTAACAGACTGGTTTATGGCGCATTACCCCTGAAAACACCAGGGTGATGAATTGTTTCATTCACGTTAATTTTAATTCGCATGCTCATTAATTATCCGGGGGACTTCAGCCTCTGTGCTGATCCGATTCTCTGACCATGACACCCGTTATCGCACGTAAAAACGCAAACGAAAACTGACAGCACGCCCCGCTTCTGACAAAATAGTGACATCCCCTTCGGTTTAACGTAACAGACGGAATTCTCTCTCTGATGGCAGCAAAGATTATTGACGGTAAAACGATTGCGCAGCAGGTGCGCTCTGAGGTTGCTCAAAAAGTTCAGGCGCGTTTAGCGGCTGGATTACGCGCCCCAGGCCTGGCTGTTGTGCTGGTAGGTAGCAACCCGGCTTCGCAGATTTATGTTGCGAGTAAACGCAAAGCCTGTGACGAAGTGGGGTTTGTCTCCCGCTCCTATGACCTGCCTGAAACCACCAGCGAGGCGGAGCTTCTTGAGCTGATCGATACGCTCAATGCAGATACCACTATCGACGGTATCCTGGTACAACTGCCTTTGCCGGCGGGTATCGACAACGTGAAAGTGCTGGAACGTATTGCGCCAGATAAAGACGTTGACGGTTTCCACCCGTATAACGTCGGTCGCCTGTGCCAGCGCGCACCGCGTCTGCGCCCATGTACTCCGCGCGGTATTGTTACCCTGCTTGAGCGTTACAACATCGATACCTACGGTCTGAATGCCGTGGTCATTGGTGCCTCGAATATTGTCGGTCGCCCAATGAGTATGGAGCTACTGCTGGCTGGCTGCACCACCACCGTCACCCACCGATTCACCAAAGATCTGCGCCGCCACGTAGAAAATGCTGACCTGCTGATTGTTGCCGTCGGTAAACCGGGCTTTATTCCTGGTGAGTGGATCAAAGAAGGTGCGATTGTGATTGATGTCGGCATCAACCGTCTGGAGAATGGTAAGGTTGTTGGCGATGTGGTCTTTGACGATGCGGCCGCACGAGCGTCATATATCACGCCGGTCCCCGGCGGCGTAGGACCAATGACGGTCGCCACACTTATCGAAAACACGCTGCAGGCGTGTGTTGAATATCATGATGTAAAGGACGTTTAAGATGGCCACATTTTCACTGGGTAAACACCCACACGTTGAACTCTGCGATTTGCTGAAGCTGGAAGGCTGGAGCGAAAGTGGCGCCCAGGCAAAAATTGCTATTGGCGAAGGGTTAGTGAAGGTCGATGGCGTTGTTGAAACGCGTAAACGCTGCAAAATCGTTGCCGGACAGACCGTCAGCTTTGAAGGCCACAGCATTAACGTCGTGGCGTGACCCTAAGTGCCGGATGAGGTTAACACCGTATCCGGCCACTTCCCCCTCTCGTTTTCAGATAATGACTTCATCCCCACTTCACAGTGAACTGATAGCATGTTGTTTTTCCATACGAAGCGATCATCATGCCCACTATCGTTACCCACGCGGCCGTTCCGCTCTGTTTAGGGTTAGGTCTCGGACTTAAAGTCATCCCCCCACGATTACTGTTTGCTGGCATCGTTCTGGCCATGCTGCCAGATGCCGACGTGTTGTCATTTAAGTTCGGCGTCGCCTACGGCAATGTGTTTGGCCACCGGGGATTTACCCACTCACTGCTGTTCGCCTTCGTGGTACCGCTGCTCTGCGTCTTGATTGGCCGACGATGGTTTAAGGCGGGATTGATTCGCTGCTGGCTATTCCTGACGGTTTCACTGCTGTCGCACAGTCTGCTGGATTCTGTCACCACCGGCGGTAAAGGCGTCGGCTGGCTGTGGCCGTGGTCGGATGAGCGCTTCTTCGCGCCATGGCAGGTGATTAAAGTCGCCCCGTTTGCGTTATCACGCTACGCCACGCCGTACGGGCACCAGGTGATCATGTCGGAGTTGATGTGGGTATGGCTGCCGGGAATCGTAATGATGGGTGTGCTGTGGTGGTATCGGAAACATTAATCTGCCGGATGCGACGCGCTGCGTCTTATCCGGCCTACACGGCCCGGTAAGCGTAAGCGCCACCGGGCATTACAGAGTTACTTACGACGCCAGGTGGTACCCTGCGGACCGTCTTCCAGCACGATGCCCATCTCGTTGAGACGGTCACGCGCGGCGTCAGCTGCCGCCCAGTCTTTCGCCTTACGTGCATCCAGACGTTGTTGGATTAACGCTTCAATTTCAGCAACTTCACCGTCATCTGCCTGCGCACCACTTTGCAGGAACGCTTCTGGATCCTGTTCCAGCAGGCCCAGTACGCTGGAAAGCTTACGCAGATGCGCAGCCATGCCGTTAGCCGCCGCCATATCTTCACCCTTCAGACGGTTAACCTCACGTGCCATATCAAACAGTACGGAGTAGGCTTCCGGGGTGTTGAAGTCATCGTCCATCGCTTCAATAAAGCGCGCTTCAAAGGCTTCGCCACCGGCTGGCGCAACGGATTTGTCGGTGCCACGCAGCGCGGTATACAGACGCTCCAGCGCAGAACGCGCCTGCTTGAGGTTCTCTTCGCTGTAGTTTAACTGGCTACGGTAATGACCGGACATCAGGAAGTAACGGATAGTTTCGGCATCGTAGTATTTCAGCACGTCGCGAACGGTAAAGAAGTTGCCCAGCGATTTGGACATTTTCTCGCGGTCAACCATCACCATCCCGGAATGCATCCAGTAATTAACGTACTCACCGTCATGCGCACAGGTGGACTGAGCAATTTCGTTTTCATGGTGCGGGAACATCAGGTCCGAACCGCCGCCGTGAATATCGAAATGGTTGCCCAGCTGTTTGCAGTTCATCGCCGAACATTCGATGTGCCAGCCCGGACGGCCCGCGCCCCACGGAGACGGCCAGCTCGGCTCGCCTTCTTTGGACATTTTCCACAGCACGAAGTCCATCGGGTTGCGTTTCACATCAACCACGTCAACGCGTGCGCCTGCCTGCAGCTGATCCAGATCCTGGCGCGACAGCTGGCCGTAGTTCGGGTCAGTCGGCACGTCGAACATCACGTCGCCGTTATCAGCAACGTAAGCGTGACCTTTGGCAATCAGTTGTTCAGTGATTTCGATAATTTCAGCGATATGGTGCGTAGCACGCGGCTCCAGATCCGGGCGCAGAATATTCAGCGCATCGAAATCGCTGTGCATTTCCGCGATCATTCTGTCGACCAACGCCACAAAGCTTTCGCCGTTTTCATTCGCGCGCTTGATGATTTTGTCATCGATATCGGTAATGTTGCGCACATACTTCAGCTTATAGCCGAGGAAGCGCAGATAACGCGCAACGACGTCGAAAGAAACGAAGGTACGTCCGTGGCCAATATGACAGAGATCGTAAACGGTAATACCACACACGTACATGCCGACTTCCCCGGCATGAATAGGTTTGAATTCCTCTTTTTGGCGCGTCAGTGTATTAAAGATTTTTAACATCGAAGATTCCGTGTAGACGTGTGTGGATAGTAAAGTCTGTATAATACCCATAATTTAGACCGGAAGCAGCACACTTTGCGAGGTGATCGCAGCTTGCGGTTATGCTATAACACACCCCTAACTCTGACCCTTGACGGGGTCGAAGCACCAATCTATCGGAACAGGATGCAAAAATGGTTACTTTCCACACTAATCACGGCGATATCGTAATCAAAACGTTTGATGATAAAGCGCCTGAAACAGTTAAAAACTTCCTGGACTACTGCCGCGAAGGTTTTTACAACAACACCATTTTCCACCGTGTTATTAACGGTTTCATGATCCAGGGCGGCGGTTTCGAGCCAGGCATGAAGCAAAAAGCCACGAAAGAAGCGATCAAAAACGAAGCGAACAACGGTCTGAAAAACACCCGTGGTACGCTGGCGATGGCGCGTACTCAGGCTCCGCACTCCGCAACCGCACAGTTCTTCATCAACGTTGCAGACAACGACTTCCTGAACTTCTCCGGCGAAAGCATGCAGGGTTGGGGTTACTGCGTGTTCGCTGAAGTTGTTGAAGGCATGGACGTGGTTGATAAAATCAAAGGCGTTTCCACTGGTCGCAGCGGTATGCATCAGGATGTGCCAAAAGAAGACGTTATCATCGAAAACGTGACCGTCAGCGAGTAATCGTGGCGACACTGTTTATTGCAGATCTTCACCTCTACACAGAAGAACCGGCGATCACCGCCGGTTTTCTGCGTTTTTTAGCCGGTGATGCGCGAAAGGCCGATGCGCTATACATTCTTGGCGACCTGTTTGAAGCCTGGATTGGCGACGACGATCCTAATCCGCTGCATCGTGAAATGGCCGCGGCGATAAAATCACTGACTGATTCCGGCGTTCCCTGCTTTTTTATTCACGGCAACCGTGATTTTCTGCTCGGTAAACGTTTTGCCCGTGCGAGCGGCATGACCTTGCTTCCCGAAGAAAAAGTGCTCGACCTGTATGGCCGCAAGGTGCTGATCATGCATGGCGACACCTTATGCACCGACGACGCAGGCTATCAGGCATTTCGCGCCAAAGTGCATCAACCCTGGTTACAGAAGCTGTTCCTCGCTCTGCCGCTGTTCGTTCGCCAGCGAATCGCTGCGAAAATGCGTGCCAACAGCAAAGCAGCCAACACCACCAAATCGCTGGAAATCATGGATGTGAATCAGCAGGCCGTGATTAGCGAGATGGAAAAACATCAGGTTCAGTGGTTAATTCACGGCCATACCCACCGCCCTGCCGTCCACAAACTTACGGCCAATGAGCAACCCGCTTTCCGCGTGGTATTAGGCGCATGGCACACCGAAGGTTCGATGATCAAAGTCACCCCTGACGACGTTGAACTGATCGCATTTCCGTTTTAATTCTGCAGATACTCAGTTCCTCTTTACACAAAATTATTCGAGTTGCATCGAGGCGGCAAATCTGTGAGTCCTCTGGAGCTTACAAAAGTAAGTGACTGGGGTGAGCAGATGCAGCCAACAAAGAGGCAGCTTGAAGAGTGAAGTGCAAAGCGCGCAATCGTTTTCCTTGGCGGTGAATTATGCTATTCTCTGTGGCCTCAAAAGTCGAGTGTAGTGCACCACAGGAGTTTTCAGACGCATGTCTTCCCGCAATAATCCGGCGCGTGTCGCCATCGTGATGGGGTCCAAAAGCGACTGGGCTACCATGCAGTTCGCCGCCGAAATCTTCGAAATCCTGGACGTTCCGCATCATGTTGAAGTCGTCTCCGCCCACCGCACCCCAGACAAACTGTTTAGCTTCGCCGAAAGCGCTGAAGAGAACGGTTATCAGGTGATTATTGCCGGGGCCGGTGGCGCAGCGCATTTGCCTGGCATGATTGCGGCGAAAACGCTGGTGCCAGTTTTGGGCGTTCCGGTGCAAAGCGCAGCGCTGAGCGGCGTAGATAGCCTCTACTCTATCGTTCAAATGCCGCGCGGTATTCCGGTCGGCACGCTGGCGATCGGCAAAGCGGGGGCGGCAAATGCGGCCCTGCTGGCAGCACAAATTCTGGCAACACACGACAAAGAACTGCATCAGCGTCTGGCTGAGTGGCGCAAAGCGCAAACCGATGAGGTGCTGGAGAACCCGGACCCGCGAGGTGTCGCATGAAGCAGGTCTGCGTACTTGGCAACGGACAGCTAGGGCGCATGCTGCGCCAGGCCGGTGAGCCACTGGGCATAGCGGTCTGGCCAGTCGGGCTGGACGCTGAACCGGCTGCGGTCCCTTTTCAGCAAAGCGTGATCACCGCTGAGATTGAGCGCTGGCCGGAAACGGCACTCACCCGCGAACTGGCACGCCACCCGGCGTTTGTTAACCGCGACGTCTTCCCGATTATTGCCGACCGTCTGACGCAAAAGCAGCTTTTTGACAAGCTCGGTCTGGCGACCGCGCCGTGGCAACTGCTGGCAGATAAAAGCGAATGGTCTGCGATATTCGACAAACTTGGCGAGCTGGCGATTGTGAAACGTCGCGTCGGCGGCTACGATGGACGTGGACAGTGGCGCTTGCGCGCAAATGAAACTGGGCAACTGCCGGACGACTGCTACGGCGAGTGCATCGTCGAGCGGGGAATCAACTTCTCTGGTGAAGTCTCATTGGTTGGCGCTCGTGCGCACGACGGCAGCACCGTTTTCTATCCGCTGACCCATAACCTGCATCAGGACGGCATTCTGCGCACCAGCGTGGTGTTCCCGCAGGCTAACGCCAGACAGCAGGAACAAGCTGAAGCAATGCTCTCTGCCATCATGCAGGAGCTGTGCTATGTCGGCGTGATGGCGATGGAGTGTTTCATCACCCCGGAAGGTCTGCTGATTAACGAACTGGCTCCGCGCGTGCACAACAGCGGGCACTGGACGCAAAACGGCGCCAGCATCAGCCAGTTTGAGCTGCATCTACGTGCCATTACCGACCTGCCGTTACCGACGCCGGTGGTGAACCATCCTTCGGTGATGGTAAACCTGATTGGTAGCGACCTGAACTACGACTGGCTGAAGCTGCCGCTGGTGCATCTGCACTGGTATGACAAAGAGGTGCGTGAAGGGCGTAAGGTGGGTCACCTGAACCTGAGCGACAGCGATACCGCGCGCCTTAGCGCGACGCTGGAAGCGCTTATCCCCCTGCTGCCGCCGGAATATGCCAGCGGTATTATCTGGGCGCAGTCAAAGCTGAAATAAGCCAATAATGCCGGGGAGTTGATTTTATCCTTCCCCGGCCCCTCCTCTGGCGCGTAAAATCCCCTCCATTGCTGTTTTGTATTTTCAGGATCAAACATGAACGATGGAACGGACTACCGCGCAATTTTGCTTGCCGGTACGCCTTTAATCGATGTACGCGCCCCCGTGGAATTTCAGCAGGGCGCAATGCCGGGCGCAATCAACCTTCCCTTAATGAACGATGACGAACGTGCCGCCGTGGGTACCTGTTACAAACGCCAGGGGCCCGAAGCCGCCCTCGCGCTCGGCCATCAACTGGTCTCGGGGGAGACCCGCCAACAGCGCATGCATGCCTGGCAGGATGCCTGCCGTCAAAATCCTGCAGGCTATTTATGCTGCGCGCGTGGCGGTCAGCGTTCGCATATTGTGCAGCAGTGGCTGCATGAGTCCGGCATTGACTATCCGCTGATTAAAGGCGGTTACAAAGCCCTGCGCCAGGCAGTGATACAGCTGACTGAAGAATTAGTGCAAAAGCCGATCGTCTTAATTGGCGGCTGTACCGGGAACGGCAAAACCCAACTGGTGCAACAACAGCCAAACGGTGTGGATCTCGAAGGTCTGGCGCACCATCGCGGCTCCTCGTTTGGGCGCACCGTTGAACCTCAATTGAGTCAGGCGAGTTTTGAAAACCTGCTGGCGGTTGAAATGCTCAAAACCGATAGCCGTCAGGATTTACGTCTGTGGGTACTGGAAGATGAAGGCCGCATGATCGGGGCTAATCATCTGCCCGAATGCCTGCGCGAGCGCATGACCCAGGCATCAATTGCAGTGGTGGACGATCCTTTTGAGCGTCGTCTGGAGCGACTACGCGAAGAGTATTTCGTGAAGATGCACCACGATTTTACCCACGCTTATGGCGAGAGCCAGGGCTGGCAGGAGTACAGCGAGTATCTGCACCACGGCCTGTTTGCTATACGCCGTCGTCTGGGTTTACAACGTTTTGCCGAGCTGACCACCCTGCTCGACGAGGCTCTGCGCGAACAGCAGGCAACGGGCAGCACCGACGCCCATATGGGCTGGCTGGTACCGTTGCTCAACGAATATTACGACCCGATGTATCGTTATCAGCTGGAAAAGAAAGCCGCGAAAATCGTTTTTCGCGGCACATGGCAGGACGTTGCCGACTGGCTTAACGCACAGTGATCAGTGTCTGTCGCGCTTATCTGCGCGTTTTGCCAGCCAGTCACCCAGCACCTGAACGACCTGCACCAAAATAATCAACGCCACCACGGTGACGATCATGACCTGGGTTTCGTAGCGGTAATAACCAAAGCGAATCGCCAGGTCGCCGACTCCACCGCCGCCAACGATCCCGGCCATCGCGGAGTATCCGATCAGACTCACCAGCGTTATCGTCAACCCACGCAGCAGACCCGCGCTCGCTTCAGGTAACAGAACGGTGCAGATGATGCGCATCGGGCTGGCACCAAACGCTTCCGCCGCTTCAATAATCCCTTTATCGACTTCACGTAGCGCGCTATCAACCAGACGGGCATAGAAGGCGATTGCCGCCACTGAGAGCGGGACCGACGCCGCAATCGGGCCAATGGTATTCCCGAGCAAAAACTGGGTTAGCGGCAGCAGCAGGACCAGCAGGATCACAAACGGTACCGAACGAATGATATTCACCAGCACGGAGCTGAGCAGATACACAAAACGGTTTTGCCAGAATAAATGCCGGTCGGTGACGAAAATCAGAAAACCGAGCGGCAGACCACCAATAATTGCCAGCACCGTAGAGATGCTCAGCATCTGGAAGGTTTCATTAAACGCCAGCGTCAAATCCGGCAATAAATCATCCACGAATCACCTCCACCTGTGCAGTACGTTGACGAATATGTTCCACGGCGACTTCCACCGCTGAAGGGTTATGCGGCGCGGTCAGTTGCACGACCAGAATCCCCAGCGCACGTTCGCCAATATATTCAATTTTGCCGTGCAGAATGTTCACCGCCACGCCAAATTTAACCGCGACTTCTGACAACACCGGCTGTTCCGCCGAATCGCCGATGAACAGAATTTTTAGCAACTGACCAGGCAGATGCTGGCGCAGACGCTCGGGCAGCGTCAAATTGAGGGTATGCGACACCAGCTGCTGCGTGAACGCGTGCTGCGGGTGAGCAAAAACGTCAAACACCTCACCAGACTCCACCACCTTGCCGCCAGACATTACCGCCACGCGATCGCAAATCGATTTGATCACGTTCATCTCGTGAGTGATCAGCACGATCGTGATCCCCAACTGTTGGTTGATCTGCTTAAGCAACGCCAGAATCGTGGCTGAGGTTTCGAGGTCCAGCGCCGAGGTAGGTTCATCACACAACAGCACATCCGGGTGATTGGCAATCGCGCGGGCAATACCCACACGCTGCTTTTGCCCACCGCTGAGCTGAACCGGAAAGCGGTTCGCCTTGTCTGACAGCCCCACCAGCGCCAGGATTTCGCTCACGCGCGGGCCAATTTTACTGCGCTCCCATCCGGCTGCCTTCAGACTAAAGGCGACGTTTTGCGCCACGGTACGGGTATGCATCAGGTTAAAATGTTGAAAAATCATCCCGATACGCTGACGGGCTTTACGTAGATGCCCCCCTTCCAGCGCGGAAATTTCTACGCCGTTCACCTTCACGCTTCCCTGGCTCGGACGCGTTAAGGCGTTCAGGGTACGCAGCAGCGTACTTTTCCCCGCGCCGCTGGTCCCGACAATGCCAAATATCTCACCTGCGCCAATGCGCAAGCTAACGTCATCAACCGCCCGGGTTGATGGTCCACGGCCCGCGCTAAAATCCACGCAAACTTTCTCAATCTCAATCATAGCCACCTCAGAAATGCGAAAAGGGCAGTCGTCGCTGCCCCTGTTAACCCTTGTGCGCAGCGATTATTGGGCTGTCGACATCCATTCCGGTTTCTGGAAGGCGCTGTAGATATTTTGCGGATCGTCGATCACCGCGCGATACGCCGGAGATTTCACCGCCTCAACAATATCTTTCGCGAACGGTTTATCCGCATCTTCACTGCGTACCGCGATGATATTTTTCAGATTTTCGTCCAGGTGCTCTTGCTTGATGGCGCTGGAAAGATCCAGTTTTGCCGCCACGGCAAAGTTACCGTTGACCAGCGCGCCGGTCACACCGTCCAAAGTGCGCGGCAGTTGTGCCGCTTCCAGTGGTTTAAATACCAGTCCTTTCGGGTTGCTGGCGATATCGCGCTCGGAGGCTTTCGTAGGATCGATATTATCTTTGATGGTGATAAGGCCAATGGATTGCAGGAAACGCAGACCGCGGGCCAGGTTGGTCGGATCGTTGGACAACGTGATCACATCCCCTTTTTTCAACTCATCCAGGCTTTTGATTTTGTGCGAGTAAAACCCCATCCCGGCCGTCGGGACCACAATCAGCTTGCTCAGCTTCAGGCCTTTATCGGCGGTGAATTTGTCAAAATAGAGCGAATGCTGGAACAGGTTAGCATCAATGCTACCGTTGGAGAGCGCCATGTTTGGCTGCACGTAATCGCTGAATTCGCGCACCACTACCTTGTAACCTTTCTCTTTCAGCGTAGGGGCAATGGCCTGTTTCACCATATCGCCGTATGGCCCAGGCGCGACGCCAAACACGATGGTATGCGGGTCACTGTTCGCATGAGCAAATTGTAAGCCACAGGCCAGTAACAGCGCCCCGGTCGCGACGCGTAAACTCTGACGCAATCCCATATTTTCTCCATTTTAACGTTGTGGTGTCATGTCTCACGCCGTTCTTGCGACGTTGTTCTTGTTGGCCCGTTAACAGGCTGATTGTTAACATGACACAGATCACAACCTGCTGTCCTTGAAATTATTTCATGATGTTGCAGAGTATGTTTTTAAATGAAAGAAGGTATGAAAAAGCCGGATGTCGGCACAAGTGCCTTATCCGGCCTACAACAGCTTTCTTAGGCCCGATAAGCGCAAGCGTATCGGGCGGCAGGCGTTCGATTAGAAGTCGTAACGCAGACGAACCAGGTTCATGTCACCCAGATTGTCGGTGCTGGAGGTAAAGACGTGTTCGTAGTCAACACGGAAACCGTAATCCAGCTGGAAGCTGATCCCCACGCCGTTGTCGGTACGCAGATAGTTACGGCCATTCACGTACTCAATACGGTCGCCCATAAAGTACGGCTGAACGGATTTCAGCGCATATTGACCCACCGGGAAGGTGTAACCGGCGAAGTATTCCAGACCCCAGGCGTCACCGGCAAAGTAGTCGTTAACAGAGACTTTTTTGGTGGTCATGAAGTTTTGATACCAACCGCCGCCCATCGAGAAGGTCCAGTTGTCCGGTTTCCAGCTCAGCGCGGTACCGACGATGTTTTGATCGTAGGTTTTGCTGGTGTTGCCACGCATTTCCGCGCGAGTGTAGTTCCACGCCGTACCCCAGGTCAGGTCATCGGTAATGTGATAATCCACACCCAGTGAGCCGCCGCCTTTACGCTTGTAGCGCAGACCGTTGTTCGGGTTGTAATCATCACTGAACAGATAAGAGGCGTAGAGATCCACATCACCAACGGTATTCTTATACTTCAGTGATTTACGCGTACGATAGGAACCATCATAGTCGCCATTAATACCGTTACCTGGCGCCTGACCGATCATGTCGTAGTCCCAGATATCCGTTTTCGCACCGACTACATCATAGTAAATACTGTTTTGTTGACCGAAGGTCAGCGTACCCCAGGTTGCACTCTTCAGACCGGTGTACAGCATACGACGCGTGGTATCGTTGGCACCGTCAGCGTAGTGGTTATCCCAGTTGAACATCGCCGGGAAGTTAACGCCCAGCTCGTAGTAGCTCACCCAACTGATATCATCAAACAGATAGTAGTCAGCGGCGAAGCGGAAACGTGTACCGCCATCGAAGCCATTACGTTTGTAGCCATTCTTACCATCGTCACCGGCCATATTCTGGAACTGCGGACGAATACTGCCGCCGACGGTGAAGTTAAGACGGCTCAGCGGGTTGCCCGCCTGCGGATCTTGTTTCAGGACCGTGATTTCCGCCTGTGAAGCGAAAGTCGTTAATGCCACTGCTGCGCCGATCGATACCGCCAGCGCTGTTTTTTTTATAGTCATTATTTATACCTTGATAGATAGCCTGCCAATTATTCAGCACACAAATATTAACGTTTATTAATACTCTCGTGTTGTTGGGTTTTTATTGTTCTGTGCTGTTAAATATCAAGGAGTTATCAATTTGTGCTACATAGAAAAAAAGACGCACCGATTTTAAAACCGGTGCGTAATCATCACGAATATAAATTAACTACTGAACTGACGGAACAGCGCTTTACCTTTTAGCAGACGTGAACCGAGCCATCCGCCGCATAAAGAGAGCAGCAATGCTCCACTAAATGGTAATACTACCCACAGTCGCCAGTCTGGCTCCCACGGGAAATCAAACACTTTGGTTTGCAGTACCGCCAACGCTGTTTCCGCACCGATGGCCGCCACCAGTCCGGCAACCATCCCGAGCATGGCGAACTCGCACCACAGCGTGGTACGCAGCAGCTTCTTACCTGCTCCCAGCGTGCGCCAGACCACCAACTCCTGATGACGCTGACGCATCCCGACCTGGACCTGCGCCAATAGCAGCAGCATGCCACAGGCGGTGACCAGTACCACCATCACCTCCAGTGCGCGGCTCACCTGATCCAGCACCTGGCTCACCTGTTTGAGGATGGCGCCAATATCCAGCAGGCTGATGGTCGGGAATTCGCGGTTAAGCTGCGTTAGCATGCCGTTGCCGTTCTCCCAGCGAAAGCTGGTTAACCAGCTTTGCGGCTGAGCATCCAGCGCGCCGGAGGGGAAGATAAAGAAGAAGTTGGGCCGCAGGCTTTCCCAGTCCACTTTACGCAGACTGCTGACCGTGGCGCTGAAATCCTGGGTATCGCCCATAAAAGTCACCCGATCGCCGAGTTTGACGTTCAGCCGTTTCGCTAACCCCTCTTCCATCGATACTTCGCCCGCTTTTGGCGGCCAGCTTCCGGCGGTTATCGGGTTATGATCCGGTCGGGTATCCTGCCAGGTCAGGTTAAGCTCGCGGTTCAGCGCCTCATCCTGATTGCCTTCGGTCGGCTTCTCATTGATCGCCGTCAGACGCGCCCGCACAATCGGATAGAACGATTCCGGGATCACCTGATGCTCAGACAAGAAAGCCTTCAGCGGAACCACCTGCTCGGTGGCAATGTTGATCAGGAAATAGTTCGGGCTTTCCGGTGGCATTTGCTGCTGCCAGCGGTCGAGCAGATCGCCGCGCAGTACCAGCAGCAGCGCCAGCAGCATAAAGGAAAGCGAAAATGCCGATAGCTGGCTGAGCGTTGACCACGGCTGGCGTAACAGTCGACTGACCGCCAAACGCAGCGGCAGTGAGGAGAGCGTCAGACCACGCAGCACGTTGAGCAGCATCCAGCCGAGCACCCCGCACAACAGCGCCAGTACCACCGCACCAGCCAGTACCGCCCACAGCAGCGGACTTCCGCCCATCAGTCCAGCAAGCAGTGCAATCACGACTATCACTACCACCGGCAAATAAAACTTCAGCGGCCAGACGTTTGCCACCACGTCACGGCGCAGCACCCGCAGCGGCTGCGTCGCCAGCAGCAGGCGGTAAGGGCGTAACCCGACCAACAGCGAAATCACCGTCATGGTGCCTAGTGCCCATAGCCACGGCCAGGGGCTGGCAGGCGGTAGTTCTCCAGGCAGAACCGGCTTGAGCAGCAGCACCAGCACGCGCTCAAATAGCAGTCCGAACAGCCCGCCGGTCAAGCCAGACAGCGCCAGCACCATCAGCCATTGACCAACAATCAGCCTGCGCAGTTGCGCTCTGCCCGCGCCGAGGGTTTTCAGTATAGCCACCAGATCGTAACGGCTGCGGCAATAATGGCTCATCGCCACAGCAACCGCGGCGACCGCCAGCAGCAGCGTTAACAGCGCCGACAGCAGCAAGAACTGTTGCGAACGCTCAAGTGATTTCCCCAGCGCCCCTTCATCCTGCTCCAGCCCGTACCAGCGCTGTTCAGGCTTTAGCTGCGGCAACAGCCATTTTTCGTAGGCGTCCAGTTGCTGCGGCGTTCCGCCAAATTTATAGCGCCAGGTCACGCGGCTTCCCGGCTGGACCGCCGCCGTTTTTTCGACATCCGCCATGCTCATCATCAGACGCGGTGCTATCTGGAACGGATTAAAACCAGAGTCCGGCTCCTGCACCACCTCCCCGGCAATGCGCAGCGTGGCATCACCGACGTCAATAGAATCACCGATTTTTAGATTGAGCAGCGCCATCAGACGCGGGGCCAGCAACACCATGCCCGGCTGCGGTTTCAGTCCCGGCGGGTTGGTTTGCAGTGTGCCGTACATCGGATACACGTCATCTACCGCTTTGACGTTCGCCAGCTGCGGCGTATCCCGGGCAAAAGTCATGGTGGCAAAGGTGAGCTGTTCGCCCACCTTCAGGCCACGCTGTCGCGCCTCGTCAATCCACGCTTTCGGCACGGTACGCGAACTTTGTAGCGACCGATCTCCCGCCATAAACTCGCGGCTTTGCTGGCTCAGCCCTTTTTCCATACGATCGCTGATATTGCCCAGCGCCAGCACACAGGCTACCGCCAGGCTTAGTGCCAGCCAGACAATCAGTAATGAAGGCGAGCGCCATTCGCGCCAGAACCAGCGTGCAATCATGCCTCCTCCTGCAACTGTCCATTCACCAGACGTAAGCGCCTGTCGCAACGCGCCGCCAACTGCGGGTCATGCGTCACCAGAATCAGGGTGGTGCCGTGTTCCCGGTTCAGAGAAAACAGCAGGTCGGCTATTTTGTCTCCGGTCTGGCGATCGAGGTTGCCTGTCGGCTCATCGGCAAACAGCACATCCGGACGCCCGTTAAACGCTCGCGCCAGCGCCACGCGCTGCTGCTCCCCGCCGGAAAGCTGGGCCGGAAGATGATCAAGACGTTTTCCCAGTCCCAGTTGTTCCAACAGCGTTTTTGCCCCGTCACGACTTTTTCCGCTATTTTCGCCGCGCAACAGCGCGGGCAGTTCGACGTTTTCCAGCGCGTTGAGGGTCGGAATTAACATGAATGACTGGAAGACAAAACCCACGTGCCGCGCCCGCAGCTGCGCCCGGGCTTCTTCGTCCATGGTGTGCAGCGCCTGCCCCACCAGGCTGACTTCACCGCTGGTGCCATCGTCAAGCCCGGCGAGAATCGCCAGCAGCGTGGATTTCCCCGATCCCGACTCGCCAATCAGCGCAATGGTCTCGGCGCGTTTGACAACCAGTTCAACTCCGGTAAGGATGGATAGCTCATGATCACCCTGACCGACGGATTTCTTAAGATGATGAACTTCAACAATGTTTTCCGCTGGCATTGGCCTTTCCTGTTCCTGGTCCTGTTAACTTTCCGCGCCGCCGCAGCGGACACGTTATTAATTCTGGGTGACAGCCTGAGCGCCGGATACCGAATGTCCGCCAGCGCCGCGTGGCCTGCGCTACTTAATGATAAATGGCAAACCAAAACGCCGGTGGTGAATGCCAGCATTAGCGGCGACACCTCGCAGCAAGGTCTGGCCCGTCTGCCTGCATTACTCAAGCAGCACCAGCCGCGTTGGGTACTGGTCGAACTTGGCGGCAACGATGGCCTGCGCGGCTTTGCGCCTGCGCAAACCGAACAAACCCTGCGCACGATTTTGCAGGACGTGAAAGCGGCAAATGCCGAACCGCTATTAATGCAAATTCGTCTGCCGGCAAACTACGGTCGCCGTTATAATGAAACCTTTAGCGCGATTTATCCAAAGCTCGCCAAAGAGTTTGATATCCCTCTGCTGCCCTTTTTTATGGAAGAGGTTTATCTGAAACCCCAGTGGATGCAGGATGATGGTATTCATCCTAACCGTGACGCCCAGCCGTTTATCGCCGACTGGATGGCGCAACATCTCACACCTCTAGTAAATCACGACTCATAAAACAACGGAGATCCTGACAGGTAAAGTTATGCAAAAATCGGTCTTAATAACAGGATGTTCCAGCGGAATCGGCCTGGAAAGCGCGCTTGAGCTAAAGCGCCAGGGTTTTCAAATTCTGGCAGGCTGTCGCAAACCTGACGATGTCGCGCGTATGAACAGCATGGGATTCACTGGCGTGTTGCTGGATCTGGATTCACCCGAAAGCGTGGATCGTGCCGCCGATGAAGTGATCGCCCTGACCGATAATCGTTTATATGGGATCTTTAACAACGCCGGATACGGTGTCTATGGTCCACTGCCCACCATCAGCCGTGAACAGATGGAACAGCAGTTTTCCGCCAACTTCTTTGGCGCACATCAGCTTACCATGCGCCTGTTGCCTGCCATGTTACCCCACGGCGAAGGGCGCATTGTGATGACCTCCTCGGTGATGGGATTGATCTCAACGCCGGGACGCGGCGCCTATGCCGCCAGCAAATATGCACTGGAAGCCTGGTCCGACGCACTGCGTATGGAACTGCGCCACAGCGGGATTAAGGTCAGCCTGATTGAACCCGGCCCCATCCGTACCCGCTTTACCGAAAACGTCAACCAGACCCAGAGCGATGCTCCCGTGGAAAATCCCGGCATTGCCGCGCGTTTTACGCTGGGACCAGAAGCGGTTGTCGCCAAAGTGCGTCATGCGTTTGAGAGCGATAAACCAAAGCTACGTTATCCGGTTACGCTGGTGACCTGGGCAGTGATGCTGCTTAAACGCCTGCTGCCAGGCCGCATAATGGACAAAATTTTACAGGGTTGAGTTGAAGCTCGCGCGTCAGCCCCCATGTAACAAGAAATCGACAAAAGAGAGTAACTCCATGTCCACACAGAATATTGTTAACATTAACGAATCGAACCTACAGCAGACCCTCGAACAGTCGATGACCACCCCGGTCCTGTTCTATTTTTGGTCTGAGCGCAGCCAGCATTGTCTGCAATTAACGCCGGTACTGGAGAGCCTTGCCGCCCAGTATAACGGTCAGTTTATTCTCGCTAAGCTGGACTGCGACGCCGAGCAGATGATCGCCTCCCAGTTTGGTCTGCGCGCGATCCCTACGGTTTATCTGTTCCAGAACGGCCAGCCGGTAGATGGATTCCAGGGCCCGCAACCGGAAGAGGTTATTCGCGCGCTGCTGGAGAAAGTGCTGCCGAGCGAAGAAGAGCTGAAAGCACGCCAGGCTATCGAATTCATCGAAGCTGGTAATCACGCGGATGCGCTGCCGCTGCTGAAAGAAGCCTGGCAGATCTCCAACCAGAGCAGCGAAATCGGTCTGCTGCTGGCGGAAACGCAAATCGCCCTGAACCGTTCTGATGAAGCCGAAGCGGTACTGAAAACCATTCCGTTGCAGGATCAGGACACCCGCTATCAAGGGCTTATCGCACAGATCGAATTACTGAAGCAGGCCGCTGATACACCGGAAATCCAACAGTTGCAGCAGCAGGTCGCCAGCAATCCACAGGATGCGGCGCTGGCAACGCAGTTGGCTATTCAATTGCACCAGGTCGGACGTAACGAGGAATCGCTGGAATTACTGTTCAGCCACCTGAAGAAAGATCTTACGGCTGCCGATGGTCAGGCACGTAAGACTTTCCAGGAGATCCTTGCCGCACTGGGTACCGGTGATGCGCTGGCCTCGAAGTATCGCCGCCAGCTGTACGCGCTGTTGTACTAATTGGTTCATCATGCCCGATGGCGCTACGCTTATCGGGCTTACAAACACAACCAACACCTCATTCCCGTCGGCCGGATATGGCGGTAGCCGTCATACGGCATCACATCACGGTTTCTTTAATGGCGTCACCACCAGTTGGTGGCGCGAATTATAGAACTTCCGATAGGTTAAATAGCAGGCAATAATGGTCGACAGGCTGGCGGTTGATAGCAGCATAAACGTCACCATAATCTGATACTTAATCGCTTTTACCGGGTCAATACCTGCAAAGATCAATCCTGACATCATTCCCGGTAAACTCACCAGCCCCACGGTCTTCGCTGAATCAATCGTCGGGATCAGCGAGGCGCGAATGCTGTCGCGAATAAGCGGTGCAGAAGCCACCTTCGGCGTCGCGCCGAGGCTGAGTTTTTCCTGAATTTGCTGCTGCTCGCTGTTAAACCGCTGCCCCAAATTGTTGTAACACAGCCCCACCGCCACCATCGCATTGCCTGCAATCATGCCGGAGATCGGGATGACCTGCATCGGCGTGAACTCGATAGAGCCTGAAAGAACCAGCACCGAAAGCGTTAGCCCCGCTCCCACCGTAATAGCAATAAACGACGAGAGAAAAGCTTTATCAATATATTTACTGCGTTTTTGCGCGTTATAGGCCGCATTAAAGCAGATAAACAGCACCATCAATAAGGTCAGAATGCTATGGTTGACGCCGAAAATATATTTCAGCACGTAGCCCACGATAATAAGCTGAACCACTGCCCGGCAAACGCTCCAGAGAATATCTTTTTCCAGCGCCAGCTTTTCTTTGTTGCTGATCAGTATCGCGACCACCACCAGCATCATCGCTAACGCCAGGGATTCATTGGTAATATTATGCTCGTTCATTACTTACTTCCTGCATTTCACCGGCGTGCGGTTGAAGGGTTATGACGTTATCCGCATGATCAATTTCATCTTTGTCATGCGTCACCCACAGCACAGCAATATTCTTATCGCGAACATAGTGGTGAATTAATTCGTTCACATTACGCTTGTTGGATTCATCCAGCGCGCTGGTGATTTCATCAAGCAGCAGAATTTTCGGCAGAAACTGCAAATTACGAATTAACGAGACGCGCTGCTTTTCGCCGCCGGATAGCTCATTGATATTTTTTTTGAGGATCGTCTCGGGTAACTCAAAGCGGGCCAGATCGGCCAGAAACACATCCGGATCCGGACGTTTGTCGCGAATTTGCCAGGGGAAAATGAGATTGTCGTAAACGGTGTCACCAAACAAAGCGGGCGTTTGCGCGCAATAAGAGACCTGCTGGCGATAAGCTTCAGGCTTAAGCGTTGATATCTCCTTACCCTCAAAAAGGATTTCACCAGAACTCGGGCTAATTAACGACGCGACTATCTTGAGTAACGTACTTTTACCGCAGCCGGACTGGCCGGTAATCAGCTTAAATTCTCCGGCGCGGAGATCAAAACAGATGTTATTAAGAACCTGCGTCGCCCCTGCCTGCCATGCGACATTTTTTAACTGAAGCAGAATGCTGCTTTCTTCCATTACCAATCCCTTTTTACATCTTTCGTGCAGACAGTGTATACCCAAAATAATTCGAGTTGCATGAAGGCGGCAAGTGAGTGAACCCCCGGGAGCATAGCTAACTATGTGACTGGGGTGAGCAAACGCAGCTAACGCACATGCAACTTGAAGTATGACGGGTATATCCCTGTAATTTATTATAGGGGAGCTCACCTTGATAAATCGGGTATAATTTGACTAATGAGGCAGTAAAGGACAGCACAACAGGAGGTTTCATCAATGCTCATTTTTATTCCTATTCTTATTTTTGTCGCGCTGGTGATCGTCGGCGCAGGCGTCAAAATCGTCCCGCAGGGATATCAGTGGACGGTAGAGCGTTTTGGCCGTTACACCAAAACCCTGCAACCGGGTTTAAGCCTTGTTGTACCGTTCATGGACCGCATTGGTCGTAAGATCAATATGATGGAACAGGTGCTTGATATCCCCTCTCAGGAAGTCATCTCCAAAGATAACGCCAACGTCTCGATTGATGCTGTGTGCTTTATTCAGGTGATCGACGCGCCGAAAGCCGCGTATGAAGTCAGCAACCTGGAACTGGCGATCATCAACCTGACCATGACCAACATTCGTACTGTTCTCGGCTCGATGGAGCTCGATGAAATGCTCTCCCAGCGTGACAACATCAACACGCGCCTGCTGCATATTGTTGATGAGGCCACCAATCCCTGGGGCATCAAAATCACCCGTATTGAGATTCGTGACGTGCGTCCACCGGCGGAACTGATTGACGCCATGAACGCGCAGATGAAAGCCGAACGTACCAAGCGTGCCTACATTCTGGAAGCCGAAGGGATCCGCCAGGCGGAAATCGTCAAGGCCGAAGGTGAGAAGCAGTCGAAAATCCTCATCGCGGAAGGTGAACGTCAGTCCGCATTTTTACAGGCTGAAGCGCGTGAACGTTCCGCAGAAGCAGAAGCCCGCGCAACACAGATGGTGTCTGAAGCCATTGCCGCCGGGGATATTCAGGCCGTGAACTACTTCGTGGCACAGAAATACACTGAAGCGCTGCAGCATATCGGCTCGTCGAATAACAGCAAAGTGGTGATGATGCCGCTGGATGCCAGCAGCCTGATGGGCTCCATTGCCGGGATCGCCGAACTGGTTAAGGACAGCGCCAGCGAGCGGAAAAAATCATGATAGCGATGATTCTGGTGCACCCGCATATTTTCTGGCTCAGCCTCGGTGGTCTGTTACTGGCCGCCGAGATGCTGGGCGGCAACGGTTATCTGCTGTGGAGCGGCGTGGCAGCGGTGATTACCGGTCTGGTCGTCTGGCTCGTTCCGCTAGACTGGGCGTGGCAGGGGGCGATGTTCGCCGCCCTCACCCTGCTGGCGGCCTGGCTGTGGTGGAAGTGGCTGGCAAGACGCGTTCAGGAGCAGCAGCCGGCCGACAGCCATCTTAACCAACGTGGACAACAGTTAGTTGGCCGTCGATTTACTCTGGAAACTAACCTGGTCAATGGTCGCGGACATATGCGCGTCGGCGACAGTTCCTGGCCCGTTAGCGCCCGTGACGATTTGAGCGCCGGAACGCAGGTTGAAGTCATTGCCGTTGAGGGAATCACCCTGATTATAAAAGCGGTATCACACTAAAAAGACAGGAAATAAGACTATGGTCAGGAAGACACCCCTTGCCTTTGCCCTTTGCACATTGCTGACCGCCGCCCCGCAGGCATTCGCTTCGTTCGATATGGAAGACTGCAAATGGAGCGACGACAGCTGCCTGCTGAAGGGAACGCCGACCTTTAACCCTGAAAACGACAGCCGCGACAACCTGCTGCGGCTGCTGAGCCAGGAAAAATCATTTGTTCTGCCCGTACAGTCGATGCCCGCAGATATCACCCGCTCCCGAGATTTCTATTTTGCCTATCACCCGCAATGGGATGAGGCTGCCCCGCATACAGCGGCAGCTCAGGTATCCGCCGCGGACAGCCCTCTCTCCCGACAGATGGCCGAGCTGAACATTAGCGCCGACGAAATAAACATCAATGACGCTGAGCTAGAGAACCGTCATGTTTCGAATAACGCCGGGAGCGTTAGCGCCTTTTTTGCCGCGCTGTTGGCCGATTCCACATTAACAGCGGAACAGCGTCAGGCTTTAGCCCTGGCGCGTATGGGGCTGCTCTCTGGGGCAACCCGCGAGCAAATTGAGTCTTCTCTTGCCACCTTCCCGGCAGATTCTCAAGCTCTGCCCTATAAAAGCTATCTGGCAGCAGCCGCCAGTTTCTATGCTGGTGATTATGCCAGTGCCGAACGGGATTTCACTCAGCTTGCTACAAGCGACCGTCCGTGGTTAGCAGAGACCGCGCAATACATGCTGATGCGCACGGCGTTGAACAAGAGCAGTCAGAACAGCGTGGGCGAGTACGGCGATTTTGATATTGCGAAAATTAACCACGAGGATGCCACTCAGGCTCAAGAGTTGGCGCAGGCCTATCTGCAGCGTTTTCCCCAAGGACTCTACGCTGACTCTTCACGAGGCATGTTGCGTCGAATCAACTGGTATTTACAGTCATGGCCGCAGCTGGCCGGGTTGTATGAACAGACTTTGCAGCAGTCGGCAGACGCACGGCAACTGCGCGAAAATGTCATCGAATACGATAATGTCTATGGCATGGCGTTCTACGACCAGTCCGTCGTTGAGTCCTTCCCCGACGCGCCGCGAGTTAGCTATATCGAACTACTACGCGCGCTGCGCCTGGATAACAATAACAAACCGACACTGACGCAGGCACAGCTCGACGCCAGCAAACCGGTGTTTGAACAAAGCCAAAAACTGCCGCTATGGCGCGATCTGCAACTGAATCTGTGGCTGGCAACGGGCAACTACGCGGCAATTATTCAGGCAGTTACGCCAGCGCAGAAACTTTCCGCTCACGATACCCTCGCCTTCAGCGAACAGGTGCTGTACGGCGAAGCGTTGATGGGCCAGAAGAAATGGGCCGAGGCGCGCGATTTTTGGCAGCAGTTGTTAAAACTCAGCCAGGATAACGAACAGCAGCAATATGTGCAGGTTAAGCTTGCCGCCACGCTGGTATATAGCGGCGATGTGGCGGCAGTTTTCGCACCGAATAGCGCGGTGACCAACCTGCGCTTTCGCTCGCAGGTGCTGAAAACGCAGGCCACGCCAGAACTGCTGCGCCAGCAGGCCGTTCATGGCCCGAATAACGAAGAGCGTACCATTGCGCTGCATACGCTGCTGGTGCGGGATCTTACAGAGAATCGTTTTGGCGACTGGCTTACTGACAGAAAACTGGCCAGCGCGATTACATCACCGGTCATTGGCGAAGCGTTTGATGACGTTAACCTGAGCATATTCGACTGGGATGGCGACACGGCGCAGGCGGGTTATACGTGCCGCAGCCTCAATGAAACGGTAACGGTATTGAGCAAAAAAGCGGATGATGCTCACGCGCTGAACTGCCTTGGCGAATTCTTCCGCACCACGCAAACACATGTTGATCTGTGGAAAAACAGCGCTGGCAACGATGTGCTTGAATCAGCTATCTCGCGCAAGAAACCGTTCGGCCAGTTCGACAGACAGAGCTACTACCAGCAGGTAATCACCTCACCCACCGCAGAAGTCGAAGATAAGAGCTTCGCGCTGTATCGCGCCATCATGTGCTATGCGCCATCAGGCGCTAACGAATGTGGCGGAGAAGACGTGGACAAATTGCAGCGTAAGGGCTGGTTCACCCAACTGAAAACGCAGTATCCGGGAAGCCCGTGGGCGCAAAAACTCAAATATTACTGGTAACCGCACTGCTTCTCGGCCAGGCACAGGCGGCGGATATCGTCGCCGCCCGTGAACATTCAGCCTTCTGGCTGTGGTCTGGGGTGAAGGCCAGTGACGAGCTGAAAGACGCGCAAACGGTTTATCTGCACCAGGGCGAGGTACTGGTTCGTTCCGGTAACGTGGTGTTCCAGCGCCTCGGACTGCCGGTCAGTCGTCTGTCTTTTCCCTCAATCTGGCTGACCGTACGCTTTACAACCCTCGACGTACCGGAAGAGATCCCGGCGCGTATCATACGGTTGATGCAGCGCTGGCAGACCGCCGGGAATAACGTCGTCGGCCTGCAGGTTGATTTTGACGCAGCGACCCATCAACTGACCGACTACGCCCGCTTTCTGCAGCAACTGCGCCAACAGCTCCCGGCCGAGTTTGCGCTAGGGGTAACCGGACTACTGGATTGGGCAAAAACGGGCGACGTCGCTACGCTGAACGCGTTGGCGGTCGATGAACTGGTGGTGCAAAGCTATCAGGGGCGTCGCACGGTGACGAATTATCAGGCGTATCTACCCGCGCTGAGCCGCCTGCGCATTCCATTTAAGCTGGGACTGGTGCAAAACGGTAGCCGAGATCCACTGGCTGAAGCGCAGCTTGAGAAATCTCCGTGGTACCGCGGTACGGTGGTGTTTATGCTTAATCCTTCTCGCCGTTAAGCCTTCGCTTTGTGATGGCAGCAGCCGGAGAGATTATCCATAATCGGACATTCAGCGCTGTCATCACCCGGGCAACTGTCCGCCAGCGCCAGTAAATGCAAGCGCATGGCCTGCAGCTCACTGATATGCCGCTCAATATCAGCCACCTTTTCCAGGGTGCGCTTTTTCACATCCGCGCTGTGACGCGCCGGATCGTTAAACAGGTTTACCAGCTCGCCGCACTCTTCCAGATTAAATCCAACCTGCCGCGCCTGACGCAGCAACGTCAGTTCATTCAGATGCTGTTGGTTGTAAGTGCGATAGCCATTGTCACTACGCAGCGGCGGCGTCACCAGTCCTTTCTCTTCATAAAAGCGAATGGCTTTGCTGGTTAAACCGGTTTTTTTCGCAACATCGCTAATATTCACATTTCCCCCGCGGTGCTTGTTGGTGCTGAGCCACATTATAGCCCAGATTGCCGTAATCATTTACCCGAGAACTCTGCACATTATAAGCCAACAAAGAGATGAATAAATCCTTTCTATTCACATTGTTATACCCGATACAGATCACATTTCAGTATTTATTGACCGTACAAAATTGACTCAAATCAAAAGATATATTGGTTATGCATCTTTCATATTGAACAAAGGGAAACATTTTTATATATAAATGCGAATGATAATGATGATCATTTACATTTAATAAAGGTTCTCTTATGTTGCCACGGATTAACCAAAGGCCATTTATTCTTTCAGCCCTGACATTATGCATGTCCGGCGCTGCTTCTGCAGCTACCTCTACAACACACGCTTCAACGCCCGACGATGATACGGTGATCGTCACGGCTAACCGCTCTGAAAGTAGTCTCTGGGATAGCCCGGCAACTATTCAGGTTATCGATCGCCAGACGCTGCAAAACTCCACCAGCGTTTCTATTGCTGATGATTTACAAGATATTCCCGGTGTCGAAGTCACCGATAACGCCCTCGCTGGCCGGAAACAAATTCGTATCCGTGGCGAAGCCTCTTCGCGGGTGCTGATTTTGATCGACGGCCAGGTCGTCAGCTACCAGCGCGCCGGGCAAAACTACGGAGCCGGTTTGCTGATTGACGAATCCGCGCTGGAACGGATTGAAGTAGTAAAAGGCCCCTACTCTGTCCTTTACGGTTCGCAGGCGATTGGCGGTGTCGTAAACTTTATTACCAAAAAAGGCGGCGATAAGCCTCTCGGCGGCAGCGTTAAGGCCGTTTATAACTCCGCAACGGCAGGATGGGAAGAATCAGCAGCAGCCTGGGGCAGCATCGGAAACTTTGACTACCGCATCAATGGCAGCTATTCCGACCAGGGGGACCGCGATACACCTGACGGGAGATTGCCCGACACCAATTTCCGTAATAACGGCCAGGGCGTGTGGCTTGGCTACAATTTCGATCGCCATAAAATCGGACTCTCCCTCGATCGTTACAAACTGTCTACCCAAACCTGGTTTGACGATCCAGAGGGCCAGTTCGACGACTTTAGCGTCAAAATACCTAAGCTGGAACGCGAGAAAATCGGTCTTTTCTACGACTACGCGGCTGGCGGGGATTACCTGAGGAAAATCCATGTTGACGCATACACCCAGACAATAGAGCGCAAATTTGAAAACCGGGTCAAAACGACTCAGGTAATCCCCAGCCCGGCGATTAAAGCGCTGACGATAAACAATCAAACCAATACCAACGACAAACAGTATACCCAGGGGGTAACGCTGCAGGGCAATTTCTCCCTTCCCGCGAACAACGAGCTGGTGATTGGCACTCAATATCAGCATGACAAAATCAAACAGGACACAGACGGCAGTACGCGCCAGACCGCAGCTACCGGCTTCTTCGATACGCAAACCCGCACCCTGTCATACAACGAAGCGGAGCAAAGCAACACCTCATTGTTCGCGCAAAACGACTGGCGCTTTGCCGATGACTGGACCTGGACCGTAGGCGCACGCCAGTACTGGCTGTCTTCGAAGCTCAATCGCAACGATACGCAAACCCTGCAAAGCAGCGGCAGCACCTGGCATTCCACCGGGGGAAATTCAGTACACGATGATGAACTGGTGACCTCAACCAGCCTACGCTATTCCGGTTTTAAAGATCTTGAACTCCGGGCAGCATATGCCCAGGGCTATGTTTTCCCCACGTTGACTCAGCTGTTTATGCAGACGTCCGCAGGCGGAAGCGTGACCTACGGCAACCCAAACCTGAAGGCGGAACACTCGAATAACTATGAGCTGGGCGCACGGTATAAAGGGAATATGTGGCTGATTGACGGCGCCATTTATTACTCCGAAGCCAAAGACTATATCGCCAGCCTGGCCTGTTCAGGCCAACCCGTTTGCAGCGGTAATACCACCTCTTCACGGGGCGGCTATTACTACTACGAAAACATCGATCGGGCCAAAACCTGGGGCATGGAACTCACCGCAGAATACAACGGCTGGGCGGTTTCACCTTACCTGAGCGGTAATCTCATTCGCCGTCAGTACGAAGGCAATACCCTAAAAACCTGGGATACCGGCGAACCCACGCTGACCGGGCGTGTCGGCCTGAAACATACCTGGTTGATGAATGTCGCTAACGTGACGTCCGATGCCTTTATCCGCGCGGCGTCCAGCGCTAAAGATAATACCGGCACCACGGAAATCAACTACCCAGGCTGGGCCACACTTAACCTCGCATTCAACACCGAGTTCGGTCCGCAGGACCAGTATCAGGTCAACCTCGCGCTCAACAACCTGACCGATAAGCGTTACAGAACCGCACATGAATCTATTCCAGATGCTGGTTTCAATGCCGCCGTTGGCTTTGCGTGGAATTTCTGACGATGAAAAAACTCATGATTGGCTTACTGAGCCTCGCCTGCGTTTTCAGTGCCCAGTCCGCCGACCGCCTGGTGGTGGCGGGCGGCTCGCTTAGTGAACTGGTATACGCCATGGGCGTCGGCAACCGGGTGGTTGGCGTTGATGAAACCACCTCGTATCCGCCCGAAACTGCCGCACTCCCGCATATCGGCTACTGGAAGCAGTTAAGCAGCGAGGGCATTTTGTCGCTCCATCCGGACAGTTTTATCACCTGGCAGGATGCAGGTCCCCAAATCGTGTTGGATCAGTTGCGGGCGCAAAAGGTTAACGTCGTGACGTTGCCGCGCGTACCGGCCACCGTCGAACAGATGTACGCCAACATTCGAGAACTGGCTACAACACTGCACATTCCTGACCAAGGTGAGGCGCTAGTCAATCGCCTGCAGCAACGTCTGGAGCGTATTAAGCACAGCGTGGCGGCGAAAAACGCGCCGGTCAAAGCCATGTTCATTCTCTCTGCTGGCGGCAGCGCACCTCAGATCGCCGGAAAAGGCAGCGTTGCCGATGCCATTATGGCCCTCGCAGGCGCACAAAATGTCGCCACCCATGCGCAGTATAAAAGCTACAGCGCGGAGTCACTGATCGCCGCCAACCCGGAGGTGATCGTGGTGACGTCACAAATGGTCGATGGCGGTCTGGCTCGCCTGAGCGCGATTGCCGGTATTACCCACACTGCGGCCTGGAAAAACCAGCGCATTGTGGCGGTAGACCAGGCGCTGATTCTGGGAATGGGACCACGCGTCGCCGATGCGGTTGAAGCCCTGCACCAGCAATTCTGGCCTCACTAACTGGATTTATTAAGAAGAATGAAAACTGAACACTCGCTGGATCTCACCGCGCATTTTGCGCTCGAGGGAAGTCAGCCATTTAAGGATCGCCGCGCCACGATGCCCTGGCGTGGGGCGATCCCGGTTGCCAAAGAGCTATTGTCACAGACCTGGCAGGAGGTCATCAACCAGCCAACCCCACCGCGTAAACGGCTGGTGTACTTGCATATTCCTTTTTGTGCAACACATTGTACTTTCTGCGGTTTTTATCAAAACCGATTTGAAGAAGACAACTGCGCCCTCTACACCAACGCGCTGTTGCGCGAAATAGAGATGGAAGCTGATAGCGCATTACATCAGTCGGCCCCCATTCACGCCGTCTATTTTGGCGGCGGTACGCCTTCTGCGCTGTCTGCACAGGACCTGGCCAGAATCATTACCGCGCTGCGTGACAAGCTACCGTTGGCGCCGGACTGCGAAATCACCATTGAGGGACGGGTGCTCAATTTTGACGATGCGCGAATTGATGCCTGCCTTGACGCTGGCGCCAATAGATTTTCAATCGGTATTCAGTCTTTTAACAGCCGAATCCGCAAGAAAATGGCGCGTACTTCGGACGGCCCGACCGCGACGGCCTTTATGCAGGGACTGGTAAAACGAGATCGTGCCGCTGTGGTGTGCGATCTGCTGTTTGGTCTGCCAGGACAAGACGCAAAACTGTGGGGCGAGGATCTGGCGATTGCCCGCGACATCGGCCTCGACGGCGTAGATCTTTATGCGCTGAATCTGATCCCTAATACACCGCTTGGCAAAGCGGTTGAAACCGGGCGCACAACCGTTCCCTCTCCCGCCGAACGCCGCGATCTCTATCTTCAGGGCTGCGATTTCATGGACAGCGCGGGCTGGCGCTGCATCAGCAACAGCCACTGGGCGCGTACCACACGGGAACGCAATCTGTACAACCTGCTGATTAAACAGGGTGCAGACTGTCTGGCATTCGGCTCTGGCGCAGGAGGGTCAGTCAATGGCTATTCCTGGATGGTCGAGCGCAACCTGAATACATGGCATGAATCTATCGCCGCCGGAAAAAAACCGCTAATGATGATGATGCGCACCGCCGAGCGTGGTTTCCAGTGGCGACACACTCTCCAGGCCGGTATTGAGACGGCCCGCATTCCGCTGGATGAGCTGACGCCTCATGCACAAAAACTGGCCCCGCTACTGACCCAATGGCATCACGCAGGACTGACGCGAGATGCCAGCACCTGTGTACGCCTGACCAATGAAGGGCGTTTTTGGGCGAGCAATATTTTGCAGTCTCTTGATGAACTGATTCAGGAACTTAACGCGCCGCGCATTGCGGTAGAGCAACCATAAAAGGAGTGAATAATGAGCCATGTCTCTTTACAGGATTTTTTGAAAACTGAGCCGGACGGTACGCTGGAAGCTATCGCAGCCCAGTACAACACTACATTGCTGGAGGTGGTGAAAAACCTCCCTTCCCCAACGCTGGTTTCCGGCAGTCAATTTGATACCGTCTGGGAAACCGTCTGCGAATGGGGCAAAGTCACCACCCTGGTCCATACTGCTGATGTCATTCTGGAATTCACCGGTGAATTACCTTCCGGATTCCACCGCCACGGTTACTTCAACCTGCGCGGCAAAAAAGGCATGACCGGTCATATCAAGGCAGAAAACTGCACGCATATTGCCCTGATTGAACGCAAATTTATGGGAATGGACACTGCGTCCATTCTCTTCTTCAACCAGGCGGGTAGCGCTATGTTCAAAATTTTCCTCGGTCGCGATGAGCATCGACAGCTGCTGGCCGAACAGGTCAGCGCCTTTCACACGTTGTCTTCATCTTTAAAGGAACATGCCTGATGGCTCCATGGCTTATTTTTGGTGCAGGTGGAAGCGGCGTCGGCGCGAAAACGCTGGAGCTCGCACTGGCGGAGCATCGTCTGGTGATTGCTGTCGTTCGCAATCCCCAGGTTGCTGCCGGGCTGCAGGAAAAAGGTGTGCAGGTCTTTATTGGCGACGCCTGCGACAGCCAGGTCACCGCCTGCGCCTGTCGCGCAGCGGGTCAGCATGCCACGGTGATCTCCTCCATGGGCGGTGCCCAGGATTATCTGGCGCACAGAACCGTCATTGATGAAGCAGAAAAAGCTGAGATCAAACGCATGATTCTGGTTACCTCTCTGGGCTGTGGCGACAGTTGGCTCTTTTTGTCCCCACGCGCCAGGGCCGCATTTGGCCAGGCCGTACGGGAAAAATCGTTGGCTGAAAGCTGGCTACAAACCAGTCTACTGGACTACGCCATTCTCCGCCCCGGCGGTTTGCTGAATGGTGAAGCCACAGGTCTGGCGCAACGCATACAGGCCGAGGAGTGTCATGGCTTTGTGATGCGCGCGGATGTTGCTAGGCACATTCACGAACTGGCCACGGCGCCGACACTCAATAACCAGATTTACAGTTTAGTTGAGCCGGGACTGAAACCCGCGTAAACCCCTCGCGGCGCGGAAACTTCGCGCCGCAAAGACGTTATGGAGCGTTGCGTGCTTAAGGACTCGCTTTCTTCCGTCAGCATTCTGACGGGCCTTTCTCTCTTGCTGGTCGCTCTGATGCTGTTCGGTGCCAGCCAGGGGGCGTTGAACATTAGCTTCAGCGCCCTGTTCAACGACGAATACCGAGATATCTGGTTGAACATCCGCCTGCCCCGCGTACTGCTGGCCGTTTTGGTCGGTGCTGCGCTGGCTACGGCAGGGGTCATTATGCAGGGACTTTTTCGCAATCCAATGGCCGATCCCGGCCTGCTTGGCGTCAGCAGCGGCTCCGCGCTGATGGTCGGCATCGCGATAGTTATCCCATTTTCATTCCCCGTAGTGCTGGTGTTGTATGAGCAGATGATTTTTGCCGTCGCGGGCAGCATGGTGGTCTGCACGATTATTTTCCTGATAAGTCAGCGTCATAACCACGGCGGAATGATGCAACTACTGTTAGCAGGTATCGCTATCAATGCTCTGTGCGGTTCGGCTATTGGTGTGCTGAGCTATGTGGGCGACGAACAGCAGCTACGTCAACTTACGCTGTGGATGATGGGGAATCTCGGCCAGGCCCAGTGGCCAACGCTGCTGGTTGCCAGCACGTTTGTTCTTCCAGCCATTGCAGTCACCGTCTGTATGGCGGGAACGCTTAATTTGCTGCAGTTGGGTGATGAAGAGGCGCATTACCTCGGCGTAAACGTCAAACGTAAGCGCCAGCAGTTACTGTTGCTCAGCTCGCTCCTGGTTGGCGCTGCCGTTTCCGTCAGCGGCGTGATTGGCTTTATTGGCCTGGTGATCCCGCATCTGATCAGAATGACTACCGCCGCCGATCATCGCTGGTTGATTCCCTGCTCTACGCTGGCCGGCGCCTGTTTACTTCTGATTGCCGACACGCTGGCCCGCACTCTTGTTCAGCCTGCCGAAATGCCCGTTGGTCTGTTAACCAGCCTGATCGGTGGACCGTATTTCCTGTGGTTAATACTGCGTAGCCGGAGGATGTCATGATCGTCGCTGAAAATCTGGTCTACCACATTCAGGGCAGACGACTGACCGATGACGTTTCCGTGACGCTACCTGATGGAGAAATCATCGCGATTCTTGGCCCGAATGGGGCCGGAAAATCGACGCTGCTTCGCCAGCTTACGGGCTATCTGCAGCCCCACAGCGGGCGTTGTAGCTTGTTTGGCAAGCCGCTGAACGAGTGGTCAATCACCGAGCTGGCAAAAACCCGTGCCGTGATGCGCCAGAACAGTCATATGGCCTTCCCGTTTAGCGTGCAGGAGGTCATCCGCATGGGCAGGCATCCGTATCGTACGCGCAACACGGGCGATGAAACGGAGCACATCATGACGTTGTGTGACTGCCAGGCGCTGGCCGCGCGCGATTACCGGCACCTGTCGGGAGGAGAACAACAGCGGGTACAGTTGGCGCGTCTGCTGGTTCAACTTTGGGAGCCCGAACCCAGGCCAAAATGGTTGTTTCTCGATGAACCCACCTCCGCCTTGGATATTCACCACCAACAGCATCTTTTTCGTCTGCTGCGTCGTCTGGTAGGTGAACGACAGTTCAGCGTCTGCTGCGTCCTGCACGATCTCAACCTTGCGGCGCGCTATGCTGACCGCGTTGTATTAATGGAACGCGGCAGGATAGTTGATAACGGTCGTCCGCAGGATGTTCTGCAGCAATCGTCACTAAATGCACTGTACGGCGCCGATCTCACGGTGATGAATGAACCGCAGCATCGAACGCCGCTTATCGTTCTCAATCAATAACAGACCGGGAACGTGCTGACCTGACGTTCCCGTTTTTCTTCCTTTACGCCCTTTTTGCACCTTTTCTAAAAACTCCCTTGACCTTCCCCTAGATGGAAGGTTTAACCTTTATCACAGTCAGTTAATCCTGCAATAAAGGAGTTGGTTATGTCTCAAACAATCGATCTAACCTTGGACGGCTTGTCCTGTGGTCACTGCGTAAAACGCGTTAAAGAAAGTCTGGAGCAACGCCCGGACGTTGAGCAAGCGGATGTCACTGTGACTGAAGCGCACATCACCGGGAGCGCCAGTGCTGAAGCGCTGATTGAAACCATCAAACAAGCCGGTTACGGCGCGGAGTTAAGCCACCCAAAGGCTAAACCGCTGACGGAGTCATCAATCCCGTCGGAAGCACTGGCAGCGGTCCCTTCCGAGCTTCCGGCAGCTACGGCTGATGATGACAGCCAACAGTTGCTGTTAAACGGCATGAGCTGCGCCAGCTGTGTTATCCGCGTACAAGATGCTCTGCAAAGCGTACCGGGTGTCACGCAGGCACGGGTAAACCTGGCGGAACGTACTGCGCTGGTAATGGGCAGTGCGTCCGCCGACCAGTTAGTGAAAGCGGTGGAAAAAGCGGGCTACGGCGCAGAAGCCATTGAAGATGATGTTAAGCGCCGCGAGCGTCAGCAAGAAACCGCCATAGCAACCATGAAACGTTTTCGCTGGCAGGCGGCCGTCGCGCTGCTGCTGGGTATCCCTGTCATGGTATGGGGAATGATTGGCGAAAACATGATGGTCACTGCCGACAACCGTAGCCTGTGGCTGACGATTGGTCTGGCAACGCTTGCCGTGATGGTTTTCGCGGGCGGTCATTTTTACCGCAACGCGTGGAAAAGCCTGATGAACGGCACCGCGACCATGGATACGCTGGTGGCGCTGGGTACGGGGGTGGCATGGCTTTATTCCATGAGCGTCAACCTCTGGCCGCAATGGTTCCCGATGGAAGCGCGACACCTCTATTATGAAGCCAGTGCGATGATTATCGGTCTGATTAACCTCGGGCACATGCTGGAAGCGCGGGCTCGCCAGCGTTCGTCCAAAGCACTGGAAAAATTACTCGATCTGACGCCGCCGACCGCGCGTGTTGTTACCGACGAAGGTGAAAAGAACGTGCCGCTGGCAGACGTTCAGGCGGGAATGTTGCTGCGTCTGACCACCGGTGACCGCGTTCCGGTAGATGGCGAAATCACTCAGGGCGAAGCCTGGCTGGATGAAGCCATGCTGACCGGAGAGCCTATTCCGCAACAAAAAGGCGAAGGCGATAGCGTCCACGCCGGTACGGTCGTACAGGACGGCAGCGTGCTGTTCCGCGCCAGTGCCGTTGGCAGCCACACCACGCTGTCACGCATTATTCGTATGGTGCGCCAGGCGCAAAGCAGTAAACCGGAGATTGGTAAACTAGCCGACCGTATCTCCTCAGTGTTCGTTCCGGTCGTCGTCGTCATTGCGCTGGTGAGTGCGGCAATCTGGTATTTCTTCGGGCCGGCACCACAAATTGTTTATACGCTGGTGATTGCCACTACCGTACTGATTATTGCCTGCCCTTGTGCGCTGGGCCTGGCTACACCAATGTCGATTATTTCCGGTGTAGGTCGTGCCGCTGAGTTTGGGGTTCTGGTACGTGATGCCGATGCGCTGCAGCGCGCCAGTACGCTTGATACCGTCGTATTTGATAAAACCGGGACATTGACTGAAGGTAAACCGCAGGTTGTCGCCATCAAAACGTTTGGCAACACCGATGAAGCACTGGCAATTCGTCTGGCAGCAGCCCTTGAACAGGGGTCCAGCCACCCGCTGGCCAGAGCGATACTGGACAAAGCCGGTGATGTTACGCTGCCACAGGTCAATGGTTTCCGTACGCTGCGCGGTTTAGGCGTAAGCGGTGAAACGGAAGGTCATACGCTGCTGCTGGGCAACCAGGCGCTGCTCAATGAGCAACAGGTAGATACCACTGAAATGGAAGCTGAAATCACCGCTCAGGCATCCCAGGGGTCAACCCCGGTCCTGTTGGCGATTGATGGTAAAGCGGCGGCGCTGTTAGCGGTGCGTGATCCACTGCGTAGCGACAGCGTGGCAGCACTTCAGCGTCTGCACCGCAACGGGTATCGTCTGGTGATGCTTACCGGTGACAACCCGACCACGGCTAACGCTATTGCCAAAGAAGCCGGTATTGATGAGGTGATTGCCGGTGTTCTGCCGGACGGTAAAGCCGAGGCGATTAAACGTCTGCAAAGCCAGGGGCGTCAGGTTGCCATGGTGGGTGACGGTATCAACGATGCACCTGCGCTGGCTCAGGCCGATGTAGGGATTGCCATGGGTGGCGGCAGCGATGTGGCGATTGAAACCGCCGCGATTACGCTGATGCGCCATAGCCTGATGGGCGTCGCGGATGCGCTGTCTATCTCCCGGGCAACGTTGCGTAATATGAAGCAGAACCTGGTCGGCGCGTTTATTTATAACAGCATCGGTATTCCCGTTGCCGCGGGGATCCTGTGGCCGTTCACCGGAACACTGCTGAATCCAGTCGTTGCCGGGGCGGCGATGGCGCTCTCCTCCATTACTGTGGTGAGCAACGCTAACCGACTGCTGCGCTTCAAACCGAAAGAGTAACCCTCTGCCGCATGGCGCTCACGCTTATCCGGCCTACAAAGTGCAGGTAACATTGTAGGCTGGATAAGACGATTTCGTGTAGCCATCCGGCGATTCTCGCATTGCACCTTCCTGGACCACGCGCTAGCATGAAAGTCTACTTAGGGAGGTCGTATGGATCTGTTATACCGGGTAAAAACATTTTTCACCGCGCTACGCGGCAACCACTATACCTGGCCTGCCATCGACATTTCATTGCCCGGCAACCGCCATTTTCATCTGATTGGCAGTATTCACATGGGCAGTCGCGATATGGCACCTCTGCCTGCCAAATTACTCAAAAAACTCAACCATGCCGACGCGCTGATTGTCGAAGCGGATGTTTCCGGTGACGACGCGCCGTTTGCTAACCTTCCTACATTTGCCGCACTCGAAGAACGAATCAGCCCGGAGCAGTTAGAAAACCTGCGTAAAGTCACCAACGAACTGGGCATTTCCCCATCGCTGTTATCTACTCAGCCGTTGTGGCAAATCGCCATGGTATTACAGGCGACACAGGCACAGCAGTTGGGTCTACGGGCAGAATACGGGATTGATTACCAATTGCTGAAAGCGGCAAAACAAGCGCATAAACCCGTTATCGAGCTGGAGGGCGCATCCAGTCAAATCGAGCTGTTATGTCAGTTGCCTGATAACGGACTGGCTCTGTTGGACGATACTCTGACGCACTGGCATACCAATGCCAGATTGTTGCAACAGATGATGGGCTGGTGGCTTAAAACACCGCCACGCAATAGCGAACTGGCGCTTCCCAATACCTTTAGCCAGTCGTTGTATGACGTATTGATGCATCAACGCAACACAGCCTGGCGCGATCGGCTCAGGGCGATGCCTGCTGGTCATTACGTCGTGGCCGTTGGCGCGCTACATCTGTACGGAGAGGGAAATTTGCCGGAGATGTTACGGTAAAAAAAATGGCCAATATTTCTATTGGCCCGTCAAAGAGGAATTTCATCATTATTATGATCCCAATGCTTAAAGCATCGGTGTAGTTCGATTGTCGCTCAAAGTCATCATCCTGCCAATACTATTGCGCAAGATGGTACTATTTTTTAGACAGACATCAGGCGTATGCTTGAGTCGTATTTTGTCTGGTCCAGGAAAATTGCTATGACACCCGCCGTTAAATTACTCGAAAAAAACAAAATTTCTTTCCAGATCCACACCTACGATCACGATCCGTCCGAGACGAACTTTGGTGATGAAGTGGTGCGCAAGTTAGGTCTGAATGCGGACCAGGTCTACAAAACGCTGCTGGTTGCCGTGAATGGCGATATGAAGCATCTGGCAGTTGCGGTCACGCCTGTAGCCGGTCAATTGGATCTCAAAAAGGTCGCTAAGGCTCTGGGGGCTAAAAAGGTTGATATGGCCGATCCAATGGTTGCGCAACGAACCACCGGTTATCTGGTGGGGGGGATCAGCCCATTAGGACAGAAAAAGAGATTGCCAACGCTCATTGATGCCCCTGCCCAGACGTTTGACACCATTTATGTTTCCGGCGGCAAACGCGGGCTGGATATCGAACTGGCAGCGGGCGATCTGGCGAAAATTCTGGATGCGAAATTCGCCGACATCGCACGCCGCGATTAAGCGGTTATAGAATGATTGCCTGATGGCGCGCAGCTTTAAGGCCTACAAATCGCACTGACCTGTAGGCCGGATAAGGTGCCCGCACCGCCATCCGGCACTCCGCCCTGTTACTGCCAGGTAACTTCCCCCTTCGGCTCATACACACTGGCATCCAGCGGTGAGTTCTTCTGCACAAACTCTTTCAGTACTTCCGCATCAATAAACCCGGTATTCACATAGCCTGGTTTGTTATCAATTCGCGGATAGCCATCGCCGCCGGTTGCGTTGAAGCTTAGCGTTGCCATACGATAGTTTTTGGCTGGGTCAACGGGTTCGCCTTTAATTTTCAAATCGTTAAGCTTGCCGTCTTTCGCCACAAAGCTGACGTTGGCAAACTGTGGATAGGCCCCGGAGTCCGGCTTCATTTGCGCCACGGCGGTCAGATAGTCAATCACCTCTTTCCCGCTCATGTCGGCATACACCACGATGTTTCCGAACGGCTGTACTTTCAGCACGCTCTTATAGGTGATATCGCCGCCTTCGATAGAATCACGGATGCCGCCGCCGCTCATCACGCCAAAATCAGCACTGGTTCGCGCCATTTGCGCAGCCAGCAGCAAATGTCCCATGTTGGTTTGCACGAAACGGACTTTGCTTCGGTCGCCTTCGAGGCGCGCATTGACGCTACCAATTTTCACGTCGAGCTGCGCTTTACCTTTATTCTGGAACGGCGTCAGCAGCGAGAGCATTTGCTGATTTTCAGCTATTTCCGGGGTATAGAGTACGCGCTCACTTTTACCGTTGTCCCAGGTCACTTTTTTCTTCAGGTTGACGGGAATGAGCTGGTAGTTGACCATTTTCATTTCGCCGTTACGGAACTCAAAGTCCGCCCGGCCCACATATTTCCCCCACTCGTGCGCCTGCACAATCCAGATCCCATTTTGCTTGTCTGGCGCACACGGCGTACCCGGTACGTAATCAACCTGCTTCTTGTTCTCTGAAGCCATACACACCGGATCCTGCGAGTGACCACCGACAATCATCGCCAGCGATCCCGCCGGCAGGCTACGCGCCATTTCGACATCGCCAGGGGCGTTCGAGCCGTGGTTGCCGTTGTCATAATGTCCCATATGGGTGGTCGCGATAATGATGTCTGGCTTTTCACCCATATTCAGTTCCTGGATAACCAGTTTGGCTTCATCAGCAGGTTTACGGAACTCAATATCGGTAAAGAACTCGGGGTTGCCTATTTTCGCCGTATCGTCGGTGGTTAAACCGAGTACAGCAATTTTTAAATCCTGGCGCTTAAAGATGGCCCACGGCTTAAACAAACGCTCGCCGGTGCTTTTCTGATAGATATTGGCCGAGAGAAACGGAAATTTGGACCATTTTTCCTGCTGACGCAGTACGGTCATGGGATTATCAAACTCGTGGTTTCCGACCGCCATCGCGTCATAGCCAATCAGGTTCATCCCACGAAAATCAGGTTCCGCATCCTGCAGATCGGACTCCGGTACACCGGTATTAATGTCGCCACCGGAAAGCAGCAGTACGCTGCCCCCTTCCTCTGCCACCTCTTTACGAATACCGTCCACCAGCGTTTTTTGCGCCGCCAGTCCGTATTCTCCGTATTCGCTGCGCCAGAAGTGACCGTGATGATCGTTGGTATGCAGAATGGTAATTTTGTAGGTTTTATCTTTTTCGTACGCTTGTGCAGGCTGACCTGCCAGCGTAAATGCGGCTAATAACGCCAGCGCCACGCCCCGTTTTAAAAACTTCATATTTCTCTCCCTGAGCCAAAATCAACGACTGAAATTACAATGATATGAAATAATAGTCGAAAATGTTTTCAGAAATGAGACTTCCTTCAAACACCTTCCGCAGGTATGTTAGTCAGGTAATAATAACAAAATAGATTACCCTCATAATCGCAACCCAAACAGAAGTGACTTTCTATGGCAATAAGTGAACCAACCCAGCCTGTGGCTGGCGCGTCAGCGTCGGTTGCTAAAGCACGCACCTCATTTGGCATTTTAGGAGCGATCAGCCTCTCCCATCTGCTAAACGATATGATTCAGTCGCTGATCCTGGCGATTTATCCGCTATTGCAGTCAGAGTTCTCGCTAACGTTCATGCAGATCGGGATGATCACCCTAACCTTCCAGCTTGCTTCTTCGCTGCTGCAACCGGTGGTGGGTTACTGGACGGACAAATACCCGATGCCGTGGTCGCTGCCCATTGGGATGTGCTTCACGCTGAGTGGGCTTGTTTTGCTGGCCATGGCCGGCAGCTTCCATATGGTGTTGCTCGCCGCGGCGCTGGTTGGCACCGGCTCTTCGGTATTTCATCCGGAATCGTCCCGCGTGGCGCGCATGGCCTCCGGCGGTCGTCACGGCCTGGCGCAGTCAATTTTCCAGGTTGGCGGCAACTTCGGCAGCTCTCTGGGACCCTTGCTGGCAGCTGTCATCATCGCGCCATATGGTAAGGGTAATGTGGCCTGGTTTGTTCTGGCTGCGTTATTAGCGATTGTCGTCCTGGCACAAATCAGCCGTTGGTATGCCGCGCAGCATCGGATGAGTAAAGGAAAACCGAAAGTCGCCATCGTCAATCCGTTACCGCGCAATAAAGTGGTGCTAGCGGTAAGCATCCTGCTGGTGCTGATTTTCTCCAAATACTTCTATATGGCGAGCATCAGCAGCTATTACACCTTTTATCTGATGCAAAAATTCGGATTATCGGTACAAAACGCCCAGTTTCACCTGTTTGCCTTCCTGTTTGCCATCGCGGCCGGGACGGTGATTGGCGGACCATTAGGCGATAAAATTGGCAGAAAATATGTTATTTGGGGGTCTATCCTCGGCGTTGCGCCATTTACCCTCGTTTTACCCTACGCAACGCTGGAATGGACCGGAATTTTAACCGTGATCATTGGTTTTATCCTCGCATCGGCGTTTTCTGCTATTTTGGTGTACGCGCAGGAGCTGCTTCCTGGGCGTATCGGCATGGTTTCTGGGCTATTTTTCGGTTTTGCCTTCGGTATGGGCGGCTTGGGAGCCGCGGTGCTAGGGCTGATAGCCGACCATACCAGCATCGATTTGGTCTACAAAATATGTGCTTTCCTGCCACTTCTGGGGATACTGACCATATTCTTACCTGATAACCGACACAAAGCCTGATTTTCTGACGGCCAAAAGTAAATTTTGGCCGTCATTACTTGCAGTAGCCATCAGCCTTTACCTCTCACATATCACCATACTTTTCCGATCCGTGCTTTTTTACGCTTAAAATCCCGTTTTCTTCAAAATTCAACAATTATTCATAAACATAAACATTAAAATTGTCATAAACTATTACTCGTAGTTTGGGTTTTCAGGATCATCACAGCAACCAAAGGAGACGGAATGCATCACGCCACCCCGCTTATCACCACCATTGTCGGCGGCCTTGTGCTCGCTTTTATATTAGGCATGATTGCCAATAAACTGCGTATTTCTCCTCTGGTGGGATATCTGTTAGCGGGCGTTCTGGCCGGTCCATTTACACCTGGTTTTGTTGCTGATACTAAGCTCGCGCCTGAGCTGGCCGAGCTTGGCGTTATTCTGCTGATGTTTGGCGTGGGGCTGCACTTTTCGTTGAAGGATTTGATGGCGGTAAAGTCTATCGCCATTCCCGGCGCGATTGCCCAGATAGCGGTGGCAACGCTGCTGGGTATGGCGCTTTCCGCCATATTGGGCTGGTCACTGATGGTGGGTATCGTGTTTGGTCTGTGTCTTTCAACCGCCAGTACCGTGGTGCTACTGCGTGCGCTTGAAGAACGACAGCTCATTGACAGCCAGCGCGGGCAAATCGCCATTGGCTGGTTGATTGTCGAAGATCTGATGATGGTGCTGACGCTGGTTCTCCTGCCAGCCGTCGCCGGGATGCTGGAAAAAGAAGACGTCGGCTTTGCCTCGCTGGCCGTCGATATGGGTATTACCATCGGTAAGGTGGTGGCGTTTATCGCGATCATGATGCTGGTGGGTCGTCGCCTGGTACCGTGGATTATGGCCCGCAGCGCCGCAACCGGTTCACGCGAACTGTTTACCCTCTCTGTCCTCGCCCTCGCCTTAGGTATCGCCTTTGGCGCAGTAGAGCTGTTCGATGTCTCCTTTGCGCTGGGCGCGTTCTTCGCCGGTATGGTGCTGAATGAATCTGAACTAAGCCACCGTGCGGCGCATGATACTCTGCCGCTGCGCGATGCGTTCGCCGTGCTGTTCTTCGTTTCCGTCGGGATGCTGTTCGATCCGTTAGTTCTGATCCAGCAGCCGTTGGCGGTACTGGGCACGCTGGCGATTATCATCTTTGGTAAATCCCTTGCCGCCTATTTCCTGGTGCGCCTGTTTGGTCACTCCCAACGCACAGCGCTCACCATTGCCACCAGCCTGGCGCAGATTGGTGAATTTGCCTTTATCCTGGCGGGTCTGGGAATGGCGTTGAACCTGCTGCCGCAGGCCGGACAGAATCTGGTGCTGGCCGGGGCAATCCTGTCCATCATGCTCAACCCGGTGCTGTTTGCGGTGTTAGAAAAATACCTCGCCAAAACAGAAACGCTGGAGGAGCAGACGCTGGAAGAGGCTATCGAAGAAGAGAAGCAAATTCCGGTGGATATCTGCAATCATGCCTTGCTGGTTGGCTTTGGTCGCGTCGGCAGCCTGCTGGGTGAGAAATTGATGGCTGCGGGGATCCCGCTGGTGGTGATCGAAACCTCACGTACCCGGGTGGATGAACTGCGCGAGCGTGGGATCAGCGCGGTACTGGGAAATGCCGCCAACGAAGAGATTATGAATCTGGCGCATCTGGATTGCGCGCGCTGGCTGCTGCTGACCATTCCCAATGGTTATGAAGCGGGTGAAATTGTCGCTTCTGCACGTGAGAAATGCCCGTCGATTGAGATTATCGCCCGCGCGCATTATGACGATGAGGTGGAATATATTACCGAACGCGGCGCCAACCAGGTCGTCATGGGTGAGCGTGAAATCGCCCGCACCATGCTGGAGCTGATTGAAACGCCGCCTGCAGGTGAAGTTGCTACGGCCAGTTAATGTCCGTGCCGGATAGCGTTATCGCTTATCCGGCCTATGCAAGATTTAACGGTCCCAGTACGACTCTTCGAGACTGTCTTCACGTTCCGGTAAACCGCGCGTCAGGCGCGGTGAATGCTGGTTCAGCACCTGATAACTCACGCGATTAGCATACTTACACACCTGGGCTAACGACGAATAGGTCAGCCAGGTGAACTTGTGCTTGCTGGAGTTAGGCACGTTGCTGCGGTGATAGCTGTTGGCGGTAATATCATGCAGCAATGCCGCCAGCGCGCCGTCACCTGCGCCGTTGGTGTTCATTATCTTCTCAGGCCCGCCCATATACGGTGCAATGTGCGAATACACGCGCAGCGGATTGGTACAGTCTTTATGGCGCATGGCGCGGCTGAATTCGTACTGGTTAAATTCGGCAATAGCACCAGGGAGCAGCGGATGCTGGGTTTTACGTTTAACTTCTTCTTCCGTAAAGCCCGCCATATACAGACCCGCCGGACCCGCCGTGCACAGCACCAGATCCACCCAATCCAGCGCCTTGTCAGATGCCAGCAGAGGGTCGTTCTCGCCGGTCAGCGCTTCAGCCTCTTCTTCATTCATCGCCAGAATAGAGACATGCTCTTTCAGGAATGCCTGCCACCACTGTGGGTTATCGGCAATAACGAATTTGGTGCCCAGGGTCAGAACCACCGGCACATTGTGCTTTTTGGCGTATTCAATCGCCTTCATGGTCGCTTCCGGCATCGGCTCACCCGGTTCGCAGCGCACCAGATAAGACGTCAGCACCAGCGCGGACGCTCCGGCAATCACTGATTCAGGGATGCTATCCGCTCGTAGCTTATTCATATGCCCAGGGCTGATTGCGAAGGTACGCTCACCTGACTCGCCAATCAGTGTAAAGCAGCGGCCAATCGGTCCGTTAACGCCTTGCAGGTAATTCAGGTCGGTACGGCTGGAGGTATTGCATAAATAGCGGTAAGCATAGCTGCCAATCTCGATATTGCTGCACATCACGCCCAGCAGCACCGAGCGGTCATCCGCCAACACAGAGTAGTTGTGCATCGTGTTACCGATAGTACCGCCCGCAAACTGATGGGTGATCAAATTTTCACGCACCAGTTCCTGGTAGAGCGCTTCTGCGACATCATCGGCAATCACCAGAGAATGCCCTGCGCTTAATCCATAACGTTTTACAAAGTCATCATCCACTTTGGCTTCAATATCCACCAGCGTCTGGTCGATACCTACCACCCAGGCTGCGCTGGTTTCATTTTCTGGCTGAATTTGTTGCAGCAACGGATCGCGCGCGCTGACGGGAAAATAGTGTTTGGATTTGCGTTTACCGGGAAATTTCATGGTCGATTTTACGGGTGGTTAACTGAGCGATGCATGGTAGCACATTCCCTGCCACGCATGCGATGCGGCGCTAAGTTTCAATATCAGACGGTGAGATCGCAGTTTATACGGGATTAATTTCTACAATAACTCACCTTCACAAGGAGCGTTTTATGAAGCCGGAAAACAAGATCCCCGTACTCGACAGAATTTCGGATGAAATGAAAAGCGTGGTGAATTTTCATCGCGACGATCTGCCGCCGTGGCCCGCTGCAGATGACTTCGTGGCCCAGCGCCAACACTACATTCATGAACGGCAGCTGTGGAATGCCGATGCCCCAGAGATGAATACCCGCGAATGCGTTATTTCTACCGCATGCGGCCCCGTGGCCACACGTATTTACTCACCGCAGCCTCATAGCCTGGCAACGTTGTATTATCTGCATGGCGGCGGTTTTATTCTCGGTAATCTGGATACCCACGACCGTATTATGCGCTTGCTGGCGCGCTATACGCAGTGCACGGTAATTGGTATCGACTATTCGCTTGCGCCAGAAGCCCGTTTCCCGCAAGCCATCGAAGAGATTGCCGCCGTCTGCCAGTATTTTCATCAGCACGCTGGCGACTATTCTCTTAATGTGAATCATATCGGTTTTGCGGGCGATTCCGCCGGAGCCATGCTGGCGCTTGCCAGCGCGCTGTGGCTACGGGATAAACGCATTGCCTGCGGCAAGGTGGCTGGAGTGCTGTTGTGGTATGGGCTTTACGGCCTGCAAGATTCACTGAGTCGACGGCTGATGGGCGGAGCGTGGGATGGGTTAACCCGCGAGGACTTGCAGATGTACGAAAACGCGTACCTGCGTAGCGCTGACGATCGCGAGTCACCGTATTATTGCCTGTTTAATAACGATCTGACGCGTGACGTGCCACCGTGTTTTATCGCTGGCGCTGAGTTTGATCCGCTGATTGACGATAGCCGCTTACTATTCCAGACGTTGCAGGCGCATCAGCAGCCCTGCCAGTACAAAATGTACCCCGGTACGCTACACGCCTTCCTGCACTATTCGCGAATGATGAAAACCGCCGACGATGCGTTGCGGGAAGGCGCTCGTTACTTCAGAGCCCAGCTTTAACGGTAAGCGTCGGTCAGTTTAACCATCATTTCGATATGTTCCGGTGCGGCATTAAGCGCCGGAATATACTCATATTGCTTACCGCCAGCTTCGAGGAAAATCTCCCGGTTTTGTACCGCTATCTCTTCCAGCGTTTCGAGGCAATCTGCCGAGAAGCCCGGACACATAACCTGGATATGTTGTGTCCCTTTCTCCGCCAGCATTTTTAACGTTTCGTCGGTATACGGCGTCAGCCACGGTTCGCGACCAAAGCGAGACTGGAAGGTCATCATTACTTTTTCTGGCGGCAGGCCAAGCGCTGAAACCAGCTCTCGGGTGGTATCGCGACAGCGCTGCGGGTAGTCATCGCCTTCATCGGCGTAACGCTGCGGAATGCCGTGATAGGAGAGCAGCAGCAAATCAGGTTCACCGTGTTGAGCAAATGAATCCCGGGCACTCTTCGCCAGCGCATCGATGTAGCTGCTGTCATCGGCGTAATCACGAATAAATGAAACGCCAGGAATACCGCGTTTACGCGCTAAGATACGCGCCAGCTCGTCCCAGACTGCCGCCACCGTCGAACAGGAATATTGCGGGTACAGCGGTAACACCACCATGTGTTCAACCCCGCTTGCCAACAGTTCATCGACCGCGCTTTCAAGCGACGGCGAACCGTAGCTCATTCCCAGCGCAACAGGGGTATTTGGTAGACGCTCTGCCAGCGCACGCTGTTGTGCCTTGCTATAAACCATCAGCGGGGAACCGTCTTCCATCCAGATTGACTGGTACAGCTTGGCTACGCGTGGCGCACGCAACGGTAAAATCACCCCGCGCAGAAGCGGCCACCACAGTGCAGGTGACGTATCAACTACGCGTGGATCGCTTAAAAACTGGCGCAGGTAGCGCTTAACGGCTTCGGGGGTTGGGGCATCGGGAGTGCCGAGGTTTGCCAGCAGGATACCGGTTTTCGTCTGACGCATTACCGCCTCTTATCGATTCAAATTGTTGATAATTGTAGCGGAAAAGCGATAAAGAAGAACTAATTGCTGTGAGAGGTAAGACGAGAATTTGCCTGATGGCGCTACGCTTATCAGGCCTACGCGATAATGGCAGGCCTGATAAGAGGTTTAATACGCGAAAAAATTAGCCGAGGATTTTTTCCAGCGCTGCGCGCACGTCAGCAACGGCCTGAGTGCCATCAACTTTCGCGTATTTGGTGTTACCCGCCTGCGCTTCTTTAGAGTAGTAGCCGATCAGCGGAGCGGTCATCTGATGGTATTCCACCAGGCGCTTACGTACAGTTTCTTCCTGATCGTCTTTACGGGTGGTCAGCTCTTCGCCAGTCACGTCGTCTTTACCTTCAACCTTAGGCGGGTTGAATTTGATATGGTAAACGCGGCCAGAAGCAGCGTGTACGCGACGACCCACGATACGGTCAACGATCAGTTCGTCAGGAACATCGAACTCCAGAACGTAGTCCACGTTGATGCCCGCTTCTTTCATGGCGTCTGCCTGCGGAATAGTACGCGGGAAGCCATCCAGCAGGAAACCATTACGGCAGTCTTCCTGAGCAATACGCTCTTTTACCAGCGCGATCACCAGCTCATCAGTCACCAGCTTACCGGCGTCCATGATGTCTTTCGCTTGTTTGCCCAGCTCGGAGCCAGATTTCACGGCAGCACGCAGCATATCACCGGTGGAGATTTGCGGAATACCATACTTCTCCATGATGAACTGAGCCTGAGTTCCTTTACCCGCGCCCGGAGCGCCAAGCAGAATGATACGCATTACGAAAATCCCCTTAAAGGTTGTCGATATTTTTTAAAAAGCGCTAAACGATACCACCATCACGCAATTGGCTCAAGAAAGACGCCCGACGCTGAAACGGTTAACGGTGGGAAAATTAAAAATAAGGCGAGAAAATGCCGGATGGCGGTGGAAACACCGTATCCGGCATACTATTACGAGATGCTGTAGGCCGGATAAGCGTTAACGCCATCCGGCATTACATTACGGGTATCAGGACACCAGCAACTGGTTCATACGACGGATGAACTGGTTAGGGTCTTCCAGCGTGCCGCGCTCAGCAAACAGCGCCTGATCCAGCAGCAGTTCGACCCACTCTTTGAACTGCGCTTCGTCCTGGGTATCTGCCGTGCGTTTTACCAGCACGTGGTCCGGGTTGAGTTCAAAGATATATTTCACTTCCGGTACGGCCTGGCCCGCAGCGGCAAACAGTTTCGCCATCTGGGTGCTCATTTCATCCGCATCGGTGGTGACGATGGCTGGCGTGTCGGTCAGACGGTGAGTCAGACGCACTTCTTTCACGCGGTCGCCCAGCAGGGTTTTCACGCGCTCAACGAACGGCGTCAGCGCTTTTTCCGCTTCTTTTGCCGATTCATCAACTTCATCCGCCAGCTTGTCGATGGACTCGTCAGCTTTGGCAACAGACTGGAATGCCTTACCGTCGAACTCGGTCAGGTAGTTCATCATCCACTCATCGATGCGGTCAGAAAGCAGCAGCACTTCGATGCCTTTCTTACGCAGCAGTTCCAGGTGCGGGCTGCTCTTCGCTGCCGCATAGCTGTCTGCGGTGATGTAGTAGATTTTCTCCTGCCCTTCTTTCATCCGCGACACGTAGTCTTCCAGCGACACGGTCTGTGCGGAGGAGTCAGTGTGCGTAGACGCGAAGCGCATCAGCTTAGCGATCGTTTCCTGGTTGGCGTGATCTTCCGCCGGGCCTTCTTTCAGTACCAGGCCGAACTGTTTCCAGAAGGTCTGGTATTTTTCCGCGTCGTCTTTCGCCAGTTTTTCCAGCATCTGCAGTACGCGTTTGGTCAGCGCGCTGCGCAGGTTACGGGTGACGGTGCTATCCTGCAGGATCTCACGGGAAACGTTCAGCGGCAGATCGTTGGAATCTATCAGACCGCGCACAAAGCGCAGGTAGTTCGGCATGAACTGCTCGGCGTCGTCCATAATAAACACACGCTGGACGTACAGTTTCAGACCATGCTTGTGATCGCGGTTCCACATATCCCACGGAGCCTGGGACGGGATGTACAGCAGGCTGGTGTACTCCTGCTTACCTTCCACACGGTTATGGCTCCAGGTCAGCGGGTCAGTGAAGTCGTGGGCGATGTGCTTGTAGAACTCGTTGTATTCGTCGTCTTTGATTTCCGACTTGTTACGGGTCCACAGCGCCTGCGCTTTGTTGATCTTTTCCCAGGAAACCACGGTCTCGCCGTCTTTTTCTTCGGATTTTTCGATCTCTACCGGCAGCGCGATATGGTCGGAATATTTGCTGATGATGGAACGTACGCGCCAGTCATCAAGGAACTCATCTTCGCCTTCACGCAGATGTAGGGTGATTTCGGTGCCGCGATCGTCTTTGGTGATATCGGCAACGGTGTACTCACCTTCGCCCGCAGATTCCCAGAACACGCCGTTTTCCGGCTTATCGCCCGCAGCGCGGGTACGCACGGTGACTTTGTCCGCCACGATGAACGCAGAGTAGAAACCCACCCCGAACTGGCCGATCAACTGGCTGTCTTTCGCCTGATCGGATCCCATGGATTCGAGGAAAGATTTAGTACCGGATTTCGCAATGGTCCCCAGATGATCGATAACGTCATCACGGTTCATCCCCACGCCGTTATCGGCAATGGTCAACGTACGTTTATCTTTATCGAAGGAAACACGTACACGCAGCTCACCGTCGCCTTCATACAGGTCCGGGTTAGACAGGGCGCGGAAACGCAGCTTGTCTGCCGCATCCGAGGCGTTAGAGATAAGCTCACGCAGGAAGATTTCTTTATTGGAATACAGAGAATGGATCATCAGGTGCAGAAGTTGTTTTACTTCTGACTGAAAACCACGAGTTTCTTGTCCTTTCATGTAGATCTACCTCAACAATGCCATTTTCAATGGTAAAAACACGTTGAGGGTGAAATGGGGACAAGCGGGAAGGATTTCAAGCGGAAGCCGCCGTCGCGGCCTCCGTTTGTTCAGAATTTAATCTTGTGTCGCCCTGCCAGAGAGTGCGACAGCGTAGTGCCATCGACCATTTCCAGCTCGCCGCCTACCGGAACGCCATGGGCGATACGGCTGGCTTCAACGCCATATTGCATGCAAAGCTCAGCAATATAGTTGGCGGTCGCCTCTCCTTCGACCGTAGGATTGGTCGCCAGGATCAGTTCGTTGATTTGCTCAGACTCCAGTCGCTGTTCGAGACGATCCAGCCCGATATCATCAGGGCCAATACCATCCAGCGGCGACAGGTGTCCCATCAGCACGAAGTAACGTCCGGAAAACTGCCCGGTTTGCTCAATGGCGTAGATGTCCGCCGGACTCTCCACCACACAAATCTGACCGTTTTCCTGGCGACGCGGGTTCGAGCAAATGTTGCAGACGTCTTGCTCTGTGAAGGTGCGGCAATCGGCACAGTGGCCGATTTCCGACATTGCCTTCGTTAACGCCTGTGCCAGACGCATCCCGCCGCTGCGATCGCGCTGAAGCAGCGTGAACGCCATGCGCTGCGCCGACTTCGGGCCAACGCCCGGCAGACAGCGCAGTGCTTCCATAAGCTGAGTTAACAGCGGGCTGGTTTGCATCAGAACGGCATCTTAAAGCCAGGCGGCAGCTGCATTCCGGAGGAAACAGAGGCCATCTTCTCTTTCTGCGTCTCTTCAATGCGACGCGCCGCGTCGTTGAATGCCGCAGCAACCAGATCTTCCAGCATCTCTTTGTCGTCTTCCAGCAGGCTTGGATCGATCTCCACGCGACGGCAGTTGTGCGCGCCGTTAATGGTCACTTTTACCAGACCCGCGCCAGATTCGCCGGTCACTTCCAGCTTGGCGACTTCTTCCTGCATCTGCTGCATTTTTTCTTGCATCTGCTGGGCCTGTTTCATCAGGTTACCCAGACCGCCTTTACCAAACATAGGCTTCTCTCTCAATCACGTTAAGGGATGACGACCGTCAAACCATTAGGCTCACGATCAAATGGGGCGAATACTCTCTTCGTCCAGCTCCGCATCGAAAAAACGACGCAGCGTCTGAATGTTATTATCCGCAATAATCGACTCACGCGCCTGCGCGAGTTTCTCTTCATAAATGGCCTGACGCCACTCCAGCGGCGTACGCACCGCTGGATTATCATCTTCAACGATGGTCAATTCAACCGTTGACCCCGTTAAGGAACTCAGTGCTTCAGCCAGTTTTTGCTGCGCGCCGCTGGAATTTAGGTGTCGCTGCGTGGAACGCAGGTGCAGGCAAACTACGTTGCCATTCTCTTCTTTCCAGGCATTAAGCGCTACCTGCTCCACCAGTTTAGGCAGCGAGAGCTGACTCACCTGGGCGGCCCACGGGTCGCGTTCAATGGCTTCAGCCGCAAGCTTTGCCGCCAGTTCCGGCGTTTTTTCATGCTCAAGCGCTTTTTTCAGCGCTTTCGGCGTGGCAACGACTTCTTTAACTTCTGCAACAGGATTGGTCGCTTTCCAGCGATACGCTTCTTTCTTCGCCGGTGCTTTTTCCAGCGCAGAGACCGCCGGACGCGCCTGAACACGTTCCGACACCGAAGCCAGTCTTTCCAGCGCAGCATTATTCACCGGCCGCGCGCGGGAAGCGGCTGCCGGTTCACTCTTTTTTGCTTTGGTTGCTCCCTGAGCGCGTTGCAACTGGCTACGCGCCGCCAACACCTGACTGGTGGCATCGGAGAGCGGCACATTCTGTTGCTGTTGTGCAGGCGCAGGCTGCTGCTGCACCTGCGTCGGGGTCATCACCGCAGTGGGTGCGACCGGGGCAAACGACTGTCGTGGAACTTCAGGTTCCGGGAGCGGCGTGCGCGGATGAAAAGCCAGCGCACGCAGCAGCGTCATTTCGACGCCCATTCGCCTGTCCGGTGCATACGGCAGTTCTTTGCGGCCGATTAACAAAGTCTGGTAGTAAAGCTGCACATCGGTTGGCGGAACAATTCGCGCCAGTTCACGCATACGCTGTTCAATGGCGGCCATATCGCTGCCGAGCGCGGCAGGCGAAAGCTGAACCATGGCAATACGATGCAGCAAAGCCGACATCTCAACCAGCAGCGCTTCCCATTCGATACCGCGCGCGGCGGCGTCGTTTACCAGCGCCATAACGCGTTCGCCGTCCGCAGCCACAACCGCTTCAACGAGCGAGAGCGCCTGGTCGTCGTCCAGCGTGCCGAGCATGGTGCTGACCGCCTCGGTCGAGACCTGACCATCGCCGCTGGCGATCGCCTGATCGGTCAGGCTCAGCGCATCACGCAGGCTACCGTCCGCGGCGCGAGCCAGCAGTTGCAGTGCACGTGGTTCATGGGCGATATGCTCTTCTTTGAGGATATGCTCAAGCTGATGGCGAATCTGTTCGACATCCAACGCTTTAAGATGGAATTGCAGACAGCGCGACAGGATAGTCACCGGCAGCTTCTGCGGATCGGTAGTCGCCAGCAGGAACTTAACGTGCGCGGGCGGCTCTTCGAGCGTTTTCAGCAAGGCATTAAAACTGTGGCGCGACAGCATGTGCACTTCGTCGATCAAGTAGACCTTAAAGCGACCGCGCGCAGGCGCATACTGGACGTTATCCAGCAGGTCACGGGTGTCTTCGACTTTGGTGCGTGAGGCGGCGTCGATTTCAATCAGATCGACAAAACGCCCCTGCTCGATTTCCCGGCAGTTATCGCACACGCCACACGGCGTGGCGGTGATGCCGGTTTCACAGTTTAATCCCTTCGCCAGCAAGCGGGCGATAGAGGTTTTCCCGACGCCACGGGTGCCGGAAAACAAATAAGCATGATGAATACGCCCTAGCGACAAGCCGTTCGCCAGTGCCGTCAGCACATGTTCCTGGCCGACGACGTCAGCAAAGGTTTGTGGGCGCCATTTTCGGGCTAAGACCTGATAACTCATTGGCAGGCTCTGAAAGGCTGGAGGGTGGATTCACAGGGGGATAATGCTAACACAACCTCGCAGCGACGGCGAGGTTGACACGTTATATTCGGGCGTTATCGTTGCAGTCAGTTTGGTTTCGGGCAGCGCACAGAAACCGGAGCGTACACGCAGTACGTGAGGATTTCGAGCACTGACCGGGGCCAAAATGGCAAAAAAGATAGCCCTAAATTAGTGGCCCGGGAATGGAACCAGGCTATAACAGGTAAGCCCCTGTTTTTCCAGACGCTGTTCGCCGCCCAGATCAAACAGGTTAATGATAAAAGCAGCATCGGTAACTTCACCACCCAGACGGCGGATCAGCTTCACGGTCGCTTCAATCGTGCCGCCAGTTGCCAGCAGGTCGTCCACAACCAGCACTTTATCGCCAGGTTTGATGGCATCAACGTGGATTTCCAGCTGATCGGTGCCGTACTCCAGCTCATAGGTCTCAGCAATAACTTCACGCGGAAGCTTACGGGGTTTGCGTACCGGAACAAAGCCGACGCCCAAACCCAACGCTACCGGCGCGCCAAACAGGAAGCCACGCGCTTCGGTGCCAACCACTTTAGTGATACCCGCATTTTTGTAGCGTTCAACCAGCAATTCAATGCTGAGGGCGTAGGCTTTCGGGTCTTCCAGTAAACTGGTGACATCACGAAAGAGAATGCCCGGTTTTGGGTAGTCGTGGATGCTTTTGATGCTATTTTTGAGAAACTCAAGCTGCTGTGCTGTCGCGGTCATAAGTTTGTGCCTGATTAATACAGTATTACTTCACGGCGCACTAAACACTTCATCCTCGACGAATCTTGAATGATTTTGTGTCTATATAAGAGTCAAGGTTACACTTGCTTAACCTTTGACCACCTGCGCCTGTGCTCGAAAACGGTCGAATTTACTGGCTGTGAGAGACAATTGCAACAGCGATTATTGCGCTTTACTGCTTTTGTTGTTTTTCATCAATCACCGGGATCCGCCACATAAAAATCAGTAAACAGGCGAGAATAACCAGCAGCAGGCCGCGCACCCACATCATATTGACCAGCCAGAGCGAAATACCAAACGTCACCAGAATCAACAAAATAGCGCGCGGTTTTGCTCCCGGCGGCATCGCACGGTGTTTTTGCCAGTGGCGCAAATACCCGCCGAACCACGAACGGTAAAGCAACCAGTCGTGAAAACGCGGCGATGAGCGGGCAAAACACCAGGCAGCCAGCAGTATAAACGGCGTCGTCGGCAACAGAGGCAATACTACGCCCAGCGTACCTAGCACTACCGCTATCCAGCCAATGATGATTAGAATAATGCGTTGCATAATATGAGTACTTAACACAGAGAATCGCTACTTTAGCATAACGGTTCTCATTTTCATCGGAGTGTTGTTGTGAAAACCGCCATGCTGTTACAGACGCTCGAAAACCAGCTTAACCGCTTGCGACAACATTGCGCCCCGCTGGCGCACCACACAACGCTTAGCGCCCGCTTTGACAGGCATCTGTTTCACACGCGCAGCACGTTGCTGCAGGCCTGTCTGGATGAGGCTGACGATAATCTTACTGCCCTGCGTCGCGCCGTTGAGCAGCAACAACTCCCACAAATCACCTGGCTTGCGGAACACCTTGCCTCACAGTTAGAGGCGATTTCACGTGAAACCGCCAGTTGGTCCCTTCGAGAGTGGGACAGCGCTTCTCCAGGTCTGGCGCGCTGGCAGCGCAAGCGGGTCCAACATCAGGAATTTGAACGCCGTCTGGTTGAAATGACGCGTGAACGCAAAGAGCGTCTGGCTCAGGCTACCGGCTTTGAAGAACAGCAAAAACTGCATCGTGAAGTAGAAGCATTCGAGGCGCGACTGGCGCGTTGTCGCCATGCTCTGGCAAGAATAGAAAACGTGCTGGCGCGTTTAACCCGCTAATCCCCGGAGAATTTATGTCATTAGAGAACGCCCCGGACGAGGTCAAACTGGCCGTCGATTTGATTGTTTTACTTGAGGAAAATCAGGTTGCGCCTGAAACCGTACTGAAGGCGCTGGAGATTGTTAAACGGGATTACGAAAAGAAACAGCTCTCTTGTTCAAAAAACGCGATATAGCTGGAATGCCTGAAAGCGTTGCACTTATCAGGCCTACGAATGAATCGAAGCTCGCAGGCCAGATGAGTTTTTCTATTAACCTACCGAAGGCGTCGGATCATCACCTTTAATGATGTCACGCTTAACCTCGGTCACGGTATCACCTTTCGCGTTATGCAGGTGCACTTCGAGCTGGTTAAAGGCGATATCAATGTCGTTTTCACGGCACAAACGATCGACCGCACGGTTCAGTTCATCAACCGTGTGGCTACGATCGCGCAGTTCACGCACGTATAAACGCAGTTCATGATCCAGCGTGCTGGCACCGAAGGCGGTAAAGAACACCGCAGGCTCTGGATCGTGCATCACTTTCGGGTGTTCCATCGCCGCCTGCAGCAGCACTTTCTTCACTTTATCCAGATCCGAACCGTAGGCCACGCCGATGCGGATCACCAGACGCGTGGTGGTATCGGAAAGCGACCAGTTGATCAAACGCTCCGTCACAAATGCTTTGTTCGGGATGATCACCTCTTTGCGATCGAAGTCGGTAATAGTGGTGGCACGGATACGGATCTTGCTGACCGTTCCTGAGAACGTACCGATAGTCACGGTATCGCCGATGCGGACCGGGCGTTCAAACAGAATAATCAGACCCGAAACAAAGTTACCGAAGATTTCCTGCAAGCCAAAACCAAGACCAACCGACAGGGCTGCTGCCAGCCACTGTAGCTTATCCCATGAAACACCGAGCGATCCGAAGACCGTCATCGCGCCGATGGCGATGATCGCGTAGTTAAGGATCGTGGTGATCGCATACGAAGCGCCCTGACGCATCTTCAGCCGCGACAGCACCAGCACTTCCAGCAGGCCGGGTAAGTTACGGATCAGCGCCCACGCGACCATTGAGGCAATAATCGCAAACAGCAGGCTGCCCATGGTGACGTCTTTCACCACCGCAGCTCCCGCTTCGGTGCCGTTGTAATGCCAGAGCGTAATGCTATCGAGATAACTGAACACGGTGATTAGATCGGACCAAATTGCCCAGAACAGAATACCAAACAGCGCAACCATCACCAGCATTGTTATACGCAGCGTTTGCTGGTTAACCTGCTCAAGCGCAATGGTCGGTTCTTCCTGCGGCTCGGCTCCTTCCGCCCCTTCTTTCACCAGGTTCTGACGACGCGCTAAGGCACGGCGCCAGGCGATACGACGTGCCGCCACGCTCAATCCACGCAGTACCGTCTGATACAGCAGGTTCCAAAGGATAACCAGATAGACCGTTTCAATCCAACGACCGGCCAGGCGCAACGTGGTGTAGAAATACCCTGTCGCCGTCAGCACCATTAATGCAATCGGGATAATTGAGAGGACAGTAATGGTAACCAGACGCAAGCCATGCGACTCTTTGTCACGCCAGCTTTCACGACACATTGGCCATACCAGGAAGGCGATCAGCAGCAGGTTGAGGAAAATAACTACCTGACCCAGCACATCATCCATCAAATTAAGCGGCGACAGCTCAGCAATGACCGACCAGAAGTTGAGCGGTAACAGCGCCAGGCTAATACGCACGATCTGGCGGCGCCAGTGGCTTGTCTGTTTCGCTGGCATACCAAAATGACGAATTGCCACGCCATCTTTTTCCAGCACCTTCCAGCACAGACCAAACACCAGCCAGAAGACTGTCATCTTCTTACTGAACGCCCACAGCAGGTCGCTGATATTCAACTGCATGGTAAGCAGAATCAGGCCCAAGGCGAGGATAATCAGGCACGCAGGTAACGCTCGGATCAGATCGATCAGAATCGCTTTTGGTGTATTGAGCTGACTGTCATTACGCAGATTCCCTACTGCGGCGGCTAATTTCGCCTGATACTCTTTCAACCATTTCAAACGCCAGCGGATTAACCCAGCAATAAGCAGTAGTGGCAGCCCCGCCAGGAACGCAATAAAGACGGCGGGCCAGGCTTTTTCCCAGTTCACCGTGATTTTCATCGACTTAAACTGGTCTTTTAACGTTTGTGGGAAGGCTTTGATCCAGTCCCAGTCCATCGGACGGTTACTATTTACCCAGAAGATTTGCTGCGTGAGGATCCCTTTCAGGTTCTTCGACACGCTCATTAGCTGCTGTTGATTGATTTGCAGGTTAATCGCCATCATCAACTGGTTGCCCAGCTGCTTGTTCAGCTGATCCAACAGTTCACGGCGCATATCCACAACCTGCAGCAGGGCATCATGGACTTCACCATTCACTTCGTTGCTGTGCCCTTCTTCCAGTTTGGCGACAAACGCATCGTTCTGGAATAGCGCATCACGCTGCTGGTTTATCTCAAACTGTTCCAGACGCAAATCGGCGATCCGGTTGGTCATATCGGCAAGTTCATCCGCCGACGGCAGCGTTTGTTGTTGCTGATACAGAATACGCGACAGCAGCAGGCTGCCTTTCAGGACGGCAATCTGTTCTTTAATGTTGCGTTCGGATTGCAGCGCGCGGTCAAGCCAGTTTTTGACTTTGATATTCTGCTGCATCAGGTTGTTGCCGTTTTCGGTCGCGGCAATCAGACGCTGACTTAGCTGATGGTTAACGTCCAGTTCCTGCTTCACTAACGGATTTGACTGAATACGCTCGGCTTCATCCGGCGTTACCGCTTCCTGAGCTGTCTTTTCGGTTAACGTCAGTCGTTTGCTGTTCACCGCTTCTTGCAGAAGCTGGAGCTGATGTTCAAGCCGGTTACTGTTAGCTGTTACGTAATCACGTTGTTTTTGCAAGGTATCCTGCAAAACAGTATTACCTTCGAGGCTCTTACGCTGTTGGTCGATCTGCGCACTCAGCAGCGCCTGCTGTGCCTGCAGCAACACCTGCTGGCTGGGGCGTAACGCAGCCTCTCCCACATTGTTGCCATCGAGTCGATTACGAATTTGCTGCATTTGCTGCGACGCGGTGTACATCGCATTCTGCACACGCTCTGGCTGCGTCTGGAGCGACACCAGTTGGCTGTTGTAAGCGGCAAGATCGTTTTGCGCACTTTGCAGGTCATCCAAAATCTGTGCCACGCGCGACTCAAGCTGTCGCAAGGAGAGTGTACTCAGCGTTTTTCGCGTTTCATCGTCGTTATCGACATCGCTGAGCGAATTTAACGCATCCGTCGCCTGACGCATTTTCTCCGGTGCCTGGGCAACTTTCTGGCGAAGCTGTACGGTCTCATCTTTCACGCGATCGATTTTATCCAACGTGGCGATGGTATCGATGAGATCCTGTTGGACCAGCTTATCCTGCGCGGAGAGATCTTTTTGTTTACTCAGCGCGTCCAGTTGGCTCTGAATATCCGCTTTCGTCGGCAGTTCACCACTCTGTTGCGCCCGCGCAAAAGCAGACGACTGGCAAGATAGCAAGAGAATGAAGAAAAGAATGGTAATAGCAATAAGATGCTGTGAACGTTTATAGAGCTGCAACATAGTCATGAGAGTGAACGTTTCTGAACCGGAAAAGTGACCGAAAATAGTCAAGCGGCAAGAATATCACGGCTGTGACCGGCAGAATAGCAGCAGGCAAAACGACCAGGAGAATTCCTGGTACAGGCCCAAAACGTTTAGTGGATTTCCGCCACGCCAAGCCGCAGAGTTGGGCACATAAGGCACATCTCCAGCAGCACAGCGACGTATTCCCGAGCTTCTTTTTTCAGATCAAACGATTCGGGGGCAAATAACCAGTTTTCTATGATTCCGGTAATATAGCTGCGCAACAGGACCGCCACGCGACGGGTGTTCAGGTTTTCCGGCAGCATATTGGCATCCATACAGTGCCGCAATGTTTGTTCGATACGATCGTAATTTTCAATACAAAGATGGCGTTGAGCTAACTGAACAGAGGCCATTTCCCCGACAAATTCGCATTTGTGGAATATAATTTCCAGCAACAAACGTCGGCGTTCTTCTGTCACGGTAGCTTCAAGAACGTAAATTAAAATTTCTCTTAATACTGATAGTGGATCGTCGGGGAATTTTGCCTGATACTCAGTCTCTAACTCATCAATGTTAGGTTTTGCTAGCTCCCAGATTTCACTGAATAAATCCGACTTGTTTTTGAAATGCCAATAGATTGCGCCGCGCGTGACACCAGCGGCTTTTGCGATCTCCGCAAGCGAGGTGGATGATACCCCTTGTTGCGAAAACAAATGCAGAGCAACATCGAGAATATGCTGTCGTGTTTCCTGTGCTTGTTGTTTGGTTTTTCGTGCCATATGTCAGTGAATTTACAGGCGTTAGATTTACATACATTTGTGAATGTATGTACCATAGCACGACGATAATATAAACGCAGCAATGGGTTTATGGGCTTTAAGCCATTGATCAATTTGAAATCGGACACTCGAGGTTTACATATGAACAAAAACAGAGGGTTAACGCCTCTGGCAGTCGTTCTGATGCTCTCAGGCAGCTTAGCGCTAACAGGATGTGACGACAAACAGGCCCAACAAGGGGGCCAGCAGATGCCAGAGGTTGGAGTTGTTACGCTCAAAACTGAACCTCTACAGATAACAACTGAGCTTCCGGGTCGCACCAGTGCGTTTCGCATTGCAGAAGTTCGTCCTCAGGTTAGCGGTATTATCCTGAAGCGTAATTTCACGGAAGGTGGCGATATCGAAGCGGGTGTATCTCTCTATCAGATTGATCCTGCAACTTACCAGGCCGCTTATGAAAGCGCAAAAGGCGATCTGGCCAAAGCACAAGCCGCAGCAAATATCGCTCAACTGACGGTTAAACGTTATCAGAAACTGTTGGGTACCAAGTACATCAGTCAACAGGACTATGATAGCGCGCTGGCAGACGCACAGCAGGCAAACGCCGCCGTTGTCGCCGCGAAAGCCGCGGTAGAAACTGCACGCATCAATCTGGCCTATACCAAAGTGACGTCGCCGATCAGCGGCCGCATTGGTAAATCATCCGTTACGGAAGGTGCTCTGGTGCAAAACGGTCAAGCGACCGCGCTGGCGACCGTTCAACAGTTGGACCCGATCTACGTGGACGTGACGCAGTCAAGCAACGACTTCCTGCGCCTGAAACAAGAGCTGGCCAACGGCACGCTGAAGCAAGAGAACGGCAAAGCGAAAGTCGAACTGGTAACCAATGACGGCATTAAATTCCCGCAGTCCGGCACGCTGGAATTTTCTGATGTGACGGTTGATCAAACTACCGGGTCGATTACGTTACGCGCCATCTTCCCTAACCCGGATCACACCTTACTGCCGGGTATGTTCGTTCGCGCACGTCTGGAAGAAGGGATTAACCCAACGGCATTACTGGTTCCACAGCAAGGCGTTACCCGTACACCGCGTGGCGATGCCAGTGCATTGGTTATCGGTGCAGACAACAAAGTTGAAACTCGTCAAATTGTCGCCGCACAAGCGATTGGCGACAAATGGTTAGTCACTGATGGACTTAAGCCGGGCGACCGCGTGATTGTCACTGGGCTGCAGAAAGTACGTCCTGGCGCGCAGGTAAAAGCGCAGGAAATCACCGCTGATAACAACCAGCAAGGCCAAAGCGGTAGCCAGCCTGAACAGTCCAAGTCTTAACTTAAACAGGAGCCGTTAAGACATGCCTAATTTCTTTATCGATCGCCCAATATTTGCGTGGGTGATCGCCATTATCATCATGTTGGCAGGGGGGCTCGCGATCCTCAAATTGCCGGTAGCGCAATATCCGACTATTGCACCGCCAGCAGTGACGATCTCCGCGACCTACCCTGGCGCTGATGCCAAAACAGTACAGGATACTGTTACGCAGGTTATCGAACAGAACATGAACGGTATCGATAACCTGATGTACATGTCCTCTAACAGTGACTCCACGGGTACCGTGCAGATCACCCTAACCTTCCAGTCTGGTACTGATGCGGATATCGCGCAGGTACAGGTGCAGAACAAACTGCAGCTGGCCATGCCGTTGCTGCCTCAGGAAGTACAGCAACAAGGGGTTAGCGTTGAGAAGTCATCCAGCAGCTTCCTGATGGTTGTCGGTGTTATCAACACCAACGGCACCATGACGCAGGAGGATATTTCCGACTACGTTGGCGCCAACATGAAGGATGCCATCAGCCGTACTTCAGGTGTGGGTGATGTTCAGCTGTTCGGTTCTCAGTACGCGATGCGTATCTGGATGGATCCGAACAAACTGAACAACTTCCAGCTGACGCCGGTTGATGTAATCAGCGCCATCAAAGCGCAGAACGCCCAGGTTGCAGCCGGTCAGTTAGGTGGTACACCACCGGTGAAAGGCCAACAGCTTAACGCGTCAATCATCGCGCAAACCCGTCTGACCTCCGCTGATGAGTTCAGCAAAATTCTGCTGAAAGTGAATCAGGATGGTTCCCAGGTTCGTCTGCGTGACGTGGCGAAAGTGGAACTGGGCGGTGAGAACTACGACATCATTGCGAAGTTCAACGGTAAACCGGCATCCGGTCTGGGTATCAAGCTGGCGACAGGTGCTAACGCCCTGGATACAGCAAACGCTATCCGCGATGAACTGAAGAAGATGGAACCGTTCTTCCCGTCAGGTCTGAAGATCGTTTACCCGTATGACACCACACCGTTCGTGAAAATCTCTATTCACGAAGTAGTGAAAACGCTGGCGGAAGCAATCATCCTCGTGTTCCTGGTAATGTATCTGTTCCTGCAGAACTTCCGCGCGACGCTGATTCCGACTATCGCCGTGCCGGTGGTGCTCTTGGGTACGTTTGCCGTCCTTGCGATTTTCGGCTTCTCGATAAACACCCTGACGATGTTCGGAATGGTGCTCGCCATCGGCCTGCTGGTGGATGACGCCATCGTTGTGGTCGAGAACGTTGAACGTGTAATGGCTGAGGAAGGACTACCGCCGAAGGAAGCAACGCGTAAATCAATGGGCCAGATTCAGGGCGCACTGGTGGGTATCGCGATGGTACTGTCAGCGGTATTTATCCCAATGGCGTTCTTCGGGGGTTCTACCGGTGCAATTTACCGTCAGTTCTCCATCACCATTGTTTCCGCGATGGCGTTGTCTGTACTGGTGGCATTGATTCTGACCCCTGCCCTGTGTGCGACCATGCTCAAACCGATTGCTAAAGGCGATCACGGAGAAGGCAAAAAAGGCTTCTTCGGCTGGTTTAACCGCATGTTCGATAAGAGTACGCACCATTACACCGATAGCGTAGGCGGTATTCTGCGCAGCACCGGTCGTTATCTGGCGCTGTATCTGATCATCGTTGTGGGCATGGCCTATCTGTTCGTTCGTCTGCCAAGTTCGTTCCTGCCAGATGAAGATCAGGGGGTATTCCTGTCTATGGCTCAGCTGCCTGCGGGTGCAACGCAAGAGCGTACCCAGAAGGTGCTGGACGAAATGACGGATTACTATCTGACCAAAGAAAAAGCGAACGTTGAATCGGTGTTTGCTGTTAACGGCTTCGGTTTTGCAGGTCGTGGTCAGAACACCGGTATCGCATTCGTCTCTTTGAAAGACTGGAGTGAACGTCCAGGTAAAGAGAACAAAGTTGAAGCGATTACTCAACGTGCAATGGGCGCATTCTCGCAGATCAAAGACGCGATGGTCTTTGCCTTTAACCTGCCAGCGATTGTGGAGTTAGGGACCGCAACCGGTTTTGACTTCCAGTTGATTGACCAGGCAGGTCTGGGCCATGAGAAGCTGACTCAGGCGCGTAACCAACTGTTTGGTGAAGTCGCGAAGCATCCTGATCTGTTGGTCGGTGTTCGTCCTAACGGTCTGGAAGATACGCCGCAGTTCAAGATCGATATCGATCAGGAAAAAGCGCAGGCTCTGGGCGTTTCCATTAGTGATATTAATACAACGCTGGGTGCAGCATGGGGCGGAAGCTACGTGAATGACTTCATCGACCGTGGTCGTGTGAAGAAAGTTTACGTCATGTCTGAAGCGAAATACCGTATGTTGCCGGAAGATATTGGAAACTGGTATGTCCGCGGCAGCGATGGACAGATGGTACCGTTCTCCGCCTTCTCTACCTCACGTTGGGAATACGGTTCACCGCGTCTGGAACGCTATAACGGTCTGCCGTCCATGGAAATCTTAGGCCAGGCCGCTCCGGGTAAAAGTACCGGTGAAGCCATGGCCATGATGGAGCAACTGGCCAGCAAACTGCCATCCGGTATCGGTTATGACTGGACCGGTATGTCCTACCAGGAACGACTGTCCGGCAACCAGGCCCCTGCCCTGTATGCCATTTCACTGATCGTCGTGTTCTTGTGTCTGGCAGCGCTGTACGAGAGCTGGTCAATTCCGTTCTCCGTAATGCTGGTTGTACCGCTGGGTGTTATCGGTGCATTGCTGGCAGCAACGTTCCGCGGCCTGACCAACGACGTTTACTTCCAGGTAGGCCTGCTCACAACCATTGGGTTGTCGGCGAAGAACGCGATACTTATCGTCGAATTCGCCAAAGACTTGATGGATAAAGAGGGTAAAGGTCTGATAGAGGCGACGCTGGACGCAGTACGCATGCGTTTACGTCCAATCCTGATGACGTCACTGGCCTTTATTCTGGGCGTAATGCCGCTGGTCATCAGCTCCGGCGCAGGTTCCGGTGCACAGAACGCCGTTGGTACTGGCGTAATGGGCGGGATGGTGACGGCAACCGTGTTGGCGATCTTCTTTGTTCCGGTGTTCTTTGTGGTGGTACGCCGCCGCTTTAGCCGCAAAAATGAAGATATTGAGCATAGGCACTCAGTAGAGCATCATTGATACATCTCTAAAGATAAGGCCGCGCAAGCGGCCTTTTTTCTGGAAAAATCATAAAAATCACTTATTGCCATTCCGTTTATTTTCTATCGGATAAATAAGCGATATAATCCTTGCAGCCTTAAAGGCTATTCTTAAAAAAACAGCGAGAGTTCTTATTTACTTTAATAAATATTAAGATTAATCCTATCCACTGGTTCACATTGTCGGTTGTTGCCTTTCGTTGCTAAACCTAAACAAGATAACCCGATGATTGCCCGAAGAATAAAGAAATTGTCCCATTTCGAATAGCGGCATTTATCTGTTAAAATGTAAAAATGACGTAGCATCATAATTTTACATAATTGTAATTTTTCGTGATATGACGATGAAATCTTTTTTAGAGTAGATTATAGTTAAATCATCAGGAGTCGCGGGCAAGTTCCAGGTAGTTGTTGTATCCATCCCGAAAGGTGTTCGGTTAGTTTAAGCCACTAAGAAGGGGATGCGTTATGGATGAATACTCACCCAAAAGACATGATATCGCGCAGCTTAAATTTCTCTGCGAAACTCTGTATCATGACTGTCTTGCAAACCTTGAACAAAGTAACCATGGCTGGGTTAATGACCCTACCTCTGCAACCAGCTTGCAGCTCAATGAACTGATAGAGCATATTGCAACCTTCGCACTTAATTATAAAATTAAGTACAATGAGGACAATAAGCTGATCGCGCAGATAGATGAATACCTGGATGACACTTTTATGTTGTTCAGCAGTTATGGTATTAATACGCAGGATCTGCAGAAATGGCGGAAGTCAGGTAATCGACTGTTTCGCTGTTTTGTCAATGCCACCAGGGCTAATCCTGTTAGTTTGTCTTGTTAAAAATTATTACAATCATAGGTAAGAGTTATGTCCGATAAACCATTAACTAAAACAGATTATTTGATGCGCCTGCGACGTTGCCAGACAATTGATACGCTAGAGCGCGTTATTGAAAAAAATAAATATGAATTGTCCGACAACGAACTGGCTGTATTTTACTCAGCAGCAGATCATCGCCTTGCTGAATTGACCATGAATAAGCTTTACGACAAGATTCCAACTTCTGTTTGGAAATTCATTCGCTAATTGCACTCAAGGTTAAGTCAGGTATAGCGGTACCGTTGTCTGGCTGACCATTTTCGTATTTACAATGGTTATTTAATTCAAATCGCGTGACTATGATCACAGCAAAGAAGCGGGAACGTTCCCCTTTTTTGCATTACGTTTTACTGTGCTGAAATAACCTTCAGTACACAGGGAATTCGTAATGCGTAATGAAAAGCAAAAAATGATCGCCGGCGAATACTATCGCCCGGCAGATGAAACGCTGCGCAGTGACAGACTACGCGCTCGTCAGTTGATCCATCGCTACAATCTCACCGCACCCGATGAAAAAAATGAGCGTCAGGCAATCCTGCACGATCTGTTAGGTCAGAGTGAGGGAGCCTATATTGAACCCTCTTTCCGTTGTGATTACGGTTATAACATCTATCTTGGTAAAGACTTTTACGCTAATTTCGACTGCGTTATGCTCGACGTCTGTCCAATTCATATTGGCGACAACTGCATGCTGGCACCAGGCGTTCATATCTATACCGCGACCCATCCGCTGGATGCTACCGAGCGCAACAGTGGCCTGGAGTTCGGGAAGCCCGTGACTATCGGCAATAATGTCTGGATAGGTGGCCGTGCAGTGATCAATCCCGGCGTCACGCTGGGCGATAACGTGGTTGTGGCATCAGGCGCAGTGGTCACTAAAAGCGTTCCGGCAAACACCGTGGTTGGGGGCAATCCCGCAAGGATCATCAAAACGCTGTGATCTTAAATGTAACTGTTATGCTAAATTGCGGTTAATCTGTTACTTTCTTCAAAGGGTATCCCCTTTTAAAATAGGGCGATCCCTCCTGAATTTTGCAGATATCACGAAGGCAAGAGATGACAGAAATACAGCGCCTGCTTACTGAAACAATCGACGACTTAAATATTCGCGAGAAGCGCGACAACAAACCGCGCTTTAGCATCAGCTTTATTCGCAAACACCCAGGGCTGTTTATCGGCATGTATGTTGCGTGGTTTGCCACGCTGGCGGTGATGCTACAGTCAGAAACGTTAGTCGATTCGGTATGGCTGCTGGTGGTACTGTTCGTTGTACTCAACGGCTTTTTCTTTTTCGACGTTGCGCCACGATACCGCTTTGAAGATATCGACGTTCTGGATTTTAGAGTTTGCTATAACGGAGAATGGTACAACACGCGCTTTGTCCCCTCCTCGCTCATCGATACTATCCTGCACTCACCGTCCGTGGATAGCGAACATAAAGCACAGTTGCAAAAGATGATATCGCGCAAAGGCGAACTCTCGTTTTACGATGTCTTTACGCTTACCCGCGCCCAGAACAGCCAGTAACGGCATCTCAGCACAGATAAAAAAAGTGCGTTCCTGCGAAGGTAACGCACTTTAATCCCTGAAATGCTGGCAAAGAAACTAACGTCTTTTTTTACGCCCCTGTACTGCTTTAAAGCGCGGATTCGTTTTGCAGATAACGTACAAACGCCCTTTACGTTTCACTATCTGGCAGTCAGGATGACGCTGTTTTGCGCTGCGAAGTGAATTGAGTACCTGCATTTTAACCCCGCTTAACGCCAATAAAATGACCAAAACGTTTTTGGAAACGTGCTGCACTACCTTCATTATCAAAGGTTTTTTGTTTCCCGGTATAGTACGGATGTGATTTAGAAGAGATATCGAGGGTCACGTACGGGTACATTTTCCCCTCAAACTCAATCTCACGCTCAGTCTTGATGGTCGAGCCGACCTTAAAGAATTCATTGGCACTGGTATCGTGAAACACTACGGTACGGTAAAAAGGATGAATATCCGGTTTCATGGCAACCTCAATTTGTTACGTTATAACATAACCATCAAAATACACCACTCTTGTACAAACCACAACCTGATTTACGCTACAGAGATTTAAACGGGATGATAAATGGCCGTAAATATATGATGCCAATCGAATAGCTTTTTGGGGTTTCGGATATACTTTCCCTACGCTGTGTAAATAAGGATATCACTGTGACAACACGACATTTGATAAGCCTGGTGACTGGGGTACTGTTCCTTTCCATCCTCGCGCCTGTAGGTTTAAGCCTGTGGCTGGCACATCGTCAGGTCGAAACGAAATTTATCGATGAACTCGACATGTTCTCAACTCGAGTCGCATTACGTACGGAACGCGTAGGCGAGCAGGCGAAAAAAGCATTACGCAATATTGAAGCTTTTCAGGGAGTGCCTTGCAGTGACGAGCATTTGCTGGAAATGCGTCGTTTGTCCTATAGCTACCGCTATATTCAGGAAGTGCTGTACCTCAAAGATAATGTTCCGCAATGCTCATCTCTGGAAAAAAGAAGCCAGGCAGACGCATTTCCACCCGCAATGAAAGTCACGCCTGATGGATATCGCGCATGGCTTACCACGCAAAATGATTTGGGCATCAAGCGCTTTATGGCAGCATTAGGGAGCGAACATTATGTTGTGATGGTCGATCCGGGTTCTTTCATTGACGTCATCCCTTTTGGCTCATGGCCGATTGAAGTGACTATCATTGGCACCGTGCGCAACGTTGTTGTTGCCAGTAGCGCCGATCTGCCATCGGACGTTTTGCAGCATGTACAGCAAGAAAAATCGATTACTCATTTTAAAAAAGATGGCAGCATTTATAACGCCCGCCCCTTTCCTGAGTTGGGTATTACGATCGTAACCTGGGCATCTACCCTGCCGTTACAAAAAATCTGGCACCGACAGGCGCTGATCTGGCTTCCGGCAGGCATCCTTATCGGCTTGCTCACCGCCGCCTTTGTTTTGCGCATTTTGCGCCGCTTACAGTCGCCCCATCACCAGTTACAGGACGCTATCCAGCATCGGGATATCAAGGTCTACTACCAACCGATTATCTCGCTCAAAACGGGAAAAGTCGTCGGGGCTGAAGCACTGGCTCGCTGGCAACAGGCTGACGGAAGCTATCTGTCGCCAGAAATTTTCGTCGCGCTGGCGCAAGAGACCGGGCTGACAGAGCCTCTCACACGGTTGATTATTGAAAGCGTATTTGAAGATTTAGGTAAATGGCTGCGTCAGCATCCGGAGCAGCATATATCCATCAATCTTGAGTCAGCCGATCTCGCCTCCGAAACGCTTCCTGCTCTGTTAAGCCAGAAAGTGAACCACTGGCAACTTAAGCCTACGCAAATCGCGCTGGAACTAACCGAACGCGAGTTTGCCGACCCGAAAAACAGCGCGCCGTTTATTGCTAAATACCGTCAGGCAGGCCACTCGATCTATATCGATGATTTTGGCACCGGCTATTCCAGCCTGAGCTATTTACAGGATCTGGATGTCGACATCCTGAAAATAGACAAATCGTTCGTTGATGCACTGGAGTACAACAACGTGACGCCACATATTATCGAGATAGCGAAAACGTTGAAGCTGGAGATGGTGGCGGAAGGTATCGAAACCGAGAATCAGGAAGCCTGGCTACGCCAGCACGGCGTCCAGTACGGTCAGGGCTGGCTTTACAGCAAAGCGCTGCCGAAGGCGGAATTTATTCTGTGGGCAGAAAAACGGCTTTAACATTGCTGTTGATGTTGAGATGGCTGGCGGCACGCCGCACAGCCAGTCACATCACTCTTCCATAATGGGCGCAAATCCACCGTAGATCATTCGCTTGCCATCAAATGGCATAGATTCACCGAACTCCTTCATACGGGGATCGGACATCATCTTCTGATTCGCCGCATCGCGGACCTCTTTGGAAGGGTATTCAATCCAGCTGAATACCACTTCTTCATGCTCCTGTGCTTTCACAGCCATGCGAAAATCGGTCAGTTTGCCGTCGGGGACATCATCTGCCCAGCACTCCACTACGCGCAATGCACCGAACTCCTTGAAAAGCGGAGCTGCTTTTGCCGCCATCGCAATGTACGCCTCCTTGTTTTCAGCGGGTACGGCAACCACAAAGCCATCAACATACTTCATGAGAAAAACCTCCGAAGTGTACTGCGCGGCAAGCCGATTCCGGCCGCGTCAGTCGAGGTTAAGTTTAGTCGCCAGTAGGCGATCGCGCCCCAGGTGCATTCCTGATACGCGTACGTGACTGCGGCTGATGCCGAAACCACGGCAGGCAAAGCTGAATCAACGGTCCGATAGCCAAGGCATACAGCACCGTACCAACCCCCACGGTTCCCCCCAGCAGCCAACCGATAAGCAGCACCGACACTTCGATTGCGGTTCGAATTCGTCGTACTGGCCAGCCGGTACGCGCGTGGATACCGGTCATCAGACCATCACGCGGACCGGCGCCAAAACCTGCGCCAATGTACAGGCTGGTTGCTAACGCATTCAATATTACCGCTGACACCAGCAGCCCACTGCGCGCCAGCAGAGATTCAAATCCAGGAATCACCAGCAGCGCGGCATCTGCCGCCAGCCCGATCATAATCACGTTGCTCAGCGTGCCAAAGCCTGGACGCTGGCGCAGCGGTATCCACGCCAGCAACACCAACACGCCCACGGCAATAATCACCACGCCGATATTCATCGACAATAAATTGGCTACACCCAGGTGAAACACGTTCCACGGATCGGCCCCTAAATCAGCACGGACAAACATCGCAGTCGATACACCGTACAGTGTCAGCCCGATAAACAGCTGAAGCAAACGACGCAGCATGCTTTTCCCCTCTCACTCTCAGATAACTTTCATCTTCACCGCAATTGGCACTATGATTAATGTCCAGTTTTCAAAAAGTGGACTGCTATGTCATCTCGCCGTTATGGAAGTCAGTCTTTGCAACGCCTGCTCGGACACTGGCTGGAAAGCCCCTCGCGAACGCCCATCTGGCGACAGCTGGCAGAAGCGTTACGTCTGCTTATTCTCGATGGTCGACTGGCGCTGGATAGCCGCTTACCGGGTGAACGCGAGCTCGCCGTCGTCCTGCAAGTAAGTCGAACTACCGTCGCCAGCGCTATGGCGCAACTGCGTGAAGAGGGATATCTGGAAAGCCGTCATGGTAGCGGCTCACGGGTGATCCTGCCGGAACATATTCGCCATGTGCCAACCCGGACCAGCACCGGCACAGCGCTTGATTTGTCCACGGCGGCACTAAGTGCCGGTCCCGAAATTCATCAGGCTTACCAGCAGGCGCTGTTTGCTATGCCACAGCATTTGCTGAGCTCCGGGTATTTGCCGCAGGGGCTGTCGGTATTGCGTGAGTCCATCGCTCAGCATTATTGCGATCGCGGGCTCCCGACGCAGCCCGATGAAATCATGGTCGTGAATGGTGCAGTCAGCGGCCTGGCGCTGATCCTGCGTTTGCTCACCGGCCCCGGCGATCGCGTAGTGGTCGATCACCCCACTTATCCGCTGGCGATTGCCGCGATTCAAGGCGCATCCTGTCGCCCCGTCGGCGTGTCGCTACCCGAGCACGGTTGGGATACCGCGGGTCTGGTCGCCACCATCGCGCAAACCGCACCGAGAATGGCCTACCTGATGCCGGACTTTCACAATCCGACCGGGCGTTGCATGGACGCTGCAACTCGCCAGGTCGTGGCGGATATTGCCGAACGAACCCGCACTACCCTGGTGGTCGATGAGACGATGGTGAACCTGTGGTATGACGCCCTGCCGCCGCCGCCGCTTGCCGCATTCAATCGCGACGCGCCGATCATTCTATTGGGTTCAGCCGGGAAAAGCTTTTGGGGGGGATTACGTCTGGGCTGGATCCGGGCGTCGGCGCGAACCATTGCGGCGCTGGTACAAACCCGCGACACCTTCGATTTAGGCTCCCCGGTGCTTGAACAACTTGCCACCAGCTGGCTGCTGGATAACGCCGCCGACTTTCTTCCTGACAGAAGACGGCTACTCACATCGCAGCGCGATCTGTGCTCGAGCCTGATGAACGCACATTTCCCGGAGTGGCAGTTTACCCAGCCACAGGGAGGACTCTCTTTTTGGGTTGAACTGCCCGATACGCTGGCAACGCTATTCGCTACGCGCGCCGAAAGCGTAGGCATTCAATTAGGAACCGGTACGCGGTTTGGGCTTGATGGCGCATTCGATCGTTTTTTGCGTATGCCTTTCACGTTGCCGGATGACACAGCGCGTGCCGCCTTCAGGGTGTTACAACCCATTTGGGATAACCTGCGTTTGCAGGCCAGCAGCGGGAAAGTACGCAAAATAATCTAAGCGACGAGTCAAAGGACTCGCCCTTATAAGCCGGGATGGATGAAAGAGTCCCGGTGATATTACCGCTGAGGGGGAACCGGAAAACCCTTCAGTGAAATCACGAAATTTTCACCGTCTTTCTTAATTTTTGCCCCGGCATCACACCAGTCTGAGGCAATACGGAAGAACTCGTCGCTGCCGACGTTCCAGCTCAGACGAACATGTTTCACATAACCGGAGCGTAGTAAATCACAAGCTTCGCCGTAATTACAGGCAGTTGAGAGCGGTTGTTGTTTCATTTTTTCTTCTTCAGTAGTCTGCGCAACGCTTTGATTTCTTTAGGAGTCAGTGCTTCAACTACGGACTCTTCCGTATGCTGGCTATCGATATCTTCAGCGGAGACTCCCGCCTCTTCAACGGCGGTAAACGCAATCAGCAGCAGTTTTTCCGTCGCAACACTTAAATTTTCGTTATGCACTTCAGCGTAATGGCGAAGCTTTTCTTTTAGCGCCTCATCAATTTTGACATTCAATACAGCGGTCGACATCGTAGAAAATCCTTGTGGTCAGCCAAAACACACCGAATGTAAGACCCTGTCGTTACAGCGCGATGGCGGCGGCAAAAGCATCAAATTACATCCCCGAAACACATTGACAGCATTTGATGACAATAAAATGACAATACGATGACAAAGAAAAGAAGATAAGCAGAAGGGAAATTGCCGGACGGCAGAATTGGGTGGGGGCCCTGCCAGCTACATCCCGGCACACACGTCATCTGCCTTGGCTGCTTCCTTCCGGACCTGACCTGGTAAACAGAGTAGTGTTGCGGGAGAACCAACAGAGCCCCCATTGAGAGCGTTGTTAACCAACGCGCAGGCGCATTATCACTGCTGCACCCCGTAATTGCAACCCATCCAGCATCGGATGCTGTTTTCTTGTGCAATGCGGCTTCACTCCCTCGCCATTCGGCATTATGCTGGAGGATTAGCGCAGGAATAAATAATGGATATACAAGACACTTTCCCCCAACGCGTCTGGCAAATCGTCGCGTCAATCCCCGAAGGTTTCGTCACCACGTATGGCGATGTTGCCAGGCTTGCCGGTTCGCCGCGCGCTGCGCGCCAGGTCGGCGGCGTGCTTAAGCGTCTCCCCGAAGGCAGCACTTTGCCCTGGCATCGGGTGGTTAATCGTCATGGTGCCATTTCGCTGACCGGCCCCGACTTACAACGGCAGCGTCAGGCGTTGCTGGCAGAAGGAATTGTGGTTTCAGGAAGCGGGCAGATAGATTTACAGCGCTATCGCTGGGTGTACTAACCCTCTCCAGGCGGAGAGGGTCACGACTGCCTTAGTACTGCGTGGGAGCAGGAACGGCAGAAGAAGGATTCACCTGGGTTGGTGACGTTGACGGCACCGTGGTGGTTGCCCCACCGCTTGCCTGAACCGGTACTGCTGTTTGCTGTACAGGGACCAGCGTCAGGTCAGCTTTCGTACCACCCTGATTAATGACCGTCTGAACGGTATCAGTAATAAAGACCAGTTTGTCATTAACCGTAATTGCCGCACTCAGCAGAATACGGGCGTTAGGCTGAATATCTGCCGGGTTAAATGGTAATACAAAGCTGAATGGCGCCTGCTTACCTTCAGTACGGACCGCTTTTTGCGACAGCACTTTTGACGGTGCATCGGCCAGCGACGCATCTGACAGCGTGACGGTCAGCACCGCATCGGGTGGCAAGGCCACTTTCTGGCGGATCCATACTGTACCGGAAACATTGGGCTGCTGAATTTTAGACTGTGTGTCAGCAATTGACGTATTAGGGCTTGGCGCAGGTGTCTGAATATCCGCACTTTTATCAGCACAGGCTGCCAGAGCGACCGCAACCGCTAAACCACTTACCATGTGCACGAGTTTCATTAAATTCTCCTTATCATCTATGCACCAGCGAGAACTTTCCTCGCCAGAAGAGTGGTTAACAAAAACATAACGTGACTAAGTGTGGCACAAGACAGCTGTTTTTGCCTGTAATAGGCCTTTAATTCAGACAATTGCACCCATCGGACCACTTTCAAAATTGCGTTATACTCTGCCTACCTCGCTGCGAGATCGATATAACCTGGAGAGCACGTATGAGTCTGGCGCTGAAAAATTTGCTGACATTGTTAAATCTGGAAAAAATTGAAGAAGGACTCTTTCGGGGCCAAAGTGAAGACTTAGGATTACGTCAGGTTTTTGGGGGACAGGTTGTCGGTCAGGCGCTGTATGCAGCCAAAGAAACCGTACCGGAAGAGCGTCTGGTGCACTCCTTCCACAGCTATTTTTTACGCCCCGGCGATAGCCAAAAACCCATCATCTATGATGTAGAAGTCTTGCGTGATGGTAACAGCTTCAGCGCGCGCCGCGTTGCCGCAATTCAGAATGGTAAACCCATTTTTTACATGACCGCCTCTTTCCAGGCACCGGAAGACGGATTTGAGCATCAGAAAACCATGCCGGATGCGCCGGGTCCCGATGAGCTGAAATCAGAAACAGAAATTGCCCGCTCAGTGGCGCATTTGCTGCCGCCGCTGTTGAAAGAAAAATTTATCAACGATCGTCCGTTGGAAGTGCGCCCGGTTGAATTTCATAACCCCTTAAAAGGTCACGTCGCACCTCCGGCGCGCCAGGTATGGATCCGTGCAAACGGCGAGCTGCAGGACGATCTGCGCGTCCATCAATATCTGCTGGGTTATGCCTCAGACCTGAACTTCCTACCTGTAGCGCTGCAACCGTACGGGATTGGTTTTCTGGAAAAAGGGATTCAGATCGCCACCATTGACCATTCAATGTGGTTCCACCGTCCGTTCAATATTAATGAGTGGCTGTTGTATAACGTCGAGAGTACTTCGGCCTCCGGTGCCAGAGGTTTTGTACGCGGGGAGTTTTATACGCAGGACGGCGTGCTGGTCGCCTCTACCGTGCAGGAAGGGGTAATGCGTAATCGCAATTGAGAATTACCGGATGGTGGCGCAAAAGCGTTACCATCCGGCAGATTGAAACATCAAGCGTTGTAAGCGTTCTCGCCGTGACTGTTCACATCCAGACCTTCGCGTTCCTGCTCTTCCGGTACGCGCAGACCCACCGTCATATCCGCCAGCTTATAGCCAATGAAGGCCACCACGCCGGACCAGACGATGGTGATCGCCACGCTTTCCAGTTGCACCAGCAGCTGATGCCCCATGGTAACGCCCTCAGCAAATCCCACGCCGCCCAGAGAGCTGGCAGCGAAAACCCCGGTCAGGATGCAGCCAACAATACCGCACACGCCGTGCACGCCAAACACGTCACACGGATCGTCCACGCGCAGAAAACGCTTCAGCATGGTTACGCCCCACAGACCAGCCAACCCCGCAACCACACCGATAATCAGCGCCCCGCCGACACCGATGTAGCCACATGCAGGTGTTACGCCCACCAGACCTGCAATAGCACCGGAACAGGCGCCCAGCAGAGACGGTTTACCACGCAGCGCCCATTCACCGAAGATCCATCCGAGGATGGCGGCAGCGGTGGCGACCACGGTATTGACGAAGGCCAGTGCAGCAATTTCATTCGCCGTTCCCGCTGAACCGGCGTTAAAGCCAAACCAACCAATGTAGAGAATAGCGGTACCGGTGAAGACCATCGGCAGGTTATGCGGTTTAAAGGCTTCTTTGCCAAAACCGACGCGTTTGCCAATCAGATACGCGCCAACCAGACCGGCAATCGCTGCGTTGATGTGCACGACCGTCCCGCCCGCAAAATCCAGTGCGCCGTGAGAAGCCAGCAATCCGCCGCCCCAGACCATATGTGCAATGGGGATGTACGACAGCGTTAACCACACCACCACAAAAATCAGCACCGCAGAGAAACGAATACGCTCAGCCAGCGCCCCGACAATCAGCCCAACGGTGATGCAGGCAAAAGATCCCTGAAAAGCAACGTGAATGTACTGGTAGAAGCTCCCCGTGACCGCCGTCAGCGCGATGTTCTTCAGCAATACCCAGTTGAAGTTGCCGAAGAAATTATTCCCTTCGCCAAAGGCCAGTGAGTAGCCATAAACCACCCATAGAATACAAACCAGAGCGAATGTCACCGTCACCTGAGTCAGCATCGACAGCACGTTCTTACCGCGAATCAAACCGCCGTAGAACAACGCAATGCCAGGGATAGTCATAAACAGCACCAGCGCGGTACAGATCATCATAAAAGCGTTATCTGCTTTATCCGCAACCGCCGGTGCCGCCATTGCCAGTCCCGGCAGTAGCGCCAGTGAAGCAATACCCGTTTTCATCGTTGCTATCTTCATTTTTTGGTTTCCTATCACTGTGTGCCAGAAGTTACAGTGCGGCTTCGTCGGCTTCGCCGGTACGAATACGAATCACACGTTGCAGCTCGGCGACGAAGATTTTGCCGTCGCCAATTTTTCCGGTGTATGCCGCCTTACTGATGACATCAATCACGCCATCCAGTTGGTCGTCGGCAATCGCCACATCAATCTTCACCTTTGGCAGAAAATTGACGCTATATTCAGCCCCACGGTACAGCTCAGCATGACCTTTCTGTCGGCCAAACCCCTTCACTTCGGTGACGGTCAGCCCCTGAATACCAATAGACGACAGTGCTTCACGGACGTCTTCCAGTTTGAACGGTTTGATTACCACGGTAACCAGCTTCATAGATCCCCTCCAGTCAGAATTCAGTAGTGGCTGCAGATACACGAGAGGAATATTGCAAGGGGTGTGCCAGGAATGAAAAACGCGGAATGATTCAGGTTCGCCGGGTACTATCGGGAGAGAAAAAGAAAAAACGCACTATAACGGTGCATAGTGCGTTACATTTTTGCACCAGATTGTTGATTGCCGGATGGCGGCGTAAACGCCTTACCCGGCCTACGATACCGCGTGGCCGGATAAGCACTGCGCCGTCAGGCGATAACAGAATCCTCTTGCGTGCTGGCGGCTAACTCTTCGCCCGCCAGCTGCAGCTGATACATCTGCCAGTAACGGCCTTGCGCCGCCAGTAATTGCTGGTGCGTACCACGCTCAACCGCCTGACCGCGATGCAGCACCAGAATGGTATCCGCATCGACAATCGTCGATAACCGATGCGCAATCACCACCAGCGTAGTGTGTTCACGGACCGCCGCCAGCGCGTGCTGAATGGCCTGTTCAGTACCGGAATCAATACTGGCCGTGGCTTCATCGAGGATCAGCACCTGCGGCGTTTCAACCAATACCCGCGCCAGCGCCAGCAGCTGTTTCTGCCCAACGGAGAGATTATTGCCCTGCTCGCCCAGCCGGGTATGGATCCCCTCGCTCAAACCCCGAGCCAGTTCTGCCAGTTGCACAGTCTCCAGCGCCTGCCAGACCCGCTCTTCTGAGATATCGCGACCCAGCGTGACGTTTGCCAGGAAGGTATCCGCCATCACCACCGGATCCTGCTGCACCATCGCGATGCCCTGACGTAACGCACCGTGGCTCAGAGAAGACAACGGACGTCCGTCAAGGCGGATTTCCCCCTGCGTCAGCGGGTAATATCCCATCAGCAGGCTGGCCAGCGTGCTTTTGCCGCTGCCTGTGTGTCCGACCAAAGCCACAAAGCTGCGCGAAGGCACGGACAGACTGATGTTTTGCAGCACCAGATTGTCGTCGCGATAGGCAAATGAAACGTTATCCACCTCAATGTCTCCGCTTTTGAGCGGGCGATCGTCTTCACCATAGCGCTGACGAGGCCCGTCCATCAGTTCGAACACTCGCTCACCAGCGACAACCGCCTGCTGCAGCATTGATTGCTGGGTGGTCAACTCGATCAGCGGTTCGTTCAAACGGCCGAGGTAGCTGATGAACGCGTACAGCACGCCAACCTCGATGGAGGTGCCAGAGGTAAAACTGAACAGCATCAGCAAACCGCAGAGGATCAGCGCCGAGAACAGGCTCAGCAGCGGACGCAGCAAAAAACCATCCAGTCGCAGGGTTTGCATACGCGCCATATAGTGCGAGCGGCTGGCCTCGCCCATTCTCTCGCCAAACCTTGCCTGCTGGCGGAACTGCTGGATAACGCTCATGCCGTTGATGACTTCGTTAAAGCCATCGTTAATATCCGCCAGATAAGCGCGCACCCGACGCACAATCGGGGTGCTGTAGCGTTGGTAAATCACCATCACCACCAGCACGGCCGGGAAAATGGCCATTGCCACCAGCGCCATGCGCCATTCCAGGCTGAACATTGCCACTAACATCGCGCCGATTAAGGCCGCGCTGCGCAGGACCGTTGCGACCACCGTCACGTACAGGTCGCGAATAACTTCAGTATCATTGGTCACGCGGGAGATAAGCTGCCCGACGGGCTGAGTATCAAAAGCACTGAGCGGCTGGCGCAGCGCAGCGTCCATTACGTCGGTGCGTAACTGTTGTACTACGCCAACCGCCGCCTGGTTAAACAGCAATGACTGCGCGTAATGCAGACCTGCCGCCAGCAGTTGCAGACCGACATAGGCCGCAACCAGCCCGGCAACCATCGCCAATGGCAGATTGTTCTTCGCCACCATGTTATCGATAAAATAGCTAATCAGCAGCGGACCGCTGACTTCCGCCGCAGCCGCCACCCACAGCATAACTACCGCAATCGCCAGCTGTTTTCGCCATGGGGAACCATACGCCAGCAGTCTTTTCAGAGTTGGCCATAATTGCCCGAAACTACGCATTAGCCGCCTCCTCGTTTATCTCTGGTGCATCAGACAGCGCCGCTTCAAGTTGCTGATAGCGGTACATGTCGCGATACCAACCGGGCTGTTGCACTAAAGATTCATGCTCACCGTGCTGAGCAATATGCCCATGCTGCATCACGATAATCTCGCTGGCTTCCGTCAGAGCCGATAAACGGTGTGCGCTGATAATCACGGTTCTGCCTTCGCCCCACTGGCGCAGGTTATGTAGGATCTGATGTTCGGTACGACCATCCACCGCCGACAGCGCATCATCCAGAATCAGAATTTCAGCGTTCAGCAATAACGCTCGAGCGATAGAAATACGCTGTTTTTGCCCGCCAGACAGCATCACCCCGCGTTCGCCCACTTCGGTGTCGTAGCCCTGAGGAAGACGTAAAATATCCTCATGAACGCTGGCAAGGCGCGCCACATGCTCGATCTCTTCCTGCGTGGCCTGCGGGCGTCCTAAGGCGATGTTATTACCGACGGTATCGGAAAACAGGAATGGCGTCTGGCTGACAACCGCCAGTCGGCTGCGCCAGCTATCCAGCTGTAAGCGCGTTAATGGGATATCATGAAAGCGCACATCGCCCTGGGTGATATCAAAATGACGCTGGATCAGCGACAGTACCGTACTTTTTCCCGCACCGGTCGGACCACAGATGCCCAGCATCTGTCCAGGTTTGAGCTGGAAATTCACATTTTCCAGCGCCGGGTGGGTGGTTTGCGGGTAACAAAATTCGCGAATCGCCACCGCCAGCTCGCCGCGTCCTTCCGGCACCGATTCAGTACCGTCATCCACTACCGGCGCTTCTGCCAGCATGGCGCGAATTCGGCTATACGCGGCGCTGCCGCGTTCGACGATATTAAACATCCAAGCCAGCGCCAGCATCGGCCAAATCATCAGACCGAGATACATCATAAAGCTGGTGAGCTGCCCGAGCGTCAGCGAGCCGTGAACCACCATCCAGCTTCCCCCGGCAATCGCCAGCAGGTTAGCCATACCAATGGCGATATAAATCGTAGGATCAAAGCGGGCGTCAATGCGCGCCACACGCAGGTTTTTCTTACCGGTATCTTCAGCATCAGCGGCAAATAATGCCGACTGCCGATCCTCCAGCCCAAAGGCCTTGATCATACGAATACTGGTCAGGCTTTCCTGAGTACGATCGTTGAGACTGGAAAACGCCGCCTGCGCCAGCTTAAAACGGTTATGGAGTCGATCGCCGTAACGTTTGATCATCAACGCCATCACCGGCATCGGCAGCAGCGCAATGAGCGTCAGTTGCCAGCTTATCTGCGTTGACATCACGATCAGCACCGCACACCCCATTACCAGCGAATCCACCAGCGTCAGCACCCCTTCTCCGGCGGCAAATACGACGCGATCGACATCGTTGGTTGCCCGCGCCATCAGATCGCCCGTACGGTGACGCAGATAAAATTCTGGATGCTGGCGACTCAACTGACGGTAATAATCTTCCCGCAGCTCAACAGCCAGTTGGTAGGATGCGCCAAACAGCAGCACGCGCCAGACATAACGCAGCAAATAAACCACCACGGCAATCAGGGCAATTGTCCCCACCCACATCAGCAGCCGCTCGGTGGTGAAGCGTTGAGTCGTCACGCCATCCACAATGATCCCGACCACTTTCGGCGGAATAAGCTGAAGGATAGCGATGATGATAAGCAAGGCCACTGCCCCGAGGTAGCGACGCCACTCCCGGCGGAAGTACCAGCTTAATTGAGCAAATAATCGCACGCGTTATGTCCTGACAAGATTTCCGGCAATAAGCGCCGGGAGAATTATTCAATAGGTAGAGCAGTTGTGTATTTAATCTGTTCCATGGCAAAGCTGGAGGTGACGTCAGACAGGCCCGGTACGCTGTTCACCAGGCGCTTATAGAATTCATCATAGCTTTTCATATCAGCAACCTGCACTCGCATCAGGTAGTCATACTCCCCTGCCATACGCCAGAACCCCAGAACCTCGGGCATTCCGGTCACTTCAGTGACAAAGCGGCAATACCATTCGCTGCTGTGATGCTGAGTTTTGATCAGCACAAACGCGGTGAGTCCCAGCCCCAGTTTTTCTGGATCCAACAGGGCGACTCTGCCCAGCAGGATACCGTCATCCTCAAGTCGTTTGAGACGTTTCCAGCAAGGGGTGGTAGTCAGATTAACGGCATCTGCTAATGCCTGCAAAGAAAGGGTGCAGTCCTGTTGCAGTAAGCCGAGTAGCTTGCGGTCAATTTTGTCTAACATATCCACTCCACAGAGAAGAATTTTCTCCTTACATTCTATTTTAAAGGCTAAATGGCAACAATTTTTTCCGTGCTTTTCGCTATTCTGGGCACAAAATGACAAATGGATATCTATTAATGATGAATAACTCCTGGGTTAAAAACGCCATCAATGAAATCAACGCGGATTATCAGCGTTCTGCGGATACGCATCTCATTCGCCTGTCGCTACCGGCGTTCCCGGGCATTCAGCTCTATTTAAAAGATGAGAGCACGCATCCAACCGGGAGTCTGAAGCATCGTCTGGCGCGCTCACTGTTTCTGTACGGATTGTGCAATGGCTGGATCAAAGAAGGCACCACCATCATTGAATCATCGTCCGGTTCAACGGCGGTCTCTGAGGCTTATTTCGCTCGACTGTTAGGGTTGCCATTTATTGCCGTCATGCCTTCCTGTACGGCAAAACGTAAAGTTGAACAGATTGAATTTTACGGCGGTCGCTGTCATTTCGTGGAAAGCGCCTGCGAAATCTATGCAGCCTCTGAGCAACTGGCGCGTGAGCTGAACGGTCATTACATGGACCAGTTCACTTACGCTGAGCGCGCCACCGACTGGCGCGGCAATAATAATATCGCCGACAGCATCTTTCGTCAGATGCAGTGCGAGCCCAACCCCGTTCCCCGCCATATTGTGATGAGCGCCGGAACCGGTGGCACCTCAGCAACCATTGGCCGCTATATTCGCTGTCAGGGCTACGATACTCAACTGATGGTGGTAGACCCGGAAAACTCGGTCTTTCTGCCCTTCTGGCAGGATCGCGATGCCACGTTACGCAGTCCGGTAGGAAGTAAAATTGAAGGCATTGGCCGCCCGCGTGTCGAACCGTCTTTCATTCCTGACGTGGTCGATGAAATGCTGCGCGTGCCGGATGCCGCAAGCGTGGCCACCGCACACTGGCTGGAAACGCAGTTGGGCCGCAAGGTCGGCGCCTCTACCGGCACAAACATGTGGGGAACGCTACAACTTGCCGCCCGTATGCGCGATGCAGGCGTTACCGGTTCGCTGGTGACACTGTTGTGTGACAGCGGCGAACGCTATCTGGAAACCTACTACAACCCACGGTGGGTCGACGCGCACATCGGTGATTTAACGCCGTGGAAAGCGGAGCTTGCCCAACTACTGAACACCCATTAATGGGATAAAAAAAGCCAGACGCGAAGCCTGGCTTGCTGGAAGGGATCTCTCATTCGGGGGAATAAGGTAGATGTGGATTGTCCAGCCAATGCGTCAAAAAGTGTGACACTGCCTGATTACGGCAATGCCCAATCACCGATAAATGAGGCAGTTCAGCAATCAGTTGCGGCATCGCGTTACCCATAATCAGGCCGCGCCCAACGCTGCCTAACATTTCGCGATCGTTCATGGCATCGCCAAACGCCATACACTCGGCCATTGAATAACCTAAATGGTCGCTCAACACCGCCAATGCCGATCCTTTATTACAGCCCAGCGGCAGCACCTCAAGGCAATCAAACGCGGAAAAACAGAGATTCGCCTGTTCACCCAGCGCTTCATTCAGTTGAATTCGCAATTGGATCAGAGAGTCATGATCGCCGCAGAAACAGACTTTCGTAACCTGATGCGCCGGAATACGTTTCACATCGACGATCTGGTAGCGAAATCCGCTATACACATGCGCCTGCAGCAGCGAGGGGATCTCTTGTCCGGTGAACCAGCCATTGTCATTAAAGACATGCATGCTGGCGGTAGTGTCCCACTTCTGATGCAACACAATATCCGCGACATTCGGATCCAGATCCTGACGGTGTAACACATCGCCCTCAAGAGAGTGAATGCGCGTGCCATTACCCGTGATCAAAAAGGCGTCCAGTGAGATCGAGCCTAAAATATGGCGCATTTCAAGCACATGGCGACCGGTAGCAAATGTCAGAGTAATATCGCGTTCACGCAGGCGCGACAGCGTTGAAAGCGTTTCGTCACCTAAATGGTGATTCGGCATCAAAAGGGTGCCATCCATATCAAATGCAGCCAGACGAGCCATTTCTTTCTCCACACTGTGACGCGGTTAACTTGTGATCCAGTATCACCTGAGATATACGGAAGTAATAGTGAATAGATAAAATGAATTGTTCCGGGTTTCTCTACGCATACACCGTTAACGAACATCCTGAAGGAAAAAGTATTAATGCGTCTGCTTAATCGCCTGAACCAGTACCAACGCCTGTGGCTGCCCTCGAACGGCGAACCGCAGTCGGTGACCGTCGGGGAACTGGCCGAACGCTGTTTTTGTAGCGAACGCCATGTACGTACCCTGCTAAAGCAAGCGCAGGATGCGGGCTGGCTGGAGTGGCATGCCCAGTCGGGGCGCGGGAAACGCGGGCAGCTGCGGTTTCTAGTGACGCCAGATTCACTGCGCAACACCATGATGGAACAGGCGCTGCAAAAGGGAGAGCAGCTTGGCGTACTGGAACTGGCTCAGCTGGCGCCGGGTGAATTAAGAACACTGTTACAACCGTTTATGGGCGGTCAGTGGCAAAACGACACGCCAACCCTACGTATTCCCTATTACCGCCCGCTCGACCCCTTGCACCCCGGATTTCTCCCCGGTCGCGCAGAGCAACACCTCGCTGGACAAGTTTTCTCTGGCCTGACCCGGTTTGACAGCACTACGCAACGTCCCTGTGGAGACTTAGCCCACCACTGGAATATCTCCGCTGACGGCCTGCGCTGGGATTTCTATATTCGTTCCACCCTGTACTGGCATAACGGCGATGCGGTCAGCAGCACACAGCTACATCAGCAGTTGCTGAAGCTGTTAGAACTCCCCGCGCTGAATAAGCTGTTTATCAGCGTAAAGCGCATTGAGGTGACGCATCCCCAGTGTCTGACCTTTATTCTGCATCGTCCCGACTTCTGGTTGGCGCACCGTCTGGCAAGCTACAGCAGTCACCTGGCGCATCCTGAGCACCCGTTTGTGGGTACCGGCCCGTTCCGGCTGACGCTGTTTACTCCTGAGCTGGTGCGTATCGAGAGCCACGATCACTACCATCTGAGTCATCCGCTGCTAAAAGCCATTGAATACTGGATAACCCCGCAGCTCTTCTCCCAGGATTTGGGCACCAGCTGTCGCCATCCGGTGCAAATTGCGATTGGTAAACCCGAAGAGTTGCCTATGCTAAGCCAGGTAAGCAGCGGGATCAGTCTTGGTTTTTGCTATCTCACGCTCAGAAAAAGTGCGCGCCTGAATACGCAGCAGGCCCGTAGACTGATCAATATCATCCACCGTTCTTCCCTGCTACAAACGCTTGAAGTGGATGAAAATCTGATCACGCCAAGCAATGCACTGCTCCCCGGATGGACTATCCCGCAATGGGATGAACTCGACGAGGTAGCATTACCGGAAAAGCTGACGCTGGCTTATCACCTGCCGGTAGAACTTCACGCTATGGCTGAACAGCTTCGCCAGGCGTTGGCGTTGCTCGGCTGTGAATTAACGCTTATTTTTCATAATGCTAAAAACTGGGATGGCGATCATCCCTTAGCCCAGGCCGACCTGATGATGGGCGACAGGCTGATTGGTGAGGCACCTGAATATACTCTCGAACAGTGGTTGCGCTGCGATCAGCTCTGGTCACATGTATTGAATGCGCCAGCATACACACATTTGCAAACGACCCTGGATGCCCTACAAATCCAGACCGATGAGGACGATCGCCACGCGGCTTTACAACAAGTTTTCGCCACGCTAATGCATGACGCTACCCTGACGCCACTGTTCAATTATCACTATCGCATCAGCGCGCCACCGGGCGTGAACGGCGTACACCTGAATCCTCGTGGCTGGTTCGAGTTTACCGAAGCCTGGCTGCCACCTCCTTCCGCGTGAAGAAGCTGGTCGACGGCACGCCCAGGCGCTACCATAAGGGCTTCGTTATTTTGTCAGGAAAAGCCATGAAACGTGCCGTTGTTGTATTCAGTGGAGGTCAGGACTCCACGACTTGTCTGGCGCAAGCGCTGCATCAGTATGATGAAGTGCACTGCGTGACCTTTGATTATGGTCAGCGCCATCGCGCTGAGATTGATGTCGCACGTGACCTGGCCTTAAAACTTGGCGCGCGCGCGCACAAAGTGCTTGATGTCACATTGCTCAGTGAACTGGCTGTCAGCAGCCTGACCCGCGATAACATTCCGGTACCCGATTACGAACCGGATGCGAACGGCATTCCCAATACCTTTGTGCCAGGACGCAATATTCTGTTCTTAACGCTGGCAGCAATTTACGCGTACCAGGTGCAGGCAGAGGCGGTCATTACCGGCGTTTGTGAGACCGATTTCTCCGGCTATCCGGACTGTCGCGATGAGTTCGTTAAAGCCCTGAACCATGCTGTAAGCCTGGGGATGGCGGAAGATATTCGCTTTGAAACCCCACTGATGTGGATCGATAAAGCCGAAACCTGGGCACTGGCCGATTATTGGGGCAAGCTGGACCTGGTACGCGAAGAAACGCTGACCTGCTATAACGGCATCAAAGGTGACGGTTGCGGTCACTGTGCGGCGTGTAATCTGCGTGCCAACGGCCTGAACCATTATCTGGCGGATAAATCGGCAGTGATGGCGGCAATGAAGCAGAAAACCGGGTTAAAGTGATTGTATTGCCGGATGGCGCTTTGCTTATCCGGCCTACATGCAGTTGCAGCAACTCTTGTAGGCCGGATAAGACGCTTGAGCGTCGCCTTCCGGCAGTCGCAGCCACTACTGCACCATCTGCTCCAGTTTTTCGCGCAACTCCCCTTCCAGCGGCAACGCTTTTTGCGTTTTCAAATCAATACAGACGAACGTAATCAGCGCGTCTGCCACCACCTGCCCTTCCGGCTCCAGAGTAATGGTCTGATTTAACACACCACTTTTGCCATTTAACTGTTGAACCTGACTGGTGATAGTCAGCAGGTCGCTCAGCACCGCAGGTCGTCGGTAGTTGATATTAATATTCACGACCACAAAAGCGATGTTATGTGCTGTCATCCACTGAAAGCTGTCGCTGTTTTCCAGACCATCCCAGCGGGCTTCTTCCAGAAACTCCAGATAGCGGGCATTGTTAACGTGCTGATAGACATCAAGATGAAAACCACGAACTTTGATTTGTGTTTGCATAGCGCAGGAGCCTTACGTTGTTTTTATAGGAACAGATTTTTGGGTAAAGAGGTCATAACTGGTATGACCTCTACAGTCTGGCAAACTTTCAGCGCTCTGCAAGTTATTGAAGTGTTAAAACTGCCAGGTTACGCTCAACCAGTGAACTGCCCATGCCCGGCACCTGCTTTAAATCGTCCACCGTTTTAAACGGCCCGTACTCCTCACGATAGCTCACAATCGCCTGCGCTTTCTTTAGACCCACGCCATTCATAACTCGCGCTAAATCCTCCGCAGAAGCGTTGTTGATGCTTACCCTGGTGCCCTCATCGTCGCTTGCTTTAGCGGGCTGTGTGGCTTTGCTTTGTGCCGCCCCTGGGTTTTCCGCTTTGGTTTGAGTCGCCTGGCTTTTGGCGACAGGCTCAGCCGCCAATGTGGTTTGGGCCATACCAGCGCAGGTCAATGAAAGAGTGATAAGCAGAGCTTTGATTCCATGTTTCATACTGTTTTCTCCTTGTTTGTTAACAGTGGAATCACGATAGCGAGGTGCAGAACGGCAGACAAACGGCAAATATCAGAAATGGAAAAGGCCGCGAAAGCGGCCTTTGGTAGATACAACTTTTTGCAATTTTTTGCGAACTGCCTCGGTTATTGCTGCTGTTCCAGCGCATCCCCGATTTTAATTTTTGCGGCTTTACGCAGGTTGCTCATCAGCGCTTCGAAGACAATCTGCGCGTTGTTCTGAGTGATCCCCTGAACCATCGCTTTCTTCTGCGCTTCAGGCATAGAACCGGCTTTCACCTCGTCCAACGCCAACAGAACAACGTTACCCTGCATGTCGTTCGCGACGCCGTAGCTCGGTTTGTCTTTCGCCGGCAGGCTCAGACCAAAGGCAGCCTGGCTCAGCGGATCCTGACCCGTACGGCTCAGCGTTTTCGCCTCGCCAAAGCTCAGACCCGCCGCTTTCATCGCTTCATCGCCTTTACCGGCTTTCAGATCCGCCAGCAGTTTATCGGCATCAAGCTTCGCCTGCTGCTCTGCTTTATTGTGCTTAACGAGCGCAGTTACCTGCTCTTTCACTTCAGCCAGTGGCTTCACGGCTTCGGCTTTGTGCTCTGCAATACGCAGCACGAACGCACGATCGCCGTCCACGGTGATGATATCGGAGTTACTGCCAGGCGTACCGTTCTCACCAACCAGACCACCATTGAAAATGATGTCAGCGACTGGTTTGAAATTCAGTTCTTCCGGCAGGCTGTCACGGCTAAACCAGCCCGTTTCAACCGCTTTCATACCCGCAGCCTGCTCTGCACCCGCCAGAGATTCGTTATCATTGCTGGCCGCGTCGCTGACTTTCTGCTGCAGCGCATAGTACGCATCCAGCGCTTTTTCCTGCTTCACTTTTGCCGCAATCTCGTCACGGGCTTCGCTCAGCGGTTTAACTTGCGCAGGCTGTACGTCGTCAAGACGTGCAACGAGGAAACCAACGGAAGACTTAATTACGCCAGACAGTTGACCTTTTTCTTTCAGACCAGCATTTTTCAGCTCATCCGGGGTGGTGGAATCTTCCAGCCATCCCATATCGCCGCCTTTACGGGCAGAGATGATATCGGCAGATTTTTCTTTCGCCAGCGCAGCAAAATCACCGCCTTTGTTCAGCTCGTCCAGTACCGCTTTGGCTTCATCTTCCGTTTTGGTCTGAATGATGCTGTAGCGGTTACGCTGCGGCTGAGTGAACTGATCCTGATGCTGGTCATAGTAAGACTGAATATCAGCATCGCTGGCCGTCTCCTGCATTGCAGCAGCGTCCAGCTTGATGTAGCTCACGCGGAACTGTTCCGGCGTCATAAAGTTGTTTTTATTCTGCTCGTAGTAGCTGGCAACTTCCTGCTCGGTAACAGACTGCTTCGCGGCCAGTGCGTTAACGTCAATCGTCGCCTCGCGCACGATACGCTGCTGTGCGACCAGCGCCGCCAGTTCGTCCGTTTCACCTTTCAGCATGAAGTCCGTACCGGCAACACCGTTAATCAGCTGCTGTGTCGTAAGCTGATTACGTAATGCCTGAGCGTACTGGTCTGCAGTCATTCCCATTTGATTGACAATCGCGTTGTAGCGGTTGTTATCAAACTTGCCGTCCACCTGGAACGCAGGCGTGGCGAAAATGGCCTGTTTAACCTGATCGTCGCTGATGTTGAGCTTAAGCTCGCGGGAATACTGATCCAGCAGTGCTTCGTCAACAAGACGATTCAGCACCTGCTGACGCAGCGTTTTCATATAACCTTCGTTCGCGGCCAGCTCGGAGTATTGATCGCCCAGCTGTTGCTGCATGCGGTTACGTTCGCTGTTGAACGCATTCTCGAACTGCCCGCGGCTGATCTCCTGGCCATTCACTTTGGCGGCGAAGTTATTGCCTCCGCCAATCAGGTAACCACTCACGCCGGTCAAAATGAACGACACGATAATGATACCGAAAATAATCTTGAGCACGAGACTGTTAGCAGCCGTGCGTAAGCTGTCCATCATGGTGTAACCACACTCCGCTGTAGATGACTATACGCGTTATCCTCTCTGCTGCCCCCGCGTTGATGACAACAACGGCAACAAGGATTTTGAGTATATATGCTTCACGCAGCATAGCGTTTCCTGAACGCTGCGCACAAAGGTCTATTGTGACAAGAAACAGGGGCAATTGTCAGCCCACAACGCGTAGAAAGTACCGGAATTACAAATAAAAAAGGCACATCAGTCGATGCGCCCTTGTACTTCGTCACATCCCCAAAGGGGAAATCACTTAGTTTACCGCGTCTTTCAGTGCTTTACCTGCACGGAAGCCCGGTACTTTAGCCGCGGCGATGGTGATCTCTTTACCTGTTTGCGGGTTGCGACCAGTACGGGCAGCACGCTCTTTAACGGCAAAAGTACCAAAACCTACCAGCGCTACGTCATCACCTTCTTTCAGAGATTCGGTAACAGAAGCAATAATTGCATCTAACGCACGTCCAGCCGCAGCTTTAGAGATATCAGCCCCTGCAGCAATTTTGTCGATCAGTTGAGATTTATTCACTCTTCTCTTCCTCTTTATAATTTATATCGCACCTGAATCCTTCAAAGTGCGACCGCGCAGCAGTTATATCAGGCCTGCCATGCCCTTACAACACCCGTTAATGATGGCAAGCCCAATCCGTTATCTAAATTAGCTATACAAAAAAAGGCTGGCAAGCCCGAAATGGCCTGCCAGCCCTGTTTTTATTAATGCTCTTTGCGCGAGGTCACTATTTTGCCGTCACAACCTGCATTCCAGAGGGTTCATTTTGCAACGCAAGAGTCAGAACTTCCTCAATACGTTTCACCGGGTGAATATTAAGATCGGCAATTACGTTGTCCGGAATCTCTTCCAGGTCACGTTTGTTCTCATCGGGAATTAAGACCGTCTTAATGCCGCCACGGTGTGCCGCCAGCAGTTTTTCTTTCAAACCACCGATAGGCAGAACCTGACCACGCAGAGTGATCTCACCCGTCATCGCCACGTCGGCGCGAACTGGGTTACCGGTAAGACAAGAAACCAGCGCAGTACACATAGCAATACCCGCACTTGGACCGTCTTTCGGCGTCGCCCCTTCAGGTACGTGAACGTGGATGTCGCGTTTTTCGTAAAAGTCCGGGTTAATACCCAGTTTTTCCGCACGCGCACGCACCACGGTCAGCGCAGCCTGAATCGACTCCTGCATGACTTCACCCAGAGAACCGGTGTAGGTCAACTTACCTTTACCCGGTACGCAGGCGGTTTCGATAGTCAGCAGATCGCCGCCAACTTCCGTCCACGCCAGCCCCGTCACCTGACCAACGCGGTTTTCGTTGTCCGCGCGGCCATAGTCAAAGCGCTGTACACCCAGATAATCGTGCAGGTTGTCGCCATTGATCTCAATATGTTTCAGCGATTTATCCAGCAGCAGCTGTTTCACCGCTTTACGGCACAGTTTAGAGATTTCACGTTCCAGACTACGTACGCCTGCTTCACGGGTGTAGTAACGAATAATGCCCACAATGGCGCTATCGTCGACCGTCAGCTCACCTTTTTTCAGCGCATTACGCTCAATCTGTTTCGGCAACAGGTGACGTTTGGCAATGTTCAGCTTTTCGTCTTCGGTATAACCGGACAGACGGATCACTTCCATACGATCCAGCAACGGTGCCGGAATATTCATGGAGTTAGAGGTCGCAACAAACATTACGTCGCTGAGATCGTAGTCCACTTCCAGGTAGTGATCGCTGAACGCCACGTTCTGCTCTGGATCCAGCACCTCAAGCAGTGCGGAAGCCGGATCGCCACGCATGTCGGAAGACATTTTGTCGATCTCATCAAGCAGGAACAGCGGGTTTTTAACGCCCACTTTGGCCATTTTCTGGATCAGTTTACCCGGCATAGAACCGATATAGGTCCGGCGGTGACCACGAATTTCGGCTTCATCACGCACGCCGCCCAGCGCCATACGGATGTATTTACGCCCAGTTGCCTTCGCGATGGACTGCCCCAGAGAGGTTTTACCTACCCCCGGCGGTCCAACCAGACACAGGATCGGCCCCTTGATTTTATTTACACGGCTTTGAACCGCGAGGTACTCAAGGATACGGTCTTTGACGCGCTCCAGACCATAATGGTCGGTATCGAGGATTTCCTGCGCCTGACGCAGGTCTTTTTTGACCTTGCTACGCGCATTCCACGGCACCTGTACCATCCAGTCGATGTAGCCACGCACCACAGTCGCTTCCGCCGACATAGGAGACATCATTTTCAGCTTCTGCAGTTCTGCTTCCGCTTTCTCTTTTGCCTCTTTCGGCATTTTCGCCGCGTCGATTTTACGCTTCAACGCTTCGTTTTCGTCCGGTGCATCGTCCATCTCACCGAGTTCTTTCTGAATAGCTTTCATCTGCTCGTTCAGATAGTACTCGCGCTGAGATTTTTCCATCTGCTTTTTCACACGGTTGCGAATGCGTTTCTCAACCTGCAGCAGATCGATTTCAGACTCCATCATCGCCATCAGATATTCCAGACGTTCGTTAACGTCGGACATCTCCAGCACGGACTGCTTGTCAGCCAGCTTCAGCGGCATGTGTGCAGCGATGGTATCCGCCAGACGTGCAGGATCGTCAATGCTGTTCAGCGACGTCAGCACTTCTGGTGGGATTTTCTTGTTCAGCTTGATATAGCCTTCGAACTGGCTGATAGCGGTACGCACCAGCACTTCCTGTTCGCGCTCATCAATAGCAGGCGAGTCAAGGTACTCTGCTTTCGCAGAGAAATGCTCGCCGTTGTCAGACAGCGCAGAAATACGCGCACGCTGTAACCCCTCGACCAGCACTTTTACGGTGCCGTCAGGCAGTTTCAGCATCTGCAAAATTGAGGCCACGGTCCCGACGGTGAAAAGATCGTTTACACCCGGCTCATCCGTTGACGCTTCTTTCTGTGCGACCAGCATGATTTTTTTATCATGGTCCATAGCCGCTTCCAGACAACGGATAGATTTTTCCCGCCCTACAAATAAGGGTATGACCATGTGCGGATAAACCACCACATCGCGCAACGGCAATACGGGGATTTCAATGCGTTCAGAACGCTCAGGATTCATAGAGCTCTCTCTTAGTTTAGTTTCCGCCAGGTAATCAGATGGTACGACTGTGCTTCACACCACCTTTAACATGTATGTCAGTATATGGGGATGTTTCCCACACATTCAACGCCATGTTTACGGAAAAATAAAAGGGGAGATAAAATCCCCCCTTTTTAATTAAATGTCTGTATGAATTGATGAATTATTCGCCAGATGCCTGCTGCGCTTCCGGCTTACCGTAAATCAGCAATGGCTTGCTCTGACCGCCAATCACCGACTCATCGATCACCACTTTTTCGACGTCTTCCATAGAAGGCAGATCGTACATGGTGTCGAGCAGCGCGGCTTCGACGATAGAACGCAGACCACGAGCACCGGTTTTACGCGCCATCGCTTTCTTGGCGATCGCATCCAGCGCTTCCTCACGGAATTCCAGATCGACACCTTCAAGATTGAACAGCGCCTGGTACTGCTTGGTCAGGGCGTTTTTCGGCTCTTTGAGGATCTGGATCAACGCTTCTTCGCTCAGCTCGCTCAGCGTTGCCACAACCGGCAGACGACCGATGAACTCAGGGATCAGACCAAATTTGATCAGATCTTCCGGTTCGACCTGCGACAGCAGTTCACCTTCGCTGGCTTTATCAGACTGTGCTTTTACCGTTGCGCCAAAACCAATGCCGGAGCCGGTTTCAACACGGTTAGCAATGACTTTATCCAGACCGGCAAATGCACCACCGCAGATAAACAGGATCTTGGAGGTATCAACCTGCAGGAATTCCTGCTGAGGATGTTTACGACCACCCTGTGGCGGAACGGCAGCAACCGTCCCTTCGATCAGTTTCAACAGCGCCTGCTGTACGCCTTCGCCGGAAACGTCACGGGTAATAGATGGGTTATCAGACTTACGAGAAATCTTGTCGATCTCATCGATATAGACGATCCCACGCTGTGCTTTCTGCACGTCGTAATCGCACTTCTGCAACAGCTTCTGAATAATATTTTCAACATCTTCACCCACATAACCGGCTTCGGTCAGCGTGGTGGCATCAGCCATGGTGAACGGAACGTCCAGCAGGCGCGCCAGCGTTTCAGCCAGCAGCGTTTTACCGGAACCCGTCGGGCCAATCAGCAGGATGTTACTTTTGCCCAACTCGACGCCATTGCTGGTGTCGCCATTGCGCAGACGTTTGTAATGGTTGTATACCGCGACCGCCAGCACTTTCTTCGCCTGCTCCTGACCGATAACGTAATCGTCCAGGTGGTTGCGAATTTCATGTGGCGTCGGCAGCGCACTGCGTTCACGGTGCGGTGCTACTTCCTTAATCTCTTCGCGAATGATGTCGTTGCATAAATCAACACATTCGTCGCAGATATACACGGATGGACCGGCAATCAGCTTACGCACTTCATGCTGGCTTTTGCCGCAAAAAGAGCAGTACAACAATTTGCCCGAGCCATCTTTGCGTTTATCTGTCATGGGTCAAAACCTCTTCTTTGTTCTTTGTGCCGCACACGACGACGCAAATGCCATTCTCAGGCGCAAGACGCTAGTCAGCGTTGTGCCGCTCCAGGTAATTATAGCGGCACACCTGCGCACTGGGCATTAATTACGATGGGTCAAAATCGAGTCGACCAGACCGTACTCTACCGCTTCAGAAGCGGAGAGGAAGCGATCGCGCTCGGTATCACGTTCAATCTGCTCAAGAGATTGACCCGTATGATGCGCCATAAGTTCGTTCATGCGCCCTTTTACCTTCAGGATTTCACGGGCATGAATTTCAATATCCGTTGCCTGGCCCTGGTAACCGCCCAGAGGCTGGTGGATCATGACGCGAGAGTTAGGCAGGCAAAAACGTTTGCCTTTCGCCCCGGCGGTCAGCAGGAACGCACCCATTGAGGCCGCCTGGCCCATACAAATGGTGCTGACGTCCGGCTTAATAAACTGCATGGTGTCATAGATAGACATCCCGGCAGTGATCACTCCACCAGGGGAGTTGATGTACAGGTAGATATCTTTTTCTGGGTTTTCTGCTTCCAGGAACAGCATCTGCGCCACGATCAGGTTAGCCATATGGTCTTCGACCTGGCCGGTCAGAAAAATGACGCGTTCCTTAAGTAGACGAGAATAGATATCAAAAGAGCGCTCACCACGTGAGGTCTGTTCAATGACCATCGGCACCAGCGCCATATGGGGTGCAAAGTTATCTCGTTCGCCGCTGTATGACATTTCCGTCTCCTGGATAAAATTTGAAAAAACCTGCTGTGCTGATTGTAACCTTATGGACGGATTATCAGCTAGTCCCTCAGTAATGGGTACGACATCGCCATAATTCAAGCATAACAATCTTTTGTTGTAACGCTAACACTGAAACGCTGTTTTCGCACTCTTCCCATGCAAAATGCGTGACAAAAAAAAACCCGCCACCAAAAGGTGACGGGCTTGCGTACGAAATTCGAGCTAAAAAAGCGACGAATTACGCCTGCTGGTTCATCAGTTCGTTGAAGGAAGTGGCTTTTTCAGTCACTTTCGCTTTCGCCAGAACGGCTTCAACAGCCTGCTCTTCCAGAGCGACGTTACGCATGTTGTCCATCAGCTCTTTGTTTTTGCTGTAGAACTCAACAACTTCTTTCGGATCTTCGTAAGCAGAAGCCATCTCTTCGATCAGGCCTTTAACGCGATCTTCGTCAGCTTTCAGTTCGTTGGTACGAATCACTTCGCCCAGCAGCAGACCAACAACTACGCGACGCTTAGCCTGTTCTTCGAACAGTTCACGCGGCAGTTCCAGAGCTTGTTTCTCGTTGCCGCCGAAACGTTGTGCAGCCTGACGACGCAGAACGTCGATTTCGCTGTCGATCAGAGCAGCCGGAACGTCGATGTCGTTAGCTTTTACCAGACCTTCGATCGCCTGAGACTTAACGCGGTTACGCACAGCGCCTTTCAGCTCGCGTTCCATGTTTTTACGGACTTCAGCGCGCAGACCTGCTACGGAACCATCTTCAACGCCGAAACGTTTGATGAATTCTTCAGTCAGTTCCGGCAGTTCGCGTTCTTCAACTTTCTTCAGGTTGATAACGAACTTCGCAGCTTTACCTTTCAGGTTTTCAGCGTGGTATTCTTCCGGGAAGGTCACGTCGATAGTGAACTCTTCGCCAGCTTTGTGGCCTTTAACGCCTTCTTCAAAGCCCGGGATCATACGACCCTGGCCCATCGCCAGTACGAAGTCAGACGCTTTGCCGCCTTCGAACTCTTCGCCGTCTACAGAACCGGTGAAGTCGATGGTTACACGGTCTTCTGCATCAGCAGCGCCGTCTTTGTCTTTCCAGGTAGCCTGCTGCTTGCGCAGGGTGTCCAGCATTACGTCAACGTCAGCGTCGGTAACTTCAACAACCGGTTTTTCAACTTCGATTGCTTCCAGGCCAGTCAGCTCAACTTCCGGGTAAACTTCAAACTCTACCGCGTAAGTAAAATCTTCACCCAGTTTGTATTCGCCCGGAACGTAGTTCGGTGCGCCAGCCGGATTGATTTTTTCTTTGATGATCGCGTCAACGAAGTTGCGGCTCATCAGGTCACCCAGAACGTCCTGGCGAACAGACGCGCCATAACGCTGAGCAACAACATTCATCGGTACTTTTCCTTTGCGGAAACCGTCAATACGCACTTTCTTCGCTACGTTGACCAGCTCGCTTTTCACAGCGGTCTCGATGCTGTCAGCAGCGATAGTAATCGTTACACGGCGGCCAAGGCCTTGAGTGGTTTCAACTGAAACTTGCATCTTGTTACCTCAAAAAATCACAGTGCTCGGTCAACTCTTCTCCGCAAGCACAGGTTGTTGGCTTCGCGGAACTGGGATGTTCTCATAAGCAATCACATTCCCTGTCGTCAGAATCATCCCGAAGACATTCCGAAAAATAAGACGCGCATTATAGCGGCATCACTTTTATGAGTCGAGAACGGTTATCGCGCGTTGCTGCGGCTTTTTTCACAATTCCCGGCTAATTTTTGTCTGAATACTGTACGACTGCCCCAGAATTCAGACAAAACAAAACGGCCCGCAGGCCGTTTTCACATAATCTGTAGCAACATACTGGAAAAGCGTCGGTTGTTGCAAATCCGTTTTTACGCGATGCTTCCCGCCCCACGACACGGAGGCGATGCAAAAATCGTATCCTGCAACGCTTCCCACTCCTTAATAGTGTAGGTATGCAGGGCAAGCGCATGAACGGTTGTGGAAAGCTCCGCCGTTAACGTGCTGTAAATCATCCGATGACGATTAAGAAAACGTTCACCTGTAAAGCGATCGCTAACCAGTACAACCTTAAAGTGGCTTTCAGAACCAGCCGGGACATTGTGACGATAGCTTTCATCCACAACTTCGAGGAACACGGGTTCGAACGCTGCCCTTAATTTTTCTTCTATTTGCTCACGAATCATCATGAAATTTTTCCTCCGACAACGCTGAGATGTCACCCATCCCTTTAAATACTAGCCGCTTTTACCGTTTTCATTACACCTTAGCAACAAAAAATTAGCGCTTGTCTGATTTTCTCATTCAAACGGATGAAGTTCACTGATTCCTCACTCCAATTTATTGCAAAAAGTCCGTTTATAGTCTCCACAAAGTCATAAAACGGACAACACAATGAATTTACATGCGTTACCCACTTCCCCTCATCGTTGGCGATGTTATGATGGCGGGAATTTTCTCTAACCATACAATTTAGATTCGCTGAGAGCCCTGGCATGTTTAAAAAAATCCTCGTCCCGTTTGTCGCGCTGTTTATGTTAGCTGGATGCGCAACACCGCCGACCACTATTGAAGTCTCCCCGAAAATTACCCTGCCGCAGCAGGACCCAAGCCTGATGGGTGTGACCGTTAGCATCAACGGAGCCGACCAGCGCCAGGATCAAGCACTGGCAAAAGTCACCCGCGACAACCAGTTGGTGACCCTGACCGCGTCCCGCGACCTGCGTTTCCTGCTGCAAGAAGTACTGGAAAAACAGATGACCGCACGTGGTTATATGATTGGACCGAACGGTGCAGTCAACCTGCAAATCATTGTTAGCCAGCTGTATGCTGACGTGTCTCAGGGTAGCGTGCGCTATAACATCGCCACCAAAGCAGACATCGCCATCATTGCGACCGCCGCCAACGGCAACAAGATGACCAAAAACTACCGCGCAAGCTATTCTGTTGAAGGTGCACTGCAAGCCTCTAACAAAAATATCGCTGATGCCGTTAACAGCGTGCTGACCGACACCATCGCTGATATGTCTCAGGACACCAGCGTTCACGATTTCATCAAGCAGAACGCTCGTTAATTTCTGCCCATATGGCCCGGCGTTCGTCGGGCCTATAGAAGCCCATGTCCAGTCAATACTTACGTATTTTTCAGCAACCACGTTCAGCTATCCTGCTCATTCTGGGGTTCGCCTCCGGTTTACCGCTCGCACTCACCTCCGGTACGCTTCAGGCGTGGATGACAGTCGAGAATATCGATCTTAAAACCATCGGTTTCTTTTCCCTGGTCGGTCAGGCCTACGTATTTAAATTTCTCTGGTCCCCATTGATGGACCGTTACACGCCACCGTTTTTAGGTCGACGTCGCGGCTGGCTGCTGGCGACCCAGGTGCTGTTGTTAATTTCTATCGCTGCGATGGGCTTTCTGGAGCCTGGCACACAGTTACGCTGGATGGCCGCACTCGCAGTAGTGATCGCTTTTTGCTCGGCATCGCAGGATATCGTCTTTGATGCCTGGAAAACCGACGTATTGCCCGCAGAAGACCGCGGCACCGGCGCGGCTATCAGCGTGCTGGGCTATCGATTAGGGATGCTGGTTTCAGGCGGATTGGCCTTGTGGATGGCCGATCGCTGGCTGGGCTGGCAAGGGATGTACTGGCTGATGGCTGCGCTGTTGATTCCCTGTATCATCGCCACTCTGTTAGCACCTGAACCAACTGACACCATTCCGGTGCCTAAAACGCTGGAACAGGCAGTTGCGGCTCCGCTGCGAGACTTCTTTGGTCGTAACAACGCATGGCTGATCCTGCTGCTTATTGTGCTGTATAAGCTCGGGGATGCTTTCGCCATGAGCCTGACCACCACCTTTTTAATCCGCGGCGTTGGGTTTGATGCGGGTGAAGTTGGCGTGGTGAATAAGACGCTGGGGCTACTGGCGACCATTGTTGGCGCGCTGTACGGTGGGATCCTGATGCAGCGCCTCTCTCTGTTCCGCGCATTGCTTATTTTCGGCATCCTGCAAGGGGCATCGAATGCGGGCTACTGGCTACTGTCCATCACTGACAAACACATGTTCAGCATGGCGGCGGCCGTCTTCTTTGAAAACCTGTGCGGCGGAATGGGCACGGCGGCATTTGTCGCTTTATTAATGACGCTGTGCAATAAGTCCTTCTCAGCGACCCAGTTCGCCCTGCTCTCCGCGCTTTCAGCCGTTGGTCGCGTTTACGTTGGCCCGGTAGCGGGTTGGTTTGTCGAAGCACACGGCTGGCCGACGTTTTATCTGTTCTCCGTATTTGCCGCGATCCCCGGCCTGATACTGCTGCTGGTATGTCGCCAGACCCTGGAACATAGCTGGCAAAATGAAAGCTTCATTCCGCGCACGGAATTTCGTGGAGCATACAGTCTGGCATTAATGACGCTAGTTGCGGGCTGCTGCCTGCTGCTGGTTTGGCTGCTGCTGTTAACCATGAACGCGCTGGATTACACCAACTTCTCCTTCCTGCCGGAACTGCTTGAAGTCTCAGTGGTAGTCGCGGTCTGCGGGGTCGTTTTTGGTGGATTGCTTGATTATCTGGCATTGCGCAAAACCCGTCTGGCATGATGTTGCATATTTATGCTCTAAATAATTCGAGTTACGGGACAAAAGGCGTGAGCGTTTTGAACAGCGCTTGCGCTGGCCCCGTAGGGGAGAGGCCGAGAGGCCGAATCACGCGGCGACGCAGCAAATCCCCAGGAGCTTACATAAGTAAGTGACTGGGGTGAGCGAGGAAAGCCAACACACCCGTAGCTTGAAGTATGACGAGCATATTTGGTCGTTGTAATCACCCTGCGTAATTATAACGGCGAAATAAGCAACAACTGCTAAAAATAATATTTGTTATTTTGTGCGCCAAAGAATTTGGAAATTATTGACGCCTTTTATATATACTATTTTCCTTACTCGATTCAGCCAAGAAAGATTTATTTTTTGTTCCTCAATTGTCCTTTTATTGATAATCAATTGTTAAGCAATTGTTTTATTTTCGTATTGGTTATACCAATTGCCCTCAGTACGCCCCCCACCTGCCCGCTTTCGTTATAACGTGATGTTGCAACAGGTTCTTAAAGCCAAAGCGACATATATTGCAACATATGTGACATGCACGGCAGAACCCAGTAACACAGATCTAGAGATGTTTACAGTAATGTAACCTTCCCGTAAAATGCCCTCACACTTTAAACGCCACCCGGTCCCGTGGAATTGAGGTCGTTAAATGAGACTCAGGAAATACAATAAAAGTTTGGGATGGTTGTCATTAATTGCAGGCACTGCATTACTCAGTGGCTGTAATTCTGCGCTGCTTGACCCTAAAGGACAGATTGGACTGGAACAACGGTCATTGATACTGACGGCATTTGGCCTGATGTTGATTGTCGTTATTCCCGCCATCTTGATGGCTGTTGGTTTTGCCTGGAAGTATCGTGCAAGCAATAAAGATGCGAAGTACAGCCCGAACTGGTCACACTCCAATAAAGTGGAAGCTGTGGTCTGGACGGTGCCGATCTTAATCATCATTTTCCTTGCCGTTCTGACCTGGAAAACCACTCACGCTCTTGAGCCAAGCAAACCGCTGGCGCATGACGAGAAGCCCATTACCATCGAAGTGGTTTCCATGGACTGGAAATGGTTCTTCATCTATCCGGAACAGGGTATCGCTACCGTGAATGAAATCGCCTTCCCGGCGAATACTCCGGTTGAATTCAAAGTGACTTCCAACTCCGTGATGAACTCCTTCTTTATCCCGCGTCTGGGTAGCCAGATTTATGCCATGGCCGGTATGCAGACTCGACTGCATCTGATCGCTAACGAAGTCGGTACTTATGATGGTATCTCCGCAAGTTATAGCGGACCAGGCTTCTCCGGTATGAAGTTCAAGGCTATCGCAACAAAGGACCGCGCCGAATTCGACCAATGGGTTGCTAAAGCTAAACAGTCCACGAACACCATGAGCGACATGGCAGCGTTCGAGAAAGTGGCTGCGCCAAGCGAATACAACCAGGTGGAATACTTCTCCAACGTGAAACCGGATTTGTTTAAAGATGTTATTAACAAATTTATGGCTCACGGTAAGAGCATGGACATGACCCAACCCGAAGGTGAGCACAGCGCACACGAAGGAATGGAAGGCATGGACATGAGCCACGCGGAATCCGCTCACTAAGGGGCCGAGGAAGAATACGATGTTCGGAAAATTGACGCTGGATGCAGTTCCGTTCCATGAACCTATTGTCATGGTTACGATTGCTGCCATTATCATCGGTGGTGCGGCCTTACTGGGCCTTATCACTTACTTCGGTAAGTGGACCTACCTGTGGAAAGAGTGGCTGACTTCTGTTGACCACAAACGCCTTGGCATCATGTATGTCATCGTCGCAATCGTCATGTTGATTCGTGGCTTTGCCGACGCCATCATGATGCGTAGTCAGCAAGCGCTGGCTTCTGCAGGTGAAGCGGGCTTCCTGCCTCCTCACCACTACGACCAGATCTTCACGGCTCACGGCGTGATTATGATCTTCTTCGTGGCAATGCCATTTGTTATCGGTCTGATGAACCTGGTGGTTCCGCTGCAGATCGGCGCACGTGACGTTGCATTCCCGTTCCTGAACAACCTGAGCTTCTGGTTCACCGTTGTCGGCGTAATCCTGGTTAACCTTTCTCTGGGCGTGGGTGAATTCGCGCAGACCGGTTGGCTGGCGTATCCGCCACTTTCGGGAATAGAGTACAGTCCAAGCGTCGGGGTCGACTATTGGATATGGGCAGTCCAGTTGTCCGGTATTGGTACAACCCTGACCGGTATCAACTTCTTTGTGACCATCATTAAGATGCGTGCACCAGGAATGACCATGTTCAAGATGCCGGTGTTTAGCTGGGCATCTCTGTGTGCAAACATCCTGATTATCGCTTCTTTCCCAATCCTGACGGTTACCGTCGCGTTGCTGACCCTGGATCGCTATCTGGGCACCCATTTCTTTACCAACGATATGGGCGGCAACATGATGATGTACATCAACCTGATTTGGGCCTGGGGCCATCCGGAAGTGTACATTCTGGTTCTGCCAGTCTTCGGTGTGTTCTCCGAAATCGCGGCAACCTTCTCACGTAAACGTCTGTTTGGTTACACCTCGCTGGTGTGGGCAACCGTGTGTATCACCGTTCTGTCGTTCGTTGTTTGGCTGCACCACTTCTTCACCATGGGTGCAGGCGCTAACGTAAACGCCTTCTTCGGTATCACCACCATGATTATCGCCATCCCGACCGGGGTGAAGATCTTCAACTGGCTGTTCACCATGTATCAGGGCCGTATCGTATTCCACTCAGCAATGCTGTGGACGATTGGCTTTATCGTCACCTTCTCAGTCGGCGGCATGACCGGTGTACTGCTGGCGGTGCCGGGTGCGGACTTCGTTCTGCACAACAGTCTGTTCCTGATTGCGCACTTCCATAACGTTATCATCGGCGGTGTCGTATTTGGATGCTTCGCTGGTATGACCTACTGGTGGCCAAAAGCGTTTGGCTTCACGCTGAACGAAACCTGGGGTAAACGCGCATTCTGGTTCTGGATCATCGGCTTCTTCGTAGCATTTATGCCGCTGTACGTGCTGGGCTTCATGGGTATGACCCGTCGCCTCAGCCAGCAGATTGATCCACAGTTCCATCCGATGCTGGTCGTTGCCGCCTGCGGCGCCGCGCTGATTGCACTGGGTATCCTGTGCCAGCTGATTCAGATCTTCGTTTCTATTCGCGACCGCGAGCAGAACCGTGACCTGACCGGTGACCCATGGGGTGGTCGTACGCTGGAGTGGGCAACCTCTTCCCCGCCTCCGTTCTATAACTTTGCCGTTGTGCCGCACGTTCACGAGCGTGATGCCTTCTGGGAAATGAAAGAAAAAGGTGAAGCGTACAAGCAGCCTACGCACTATGAAGAAATTCATATGCCGAAGAACAGCGGTGCCGGTATCGTCATTACCGCCTTCGCAACACTGTTTGGTTTCGCCATGATCTGGCATATCTGGTGGCTGGCGATTGCAAGCTTCGCAGGCATGATCATCAGCTGGATTGTGAAAAGCTTTGATGAAGACGTGGATTACTACGTGCCGGTCCCGGAAGTCGAAAAACTGGAAAACCAGCATTTCGATGAGATTACTAAGGCAGGGCTGAAAAATGGCAACTGATACTTTAACGCACGCGACTGCCCACGCGCACGAACACGGGCACCACGATGCAGGCCAGACCAAGATCTTCGGATTCTGGGTCTACCTGATGAGCGACTGCATTCTGTTCTCTATTCTGTTTGCAACCTATGCCGTTCTGGTGAACGGCACCGCAGGTGGCCCGACAGGTAAGGACATTTTTGAACTGCCGTTCGTTCTGGTTGAAACATTCCTGCTGTTATTCAGCTCCATTACTTACGGCATGGCAGCGATTGCCATGTACAAGAACAACAAGAGCCAGGTTATCTCCTGGCTGGCGTTGACCTTCTTGTTCGGTGCCGGATTCATCGGGATGGAACTCTATGAATTCCATCACCTGATTGTTAACGGTATGGGCCCGGATCGCAGCGGCTTCCTGTCTGCGTTCTTCGCGCTGGTCGGTACTCACGGTCTGCACGTCACCTCCGGTCTTATCTGGATGGCGGTGCTGATGGTGCAAGTTGCTCGTCGCGGCCTGACCAGTACTAACCGTACCCGCATCATGTGCCTGAGCCTGTTCTGGCACTTCCTGGATGTGGTGTGGATCTGTGTGTTCACTGTTGTTTATCTGATGGGGGCGATGTAATGAGTCATTCTAACGAGAGCGGCGGCGCATCCCATGGCAGCGTAAAAACCTACATGACAGGTTTTATCCTGTCGATCATCCTGACGGTCATTCCGTTTTGGATGGTGATGACAGGTTCTGCCTCACCGGCCGTCATTCTGGGAACTATTCTGGCAATGGCAGTGGTACAGATTCTGGTGCACCTGGTGTGCTTCCTGCACATGAATAGCAAATCTGATGAAGGTTGGAACATGACGGCCTTTGTCTTTACTGTGCTAATCATCGCCATCCTGGTTGTGGGCTCCATCTGGATTATGTGGAACCTTAACTACAACATGATGATGCACTAAGAGCGGCGATTATGATGTTTAAGCAATACCTGCAAGTAACGAAACCAGGCATCATCTTTGGCAACCTGATCTCGGTGATTGGGGGATTCCTGCTGGCCTCGAAAGGCAGCATTGATTATCCCCTGTTTATCTACACGCTGGTTGGGGTGTCACTGGTTGTGGCGTCGGGTTGTGTATTTAACAACTACATCGACAGGGATATCGACAGGAAGATGGAGAGGACCAAAAACCGCGTGCTGGTTAAAGGTCTGATTTCCCCTGCGGTCTCGCTGGTATACGCCACCCTGCTGGGTATTGCTGGCTTTATGCTGCTGTGGTTTGGCGCGAACCCTCTGGCCTGCTGGCTGGGGGTAATGGGCTTCGTGGTCTATGTGGGCGTTTATAGCCTGTACATGAAGCGCCATTCCGTTTATGGCACGCTGATTGGCTCACTCTCCGGCGCTGCGCCGCCGGTGATTGGCTACTGTGCCGTAACCGGTGAGTTCGATAGCGGTGCGCTGATTCTGCTGGCTATTTTCAGCCTGTGGCAGATGCCGCACTCTTACGCGATTGCGATTTTCCGCTTCAAGGATTATCAGGCTGCCAACATCCCGGTACTGCCGGTGGTGAAAGGTATTTCGGTCGCGAAGAACCATATCACGCTGTACATCGTGGCGTTTGCTATCGCCACGCTGATGCTAACCCTGGGCGGCTATGCAGGTTATAAATACCTGATTGTTGCAGCGGCGGTGAGCGTCTGGTGGTTGGGCATGGCGCTGCGTGGTTATAAAGTGGAAGATGACAGAGTCTGGGCGCGCAAGCTGTTCGGTTTCTCCATCATTGCCATTACCGCGCTCAGCGTAATGATGTCCGTCGACTTTATGGTGCCAAACTCGCAGAACCTGCTGACTTACGTCTGGTAAGTTAATCGTCATACCTTCTATGCCGGATGGCGGCTGACGCCTTATCCGGCCTACAAAAAAGCACATAGCTTGTAGGCCGGATAAGTTACGTTCAGATCGCTATCCGGCATTTTCGTCTCCAGCCGACGCCCCTCACAACCCCAACATTTGTTAATAAAGCGCATATTTACCCAGCCTGCTTAGCGCTTTACACTAGGCGCGAAATTAATACAGAGGTGGGAATGAACGATTACAAAATGACGCCCGGTGAGTTGCGCGCCACCTGGGGTTTAGGGACCGTATTCTCGTTGCGCATGCTTGGCATGTTTATGGTCCTGCCGGTTCTGACCACTTACGGTATGGCGCTACAGGGTGCCAGCGAAGCGCTGATAGGCCTTGCCATCGGCATATATGGTCTGGCTCAAGCCGTCTTCCAGATCCCCTTTGGCCTGCTCTCTGACCGCATCGGTCGTAAGCCGCTTATTGTCGGCGGGCTGGCGGTATTTGTTCTCGGCAGCATAATTGCTGCTCTCTCCGATTCAATCTGGGGAATTATTCTTGGTCGGGCTTTACAAGGCTCTGGCGCGATTGCTGCTGCCGTAATGGCGCTGCTTTCCGACTTAACCCGTGAGCAAAACCGTACCAAAGCGATGGCGTTTATCGGCGTCAGCTTTGGTATCACCTTCGCCATTGCGATGGTGCTGGGACCAATCGTTACCCATGCGCTGGGGCTACACGCGCTGTTCTGGATGATTGCAGCCCTTGCTACCACGGGTATCGTGCTGACCATTTGGGTCGTTCCCAATAGCACTACCCACGTGCTGAACCGCGAGTCGGGTATGGTAAAAGGCAGCTTCAGCAAAGTGCTGGCAGAACCCAAACTGCTGAAGCTCAACTTTGGCATCATGTGTTTGCACATATTGCTGATGTCCACCTTCGTCGCCTTACCGGGCCAACTGGCGAAAGCAGGCTTCCCCGCCGCAGAGCACTGGAAAATTTATCTGGTGACGATGCTGCTGTCCTTTGTTTCCGTGGTGCCGTTCATCATTTACGCCGAAGTGAAGCGCCGCATGAAACGCGTGTTCCTCGCCTGCGTGTTACTGATTCTTATTGCAGAGATTGTATTGTGGAGCGCTAACATGCGTTTCTGGGGGTTGATTGCGGGCGTGCAGATATTCTTCCTCGCCTTCAACCTGATGGAAGCCCTCCTCCCCTCGCTTATCAGTAAAGAGTCTCCGGCTGGCTATAAAGGCACGGCGATGGGCGTTTACTCCACCAGCCAGTTTCTTGGCGTGGCGATTGGCGGTTCGCTCGGCGGTTGGGTGGTTGAAATGTTTGATGGTCAGGCCGTATTCCTGGCCGGTGCGCTTCTGGCGGCAGTGTGGTTATTGGTGGCGAGTACAATGAAAGAGCCGCCGTATGTCAGCAGCCTGCGGGTGGAAATCCCACCTGAAATTGCTGCGGATGACACCCTGAAGCAGCGTCTGCTGGCTAAAGAAGGGATAAGCGAAGTGTTAATTGTCGCGAAAGAACATTCGGCCTACGTGAAAATCGACAGCAAAGTGACGAATCGATTTGAGGTTGAGCAGGCCATCAGCCAGGCGTGAAGATGAGATTTGTCAGATGGCGGCTTACGCCATCTGACATAACGACTTAATCGCGGAAGTTCTTAAACTGGAACGGTTGACCGAGGTCGCCGCCGCGAACCAGTGCCATGACGGATTGCAGGTCGTCACGCGCCTTGCCGGTTACACGGATTTCTTCGCCCTGAATCTGCGCCTGCACCTTCAGTTTGCTGTCTTTGATCAGCTTAACGATCTTCTTTTGCACTGCACTTTCAATGCCTTGTTTCAGCTTAGCTTCAACAAACCAGGTTTTACCGCTGTGCACGAAGGTTTCTGGTACGTCCAGCGACGTGCCTTCAATACCGCGTTTGAGCAGCTTGGCACGCAGAATATCCAGCAACTGATTGACCTGAAAATCAGATTCGCTCAGCACCTTAATCGTCTTATTTGACTCATTCAGCTCAAAAGTCGCTTCAACGCCACGAAAATCAAAGCGTGACTCCACTTCGCGGCTGGCGTTATCTACCGCGTTACGGGCTTCCTGAAGATCAACTTCAGAGACAATATCGAAAGATGGCATCTTTTCCTCTCCCTTCATTTTTGATGCGAAGCATAATACCTGCAAAGTTACCCAACAGACAGCGCTATACTAGGCTGTATCCTTTAATTGTACGTGGTACTGATACCTGCGAACAATAATGGGGTACGGCCGATATGGATTAACACCTGGTGCTGTTGCAGGTGAGGAGGAAGAATGAAAATTACCGTACTGGGATGTGGAGCGCTAGGACAGCTTTGGCTTACCGCGCTATGCAAACATGGGCATGAGGTGCAAGGGTGGCTACGCGTACCGCAACCCTATTGCAGCGTAAACCTGATCGACACGGATGGGTCAGTTTTTAATGAATCCCTGACGGCAAACGACCCCGACTTTTTGGCAAAAAGCGACCTGCTACTGGTCACCCTGAAAGCCTGGCAGGTTTCTGATGCGGTAAAAAGCCTGGCCGCAATTCTGCCTGAAACTACTCCCATTCTGCTGATTCACAACGGCATGGGGACAATTGAAGAGCTGCATAACATTAAGCAACCTCTGCTGATAGGCACCACCACCCACGCGGCACGCCGTGACGGCAACGTCATCATTCATGTCGCTCAGGGAACAACACGCATTGGTCCGGCACGTGAACAAGACGGTGATTTCAGTTATCTGGCTGAAGTCCTGCAAGAGGTGCTACCGGACGTCGCCTGGCACGACACTATTCGCGCTGAGCTGTGGCGAAAGCTGGCCGTCAACTGCGTCATTAACCCGCTGACCGCATTATGGGATTGCCCAAACGGCGAGTTACGACATCATCCTGAAAAAATAGCACTCATCTGCGAGGAAGTGGCCGCGGTCATTGAACGCGAAGGCCACCATACATCTGTGGACGATTTACGCTATTATGTCGAGCAAGTGATTGACAGTACGGCGGAAAATATCTCATCAATGCTTCAAGACATTCGTGCCCTACGCCATACTGAGATCGACTACATTACCGGATATTTGTTAAAACGCGCCCGCGCGCACGGCATCGCCGTCCCGGAAAACGCCCAACTGTTTGAAATGGTAAAGAGAAAGGAAAGTGAGTATGAGCGCTCAAGCACTGGTATGTCTCGCCCCTGGTAGTGAAGAGACCGAAGCGGTCACCACTATCGATCTGCTGGTGCGCGGCGGAATTAAGGTCACAACTGCCAGCGTCGCCAGCGATGGCGACCTGACGATCGTGTGCTCACGCGGAGTGAAGCTGCTGGCGGATGCGCCATTAGTCGAAGTTGCTGACGGCGATTTCGACATTATCGTGCTACCGGGCGGTATTAAAGGCGCCGAGTGTTTTCGCGACAGCCCACTACTTATCGAAACCGTGAAACAGTTTCATCGTTCCGGGCGCATTGTCGCGGCAATTTGCGCCGCGGCCGCCACCGTACTCGTCCCACACGATATTTTCCCCATCGGTAACATGACCGGTTTTCCGGCGCTGAAAGACCAAATTCCCGCTGACCAGTGGCAGGACAAGCGCGTCGTATGGGATCCGCGCGTCAATCTGTTAACCAGCCAGGGACCGGGGACTTCCATTGATTTCGGTTTGAAAATCATTGATCTTCTGGTGAGTCGCGAAAAAGCTCACGAGGTGACGTCACAACTGGTGATGGCCGCGGGAATCTATAACTACTACGAGTAAATCTTCGAGCCACTCCCTTATAAGGAACCATAATGAAAGGATATCTGAGTGGAGTGGCTTTACTGCTCCTTTCCGGTTATGCCACAGCGACGCAACTCGAAATAAAGAGTATTGAATATCGCTATCCCGGAAGCACTGAAATGCAATATCGCTTGCCATGGTTTTCCTCGACGGATAACCCCAAAGTTGCAAAACGCATTAACGATTATATTTTCGCAAGCTTTATCAATCAGCTACCGGGCAATACTCCACAGGCCACAGTAAATCAGTTTGCGAAATCAGCCATGAATCCCACCGCAAACCTTGACTACACGGTTGAGTATCGCGACGCAAAAATCCTGACGCTCAACATGTTTATCGAAGGTTGCGGGGCGTATTGCGAGTCGTACAATGTGCCGATCAGCTTCGATTTAGCCAGCGGTGCGGCAATTACCCTTAACGATCTCTTTTCCCGGGCTACAATCGCCGAATTAAACACCCGCATCAGAAAAGATATCCGCGGCCAAATCGATACCTTTGTTACGGCGCATAATTCGCAAACACCAGAACAAATAAAAGAAGATAAAGGTGAAGATTTTAACTATGCCGAATTCTACGCATCGTGCGCAACCTACACCGATGGTTTGTACTACATCGACAAATTCTCCCTGCAAAAAGACCACCTGGCTTTCCTGAACGGACGCTGTAGCAACCACGCCAGCCGTGCGCTCGACGAGTTGGGTGATTTCACAACGAAAATCCCAACCGCGGAACTGCAAAATCAGCTCACACCGTACGGCCAATATCTGACTACCGCAAAGAGTACAACACCAGTTTCGCCAGCGCCCGGCATTGACGGCAAAGTCATGTACGGCACGCTGGGAAAAAGCATGCGTATTGTGTTGAAGGTGGACTGCAAATACGGTGATTTTTTTGAAGGGGCTTACTTTTACCAAAAATTTGGCGCACCGATTGAATTGACCGGCAAATGCGACACAGCCGACAATCAACATTATGAACTGAAGACATCTGCGGCTGAACAAACGCAAGAGAAGATAACGCTAGAGTTAAAAGACGGTGTCTATCAGGGGGTCTGGGAGTCGAACGGGAAGACGCTTCCCGTTCGTTTTGAATAATATCGTTATATTGCCGGATGGCGGCGTAACCGCCTTATCCGGCCTACAACACGATGTTTACTCAATTACGGGCGATACACCTTCACGTTCTCAAAGCCCTGCTCGCGCAGATAAAGCGCCTGCAGACGGCTCATCACCCCGCGTTCACACCACAGCAGCCAGGTTTTACTCTGGTCCAGATCGCCGAATTTAGTGCTCAGCTTGTAGAATGGCAGAGAAACGACGTCCACACCTTCAACCTTCAGCGGTTTATCATCCTGTTCATCCACAGAACGGATATCAAGGATTACGTCATTCGGGCCGAAACCGCTCACGGTTTCCACTTCTACCACGGTCTGCTGCGTCTGCTGGGCGATATCGCGAATATCGATATTGTTCGCATCTTCAACCACTTTATCGAGGATAGAGAAATCGAAGTTTTCTTCTTCGGCCTCAATCTTCGCTTTGATCGCTTTCACCGTCGGGCTTTTTGAAATTACACCGCAGTATTCCGGCATGGTACGGGCAAAGTCTTCGGTGCCAATTTCACGCGCCAGATTGATGATGTGCTCTTTATCATGGGAGATAAGCGGGCGCAGGATCAGGGTGTCAGAAACGTTATCGATCAGACGCAGGTTGGTCAGCGTCTGGCTGGACACCTGGCCCAGTGCTTCACCGGTTACCAGCGCCTGTACGCCGTAGCGCTCAGCGACTTTCGACGCCGCGCGAACCATCATACGTTTGAGAACCACGCCCATCTGGCCGTCATCAACTTTCTCCAGGATCTCACCGACCACCGGTTCAAAGTTGATAGCAACAAAACGCACGCGATGCGAACTACCGAAGCGATTCCACAGGTAATGCGCCACCTGGCGAACGCCGATTTCATGCGCTGCGCCGCCAAGGTTAAAGAAGCAATAGTGAACACGGCAGCCGCGACGCATCAGCATGTAGCTGGATACACCAGAGTCGAAACCGCCGGAAATCAGCGACAGTACGTCTTCCTGCGTCCCAATCGGGAAACCACCAATACCTTCATAGCGGCCTTTAACCAGCAGCAGACGGTCGTTTTCGATTTCAAGATTAACGGTCACATCCGGCTTCGTCAGCTTCACGCGTGCAGATTCAATATGTTGGTTCAGTCCACCGCCAACATAACGTTCCACCTCAATGGAGCTAAACTCATGCTTCCCGCGACGCTTCACGCGAACACAGAAGGTTTTACCTTCCAGTTGATCGCGATACTGAACCAGTGCTTTCTCGAAAATATCGTGCATATCGGTAAACGGCACGTCTTCTACTTCGAGAATGTGGTGGATACCCGGAATACGGGTCAGCGCGTCGCGAATATCCAGGCGCTGGCTTTCATCTTTAGCGCGAACCTCAACGTGATCCCAGTGACGGACAACGGCAAGGTCTTCATCGTAGTGCTTTAAAACGTTACGAATGTTCCCTGTCAGAATTTTTATAAAGCGCAAACGCACAGATTGGCTTTTGATGGTGATTTCTGGGAACAATTTAATGATAAACTTCATGGCGGCAATGGTTCTTAGGCAAGTCTGAATGACTTGTAATGGAAAAAAATACAGCAGCCCATACCCGCGACTGCATCCAGGCGCGCAAGTATATCACCATCACGCGGCTACTGTGCACATTGCGCGTTATTTGCTTATCAGTGCGAGTCCGTTACCATAGTCTTGTGCTGCCAATACAGAGAGTCAGACATTCATTATGCCGAAGAAAAATGAAGCGCCCGCCAGTTTTGAAACCGCGCTGAGCGAGCTGGAACAAATTGTTACCCGTCTGGAAGGCGGCGACCTGCCGTTAGAAGAAGCGTTGAACGAATTCGAACGTGGCGTACAGTTGGCGCGTCAGGGACAGGTCAAATTGCAACAGGCTGAACAGCGCGTACAAATCCTGCTGTCAGATACTGAAGACGCCGCCCTTACGCCTTTTACACCGGATAATGAGTAAATGGATTTTACGCAGCAGCTACAGGCTTGCGTTGAGCAGGCCAACCAGGCACTGAGCCGTTTTATCGCGCCACTGCCCTTTCAGAACACTCCCGTGGTAGAAACCATGCAATATGGCGCATTATTAGGCGGTAAACGCCTGCGCCCGTTCCTGGTGTATGCGACCGGTCAGATGTTTGGAGTCAGCCTGAGTACGCTTGATGCTCCCGCTGCCGCCGTCGAATGCATTCATGCCTATTCGCTGATGCACGATGATTTGCCCGCGATGGATGACGATGACCTGCGACGCGGTCTGCCGACTTGCCACGTAAAATTTGGCGAGGCAAATGCGATCCTGGCCGGAGATGCGCTACAAACGCTGGCATTCTCCATTATCAGCGACGCCCCAATGCCGGAAGTCACTGACCGTGACCGCATCGCGATGATCTCTGAACTGGCTCAGGCCAGCGGCATCGCCGGTATGTGCGGCGGCCAGGCACTGGATCTGGAAGCTGAAGGTCATCAGGTTGAGCTGGATGCACTGGAGCGGATTCACCGCCATAAAACCGGAGCATTGATTCGCGCCGCCGTGCGTTTGGGGGCGTTAAGTGCTGGCGATAAAGGGCGAGAATGCCTGCCAATACTCGACAAATACGCAGAAAGCATCGGTCTGGCTTTCCAGGTTCAGGATGACATCCTGGATGTGGTAGGCGATACTGCAACATTGGGTAAACGTCAGGGTGCTGACCAGCAGCTTGGCAAAAGTACCTATCCTGCACTTCTGGGTCTTGAGCAAGCCCAGAATAAAGCCCGGGATTTAATCGAGGACGCCCGCCAGTCGCTAAGTCTGCTGGCCGCACAGTCACTCGATACCTCGGCACTGGAAGCGCTAGCGGACTACATAATCCAGCGTGATAAATAAACCAACATATCCCATGAGCTTGCGATGAGTTTTGATATAGCCAAATACCCGACCCTGGCGCTGGTCGACTCCACCCAGGAGTTACGTCTGCTGCCAAAAGAGAGCCTGCCAAAGCTTTGCGACGAACTGCGCCGCTATTTGCTCGACAGCGTAAGCCGTTCCAGCGGGCACTTCGCCTCTGGTCTGGGCACGGTGGAACTCACCGTCGCGCTGCACTATGTCTACAACACCCCGTTTGACCAGTTAATCTGGGATGTGGGACATCAGGCTTATCCGCACAAAATTCTGACCGGTCGCCGCGATAAAATCGGCACCATTCGTCAGAAAGGCGGCCTGCATCCGTTCCCATGGCGCGGTGAAAGCGAGTATGACGTACTGAGCGTTGGGCACTCTTCAACCTCCATCAGCGCAGGTATCGGTATTGCCGTTGCCGCCGAGAAAGAAGGTAAAGAGCGCCGTACCGTGTGTGTGATTGGTGATGGTGCCATCACCGCAGGGATGGCGTTTGAAGCGATGAACCACGCGGGCGATATTAGGCCCGACATGCTGGTTATCCTCAACGACAACGAAATGTCGATTTCAGAGAACGTTGGCGCGCTGAACAATCATCTGGCACAGCTGCTCTCTGGCAAACTCTACTCCTCGCTGCGCGAAGGCGGGAAGAAAGTCTTCTCCGGCGTGCCGCCGATTAAAGAACTGCTCAAACGTACTGAAGAACACATTAAAGGTATGGTTGTGCCGGGGACTCTGTTTGAAGAACTGGGCTTTAACTATATCGGTCCGGTGGACGGTCACGACGTGCTGGGGCTTATTACTACGCTCAAAAACATGCGCGATCTGAAAGGCCCGCAGTTCCTGCACATCATGACCAAAAAGGGTCGTGGCTATGAGCCTGCGGAAAAAGATCCGATTACGTTCCACGCGGTACCCAAATTCGATCCGTCCAGCGGATGCCTGCCGAAAAGCAGCGGCGGTCTGCCGAGCTATTCAAAAATTTTCGGTGACTGGCTGTGCGAGACCGCGGCGAAAGACAATAAGCTGATGGCAATCACCCCGGCAATGCGCGAAGGTTCCGGAATGGTGGAGTTTTCACGTAAGTTCCCGGACCGCTATTTCGATGTGGCGATTGCCGAGCAGCACGCAGTGACGTTTGCTGCCGGTCTGGCGATTGGCGGCTACAAGCCGGTGGTAGCCATTTACTCGACCTTCCTGCAACGCGCCTACGATCAGGTGCTGCACGATGTAGCCATCCAGAAACTGCCGGTCCTGTTTGCCGTTGACCGGGCAGGGATTGTTGGCGCAGATGGACAAACCCACCAGGGGGCGTTCGATCTCTCCTTCCTGCGCTGCATCCCGGAAATGGTCATCATGACCCCGAGTGATGAAAACGAATGCCGCCAGATGCTGTTCACCGGCTATCACTACAACGATGGTCCAACGGTCGTGCGCTACCCACGCGGTAACGCGGTAGGCGTTGAGCTGACCCCGCTGGAACAACTGCCAATTGGTAAAGGCATCGTGAAACGTCACGGGGAAAAAGTGGCGATTCTCAACTTCGGCACCCTGATGCCGGAAGCCGCTCAGGTCGCAGAGTCGCTGAACGCCACGCTGGTCGATATGCGCTTTGTAAAACCACTGGATGAAACGTTGATCCTTGAAATGGCTGCCCAACACGAGGTGCTGGTTACCATTGAAGAGAACGCCATTATGGGTGGTGCTGGCAGCGGCGTAAACGAAGTGCTGATGGCCCATCGTAAGCCCGTCCCGGTGCTGAACATTGGCCTACCAGACTTCTTCATCCCGCAGGGAACTCAGGATGAAGCTCGTGCCGATCTGGGTCTGAATGCCGCCGGAATTGAGACCAAAATCAAGGCCTGGCTGGCATAATCCCCTCCCCGCTCCTGCTATGCTTAATTCATCACGAGCTAAGCAGGAGTGGATTGATGAAATACAACATCTTAGGAAAAACCGACCTACGGGTCTCCCGCCTTTGCCTGGGTTGCATGACATTTGGCGAACCCAATCGCGGCAATCACGCCTGGACGCTACCTGAAGAAAGCAGCCGCCCGATAATCAAACACGCCCTTGAGGGCGGCATTAACTTTTTCGATACCGCCAACAGCTACTCCGCTGGCAGCAGCGAAGAGATTGTCGGCCGCGCGCTGCGTGATTTCGCCCGCCGCGAAGATGTCGTGATCGCTACCAAGGTTTTTCACCAGGTTGATGATTTAGCAGAAGGATTATCCCGCGCACAAATTCTGCGCTCGATTGATGACAGCCTCAGACGCCTGGGTATGGACTATGTGGACATCCTGCAAATTCACCGCTGGGATTACAACACGCCAATCGAAGAAACGCTGGAGGCTCTAAACGACGTCGTGAAAGCCGGTAAAGCTCGCTATATTGGCGCCTCATCCATGCACGCTTCGCAGTTTGCCCAGGCTCTGGCCTTACAGAAGCAACACGGCTGGGCGCAGTTCGTCAGCATGCAGGATCACTACAACCTAATCTACCGCGAAGAAGAACGCGAAATGCTGCCGCTTTGCTATCAGGAAGGCGTGGCCGTTATCCCATGGAGCCCGCTGGCGCGCGGTCGCCTGACGCGTCCCTGGGGAGAAACAACCGCACGTCTGGTTTCCGATGAAGTCGGTAAAAATTTGTACAACGAGAGCGATGAAAACGACGCGCAAATCGCCGCACGACTGACCGGTGTCAGTGAGGAGCTGGGTGTAACGCGGGCACAGGTTGCGCTGGCCTGGCTACTGAGCAAACCCGGCGTGGCAGCGCCAATTATTGGTTCTTCACGTGAGGAACAGCTGGATGAGTTGCTCAACGCGGTAGATTTAACGTTGAAGCCGGAGCAAATTGCCGAGCTGGAAACGCCGTACAAACAGCATCCGGTGGTGGGATTTAAATAAGCGAGGTTGTAGATTGTAGGCCGGATAAGCATAGCGCATCCGGCACTGATCGCCCGATGTCGCGGCGCTTATCGGGCCTACAATAGCCGCTGAAAAGGGTTAAATGATACCTACCGGCCAGTGATGACCGATAACATACAAAATTCCGGCAGAGAGTATCCCGGCCACAATATCGTCGATCATGATCCCCGTCCCGCCATGTACGTTGCGATCGAACCAACGAATCGGCCACGGCTTCCACATATCCAGAATACGGAAAATCACAAATCCGGCGGCAACCCACTGCCAGTCGTTGGTCGGCAGCGCCATCAGGGTAATCCACATCCCGACAAACTCGTCCCAGACAATACTACCGTGATCGTGTACGCCCATATCTTTCGCCGTTTGATGGCACAGATAAACGCCGATACAGATAGATAACATCACCACCAGCGAATACAGCTGCCACGGCAGAAAAGTCATTAAATACCAAAAAGGGATCGCCGCCAGCGATCCCATCGTGCCTGGAACAATTGGGCTCAGCCCGCTGCCAAAACCGGTGGCTAACAGGTGCCACGGATTGCGCATACTCAGGCGGCTTTTGGCGACATCTTTTTTAAGGCGCGGCAAAATGGTCATATCCTTTCCAGTCAAACGTGACGGGTTTTCCATCGCGCGTAAAGTGAATGCCTTCCACGTCCGCGCTCATCTGCCCAATGCAGGTAAACGCTGCGCCGAGATTTCCCAGCGCCACTTCCAGCGCACCACGATTAATTTCCGGTACGGTAAAGCATAACTCATAATCTTCACCTCCCGAGAGCGCCCAGCGCAGGGCCTGTTCCGGCTCAACGTGCTGTGACAATGCAGTGGAGTATGGCAGCACATCAACGTTAACCCGTGCGCCACAGCCGCTAGCATTAACGATGTGTCCCAAATCGGAAATCAGGCCATCGGAGAGATCGATAGCCGCACTGGCCAGATCGCGCAGGGCTTGTCCCTGCAAAATACGCGGCGTGGGACGCAGATGGCGTTGCAGAAGATAGTCCGCGTCTGTTGCATCTGCAACCTGCAATCGGTTCTGCAAAATCGCCAGCCCGGCCGCACTGTCGCCCGGCGTGCCGGTAACATAAATCCAGTCACCCGGTTTCGCGCCAGAGCGTTTTAAGGCCCGCCCAACGGGGACGTAGCCATGAATACCCAGCGTCATCGACAGCGGCCCACGCGTGGTGTCACCGCCAATCAGCTGCATATCATAGTAATTGAGGAGTTCAAACAGGCCATCGCTGAAGGCTTCCAGCCAGGCTTCATCGACGTCAGGTAACGTGAGCGCCAGCGTCAGCCACGCAGGATCCGCCCCCATCGCCGCCAGATCGCTCAAATTCACCGCCAGTGCTTTCCAGGCGAGATCGGTCGGATCAATGTCGGGGAGAAAGTGGTTGCCTGCCACCAGCGTATCGGTGCTGATCGCCAGCGTTTGTTTTTCAGGGATGTTCAGAAGTGCGCAGTCGTCACCAATACCGGTTTCGACATCAAGACGAGAAGTTCTTACGCGGTCAAAATAACGGGCAATCAGGGAAAACTCGCCACATGCCATACGTTATGCCTCAGCAGAAAAAAAAGAAAAAGCCGGGGACAGCGGAAACAGGTTCCACCATCCAGCCGGCCTCGGGATTACTTTTTGTTGGGGCGAATCACAGGTGCTGCTTTATCCAGTACGCCGTTCACGAATTTGTGGCTATCTTCAGCGCCGAAGGTTTTTGCCAGTTCAATCGCTTCGTTGATGGCCACTTTGTACGGCACATCACTACGTTTAGACAATTCAAACAGCGCAATACGCAGTACGGCTTTTTCTACCTGACCCAGCTCTTCCAACAGACGAGACAGGTAAGGCTTCATTAATCCATCCAGGTACGCGCTGTTAGTCGCCACCCCGGACAGCAGTTCACGGAAATACAGAACGTCGACATCTTTAACGTCCTGTTCCGCCAGGAACTGGTATTCAACATCAGCGATGTCGTTCTGGGACAACTGCCAGGAGTAGAGCGCCTGGACGGCACACTCACGGGCGCGGCGACGAGCAGCAGGTTTCACGGATTTCCCCTTACAAAAATCAGGCCTTGATGGCTTTCAATACATTAATCATTTCAAGCGCAGTCAGTGCAGCTTCTGCGCCTTTGTTACCGGCTTTAGTGCCAGCACGTTCGATGGCTTGTTCAATACTTTCGGTGGTCAGAACACCGAAGGCTACCGGAATGCCACTGTCCTGAGCGACATGCGCCAGGCCATTGCTTGCACCGCCAGCCACATATTCGAAGTGCGCGGTACCGCCACGGATCACCGTACCGAGCGCAATCACCGCGTCGTATTTACCGGTTTTTGCCAGTGCGTCAGCCGCCAGTGGCAGCTCATATGCACCAGGAACCCAAACAACGGTAATGTTTTCATCTTTAACCTGGCCAATACGTTTCAGGGCGTCGATAGCACCTTCCAGCAGGCTGTCATTGATAAAGTTGTTGAAACGCGCAATGGTGATGGCGACGCGAGCGTCCGGGGTAGCAACGTTAGCTTCAATAATGTTCATATTCTTCCTTCGGGTTCGATTTATGGCCCCGTAAGGGGGGCGGATTTTATCATAATATTCTGTGCGCTGCTTCCTCTAAATCAGAAAGCCTCACGCAGTCGTTAAATGCAGGCAAACGTCCGGGCCCACCTGGCGTATCTCATTGAATTTGAAATGGGGTGCGTCAGCCAGTTTCTCAAGGCCTGGAAGCACACATAATCCTCTCGCATCGCTGCCTAACAGTTTAGGCGCAACATACACGATTAGCTCATCGACCAAACCGGCCTGTAATAATGCCCCGGCGAGCGTTGGGCCTGCTTCAACCCAAATGCTGTTAATTTGCTGTTTGCCCAGTTGCATCATTAGCACCACCAGATCCAGGTGCCCGTTATGTTCCGGCACCTTCAGGCTGCGCACCGTTTCCGGCCAGCTACGAGGGTCGTCTTCAGTCCGGACAATCCAGGTTTCTCCAGGCTGTTGCACAATTCGGTGCGCCGGTGTGACCTGATTCTGGCTATCAAGAACAATACGGATTGGCTGACGCAGCTCTTCCTGCGGGTAACTCGCCTGAGTTGACTCCCCAAGCTCCGACCAACGCACGGTAAGCTGAGGGTCGTCTGCCAGCACCGTAGCACTGCTGGTTAAAATGGCATGGCTTTGCGCGCGCAAGCGTTGCACATCGCGGCGCGCCTGTGGCGAGGTGATCCACTGGCTTTCACCGCTGGCCATCGCTGTACGGCCATCAAGCGACGCGCCAAGCTTAAGCTGAAGATACGGGAATCCTGTACGCATGCGCTTGAGGAAGCCTTTATTCAGTTGCTCAACTTCGCTCATCATCAGCCCGTGGCTGACGTCGATACCCGCCTGCTGCAAACGGTAGAGCCCACGTCCTGCGACCTGCGGATTGGGATCCTGCATCGCCGCAACCACACGCGACACCCCCGCCGCAATCAGCGCATCGCAACACGGCGGCGTGCGACCATGATGACTACAGGGTTCAAGCGTCACGTAGGCAGTTGCCCCCTGCGCTTTTTCTCCGGCCATCCGCAGAGCATGAACTTCGGCATGCGGTTCGCCCGCTCGGTGATGATATCCTTCACCGACGATCTCCCCATCTTTCACAATCACGCAGCCCACGTTGGGGTTGGGGTGAGTGGTAAAACGTCCGCGCGCAGCAAGCTTTAGCGCGCGCGCCATGTACAATTCATCCTGCATGGCTTAGTCCTGTAGGCGAGCAATCTCTTCGCCAAATTCTTTGATGTCTTCGAAACTCCGGTAGACAGAGGCAAAGCGGATGTAGGCGACTTTATCGAGCTTTTTCAACTGCTCCATCACCAGGTTGCCAATCATCTTGCTCGGCACCTCACGCTCACCCGTCGCACGCAGCTGTGATTTGATATGGTTTAACGCCATTTCGACGTCATCTGCGCTGACAGGCCGTTTCTCAAGCGCTCTGAGCATGCCGCTGCGCAGCTTTTCTTCATTAAAGGGTTCACGCACATCGTTGCTTTTCACAACGCGCGGCATGACAAGTTCAGCCACTTCAAAAGTGGTGAAACGTTCGTTACAAACCAGACACTGCCGACGGCGGCGTACCGAGGAGCCCTCGCCTACAAGACGAGAGTCAATTACCTTAGTGTCTACGGCGAAACAGAATGGGCAATGCATACGGCGTCCTGTACCTCAGTGGTTAACAGAATCTATTTTACCCTGAACTGCCGTGACAACAAAGGCGCTGCGCTTTTGAGACAAAGGATCGATGCCTTCGTGCTCAGTGCACACTACCATTATGCTATCGCGACAATGAAGGAAGTAATCACAATGACAAGACGTTACCTAAGAATTCTCCTGGTGGGAAGTCTCTTTAGTCTTAGTGCCTGCGCTCAGCAAAGCGAAGTACGCCAGATGCATCAAAGCGTTAGCACGTTGAATAAAGAGATGACGCAGCTTAATCAGGAAACGGTAAAAATTACGCAACAAAATATGTTGAATGCAAAATCAACCAGCGGCGCCTATCTGCTGCCCGGCTCCAAAACCCCGGCACGACTGGACAGCCAGATTGGCACCTTACGCATGTCGCTGGTGAACATTGCGCCGAACGCCGATGGTACGCGCCTGACGCTACGAATTCAGGGTGAATCCAACACGCCTTTACCCGCCTTTAGCGCCACCGTCGAGTACGGGCAAATTCAGGGCACCACGGACAACTATCAGGAAGTGAACGTTCATAACCAATTGGTCAACGCTCCGGCGAGTATTCTTGCTCCCAGCGACGTAGACATTCCGTTACAGATAAATGGCCTCACTCCAGATCAGTTAGGATTTGTGCGCATCCACGATGTCCAGCCTGTTAGCCAATAAACTTTTTTGCGGAACGTTTTGTGCGTTCCGCAACATCACTCTGCTTCTTTTTGTTACTCCCCTGACATAACCGATATTTCTGGTAAAACTTGGCAACATTCATGGGAGCCAGTACAATTCGCCGCCTAAAGTACGCAAACGTGAACGCAATCGATTACGTAAATGATAGAACTGTGAAACAAGACATATTTTTGTGAACAATGATTTTTATAATAGGCTCCGAAGAATTACGAAATATTTAGAAACGCAAATTGCGCATTTTTCACTCCCGAAAGGGATTTCAAACAGTGGCATACATATGAAAAAAACATTACTTGCAGCCGGTGCAGTGCTGGCGCTCTCCTCGTCTTTTACTGCCAACGCAGCAGAAAATGACAAACCGCAATATCTGTCCGACTGGTGGCACCAAAGCGTTAACGTGGTGGGTAGCTATCACACCCGTTTCTCCCCGAAACTGAACAACGACGTGTATCTTGAATACGAAGCGTTTGCCAAAAAAGACTGGTTTGACTTCTATGGCTACATCGATATTCCGAAAACTTTCGACTGGGGTAACGGCAACGATAAAGGTATCTGGTCTGACGGTTCCCCGCTGTTTATGGAAATCGAACCGCGTTTCTCCATCGACAAACTGACCGGTGCTGACCTGAGCTTTGGTCCGTTCAAAGAATGGTATTTCGCCAACAACTACATCTACGATATGGGTGATAACAAAGCCAGCCGCCAGAGCACCTGGTACATGGGTCTGGGTACCGATATCGATACCGGTCTGCCGATGGGTCTGTCCCTGAACGTGTATGCTAAATACCAGTGGCAGAACTATGGCGCATCCAACGAAAACGAGTGGGATGGCTACCGTTTCAAAGTTAAATACTTTGTGCCGATCACCCAGGTTTGGGGCGGCCAGTTGACCTACATCGGCTTCACCAACTTCGACTGGGGCTCAGATTTGGGTGATGATCCGAACCGCACCAGCAACTCTATCGCGTCCAGCCACGTCCTGGCGCTGAACTACGATCACTGGCACTACTCCGTCGTAGCGCGTTACTTCCATAACGGCGGCCAGTGGAAAGGTGGAGATACCCTGAACTGGGGCGAAGGCGACTTCAGCGCGAAATCTACCGGTTGGGGTGGTTACCTGGTTGTAGGTTACAACTTCTAATCCAGACAATGTCTCGCAGACAAGCCAGCTTAACCGCTGGCTTTTTTATGGCTGGTCTTCACAGCGTACTTTACGCAAAAAGTCACTTAGCGAGCGATCTGCCGATTCGCGAAAATGCCTGTCGAGTGGCGTAATCTTCAGACATCGATCAACGCGAAAGCAACGATAATCGTCACGCTTCTCGCACCAGCCAACCAGCAGCCAGTGCTCGCCCCAGAAAAATAATCCCAGCGGCTGAACGTCGCGCCAGGAGAGGTTCCCGGACTCATCGCGATAATGCAGCGCCAGCACCTGCTGTGCTGAAACCGCGCGATGTATGAGATCGAAGGCACTGCGTGAATGCGGCTGATTACCAAAATCTGGCGCGAAAATCCGCGTTTGCTCGGCTCTGCGCCGACTCTCTGGCGGCAATATCGCCAACACTTTTTCCTGCGCGGATTCCAACGCCTGTGAGAGTGAATCCCCACCCCATGTTTTCAGCAATCGAATCGCTACCATCAATGCTTCTGATTCGTGATGCGTTAACATCAACGGCGGTAGATCAAACCCGGCCATTAAGCGGTATCCGCTGCCCACTTCGCCTTCAATAGGCACACCGGATAAAGAGAGATCGCGGATATCGCGATAAATCGTCCGTTCAGAAACCTCAAGACGCTCTGCCAGCAGCGCCGCCGTTGTCACTCGCCTGCCACGCAGGATTTGCACAATCTGAAACAAGCGGTCGGCGCGTCTGCTCATTTTAATCCTCAGTGCTGAAAATATTACGCGGGTTGATGTAAACCAACACGATTGCCTTCGCTGTCAGTGAATAGCGCAATCGTACCAATGTCCTGCCCCAGTTCTAGTGGGCCAAACACACACTGACCGCCAGCAGTGGCGACGCGTTCAAGCGTTGCAGCCAAATCGTCCGTATGCAGATAAATAATAGCGCCCTGCGTTGAAGGCGTAATACCGTCAAATTTAGCCAGCGCCCCGCCGGGAGCGGGATCCTGATGCGGAAATACGGCGAGCTCAGCGCAGTCCATGTTCTCCCGGCGCAAAGAAACCTGCATTACTGGCTCATAAAAAGCGATGGCGCGGTCCATTTGTGCCACGGGGATTTCAAACCAATTAATTACGTTGCTCATACTTCCTCCTGCCTGTGTGGGTAATCTCAGGAGGACTATAAGGCAGGGCTACTGACAGCATACTGTCAGTAGTGTGGCGACAGGAAAAGATAATTACCTGTCGCTAATTCACAGGCAAAAAAAATCCCGACCTTGCGATCGGGATTCCAGTATCTTCACTCCAGGATGGGTTAAGGCAGAATCGACGGTTGATCCGCCCCTTCTTTCTCGACCTTCTGCTGCAGCATGTGCTCACGCTTCATACCCAGCTTCAGCGCCAGCGCCGATGCTACGTAGATAGAAGAAGCAGTACCGATGGAAACACCGATCAGCATCGTCAGCGAGAATCCTTCCAGTACCGGACCACCGAACAGGAACAGCATCAGAATAACCATCAACGTTGTACCGGACGTAATCAACGTACGGTGCAGCGTTTGAGTCAGTGACACGTTAAAGATTTCGTAAGGCGTACCGCGACGAATTTTGCGGAAGTTTTCACGAATACGGTCAGATACAACGATACTGTCGTTCAGCGAGTAACCGATTACCGACATCAGTGATGCGACGATAGTCAGGTCAATCTCGATATGGAACAACGACAGGATCCCAAGTGTGATAATCACGTCGTGCGCCAGCGCGATAACTACCCCTGCCGCCAGTCGCCATTCAAAGCGGAAACCGACGTACACCAGGATGGAGATCAACGCCGCCATCAGCGCCATCGCACCGGTTTGCGCCAGGTCTGCACCCACGCTCGGCCCCACGAATTCAATTCGCTTCACCGCGGCGTTTTGGTTGGTGGATTCGTTAATCACACTCAACACTTTGCTACCCAGCACCTGACCGCCGTCTGCACCTTCAGTTGGCGGCATACGTACCATAATGTCGTGGCTGCTGCCGAAGTTCTGCAGAAGCGGATCAACGAAGCCCGCTTTCTCCAGCGCATCGCGCATCACGTCCATATCGGCCGGTTTTTCCAGCGTGATTTCAATAACCGTACCACCGGTGAAATCGAGCCCCCAGTTAAACCCGCGTACGCCCATCACCACGATGGCCGCAATCAGCAGGAAACCTGAAATGCCGAAAGCCCAGTAGTCCCAGCGCATAAAGTCCCAGACTTTACGGCCGTGGTTCAATTGTTCAACAGTATATTCCTGTGCCACTTCGCACTCCTCAGATTGACAGCTTTTTGACGCGCTTGCCGCCATACAACAGGTTTACGATGGCACGTGTACCGACAATCGCGGTAAACATCGACGTCGCCACACCAATACCGGTAGTAATCGCGAACCCTTTAATTGCCCCGGTGCCAACTGCGTACAGGATGATGACCTTGATCAGCGTCGTAATGTTCGCATCAAAGATGGAGCTAAATGCGCCCGCATAACCTTCATTGATGGCCTGCTGCACCGAGCGCCCGTTACTCAACTCTTCTTTGATACGTTCGTTGATCAGTACGTTCGCATCGACCGCGACGGCAAGGGTCAAGACGATCCCCGCAATCCCCGGCATACTCAGCGTAGCCCCCGGCAGCAACGACATAATACCGACAATCAGCACCAGGTTAGCAATCAGCGCACTGGTCGCAATCAGACCGAACTTCTTATAGAAGAAGATCATGAACAGGATAGACACCACCAGACCGGCCAGACATGCTTCCAGACCCTGTTTGATGTTCTGCATACCCAGGGTTGGGCCGATGGTACGTTCTTCAACAATCTGAATCGGCGCGATTAGCGCACCGGCACGTAACAGCAGAGAAAGCTGACGCGCTTCGTTCGGGTTGTTGATACCGGTGATACGGAAGCTGTTACCCAGGCGAGACTGGATATTGGCGATGTTAATCACCTCTTCCTGTTTCACCAGCACTGCGCGACCGTTGGCATCTTTCTTACCGCTGTCTTTGTACTCCACAAACAGGGTCGCCATCGGCTTACCGATGTTGTCCTTGGTGAAGTTGGACATGATGTTACCACCCGCGCTATCCAGCGAGATGTTAACCTGCGGCTGATTGTATTCGTCCTGGCTGGAAGTGGAGTCGGTGATATGGTCACCGGTCAGGATCACGCGCTTGTACAGCACAACCGGCTGACCTTCACGAGATTGTTTCACTTCTGAGTCACCCGGTACACGCCCGGATGCCGCAGCAGACTGGTCAACGTTGGTATTTACCAGACGGAATTCCAGCGTCGCGGTTGCGCCCAGAATTTCTTTCGCACGCGCGGTATCCTGAATACCCGGCAGTTCGACCACAATGCGGTCAGCACCCTGACGTTGTACCACCGGCTCAGCAACACCCAGTTGGTTAACACGATTACGCAGAATGTTGATGTTCTGCTGTACCGCGTATTCACGGGCTTCGCTCAGGCGCGCATCGGTCATTACCGCACGCAGAGCATTGCTGCCCTGGCTGGAAATAACCAGATCCTGGTGACGTTTGCTCAGGTAAGAGATAGCTTCATCACGGGCGCTGCTATCACGGAAAGTGATGCTCAGACCGTAGTTATCTTCTTTGCGAACGGTAGTATAAGGAATGCCTTTTTCACGCAGATCGCTGCGCAGGCTATCGATATTTTGTTCCTGCAACTTACTCAGCGCGGTGTCCATATCCACTTCCATCAGGAAGTGAACGCCGCCACGCAGGTCAAGACCGAGTTTCATCGGTTCTGCGTGAATGGCAGCCAGCCAGCGCGGGGTTGCCGGAGCAAGGTTAAGCGCCACGACGTACTGATCGCCCAGTACGCCCATTAATACTTCACGTGCGCGCAGTTGGGTATCAGTGGAGTCGAAGCGCGCGAGAATAGCACCCTCTTCCAGAGCCACAGACTTAGGTGTGATTTTATCTTCTTGTAACGTTTTCTGGACCTGGATCAGCGTTTGCTCACTGGCGGCGGCACCGCGCACGCCAGTGATTTGAACAGCCGGATCCTCACCATACAGGTTGGGAAGCGCATAGAGCAGACCGACGACAATAACGACGATCAGCATGACATACTTCCACAAAGGATAACGGTTTAACACGGCAGTTCCCTTTGGGAAAACAATAAATTACAGCGCCTTCATGGTGCCTTTCGGCAGAACGGCAGCTACGAAATCACGTTTGATAACCACTTCAGTGGTGTCGTTCAGCGCGATAGCGATGTAGCCAGATTCTGCTACTTTAGTCACGCGCCCCACCAGACCACCGTTAGTCAGTACTTCATCGCCTTTCGCAATGGAGTTCATCAGGTTCTTGTGTTCTTTGGTACGCTTTTGCTGTGGGCGCAGGATCATGAAATAGAAAATCAGACCAAACACCACCAGCATCAGAATCAGAGACATCGGGCTGCCCTGCGCCGGAGCACCTGTTGCCGCTACCGCATCAGAAATAAAAAAGCTCATTCAAATTCCCTCATTATTAAAATTAATCAACGTTCACAGGTGGAACTGGTCTACCCTGACGTTGGTAAAAATCGGTCACGAAGCTCTCTAATTTACCCTCTTCAATAGCCTTGCGTAAACCCGCCATCAAACGCTGGTAGTAGCGAAGGTTATGAATCGTGTTGAGTCGCGCGCCCAATATTTCGTTGCAACGGTCGAGATGATGCAAGTAAGCGCGCGAATAATTGCGACAGGTGTAGCAATCACACTCAGCATCGAGCGGACTGGTGTCGCTTTTATGTTTCGCGTTACGAATTTTTACCACGCCGTCAGTCACAAACAAATGACCATTACGGGCATTTCGCGTTGGCATCACGCAGTCAAACATATCGATACCGCGACGCACGCCTTCAACCAGATCTTCTGGTTTGCCGACGCCCATCAGGTAACGCGGTTTATCTGCCGGAATCTGCGGGCAAACATGTTCCAGAATGCGGTGCATATCTTCCTTCGGCTCACCGACAGCCAAACCGCCGACAGCGTAGCCATCAAAGCCGATATCTACCAGACCTTTGACGGAGATATCACGTAAATCTTCGTAAACACTGCCCTGAATGATGCCAAAAAGCGCATTTTTGTTGCCGAGACTATCAAAACGGTCACGGCTGCGCTTCGCCCAACGCAAAGACATCTCCATTGAGCGTTTAGCATAGTCCCAGTCGGCCGGATACGGTGTACATTCATCGAAGATCATCACGATATCGGAACCGAGATCGTATTGAATCTCCATCGACTTCTCGGGATCGAGGAAAATCGGATCGCCGTTGATCGGGTTACGGAAATGCACGCCCTGCTCGGTTATCTTACGGATATCGCCCAGGCTGAACACCTGGAAGCCGCCGGAGTCGGTGAGGATCGGCCCTTTCCACTGCATGAAATCGTGCAGATCGCCGTGCAGTTTCATGATTTCCTGACCCGGACGCAGCCACAGGTGGAAAGTGTTGCCGAGGATAATCTGTGCGCCGGTCGCTTCAACTTCTTCCGGCGTCATGCCTTTTACTGTGCCGTAAGTACCGACCGGCATAAAAGCAGGCGTTTCTACTACGCCACGATCAAAAACCAGGCGGCCGCGGCGCGCGCGACCGTCTGTGGTATCCAGTTCAAATTTCATTTTTTCTCCTGCATCAGAGAGACAGTCTGATGATTAAACTTTCCCCACGGAATCACTCCACGGAGTAAAAATATATTAACCCACTGGCGAAGGCGCAATCGGCGCAGCCAGTTTGGGGGCGACCAGCGCACAGCCACCGGAGCGTACACGCAGTACGTGAGGATGGCGAGCACTGCCCGACATCAAAATGGCAAGTGAGATAGCCTTCTCACGGTCGCTCAGAAATAGCCTGCGGATTGTACGTGATAAACATGGCATCCCCGTAACTAAAAAAGCGATATTCCGCTTTTACCGCTTCATGATAGGCGTGCATGGTGTTTTTATAACCAGCAAATGCGGAAACCAGCATAATCAGCGTCGATTCCGGCAGGTGGAAGTTGGTGACCAGAGCATCAATCACCTGATATTTATAGCCTGGATAAATAAAGATTTGTGTATCGCCGAAGAACGGCTCGATGAGATCGTTTTTGGCCGCCTGCGCCGCACTTTCCAGCGAACGCACGGAGGTGGTACCTACCGCAATCACGCGATTACCGCGCGCTTTCGCCGCCAGCACCGCGTCCACCACATCCTGCGGCACTTCCGCATATTCGGAATGCATAATGTGGTCTTCGATGGTGTCTACGCGCACCGGCTGGAAAGTACCCGCGCCAACGTGCAGGGTGACGAACGCCATTTCAATGCCTTTATCGCGCAGTTTAGCCAGCAGCGGATCGTCAAAATGCAGCCCCGCGGTCGGCGCAGCGACAGCCCCCGGCTTTTCGCTGTACACGGTCTGGTACAGCTCGCGGTCGGCGTCTTCATCCGGACGGTCGATATACGGAGGCAACGGCATATGGCCGATGGCGTTGAGGATATCCAGCACGCTGCGTTCGTCGTTAAACTCAACTTCAAACAGCGCGTCATGGCGGGCGACCATCGTCGCTTTAATACTTTCGTCGTCGCCCAGCAGCAGCTCGGCACCCGGTTTCGGCGCTTTCGAGGCACGAATATGCGCCAGAATACGTTTGTCATCCAGCATACGTTCGACCAGCACTTCAATCTTGCCGCCGCTGGCTTTACGACCAAACAGACGCGCAGGAATGACGCGGGTGTTGTTAAAGACCAGCAAGTCTCCAGGGTTGAGCTTATCGAGCAAATCGGTGAAAGTACCGTGCGTCAGCGCGCCCGTCGGCCCGTCCAAAGACAGCAAGCGGCAGCTACTGCGCTCAGCTTGCGGATAGTGGGCAATCAGGGATTCGGGTAGTTCAAAGGTGAAATCGGTAACGCGCATGACACTGACTCAGACTAAAATAAGAGGCGGGTAGTCTAGTGCCGGGGCGTTCTCCCTGCAACCTTTACCCCTCAAGTTAAGAGACATAATCTATACACAAAATCATTCAAGATGCATCGAGGCGGCAACTGAATGAGTCCCCGGGAGCTTACTCAAGTAAGTGACAGGGGTGAGTGAAGGCAGCCAACAAAGAGGCAGTTTGAAGGATGAAGTGGATATGAATTTTCTTGCGCACCTGCACTTAGCTCACCTTGCCGATAGCTCGCTTTCCGGCAATCTGCTGGCCGATTTTGTCCGGGGTAATCCGGAAACACACTACTCGCCTGATGTGGTAGCAGGCATCTTCATGCATCGTCGTATCGACGTGATGACCGATAACTTACCGCAGGTGCGTGAAGCCAAAGAGTGGTTTCGTAGCGAAACGCGCCGCGTCGCGCCGATTACGCTGGACGTTATGTGGGATCATTTTCTGTCGCGCCATTGGTCGGAAATCTCCCCTGACTTCCCGCTGACGGACTTTGTGCGCTATGCCCGTACCCAGGTAACCACTATTTTGCCGGAATCGCCGCCGCGCTTTATCAATCTGAACAACTATATATGGTCAGAGAAATGGCTTGAGCGCTACCGGGACATGGATTTTATCCAGAACGTCCTGAACGGCATGGCCAGCCGCCGTCCACGGCTCGATGCCCTACGCGACTCATGGTATGACCTCGATACGCATTACGATGCGTTAGAAGAACGATTCTGGCAGTTTTATCCGCAAATGATGGAGCAGGCGCGGTGTAAAACCCTTTGATCGCAGCCCGCATTCCCCGCCGGATAAGCAGTAGCCGCCGTCCGGCAAAAGATTGATAGACAAAACCTGTCTCATTGATTGCCAGCGCCTCTTTGTCTTATCCCCGAACACTCTCTATACTGGCCCGCGTTGCGTTCCAAAAACCCCTTAACTTTGCAGGAGAATTATATGGTACTGGTAACTCGTCAGGCTCCGGATTTCACAGCAGCTGCGGTACTGGGTAGCGGTGAGATCGTTGAAAACTTCAACTTCAAACAGCATACCAACGGTAAAACCACCGTTCTGTTCTTCTGGCCGATGGACTTCACCTTCGTTTGCCCGTCTGAACTGATCGCATTCGACAAACGTTACGAAGAATTCCAGAAGCGCGGCGTTGAAGTTGTTGGCGTTTCCTTCGACTCTGAATTTGTCCACAACGCATGGCGTAACACCCCTGTCGACAAAGGCGGCATCGGTGCAGTGAAATACGCAATGGTTGCTGACATCAAACGCGAAATCCAGAAAGCCTACGGCATCGAGCACCCGGAAGCGGGCGTTGCGCTGCGCGGTTCTTTCCTGATCGACGCTAACGGCGTTGTTCGCCACCAGGTGGTTAACGATCTGCCGCTGGGTCGTAACATCGACGAAATGCTGCGCATGGTTGACGCGCTGCAGTTCCACGAAGAGCACGGTGACGTTTGCCCGGCACAGTGGGAAAAAGGTAAAGAAGGTATGAACGCGTCTCCGGACGGCGTGGCAAAATACCTGACCGAGAACGTTTCCAGCCTGTAATTGGCATGAATCGACAAAAGGCCCGCAAATGCGGGCCTTTTTTATTGTTAGCAGATCCGATAAGCGATTAAAACGCGAAGCAGGAGCAGCCAAGCGCGCCCCAGAAAGCCCGGTCATCTGACACCGGAATCCCCGATTTCCGCGCAATATCATGCTGGTGACCGTGTACGCCGCAGTTGCCGCAGCACTGGTGCATCTGCACCATTGCGCCAATTTTCGCCGCAGCAGGTGGCGCTGAGCGATAATGCCCTGGCACCTTCACCACTGGCGACCAGTCCGGCACAATCGGAATAGCAGGTGGTGCCAGCGGGGTGAAATGCCCGGCGGCGTAAACCACTTTGCCATCAACAACGGTCATCACCGACTCGATACCTTTGATCTCTTCTTCCGGCACGCTGAAGTAATCTTTAGACAGCACCACCAGGTCGGCCAGTTGATCTTTCTCGATGCGCCCTTTCTTACCCTGCTCGCTGGAAAACCAGGCGCTCCCGGCCGTCCACAGTTCCAGGGCAACATCACGCGGCAGACGGTTGTTATCATCGTACATCGCCATCCCGCCAACGGTACGGCCCGAAACCAGCCAGTAGAGCGCGGTCCACGGGTTGTAGCTGGCCACGCGGGTGGCGTCAGTCCCCAGCCCGACCGGAACGTCAGCCGCCAGCATTTTCGCCACCGGCGGCGTATGTTTAACCGCGTCTTTGCCGTAGCGATCGACAAAATACTCTCCCTGGAACGCCATACGGTGCTGGACCGCAATCCCGCCGCCCAGTGCTTTTACACGCTCAATGTTCCGTTCAGTAATTGTTTCGGCGTGATCGAAGAACCAGTGCAGGCCATTGAACGGGATATCACGATTAACTTTCTCAAATACGTCCAACATTCGGCTGATAGATTCATCGTAGGTGGCGTGCAGGCGGAACGGCCAGCGATGCTCCACCAGGTGACGAACCACGCGCTCCAGCTCATCTTCCATCCCCTCCGGCAGATCCGGACGTGGCTGAAGGAAGTCTTCAAAATCCGCTGCAGAAAAGACCAGCATTTCCCCCGCCCCGTTGGCACGATAGAAGTCGGTTCCCTGCCCTGGCTTGAGCATATCGGTCCAGCGTTCAAAGTCTTCCAGTTCCTGCTTCGGACGCTGGGTAAACAGATTGTAGGCAATACGTACCGTCATCTGTTTGTTAGCGTGTAACTGCTCAATGATCTCGTAATCTTCCGGGTAGTTCTGGAAACCACCGCCCGCATCGATGGCGCTGGTCAGTCCCAGACGGTTCAGTTCACGCATAAACTGACGGGTCGAGTTAACCTGCATTTCCAGCGGCAGTTTTGGTCCCTTTGCCAGCGTCGAGTAAAGGATCATGGCGTTCGGTTTAGCGATCAGCATTCCGGTTGGGTTGCCGTTGCTATCACGCACAATCTCACCGCCCGCCGGATCCGGCGTCGCTTTGGTATAGCCAACCGCTTTCAGCGCGGCGCGGTTGAGCAAAGCCCGGTCGTAGAGATGCAGAACAAAAACCGGAGTATCAGGAGCGGCTTCATTCAGTTCTTCGAGGGTTGGCATGCGACGTTCGGCAAACTGGAATTCACTCCAGCCGCCCACCACGCGTACCCATTGTGGCGACGGCGTTCTGTCAGCCTGGTCTTTGAGCATGCGTAGCGCATCCGCCAGTGACGGCACGCCCTCCCAACGCAATTCCAGGTTGTAATTCAGTCCACCACGAATAAGGTGCAGGTGCGAATCGTTCAGGCCCGGGATCACCGTATGTCCTTGCAGATCGACAACCTGCGTCCCTTCGGCGGCAAAGCTCATTACCCGTTCGTGGCTACCGGTCGCCAGGATCTTTCCGTTGGCGATCGCCACCGCCTCGACCTGCGGACTTTGCCTGTCGAGAGTATGAATTTTTCCGTGAGTCAGAATCAGTGTGGCAGTTTGAGACATAACAATCTCCTGAGATACCGGTCAGGCTTTTTTCAGCCATCCGGCAAACAGACGGGTTACGATGGGCATCCAGAACCAGACCACCAGCGCAACCACAAAGGCATCATTGATGAGATGCAGGAGTAACGAGCCCTTCATTGCAGGCAACACAATGCCGGTCAACCACGGCACCAGATTGGTACTGGGAAATATCACCAGCAGGGTTATCAGAAACTGTTTCCAGCGTTTGGGCTGGCGTACATGGGGCGCGGGCGGCGTAAACCAGAACGCTGCTTCGGTGCGAATTTCGGTTTTGTCACCTTCAGCCAGCAGTGGAGCAATCTCTTCGACCAACACGCGGCGCGTATCGGACTGGGTCCAGCTATACAGATGCTCAAGCGTGTCGAAGCGGATAATGATGTTCCACAGGTTGTTGCCATCTGCCGGGCGAATCACGTTCGCCCCGAGATGACCGGGAAATTCAGCCGCTACAGGCATGATTTTCCCCAGCCACTGCTCATACCGCTGCGCCTGCTCAGGTAGCAGAGTGTGAGTAATTACCAACGTCACATGTTTGTTCTGCGCCATGAAGGGTTCCTTGTTGACAGGAAACAGGCCGCTTAGGCCAGGAAAGCAATACACAAAATCATTCATGGTGCATCGAGGCGGCAAGGTTGTGGATCCCCGGGAGCTTACATAAGTAAGTGACCGGGGTACGCAAGCGAAGCCAACAAAGATGCAACATGAAGGATGACATGTATTTAAGCTTTACGTTCCGGCGCGCCATGCACCATGGTATAGGCATAATCCACGCCCATACCGTAGGCGCCGCTGTGCTCGCGTACCAGATCCATTACGGCGTCGTAGGTTTCTTTGCGGGACCAGTCGCGCTGGTACTCGAGAAGAACCTGTTGCCAGGTTACGGGTACGGCACCTGCCTGTACCATGCGGTCGATAGAACGCTCATGAGCATCTACGGACGTGCCGCCGGAGGTATCCGTTACCACATAAACTTCATAGCCTGCCTCCAGTGCCATCAGCGCCGGAAAAGTCAGGCATACTTCGGTCCACAGCGCGGAGATAATCAGTTTTTTACGCCCGGTCGCTTCCACTGCTTTCACAAACGCCGCATCTTCCCAGGAGTTCATTGAGGTGCGTTCAATGGGTTTGACATCAGGATGAACCGCTAACAATTCCGGCCAGATATATCCGCTAAAACTTTTGGTTTCTACAGAAGTATAAATCACCGGAACATTGAATATTTTCCCGGCTTTCGCTAATGCCACGGTATTATTTTTTAAAGTCTGGCGATCAATATTCGCCACACCGAATGACATTTGCGGCTGATGATCAATAAAAATAAGCGTAGAATTTTGAGGGTCAATCAGTTCCCGAATAGACATAGCACACCTTCTTAATCAATAAGTTAAAAGGCAACGGTCTGTATCTGCCGTCAGCAGCAGGATCCTGAATCAGAAAGCTTGTTGAGTATAGCGGGAAATTTCTAACGAGTTATTAAAGAAAACTTACTATCCTGTGAAACTATTAATTTTGTGTTGCGATATATCCTAAACAACATCAAAAAAATGCGCATGACTCATCTAATTTATTCACTGGCATTGTTTTTCTTCATTCGGTACAACAGAAGGGTTTAATTTTCAGGATATTTTCTGCTTATGCGCATTAATCTGGATGTTTTGCTTATTCTCGACGCTCTCGACAAACAGGGTTCATTTGCCGCAGCGGCCGAGTCGCTGTTTAAAACCCCTGCCGCACTCAGCTATATGATTCAGAAGCTGGAAAGCGATTTGAATATCGAGCTGCTTGACCGTTCCGGGCACCGAGCAAAATTTACCGATACCGGACAGATGATGCTGGAAAAAGGGCGTTTGCTGTTGAATGCGGCAAAAGATCTCGAAAAGCAGGCGGTACAGCTGAGTTCAGGCTGGGAAAAAGAGCTGGCAATTGCGCTGGACGACTCCTTCCCTTTCTCCGCGCTGTTGCCCATTATCGATGAATTTCATGCGCTGAATAAGCAAACTCGCCTCAGTTTTACCCACCATACGCTGGCGGGCTCCTGGGAGGAGCTGACCCATAATGGAGCCGATATTATTCTGGGGGCAATTAATGAACCGCCAACGTCTGCAGCCTGGTCCTATAAAATGCTCGGCACGTTGGACAATGTGTTTGTCGTTGCGCCTGAGCATCCGCTGGCCGCAGCAGCAGACGGCCTGACCAACGAACAGTTATGCCTGCATCGGGCGATTGTTATCAGCGACAGCGCCCGCTTCTGCCATCCGTTACAAACCAATCTGATGGAGGAACAGGCGCAAATCCGCGTCGATGACTTCCACAGTAAGGTGATGCTACTACGAGCCGGTATGGGCTGCGGATTTCTCCCCCGCCATATTGCCAGCCCGTGGCTTACCACGGGCGAGCTGGTGGAAAAAACGGTTATCTCATTTCGCCAAAAAGACGTGGCTTATATGGCATGGCGCAATAACCGCGATGGGCTGGCACAGCGCTGGTGGCGGGAAACGCTGCTGGCAAGCCAGGAGATTGCGCGCTTATATCAATGACCTATCCATACCGAGGCGGAAATCGCCGGCAACGTCAGGATATCGTCGGCAAGCATGCCGTTGCCCTCTTTGTGCTGCCATTGACTCACGCTCAGTAATGGCGAGGCTGGCAGGACCACTTCACAAGCGTGGCCACGGTTAATCGCCACCAGTACGCGCTGTCGGTTTAGCACGCGAACAAACACCACCACGTTATCCTCGGCGTAAATCACCTGGCAACCACCGTGGCGCAGCGCCTGATTCTGGTGGCGTAGTTTTGCCAGCCGCTGATACAACGCCAGCAGAGTAGCGTCCTGTTTTTCAGGCTGCCACGGGAACGGTTTGCGACAAAACGGATCGTTGTTCCCGTCCAGCCCCACTTCGTCACCGTAGTAAATACAGGGCACGCCAGGCCAGGTAAACAGCCACACCACCGCTAGCGGTAACCGTGCGACGTCTTTACCGAGTAGAGATTTAAAGCGGGCGGTATCGTGGCTGTCGAGCTGATTAAACATCCGCAGCTGTTGCTGATGCGACAACCCCGCGCGGTAGTTATCCATCCATGCCATACAGGTCTGGGCATCAATGGATTGCGGGTCGTATGAGATATCGGTATTGGCGAGAAATCCCCAGAGGGGGAAAGTAAAGCCGCGATAGTTCATGGCGGCATCTTCTGCATCAGCCTGCAACCACTGGCGCGCATCGCCAAAATGCTCACCCACCACATACGCCTCTGGCTGGGTTTCTTTTGCCGCCTGCGTAATTCCGGCCACATGTTGTAGGTTGTTACGTGCGCCTCCGGCCTCTCCCAGCATGTGCACCACATCAAGACGCCAGCCGTCCATACTCCACGGCGCTTTCAGCCAGTGGCGGACGATACTGTCTTCACCACGATAAATTTCATTCACCAGGCTTTCCGAGGAAAAGTCCAGCTTAGGTAAGCTGGAATATCCCAGCCAGTCGAGCGCAACGCCGTCGGCTGAAAAATGATACCAATCGCGCCAGGGGGATTCTGGATTATGGCACGCCCCATCTGTTCCCCGATTATGTCGGTCAAACCAGGCGTGCGAATCGCCGCTATGGTTAAAGACGCCGTCGAGAATCAGACGCATGCCCTGCTGTTGGGTGTTGTGCCGCAGACGCAGTAGCGCCCTGTCGCCGCCAAATTGCGGATCAACATGACGGTAATCTTCGGTATCGTATTTATGCACGCTCGGGGCGGTAAATACAGGATTCAGGTACAGCGCCGTGACCCCTAACGTTTTCAGGTACGGTAGCTTTTCGCTGATGCCGTCCAAATCGCCGCCATAAAACGTGGAGCCACCGGCCTGAGCCGTAAGCGGTTCGTCCCATTCGCGCCGCACGATGTCGTGTCCGGCGGCGTGGTGGTAATAGACGTTATCCTGGCCCGCTTCACGCGACTGGCTGCGGGCAAAACGGTCCGGGAAAATTTGATAGAAAATCTGATCGGCAACCCACTGCGGACCGTTATCCGGCACATCAACCGCAAACTGCTCCAGACGCGCAGGCGGAAAACGGCTGAATCCCTGTGGGGTGAACCACAGCTGACGATCGAGCCAAAGTAATTTAAAGCTATAGCGTCGACGAGGCTGCCCGCTGGAGAGATCGATCGCCGCTCGCCACGCGGTCACACCCGGCTGCGGCTGGCTGCGCTGCTTGTGCATAGCCAGCGAAATCTCTTCGTTATCGTTTTCTGCGCGTAGCGTCACCCGCTGGGGTGGATTTTCCCCCGCCAGCCATAATGTAATCGTCAGTTGATCTTTATTTTGCTTAACAAATTGGGCAACCGGAAGGTGCCAGGCGTTCAACATCACGTATCCCCTTTGATGATAATGACGTCACCTTGCCATAGCGAAGTGCAGGATCACTCATCATCTTAACGTTTATTGGGGGAGGAGTTCGGGGGAGGAGAAAATTGCCGGGTAACGCAAAGCTACCCGGCAAAAATATTACTGTGCTTCAGCCAGTTGGCGCTCGCGACGGCGCTTGAATCCCCATCCGACCAGCAGCAGGACAATCCACGCAAAGCCGACGTACAGCGAAATGCGGGTATCCGGATGATAGCCGATGAGCGCGATGATAAAGACCAGGAAAATCAGGCCAACAACAGTCGTCGTGACCCCACCCGGTACTTTAAATTTCAGCGCTTTGACCTCATCCGGCGGCAGACGACGACGGAAAGCAATCTGCGACAGCAGGATCATAATCCACACCCATACCGTGGCGAAGGTCGCCAAAGAGGCGATCACCAGGAAGACGTTTTCCGGCATGATGTAGTTAAGATACACCGCAAACAGCAGCGCGATAGTCATCACCATTACCGTCACCCACGGCACGCCACGACGCGACGTCTTGGCGAACATTTTCGGGGCACTGCCCTGCTCCGCCATGCCGTGTAGCATACGCCCCACACCGAAGACGTCAGAGTTAATAGCCGACAACGACGCAGTCAGAACCACAAAGTTGAGGATCCCGGCAGCAAAAGTAATGCCCATATGCTGGAACGTCATAACGAACGGGCTACCGTCGGTACCCACCTGGTTCCACGGGTAGATAGACATAATGACGAACAGCGTCCCCACATAAAACACCAGGATACGCATTGGTACGGAGTTGATGGCGCGCGGAATAGATTTTTCCGGGTCTTTGGCTTCGCCTGCGGTAATCCCGATAATCTCAATCCCGCCATAGGCAAACATCACCATTTGCAGCGACATCACCATGCCGAGCCAGCCGTTGCTGAAGAAGCCACCGTTGCTCCATAAGTTATGGATACCGGTAGGTTGCCCGCCGTTGCCAATCCCCCAAATGATGATACCGAAACCGGCGACAATCATGATGATAATGGTGGCGACTTTGAAGAACGAGAACCAGAACTCCAGCTCACCAAACACCTTCACGCTCATCAGGTTGATGGCGCAGATAATCAGAACCACGCTGAGTACCCAAATCCAGTGCGGTACCGCCGGGAACCAGACGCCCATGTATATGCCGAAGGCTGTCACGTCGGCAATGGCGACAATCAGGATTTCAAAACAGTAGGTCCAGCCGGTAATGTAGCCTGCCAGCGGTCCGAGGTTTTCCTGCGCATAGCGCGAGAAGGAGCTGGCTGCCGGGTTATGAACAGACATTTCGCCCAGCGCACGCATAATAATGTACGCCGCGACACCGCCGATAATATAGGCCAGCAATACGCTTGGCCCCGCCATTTTGATAGCGTCGGCCGAGCCGTAAAACAGCCCGGTACCAATTGCTGAACCTAATGCCATAAAGCGGATGTGCCGGGTGCTCAGCCCACGCTTTAGCTTGTTATTACTTTCCATCGATTCCTAACCTGTTAACACAATAAAAAAACCACGGGGCCATGTTAATAGCCCCGTGGTTAAAACTTATTGTCAGTGATATTAGTGTGCGCTGGAGGTCACTTGTCGACCCGCGGCGCGATCCCAAATAACTGCCAGGACCACCATCACGACTGTTGGCATCAACCACGCCAGCCCCTGCTCCGCCAGCGGTAAACGCTGGGTCCAGGCCGGTAACACGTCGCCAATTGCAGAAGCTTTAATGCCATCAAGGATACCAAAAATCAGGCTGATAAACATCGCAGGAGCAATGACGCGGGAAGAATTATGCCACCATGAGCGGGTAAAGCTTAATACAACCAGTGCGATACATGGCGGATAGATAGCCGTCAGCACCGGAATAGAGATCTGAATCAGATGGCTCAGACCCAGGTTAGAAACCACCATCGAGAAGCCGCCGAGGATAAATACCAGCGTACGATAAGACAGTGGAACGTACTGGGCAAAGAACTCTGCGCACGCACAGGTCAGGCCAACCGCGGTGACCAGACAGGCGATGAAAATCAGCGCCGCCAGCAGGAAGCTTCCTGCACCGCCAAAGGTGTGCTGAACATACGCATGCAGAATCGCCGCGCCGTTAGCAGACTGATCGACCAGAATCGCGCTGTCTGAACCCAGACGGAACAGCGCGAGGTACAGCAGCGTTAAGCCCACACCCGCCATTAAACCCGCCCAAACGGTATAACGGGTCAGCAGACGCGCTTCAGTAACACCACGCGAGCGAGCGGCGTTAACGATAACAATACCAAACACCATCGCGCCCAGCGTATCCATGGTCAGATACCCGTTCACGAAGCCATTAGAAAACGCCGCAGTTTGATAGGCTTCCATCGCATTACTGATCGGGCCTGCTGGCCAGACGATTGCAGCGACAGACAGGACCACCAGCGCCAGAATTTTCAGCGGTGCCAGGAAATTACCCACCGTATCCAGCAGTTTGCCCGGATAAAGCGAAACCAGAATGACAATCGCGAAATAGATAACGCTATAGATAAACAGCGGCAGCGCAGAGTCACCAGTCAGCGGTGCAATCCCGACTTCGAAAGAGACCGTCGCGGTACGCGGGGTAGCGAATAACGGCCCAACGGCCAGATAGCAAACGGTCGCCAGCAGCAGACCGGCAACTTTACCGATAGGCGTGCTCAGTCGGTCCACACCACCGCCGACTTTCGCCAGCGCGACAACGGTAAGTACCGGCAGGCCAACGGCCGTAATCAAAAAGCCAAAAGCCGCAGTCCAGACGTGTTCACCTGCCTGCAAACCAACCATTGGGGGGAAGATGATGTTACCTGCACCAACGAACAGTGCAAATGTCATAAATCCCAAAGCGATAATATCGCGCGATTTTAACTGATGGGTCATAAAGTCTTACTGCCTGTGGATGTGGTGTTGAAAATAGTAAATTTTTGCCTTTCCCTGGGGGACAATACAGCGGCATTTTTGCTCAATTCCAGCGGGAAACACTCCCGACCTGGCGCGGCGAAGAATAGTTTTTCGATTTACCGCGTAAATGCAGTCGGTATGACAGCACCTGGAGCGCAATTTAAACGCTTATAACGTTTTAAAGCAAGGTGGGATCCAAAAACCAGAACAATATAGCGATATGAAAAATAGGGTTAGCACAAAACACCATTTCATGGAAAAAGGTATGGGTAATAATTCGAACAAAAAACAATCAAACGTCGTAAAATTCAGGAGGCATCTATTGACCACATAAAAAAAACCAGCTTGCGCTGGCTTTTGGAAAGATTATCTTACGAATACGTCTTAGCCGTTACTTTTGGCAATGAAACGTTCCGGGATCATGAAACTAAATCGCGTCCCTTTGCCTGGTTCGCTTTCGATGTTCAAACGGCTGTCGTGGTGATGCAGCGCATGTTTCACGATGGCCAGACCCAGCCCGCTACCGCCCGTTTGTCGCGATCTCGCCTTATCCACACGATAAAAACGTTCGGTCAAACGTGGAATATGTTCGGGGGCAATGCCCGGACCGTTGTCTTCCACGCAAAACTCCGCCCCCGACGCCACATGCTGCCAGCGTACGGTAATGTGCGTTCCCGCAGGTGTATGGTTAACCGCGTTGTACACGAGATTCGAGATAGCGCTACGCAACTGCTCCTCGTTGCCTCGCACATTCAGGCTGTTATCGACATCAAAGGTAAACGTATGTTTATGCTGGCTCAGGGTTTGCGCTTCGTGCTCGATCACGCGCAGCATCATGGGCACATCGACTTTCTCATTCAGTTGCAACGTCGGCGCAGCTTCAATTTTTGACAGCGTCAGCAGCTGTTTCACCAGGCCTTCCATACGGTACGTTTGTTCGCGCATGGTATGCAGCGCTTTTTCGCGCGTTGTCCCTTCCAGCGGGTGCTCCTGCATCATTTCCAGGTAGCCTTGCAGCACCGTCAGCGGTGTGCGCAACTCATGGCTGGCGTTGGCGAAAAAGTTACGCCGTGAACCTTCCAGTTGGTGCATCTGGGTAACGTCGCGCGCCACCATCAACAATTGCTTATCGGTATAGGGCATCACGCGAATTTCCAGATGCCGTCCGGTATTGAGCACCAGATTTATTGGCCGGCTAAAATCGCGCGTTTTCAGATATTGTGTGAATTCCGGGTAGCGCAGCAGGTTAAGAATATTCTGCCCGCTATCGTCCGGCCAGCGCAGTCCCAGAACCTGCTGAGCCAGTCCGTTACACCAGAAGATACCGCCTTCTTCGGTGGTCAACACCACCGCGTCGGGTAGGGATTCCGCCCCGCTGCGAAAACGTTTAATCAGGTTACCCAGTTCTCGACGGCGCTTTTTGTTGCGAAGCTGCATTTGATGCAGCCCATATAACAACGGCTCCCAACTGCCTCGCCCCGGCGGCGGCGTCATGCTTCTGTCGACCCATAACCACCAGGACAAACGTAATAAATTCCAGAAATGCCAGATAAGCAGGCCCGTTACCGACGCCAGTAAAAACCAGGGCAGGTAACCGAAAAAAGCGCTAAGGATAAATGCCGGTATGCAGCACAGGATCAGCTCCAGTACCAACCTTTTCCATGACAATCGTTCTAGCAAACGTCTTACTCCATAAACGGCCTAATCCATCAGGCCCTGATTCTTGTCAGTCAAAAGCGGGTCGAAAAACGATATCCCGTCCCACGAACTGTCTGCACCATACGATCGTGTCCGCTGTGCTCCAGCGCTTTACGTAAGCGGCGGATATGCACATCCACTGTCCGGTCTTCTACGTAGACATTGGTTCCCCAGACATGATTGAGGAGTTGTTCACGACTGTATACGCGTTCGGGGTGAGTCATAAAGAAGTGCAACAGTTTGAATTCGGTCGGCCCCATATCCAGCGGTTCTTCGCCGGTCATCACGCGATGCGATGTGGGATCAAGACTCAGCCCCTGCATCTCAATAACCTCTTCCACCGCCATGGGGGAAATTCGACGCAGCACAGCTTTAATACGCGCCACCAGCTCCTTGGGAGAAAACGGCTTGGTAATATAGTCATCCGCACCGGTTTCCAGACCCCGGACGCGATCTTCCTCTTCTCCCCTCGCCGTCAGCATCATCACGGGGATGTCCCGCGTCATGGCTTCGCGCTTGAGATGCTTAATAAACTGTAGACCCGAGCCGCCGGGAAGCATCCAGTCAAGCAGGACGAGATCCGGCCAGGGTTCATTGAGTTGGTTCACAGCACTGTCATAGTCTTCGGCTTCTACGGGTTGAAAACCGTTTTGCTCGAGCACGAAGCAGACCATTTCACGAATTGGAGCTTCATCTTCTACGACCAGAATACGTCTCGCCATGATTTGCCCTGTTTATAATTAAATCGTTTGCCATCAATACGGTGCCATTATGCGTCAGTTTTATGACAGATTTATGAAAAGATAGTCCAGGTTTAACGCAGCCAGACGAATTATGACAGCCCGGAGACAAGATATTACCGTCCCTGAAAGGTTATAATCCCCGCCACTGTTTTATCGTCATGGAACTCTTATGCGCATCCTTCACACGTCTGACTGGCATCTGGGCCAAAATTTCTACAGCAAGAGCCGCGCCGCTGAACATCAGGCCTTTCTCGACTGGCTGCTGGAGACGGCACAATCCCAGCAGGTGGATGCCATTATTGTGGCGGGCGATATTTTCGATACCGGCTCACCGCCAAGCTACGCCCGTGAGCTGTATAACCGTTTTGTCGTCAATCTGCAGCAAACTGGCTGTCATCTGGTCGTGCTGGCAGGCAACCACGATTCCGTCGCCACGCTCAATGAATCCCGCGATATTCTGGCGTTTCTCAACACCACGGTCGTTGCCAGCGCCGGCCATGCGCCGCAGGTGCTGCCGCAACGTGATGGCACGCCGGGAGCGATCCTGTGTCCGGTTCCTTTCTTACGACCACGTGACATCATTACCAGCCAGGCCGGGCTAACCGGACAAGAAAAACAGCAGCATCTGCTGGGGGCGATCACCGACTATTACCAGCAGCAGTATCAGGACGCCTGCACGCTGCGTGGCGATCGAAACCTGCCCATCATTGCGACCGGGCATTTGACCACCGTTGGCGCCAGTAAAAGTGACGCCGTACGTGACATTTATATCGGTACGCTGGACGCCTTTCCGGCGCAAAATTTCCCACCCGCGGACTACATCGCACTGGGGCATATTCACCGGGCGCAGGTTATCGGCGGGACGGACCATATTCGCTACTGCGGTTCGCCGATTGCCCTCAGTTTTGACGAGTGCGGCAAAAGCAAATGTGTACATCTGGTGAGTTTCGAAGCGGGGAAACTCAGCGCCGTTGAAAATCTCACCGTACCGGTCACCCAGCCGCTTGCGGTACTGAAAGGCGATTTAGCCGCCATTACCGCCCAGCTTGAGCAGTGGCGTAACGTGCCACAAGAGCCGCCGATATGGCTGGATATTGAAATCACCACCGACGACTATCTGCATGACATGCAACGTAAGATCCAGGCCTTAACCGAAGATTTACCGGTCGAGGTGTTATTGGTGCGCCGCAGTCGGGAACAACGTGAACGTATTATGGCCAATGAACGACGCGAAACGTTAAGCGAGCTAAGCGTAACGGAAGTTTTTGACCGCCGCCTGGCGCTGGAAGAGCTCGAGGAGCCTCAGCGTGAGCGGTTGAATCAGCTGTTTAGCGCAACCTTACACACGCTTGCCGGGGAGAGTGAAGCATGAAAATTCTCAGCCTGCGCCTGAAGAACCTCAACTCCCTGAAGGGAGAATGGAAAGTCGATTTCACGGCAGAACCTTTTGCCAGTAACGGGTTATTCGCCATCACCGGGCCAACGGGCGCGGGGAAAACCACCCTGCTGGACGCGATTTGCCTCGCCCTGTACCACGAAACACCGCGCCTGAATACAGTGTCACAGTCGCAAAACGACCTGATGACCCGCGACACCGCGGAGTGTCTGGCCGAAGTTGAGTTTGAGGTGCGCGGCGAAGCCTACCGCGCATTCTGGAGCCAGAACCGGGCGCGCAATCAGCCCGAGGGCAACCTGCAGGTCCCGCGCGTAGAGCTGGCCCGCTGCGCTGACGGTAAAATCCTCGCCGATAAAGTCAAAGACAAGCTGGAGATGACAGCCGAGCTTACCGGGCTGGATTACGGGCGTTTTACCCGTTCGATGCTACTGTCTCAGGGCCAGTTTGCCGCCTTTCTTAATGCCAAACCGAAAGAGCGCGCCGAGCTTCTGGAGGAGTTAACTGGTACTGAGATCTACGGCCAAATCTCCGCCATGGTGTTTGAAAAGCACAAGTCGGCGCGTACGGAGCTGGAAAAACTGCAGGCCCAGGCCAGCGGCGTGGCGCTGTTAGCACCAGAGCAGGTGCAGTCCCTGACGGAAAGTTTGCAGGTACTTACTGACGAAGAAAAACAATACCTTACCAGCCAACAAACCCAGCAACAGCACCTCAACTGGCTTATTCGGCAAAATGAGCTTCAGACGGACATAAACCGCCACCAGCAGGCATTACAGGCAGCACTTCAGGCGCAAGAAGACGCGCAGCCGCAGCTGGCAGCGCTGAGCCTGGCGCAGCCGGCCAGAGCATTGCACCCTCACTGGGAGCGAATCCAGGAACAAACGGCTACTATCGAGCGTACGCGCCAGAAGATTCAGGAAGTGAATGCTCGCTTACAAAGCAGCTTAGCGCTGCGCGGACGCATCCGTCAGCAGGCGCACACGCAGTCAGCCGCTATGCTGGCCGAACAACAGACGTTAACCGACTGGCTGAACGAGCATGACCGCTTCCGCTTATGGAGTAGCGAACTGGCTGGCTGGAAAGCGCTGCTGGCGCAACAGTCCGACGCCAGCACCCAGCTACGCCAGTGGCAGCGGCTGCGGGAGAACGACACACGTAAGCTCGATGCCCTGCAGCTTCCCACGTTGACCCTTTCGCCGCAGGAAGTGACAGAAGCGCTGGCTCAACATGTGCAGCTTCGTCCACTACGCCAGCGCCTCAGTAATCTGCACGGGCAAATCGCCCCGAAGCAAAAGCAACTGGCACAGCTACGCGCTTCACTGGTGCAGCGCCAGCAAGAGCTGACCCAGCGCAACGCGGTACTTGCCGAGAAACGTCAGCGCTATAAAGATAAAAATCAGCAACTTGTCGATGTGAGACTCATTTGCGAGCAGGAAGCCCGCATCAAAGATCTGGAAAGCCATCGGGCATTACTGGAATCCGGCAAACCTTGTCCGCTTTGTGGCTCTACTACACATCCGGCTATCGAGCGTTACCAGACGCTTGAGCTGAGCGTAAATCAGGCACGACGTGAAGCGCTGGAAAAAGAGGTCAAAACGCTGGCCGATGAGGGTTCAACCCTGCGCGGGCAGCTTGAGGCGATAACGCAGCAACTTCAGCGCGATGAACATGAAGCACAGAGGCTTTCTCAGGAGGAGCAAGCACTTACTCAAGAGTGGTTGACCGTTACCGCTAGCCTCAACGTATCGCTACAACCGCAGGATGACATTGCCCCGTGGCTGGCCGCTCAGGAAGAGTACGAACAACAGCTTCACCAGTTAAGCTTGCGTCATACCCTGCAGGCGCAAATCGCCGCGCATACCGAACAGATTACTCAACTCCAACAGCATATTGACCAGCGCCAGGCAACGTTAACCTCAGAGCTGGACCGTCATGGCCTGGCCCTTCCGCCCGAGGATGACGTCGCCTCATGGTTAAGCGAACGGGCGAACGAAGCGCAAATGTGGCAACATCGCCAGAATGAACTGACTGAGTTACAGGCCCGGATTGCCCAGCTTGCGCCGCTGCTGGAAACGCTGCCAGAATCTGAGGCGCTTTCTGAAAACATTGAGGATCTGTCGCTGGAAAACTGGCGGCAGGTGCACGACGATTGCCTCTCTTTACAGGGACAGTGGCAAACCTTGCAGCAGCAGGAAGCACAGGACGTTCAGCGCGCCGCGGACATTCAGGCGCAGTTTGATGCCGCATTGCAGGCCAGCATCTTTGACAACCGTGACGCCTTTATTGCCGCCCTGCTGGATGAAGAGACCTTCAACCGTCTTGAGCTGTTGAAACAATCGCTGGAAAACCAGCAACAACAGGCACAAACGCTGCTTAATCAGGCCCAGCAGGCGCTGGTGACTCATCAACAGCAGCAACCAACCGGGGTGGATCTCACGCTCACGGCACAACATCTTCGCGACACGCTGGCGCAGCTCACCCAACTGCTGCGGGATAACACCACTCGTCAGGGAGAAATTCGCCAGCAGCTCAGGCAGGATGCTGAAAACCGCCAGCAGCAGCATGCGCTGATGCAGGAGATTGAAAAAGTCGCGCAGCAGGTCGAGGACTGGGGATATCTGAATGCGCTGATCGGCTCGAAAGAGGGAGATAAGTTCCGCAAATTTGCCCAGGGCCTGACGCTGGATAACCTGGTCTGGCTTGCCAACAACCAGCTAACCCGTCTACACGGTCGCTATTTGTTGCAGCGCAAGGCCAGCGAAGCGCTGGAGCTGGAGGTGGTCGATACCTGGCAAGCCGATGCGGTGCGTGACACGCGTACGCTCTCCGGCGGCGAGAGCTTCCTGGTGAGTCTGGCGCTGGCGCTGGCATTGTCCGATCTGGTCAGCCACAAAACGCGAATTGACTCCCTGTTCCTCGACGAAGGCTTCGGCACGCTGGACAGCGAAACGCTGGATACCGCGCTGGACGCACTGGATGCACTGAACGCTAGCGGTAAAACCATTGGCGTGATCAGCCACGTCGAAGCAATGAAAGAACGCATTCCGGTGCAAATCAAAGTGAAAAAAATTAACGGGCTGGGTTACAGCAAACTCGACAACACTTTCAGAGTGGAATGACGCTGATTTTTCGACGTATTGATATTGCCGACAAGATCGGCAATATCATTCCCTGCATATTATTCTTACGCTTAAAAAATAACCGCTAGCGGTAAATCATATCAAAGGTCGCCGTGGCGTTGATTTCGCCGGCCCGCAAGTTCTCATTTAAACGTATGACGTGAGCTTTAAACGGCAGAGCGACGCTCCCTTCTGCACCATTTTTTATCGTGGACAGGAGCTCGCCAAAATTCACTAACCGATCGTTATATAAAATTTGTACACCGACACCTTGCGCAGACGTCGGAGAATCAAGATCATTTAATGTCAGAATAGTGCTATCGCCTGCTGCCGTTGTACCAGAAAATAATACATTGACATTGGTATCCTGATCGCACGTCAAATCAATTTTAAAATCAACCGCATCACCAGTATCACCCGGGTTATTCAGGCTGACAGTTTTAAAGTAACGCCCCAAATTAACAGAAATATTCTTACTATTAAGTACACAACTGGCACTGTTAACTACCACATCTGCATCGGTAAAGTTAATATGAAGTTGGGCGGCGGATTCATATATTCGGGAAGCACTAAATCGTGATAATTGCAAGGGAGTATCTGTAATAGGTTGCCCGGTTGAGATTAATCGCACCTCAAACATTGCCGATACATTTGTGTATTCACACCCCTTACATGTTTTATTACCCTCGGCCTTTGCCGGAGAATAAAAAATACGGGCATCACTTGGTGAGTAGCTTTTGCCACTATCAACAGACAACCACCAAATTTTAATCCCAATGCCTGGATTATTCGTCTGATAAACATATTCTTCAACACCATTTACCAGCGTCAATGATGAGTCATCATATCCACGATAGATTGGGTGCACCCCATTACAAAATATATCCGATTGATTTGGAGCACTAAGATAACCGCTATCCCATAGGACAGTTCCTGCAGGGACATCGCGCTGAGCGTTAATAGTCGGAACGGTGACCGTATAGGTTGCAGCTGTCGTATCATTTTTATAATAACATGAAGCATAACTTACCACTGACCAGTTTAGTACAAAAAATACAATCACATACCTAATGAAGGATATCATTATCACTTTCACCTTTATTTACACTCTGCCGCTAATATAGCAACGGTTTTGTTGGTAAGTTCATCGGCAGGAATAGCAATCTGCGCGGTACACTGCTGTGTTGCTTTCTCACCCCACTTCACCATAACGCGATCGCCTGCCGATACACCGGTTAAATAAACCTGTCCGTTATCACCCACGATACTGGCATAATTTTTTTCGTTTTCCCCTGCCAATGCCGCAAGCGCGCCGAAAGGAACGTTATTTCCATTATGTTGTAGCGTTAACAAAACACGTATACCGGTGCGTGCAGAAAATGTTGCCAGTGTGACCGCACCACGCGAAGGAATCACCTGTTTGACGGGCTCCTCAATATCAACCTGCGGGTTACTTGCCGTATTCAATATAATGTTATTCGTTCGATAGGGTGAGGCATATGGAATAACAGCGTAGCCATAGGAATCAGTATATACGCCGGTACTGTTTTCTACTTTAATATCAGGCCCATCGTCGGCATCGACTAAGGTCACCGTTTCAGGTAGCGACTGTGCTAAAGTAAACCCGCCAGCATGGCCGATAATCCCACCTTGTAACTTATAATTCACTTGCCTGCTGTTGTTGTCATAATTGTACCCACCAGAAACAGAGCCAAATGAGCCTTGCCAGGTGGCATTCATACTTCCATTCTCCCCCATTCCATTATTCCCCCAGGACTGCTGGAGATTATAATTGAGGTTATCATCCTGCAATGCAGTACCACTGATCCCAATCAGATGTTGCTGACTACGATGACGGTTATCTGTATAAGTATAATTCGCCCAGGCACTGGGTAACCATTTATCTAAGGGAATACTGACAGTAAATGAAACCTGCTCATCTCGATGTGAGGTTGGCGTTTGCGTCAACGAATAGTTGAGCATAAATCGGATCCGTTCCCAGTTCTGGTTATAACCGACAGAAACCGTGCGCTCATAACCCGCCAGCCCCCAGTAATCTTGCTGATAACCGGAGAGATAGAAAGAACCTAGCTCATTCAGGCTCTGGCTGATATTTACCTGAAAGCGGCTACGACGGTTATTGGTATTGCGATAAGCATAAAAACTGTCGTCATCAATAGCGTTAGTTCGGTTATTTAACGTTTCCGTAAACGTATAAAAATTACGGGTAGAGTAACGATAACTCGCAAGCGTAAGATTGGTGTTGGTCGTATCGATATTCTTCGCATACTGGGCACGATAAGACATCCCCTGCCAGACGTTATCAGCCACTTCGCTTCTGGCCGTTGTGGCATCAAACGAAAACGCGCCAAAATCATGAAGATCGATACCAAAACCTAATGCCGCGGAACGATAAAAATCACTGCCCAACACGCCGCTATACACGGTAAAACCATAAGGCAACCCATAGATAAGTTGCGCTTCGACCAGATTAGGATCCTCTGATGTATCATTATTTTGGTAATGCCCGGCGGCAACGCTATATTGCAATGCCCCCTGTCGCTGCATGATAGGTAAAGAAGACGACGTCTGAACGAAGCTACGCTCACTCCCATCAGCCTCCGTGATTGTTATATCGAAATCACTGCCGGAAGATACCTGCGGTACATCCGTAATTTCAAACGCCCCTGCGCTGACATAGGTTTGATAGAGAGTGTAGCCATTTTGCTTAATGGTCACCTTAGCATCGCTTTTCGCAATCCCCCGAATCACCGGCGCAAACCCTTGTTGGCTATAGGGCAGCATAGCGGTATCTGTTTGCAGACGAATACCACGAATCGGAAGGCTGTCAAAAATATCTCCCGCAGTAGAGCTATCGCCGAGCGTCAGTTGGCTACGCAGGCGCTTTATATCCCGCTGAATATACGTCGAAATGTTTTCCCAACCGTCTCCGCTTTGGTAATTTCCATTGTTTCGTATGCGCCACGGCCCTACATTCAGTCCACTGTTTAAACTCAGGTAATTTTGTGTCGACGAGCCCTGAGAGCTGTAGTGTGTTTTAGAGCCGCTATAGTAATAACCCAACAGGGCAGCAGGTATCCCATCATCCCAATTATCAGGGTCGATATACCCCTGCACTTCCTGATTAACAGCAACTTGCGGAACACGAATATCCAGCCGTTGTTGCTGAGTGGAGAAAGTCCAGGAAGCCTCTTCAATGTAACGTCCGATATCATCAACCGTGGCGTCATCAGACATCATTTTCATCAATGGCATTTTGCTGACATTGACGCCATAGGCGGCCAGTTCTGATTTTTTTAACACGGGAATGAGTGCGGTATGGGCTTCATTAAGCACATACGTCACATTCTTTTTTTCAACAAAATGATTATTAAAATAAACAGAACTGAGGTAGACGCCTGGTGCAAGTGCATTATCGTCTAAAAAAGTACGGATCGCCTCTGCGCTGTCTATTGGGGAATCAAAACGTAGCGCATCAATATTAAACTCATCATCAGCAACTTGTGATTCAGCGATACAAAACGGACTACACAACATCAATGCGGCGGCAATAGCTGATAATTTCAATGAGAGAATTTCATGATAATTATTGATAGGCCGCATATTGTGGATATCCTTATCCGCCGAATTTAAAGTGACTTTTCCTGTTCGGAAGTGGCATTACCGTAGTCGTCAATTGCGCTCCACCGAACAGACTTAGCGTTCCCACCCGGTAGGGAATAGATCATTTTTGAATAGGGTGAAATCATCATAGACACAGCAGAAAGTGTATCTTTCGGCGGCTTTACCTCTTTGCCGTCAACGGTCATATTATGCAAAGAAATATAGTATGCCGTCGGGTTATCCACAGCCAAACGTCCACCTGAAACCGAAAATATCAGGCTTTTGTATGCTTCTTGCGCGTCGCTTTTATTTAATCCCTTTGGTCGCCATATCAGCTTAATACGACTGCGGGTAGCCAATTGTAGCTTACTTTGTTGTACTAACACTTTAGGCGTCGCTTCGATAGACTTGATATTAGCCCAAAAAATTTGTTCACGATCTTTTGTCAGGATGCCATTTTTATCGACTGAGATAAAATGCAGGATATTTGTCTGTCCGCCAATAAGTTTAAATAACGGAGGAGTAATAATAAGAGGAGGCTTACTTTTATCATTCTTATCGAAGTTATCAACCCATGCCTGAACAAGCTGATTTCCATTACCCGTATTTTTTACCGTTGCCTGAACTTCATCTACATCTCCAGGATAAATAATACGCGTATTGCTAATTTGCACCCCCGCCGAAGCAGCGTTTTGAAAAAGAATGAATATTGCTGAAAACAGCAAACCAGAAATGTTGAGATTCATCATTCATCCCTTATGGCTAAATCTCGAAAAGAATTACAGGACATACCCTGATTATCCTATGGCATATCCTGTCTGGACTTACATCACTCCCACTCTACATCCCTTATGGATAGTAAATGGTATAGGTTGTGGTTGCGGCAAACTCGCCGCCTTTGATACTCGCCGGATCAACGGTTGCCACAACTTTTGATGTGAAGTTAAACGTCAGGTCATTTTCTTCGCTTGCCCCGGTCGTTTGAGCAAAAGCAGAGTTCGCTTCGTCGTTAAAAACGACTTTATCATTGCTGGCATCAGCGCCATAAACCACAATACCAACACCGGTATCAACGCCGCCAGTAAGCGCTTTCAGCTGCGTATTTTCCGTTGCGGTATCACCTGCAAAGGTCAGGTTTACCACAGTATTTGCCGGGCACTTAGTCAATTTAATTGCAAATGGCTGAACCTGAGACGCTTCTTCGCCAATACCAGCAAAGGCGTTCGTCCCCAGCGGGGTAAAGGGTACCTGAACATCTTCGCTGTCTGTATCAACCTGGCAAGGTGGGTTAATAATAGTACCGGTAAAAGTGACGGTGCCCTGGTCATCAGTTAAGTCTGCCGCATGCGCAACATTGATAGCCGCAACAAGCAACAAAGAGGCAGAAAGGAGTACTTTCTTTTTCATGTGAAATTTCCCTATAATAAATTTTATTATCTTTCGAATGCTGCCTCTGAAATTTCCGCCAAAGACTTTTGCATATAAAAATCCCAAACAGTCCTCAGAAGAGGTCCGAAAGATAGAATCTTATGCGTTCTAACCCAATGGATATTGTGGTCGGCATATATAATATAATATGATTTTTATTTCATCAATAGCACAAAGACAAAAAACAATACCATTATAAAACAGTAAGTTAAAATAAATTAATCGCACAAAGAAAAACAATATTTAAATAATATATAGCTATGCGCTTTATATATAAAAAATAAATCACTATTGATTCATATACGCTATGAATACAATAATCCATTCCCAACCAGAAATCGCCCATCAATAAATTATTATTTTAGTGTATTTTATATATTGAAAAGACTACAATTCCGAGTCCGTATGTTATCGGCATCTAACATGCAAATAATTGCTTTCAAGAATAATTGCAATCGTTCGTTCAGACTTCACAAATATGATAGCATTAGCCCTACTTAGCTGTTGTTGCTGTGTATGACAGGTGGTATGAAAAAAGTCATTTTCTCTTTAGCCCTGGGGACGTTTGGGCTGGGCATGGCCGAGTTTGGCATCATGGGTGTACTCACCGAATTGGCGCGGGACGTGGGAATTTCCATTCCTGCCGCTGGCCATATGATTTCGTTTTACGCCTTTGGCGTGGTGCTTGGCGCGCCCATTATTGCACTCTTTTCCAGCCGCTTTTCGCTCAAGCATATTCTGCTATTTCTGGTCACGCTGTGTGTGATTGGCAACGCCATTTTCACCCTCTCCTCCTCGTATTTTATGCTGGCGGTGGGCAGGCTGGTTTCAGGCTTCCCGCACGGCGCATTTTTTGGCGTTGGCGCAATTATCCTGTCGAAGCTCGCCCGCCCGGGAAAAGTCACCGCCGCCGTTGCGGGCATGATTTCGGGTATGACCGTTGCCAATCTGGTTGGCATTCCCGTCGGCACCTGGCTGAGTCAGGAATTTAGCTGGCGCTATACGTTCCTGCTGATTGCCGTCTTTAATATCGCCGTGATGGTCTCGGTCGCTTTTTGGGTACCCAACATCAGCGATGAAGCAAAAGGAAACCTGCGCGAACAATTTCACTTTTTGAAAAGCCCCGCCCCGTGGCTCATTTTCTCCGCCACCATGTTTGGTAACGCCGGGGTTTTCGCCTGGTTCAGCTATGTCAAACCATACATGATGTTCATCTCCGGCTTTTCCGAAGCGCTGATGACCTTCATCATGATGCTGGTAGGATTAGGAATGGTGTTGGGAAATCTGCTGAGCGGTCGGCTGTCTGGTCGCTATACGCCGCTGCGCATTGCGGTGATAACCGACTTCGTGATTGTGCTGGCTCTGCTGTTACTCTTTGCCTTTGGTGGGATCAAAGCCGCGTCGCTGACCTTCGCCTTTATTTGCTGCGCGGGCCTGTTTGCCCTGTCGGCACCGCTGCAAATTTTATTGCTGCAAAATGCTAAAGGAGGGGAGCTGCTGGGTGCGGCTGGCGGGCAAATTGCCTTTAACCTCGGCAGCGCGATTGGCGCCTACAGCGGTGGCATGATGCTGACGCTGGGCTTTGCCTACAACTACGTGACGCTGCCGGCGGCACTGCTGTCGTTTTCTGCGATGTCGTCACTGTTGCTGTACGGTCGCCTGAAGCGCGCAGTACCCCAGATGACACACGCTGCCGGATAGCATCTGCGCTACCCGGCTACGCGAACCTTACTCCTGCGGCCACAGCCAGGCCGCACCGCGTACACCGCTGGAATCCCCGTGTAGCGCCTTGCGTAGAGGCGTTTCGCATTCGCCGCCAAAGACAAACTGCTTAATCAACGTCGGAACGTTTTGATACAGTCGGTCGACATTGCTCATTCCGCCCCCCAGCACAATGACGTCCGGATCGAGAATATTCACCACATGTGCCAGTGATTTCGCCAGACGACGCTCATAGCGGCTCAACGCCTGCTCCGCAAGAGCATCCTGCGCAGTAACAAGACTGATAATTTCATTGCCTTTGAGCTGCTTACCGCTCAGACGCTGGTAGTCGGTGGCAAAGCCGGTCCCGGAAATGAAGGTTTCAATGCAGCCTTGTTTACCGCAATAACAGGGTACTTCCTGTCGGAAACACAGCTCATCTTCGTCCATCCATGGCAGCGGATTATGCCCCCACTCGCCCGCGGTACCGTTACCGCCCGTGTGCGCCCGACCATTCAGCGCTACACCCGCGCCGCATCCGGTGCCAATAATTACCGCAAACACGGTTTGCGCCCCTGCCGCTGCGCCATCCACCGCTTCAGAAACCGCCAGGCAATTGGCATCATTCGCCAGGCGCACTTCACGGTTCAAACGCATACTTAAGTCTTTATCAAAGGGTTGCCCGTTAAGCCAGGTTGAGTTGGCATTCTTGACTACCCCAGTGTAAGGCGAAATTGAACCGGGGATCCCCATCCCCACGGTTCCCGTCTGCCCGGTGGCGTTTTCCGCCATCTCCACCAGCGTGGCGATGGTTTCTATCGTTTGCCGATAATCATCACGCGGCGTGGGCAGGCGATGGCGAAAAAGCTGTTCGCCCGCATCGCCAAGCGCAATAACTTCCGTTTTCGTACCGCCCAAATCGATACCTATACGCACTGTTTGCTCCTCTTCCCGATTAACAATGCAAGCATAGCGACAATTCGCTATCATGCCCGCTGGATTTAACGACAAGGCCGTGGAAATTATCATGCTGTGGTTCAAAAATTTAATGGTTTACCGTCTTAGCCGCGATGTTTCTTTGCGAGCCGAAGAGATGGAAAAACAGCTGGCATCAATGACGTTCACCCCTTGCGGTAGCCAGGATATGGCAAAAATGGGCTGGGTTCCGCCGATGGGATCGCACAGCGATGCATTAACGCATACCGCCAATGGCCAAATTATTATCTGCGCCCGCAAAGAAGAAAAAATTCTGCCGTCGCCGGTTATCAAACAGGCGCTGGAAGCCAAAATATTCAAACTGGAAGCTGAGCAAGGTCGCAAACTTAAGAAGACCGAAAAAGACTCGCTGAAAGATGAAGTTCTGCACTCATTACTGCCGCGCGCCTTTAGCCGCTTCAGCCAGACAATGATGTGGATCGATACCGTCAACGATCTGATCATGGTTGATTGTGCGAGCGCGAAAAAAGCCGAAGATACGCTGGCGCTGCTGCGTAAGAGTCTCGGTTCACTGCCGGTCGTTCCGCTGACGATGGAAAACCCTATTGAGCTGACGCTGACCGAATGGGTTCGCTCCGGCACCACGGCGCAGGGCTTCCAACTGCTGGATGAAGCTGAACTGAAAGCGATCCTTGAAGACGGCGGTGTGATCCGTGCGAAAAAACAGGATCTGGTCTGCGACGAAATCGCCGTGCATATCGAAGCGGGCAAACTGGTCACTAAGCTGGCCCTCGACTGGCAGCAGCGCATTCAGTTCGTTATGTGTGACGACGGCTCCATTAAGCGCCTGAAGTTCAGCGACGAGCTGCGCGATCAAAACGAAGATATCGACCGCGAAGATTATGCTCAGCGTTTTGATGCCGATTTCATCCTGATGACAGGTGAACTGGCGGCGCTGATTAAAAGTCTGGTGGAAGGATTAGGCGGCGAAGCGCAACGTTAAGCTGTGTTTAGCGAATGGCGACTCAATATCGCCATTCGTCATTTTTACGATTACAGGTAACGGCAAAGATAGGATGTTGGCTCTGCTACCTGCAGATGAAACTCGCTGTTGCCCGGTACGTTAAACACGTCTCCTGCGGCATACACTTTCCACTCGGTTTCCCCTGGCAGCAGCACGTTCAGTGCGCCACTTACTACCGTCATCTCTTCAGGCGCCGCAGTACCAAAGGTATATTCACCTTCAGCCATCACACCTACACTGGCGCGGCCAGTACTGCTGCTGGTAAAACCGATCGATTTTACTTTGCCGGAAAAGTATTCATTACTTTGAAGCATACAACTGGCCCTATCTCGTGATTAAGTTAGGAACCAATATAGGGGGCTGACGTTCCACCTGTCACGCAAAATTACGCCAGCAATTCCGAAGCCAGTCGGGCAATCAACACATTGGACAGCAGAACCGGGACATCCAGCGACTTTTGCAGTAAATCACGATGACGTTGATGAAACCCCAGGCAGTCCAGCATAAGAACATCAGCACCTTGCTCAAGGAGATATTTCCCGGCATCAATCAGCTGTTGTTCAGAACCTTCTACTGGATTCGCCACGGCGTACACTGGCGGAGTTTGTAACACCTGCCACTTTTGTGTCTGGGCTTTGAGCAATTCAGCAACAGGTACAATGACCCCAACCTGATGCCCTTCGACAATTGAAGCCACTAACGGGGGAATAATGCGTATGGGTTCCAACAAGATACTATTGCGGGCGGTCAGACGGGTGATTGAGGCGGTACTCATCAGCAGGATCACATCAAATCCCTGATTATCGAGAACCTCCACAATGCTTTGCAGCGAGCGTTCCACTTTTTGACGTGAGACATGAGCAAGTTGGTGGTCGCTAAGCAGCGTTAATAACAGCTCGTCACCGGGTGAAGCTCCGTACTCAGCCATCACATCTTCTCGCTGCATCTGCCCCAGCAGACTGTGGTGAGTAATGTGCTGTTCATCAATATATTCCGTCAGGAGCGGTAACATCTCACACATCGGCACAACGCCAATCGTGAGGATAGCCAACGACGTACTCATTTGTTGCTCCACCGTCTTCTTACTTTGCTGTGAAATCCCGGATAAGTACCGGGCGCTGACCTGTGCTACAAATGCTCAAAAGCGTAGCAGTAGATCGGCGGTGTATTGTGTAAAGATTCCAGATCATTCCAGTACTGGATTGTTATTGTTTAATTTTCAATTTTTACTGTATACGGCGAAATTTAAAATAATGTGATGCACGCCCGGACTGGCACTTTTAAGACTCGTGCCAGAGCGGTCTTCATATCAGGTTTTATCGGGGTCTTCGTAGCGTTTTTTAGCATCCATCGCTTCCTGAGCTGAAGGATGCTCACTGATCAACGAATTCGGTTTAGGGTGGTCGGCACGAAGTTGATACCAGGTTACCGTCTGGCCTGGCGTCCCTTTTTCAACCGTAACAATGGTCGCTTGACGTGGGTAAGGTGGTTGTGTCGGCATAGTTCTTCCTTTTCACTGGATGAACATTAAGTATAGACACCGCCCTGCAACCGTGGCGCTGCCTGCGCCAGTATCCCAAGAATGTCTTCCACTACCTGCGAAGGCGGATTGGTGGCATCAACGATATAGTGCGCAGCCTCACGATACAGAACATCACGCTGGGCGAGCACTTCCTGAACCTCTTCGGTCAACGGTTTGCCGGTTAGAGTCGGTCGTAATCCTTCTTCAGGCGTGGCCTCCAGACGATCAACCAGTACCGATACCGGTGCGCTTAGATAGATAACCACGCCGTGGCTGCGCATGTAATGACGATTAAATTCGGTAAGAATGATACCGCCGCCGGTCGCAACAACCGTGGCAGGAGCGGTGACAGCCTGCAGAGCGGTCGTTTCCTGGGCACGAAACCCTTCCCATCCTTCTCTTTCGACGATTTCCGCCACGGTCATTTGCACGTGCGATTGCAACCAGCGATCGGTATCAACGAACTGGAAATCAATAGCCTTTGCCAGCGCCATACCGGTTGTCGTCTTACCACACCCCCGGGGGCCAACAAGAAAAAGAGGTTGCGTCATCACAGAATTTCCCCAGAGAGCCGCCAACAAGCGGGATCTGATGCGGTTAAAAATATAATCATATCATCAAACTAGTACATCGCCAAAACTGTAAAGAAAAAATTACAGAAGGAATGGCGAGATGAGTTAACCCCTACTATAACAAGAATTCACAATGAATAAAGTGTAAATAATAAATTACACACCCTATTTTCTACGCTGAACTTCCAGCCACCACTTATCCAGTTCAGCCGCAAAATGCTGTCTGTCGCGGGGCGAAAGGCTGTCCGGCCCCCCGGTCTGGATACCGCTGGCTCGCAGTGTATCCATAAAATCACGCATCATCAGACGCTCGCGGATCGTGGCTTCGGTATAGCGTTCGCCGCGCGGGTTAAGCGCCGCCGCACCTTTTTCAATCACTTCAGCCGCCAGCGGAATATCTGCCGTTATCACTAAATCACCGGCGCTGCACTGACGCACAATCTCGTTATCAGCCACGTCAAAGCCCGCAGGCACACGTAATGTGCTGATGAAACGCGAAGGCGGGACGCGCAGGCTTTGGTTGGCCACCAAAACAAGCGGCATTTGCATGCGCTCAGAGGCGCGGTACAAAATGTCTTTAATCACATTCGGACACGCATCGGCATCCACCCATATTGTCATAACTTCTCCCCACTGGTGTGCTGTCGCACATTGTCGCGTGCTTTTACTTTCAGGCAAAGTGCTGTTTCTCCTTCTGAACATATTCATTCCGCGCTAAGCTTAGCTTTCCCAGATTTACCCTAAATAATTCGGGTTGCAGGCAGGCGGCAAGAGAATGAGTCCGGATGAGCTTACTCTGGTAAGTGATTCGGGTGAGCGAACGCAGCCAACGCACATGCAACTTGAAGTATGACGGGTATAAAACAATGAATATCATCCATAGGGAGTGACAAGATGGACAAGAAAATTGGTTTTATCGGCTGCGGTAATATGGGCAAAGCCATTCTTGGCGGCATGATCGCCAGCGGCCAGGTTCTCCCCGGACAAATCTGGGTCTACACCCCTTCCCCCGATAAGGTCGCCGCGCTACACGACCAGTACGGCATTAATGCGGCGCAGTCTGCACAAGAAGTCGCGCAAATCGCTGATATTGTTTTTGGGGCCGTAAAACCAGGCATCATGATTAAGGTGCTGAGTGAAATTACCTCCAGCCTGAACAAAGATTCCCTGGTCGTCTCGATTGCCGCAGGCGTCACTCTCGATCAACTTGCCCGCGCGCTGGGTCATGACCGTAAAATCATTCGCGCGATGCCAAACACGCCATCGCTGGTGAACGCCGGAATGACCTCCGTCACGCCAAACGCCTTAGTCACGCCGGAAGATACGGCCGACGTGCTCAATATCTTCCGCTGCTTTGGCGAAGCTGAAGTCATTGCGGAGGCAATGATTCATCCGGTCGTTGGCGTCAGCGGTTCAGCACCGGCCTATGTATTTATGTTTATCGAAGCGATGGCAGATGCCGCCGTTCAGGGGGGGATGCCCCGCGCACAGGCTTATAAATTTGCAGCACAAGCGGTAATGGGTTCGGCGAAGATGGTTCTGGAAACGGGTAAACATCCTGGCGAATTGAAGGATATGGTGTGCTCGCCGGGTGGAACCACCATTGAGGCGGTACGCGTCCTGGAAGAACGCGGTTTCCGTTCATCGGTGATTGAAGCGATGATTAAGTGCATGGAGCAGTCGGAAAAACTCAGCCGCTCCTGAGTTAACACCGCCGGACGTCAGGCCGCCGCTTCAGTGCGGTTACGTCCGGAATTCTTTGCTTTGTAGAGAGCCATATCTGCTGATTTTAACCATTCTCGATAGTGTTCAGTTTCAGACGTCAGCGGCGCAACGCCCACGCTAATGCGCAGGTCAACCTGCGGCGCGCAGGATAAACGCAGTTGGGTAAGCCGTTCGTGAACACGAGACATCGCTGCAATCGCGCTGCTCGCTGACGTGCCACACATGATTACCGCAAACTCATCACCGCCAAAGCGACCAATCACATCGCTACCGCGTAAGGTCATCTGTAACTGGCGGGTCAGTGCAACAATGGCCTGATCCCCGACGTCATGGCCCCAGGTATCATTGATACTCTTAAAATGGTCGATATCGATGATAAGGAGCGTGGCATCACGCTGATGGCGGCGGCAATTATCAAATTCATTCCGCAGCAACAGTTCCCAATGACGTCGGTTATAAACCCCGGTCATCCCATCTCGCGTACTCATAATCTGTAAGCGACGTTTATGTTCTGCCAGCCTGATGAGCGTCTGGTAACTCACCCAGGCAAACAGCAACGGGTAAACCACTAACACCGGCAGCGACAGCAGCACACTCAGTTGCGTACTGCTAAAAGCCACGGGAATATCCGTTAACTGTAACGTCACCAGGCAGGAAACCACCATCAACACGGCGCCTGCGATGAAGACACGCATACCCCCTGCGCCCATCAGGTTGATACAGATAATCATCAACAGCGCCGTGGATGGCAGCAAGTTTATCCCCATAATCCCCATCCACATCCCGGCGAGAATGGCATCGGCTTTTAAGTTGGTATATTCGCTATGCAGTGGATCGATAGCTTTACTTGCCAATTGCCATGCCAGATGCGGCCAGACAAACGCCCATCCCACCAACAAAAGCCACCAGCCTCCGGTTATTGGCTGAGAAACTAATACCGACGCGATAGGGAAAAACATTCCCCCCAGTCCCACCGCTCGCGGCAGCCTGATTCGTCGGGCAAATCGCAGACCGGAACGTTGGTGGTCATTTTGATGAAGCAATATAAATGCTTCATTCGGGACGACCTTCTTTTGATAAAAGTTTTCATCATTCATCGTATTTGGGAATATTCTGAAACAAATTTCCCAAATTATAGGAAGGGGTCTGGTGGCGGAAGTATGATATTTCGGGTGAGCGATTTTACCTGCTCACCCGGAAGTGCTAAGCAGATTTTTTCAGGCAAGCGCTCATAAACTTATTACGATCATCGCCTTTCAGAGACTGTTCCGTCGCCTTAACGTTGCATTCACGCATTTTCTGCTGCTGCGGCGTCAGGCTTTTTTCCTCAGGCGCAGATTTACTGTTTTTCAGGCAATCACTCATGTAGGTCTTACGCGCATCCCCTTTTAAGGTCTGCGCCGTGGCCTGCTGATTGCAGGTGGTCATACGCTGTTGTTGCGGGGTTAACGTCTTCTCGGCAGCACCGACGGTAGTTAAAAAAATAAGGCCAAAGAGTAACGTCATTAATAATGTAATTTTCATAGCACCATCCTTTTCTGAACGACGACATACAGGTAAGTTTGGCTGCTAACGATAAAAATACCACCCGACGGCAAAAGTATTGCCGTCGGGTGTCAGCTTATTTCAGTCCTAACGCGGCTTTCATGGTGTAAAACAGATCGGTTTGATCGGTCAGGCCAACCACATTCGCCGCATGAGGGCCATAGGCTGCAATACGCAGTTGGCTGCCGGTGTGCTCCTGGGACTCTTCTTCAGAGTTGCCATAGCTGATGACCATCACCGCGCCATCTTTAGTGTTCAGCGCCTGCGTTAAACCGGGTGCTTTAGTATCCGGTGCGACAATCTGGCTGGCATGCGCGTGGTCAGCGGTTACCACAACCAGGGTGTTGCCATCTTTCTTCGCAAAGGCAAGTGCACGCTGCACCGCTTCATCCAGATCGACCGTTTCACCAATTTGTCCACACGGGTTAGCGGCGTGATCTTGTTTATCGATCGACGCGCCTTCTACTTGCAGGAAGAAACCTTTCTCATTTTTGCTTAACAGCTCAATCGCTTTATCCGTCATCTGCGCCAGCGTTGGCACGCTGTCGTTACGTTTTGGATTTGGCGTACAGGTCACTACCGGCTTATCCAGGTTACCGTGATAAGACGCTTTCGGCCCTTCCCAACGCACTGGCATATTACCGTCTGAGAACAGACCCAACAGCGGTTTATCCTGATTCGCTTCGCTAACAGCCGCCAGCGTCGCGGCATCACTCACCATCTGGTAACCACGGGCCTGGGCTTGTTCTCGCAGAGTTTTACCCTGCCACTCACCTGCCGTAGCGGTTTCAGTAAAAGTCTTTGCTCCGCCGCCTAACGTAACATCCGCACGAGCATTCAATAATTGTTCGGTAATTGACCCTTTACCGCCTTTTTCCAGCGCGTTCGTCGGGCATTTTTCAGCCGTCACGCTCGGACCATAGCATTTACGCGAAGTGACATGGGCAACCAGTGCGGCCGGCGTGGCATCCTGCAATTCAGCCGTGGAAACGTTGCCTGTCGCCAGACCTGCCGCTTTGGCCATTTCCAGAATCGTGGTGTGATCTTTTTCATGAATATCCACACCCAGCGCCCCGTTATAGGTCTTCACGCCGGTTGTCCATGCTGTCGCAGATGCTGCTGAATCTGTCACATAATCGGGCTTGCCCGTTTTCTTATCCAACGCATAATGTGTGTATTGTCCGGTCAACGGTAAAGCATCAATACCTTTAAAAAAGCCGCCCGCGCCTTCAGCATAATTTCGCGCTGCCGTTATTTCGGAGTCGCCCATCCCATCGCCAATCAGTAAAATTATATTTTTGGCCGGTTTATCGTTCAGGGATTCGCGCAGAGCTGCCGTTTGATCGGCAGACAATCGGCGAGCGCCACCCGGCGTGGTGATATCTCCCTGAGCAGCACGATTATCCATAACCGCTACAGTAGATGTTTCTGCATTAATAACCGGGGTAAACAGCAAAGGTAACAGGGCAATAGCCAGAGCGCTTTGTTTCACTTTATATTCTCCATGTATAAATACGGTAAAATTAAAACAAAGCGACTATAAGTATTTGATGTGACACTTTTATGATAATTTGCGGTTACCCCACCACAGATGGATCACAACGCTTTTGGTACGCACTCGCCAGCATTATGTATGTTCGACAGAAACGCGGGCATGCGGTTTCCGCCAGCCAGCGCCCCTTCAATTTGACGAATAAATATTTGCCGATCGTTCCACGTCATATTGCGCAGCATTTCGATGATTACCCGCTCTAACGTTTCGACCTGTGCCGCCAGATCTTGCGATTCTTCTTCTTTTTGCGCGAGCTTAAGTAACAACTCAGTGACGAGGTTTTTCATTTGCCTATTCCCTTAACAAAATATGGGTCACGTTATCATTAAGGCTCACGACTGCCTAGAGGATGAAAGTTGTATTTTTATAAGAAATAAAACGATTTGCGAAAACAATCACAACACAAAATAAGGGAAAATGAGTCCTGAAGCAGGATGATTCAATATAAAAAGGTAAGAAAATTAATAATCACACAAATATATAATACACAATTATGGATTAACAACGCTGACAAGCAGCGTTGTTAATAAGGACCTCAACGAGCCTCGCGCCGACGTCGCAACGCGATAGCCAGTTGCCAGATATTGATAAGCACAATGCTTGCTGTAGCAATGAACACCCAACGGAACCCCGCCATTGCCGAAACCGTTGCCCCCATCAATGGCCCTGCGACGTTGCCAAGGTACATAAATGACTGGTTATAGCCAAAGATGCGTCCGGTTATCTGGTCGCTGGAGTATTTCACCAACAGCGTCTGCACCGCCGGCAACATCGCACCATCAGCAAAGCCGAGCAGAAAACGTAGAATTCCCAACTGCAACGGCGTGGTAACCCACGACATGGCAAAAAACAGCACCACCGCGAAGATTAACGTCGCCATTAAAATCCGCTCAGTACCAATACGGTCGCCTAATTTACCAAGTCGGGGCGCGGAAATCAGAGCAGAAATGCCCGGTACTGAGGCTATCAGCCCACTGAGAAAAGCAATATTCGAACTGTCCGGGACCATTGATTTAATAAACAGCGCCAGAATAGGCCCAATTGAGCCGTTACACAGTTGAATCACCATGGTGGTAAAAAACAGGCTGATCACCAACGCTGGATGCGAAAGCGAGGCAAACACGGCCTTCCCACTCAGACGTTCGCTTTTTTTAATCGTCGGGCGAACGCCCTCTTTGATCAAGAACAGTGTGACCAGAAAACTCACCACCAGCAAGGCGGCGGTAATACAGAATACCGCTCGTAAGCCAACATGATCGGCGATAAAGCCTCCCATCAGCGGTCCGCCAATGACGCCGCTAATTTGCGCCGTAGAGAGCGTACTCAGCGCCCAGCCGCTGCGCTCGCGTGGAACCTGTGACGCAACCAGCGCCATCGCATTAGGAATATAGCCGGAGGTTAACCCCATCACCCCGCGCAGCAGAAAAAGCTGCCAGACGTTAGTGGCAAATGCCTGTAGCAAAATCGCAATGGCCATCCCCAGTGAGGCCCGCAGCAGCATCAGCTTGCGTCCTTTGCGGTCGGCCAGACTGCCCCACATCGGAGAAACAATGGCTGAAATCAGGAAGGTGACGCTGAACGTTAATCCGGACCACATTGATAGCGCTTCATGCGAGGTCACGCCCAGTTGGGAGATATAGAGTGGTAAAAAAGGCAAGATTTGGCTAATCGCCAGTCCGGTAAAAAAACACCCGAACCAAACGGAAATAAGGTTAACTCTCCAGGATTCCATAAGGACTCATAACGATAATTAGCTGAAAACTGCGAGCAGCTTAACAAATTACTTAGCCGAATAAGGGTCTACAGGTGCGATAAATCACAGTTTAGGATTTTATCTTCCCGCTCATCATATTTGTGATATAGCTCACATCAAACCCATAATATAAACAGGGGATTGTGCTTCCCGCGCGATCTGCGTGTATGTCCCCTTCTAATCCCCTGTCATTCGCCAAAACAATCTGCCAGAAGCCGAGGAAACCTGCGTTTTGTCGTGGTAATGTATGTGCTTTGCATTCATGGAATGGGTTTTTAAGATGGCAAAGTTGCGGGTAGGAATCGTATTTGGTGGTAAATCAGCGGAACATGAAGTGTCATTGCAATCGGCAAAAAATATTGTCGATGCCATCGACAAGACTCGCTTTGACGTTGTGCTGTTAGGTATTGATAAACAAGGGCAATGGCACGTCAGCGATGCCAGTAACTATCTGCTCAATTCAAACGATCCGGCGCATATTGCGTTGCGACCTTCTGAGACCAGCCTGGCGCAGGTACCGGGTAAACAAGAGCACCAGTTGATCGATGCACAAAACGGTCAACCGCTGCCGACGGTCGATGTTATTTTCCCGATCGTACACGGTACTTTGGGTGAAGATGGCTCTCTGCAGGGCATGCTGCGCGTGGCGAACCTGCCGTTTGTCGGTTCTGATGTGCTGGGTTCTGCTGCCTGTATGGATAAAGACGTGACCAAACGTCTGCTGCGTGATGCCGGGTTAAACATCGCGCCATTTATTACGCTCACTCGCGCGAATCGCAACAGCATCAGCTTTAGTGAAGTGGAATCCCGCCTGGGTCTGCCGCTGTTTGTAAAACCGGCCAACCAGGGATCGTCCGTTGGCGTCAGTAAAGTAACCAGCGAAGCCCAATACGATCAGGCCGTCGCGCTGGCATTTGAATTCGATCATAAAGTCGTTGTGGAGCAAGGGATCAAAGGTCGCGAGATCGAATGTGCGGTACTGGGCAACGATCATCCGCAGGCCAGTACCTGTGGTGAGATCGTGCTGAACAGCGATTTTTACGCTTACGACACTAAATACATTGACGATAACGGTGCCAAAGTTGTCGTTCCGGCAGCAATTGCGCCAGAGATTAACGATAAGATCCGCGAAATCGCCATTCAGGCCTACCAGACTCTGGGCTGTGCCGGCATGGCGCGCGTGGACGTCTTCTTAACTGCTGAAAACGACGTTGTGATCAATGAGATCAACACGCTGCCTGGCTTTACCAACATCAGTATGTATCCGAAGCTGTGGCAGGCGAGCGGTTTAGGCTATACCGATTTGATCACTCGCCTGATCGAACTGGCGCTGGAACGCCATGCTGCGGATAGCGCGCTGAAAACCAGTATGTAAACCCGTCAGGATGCCTGATAGAGCTATTGGGCATCCTTTGCTTCATCATCTTCAACGCGGCGACGGATGATTAATCCGGCCAGCCAAAAGCTAATCACCCAGGTCACCAGCCCCACCGCATAAGTTTGCCATCCCTGCGCTTCAAAACCTAATAACCCCACCACGCCATTCAGAATAAAGATAAGCCCAATAGCGAAGGCATAGTAGTGCCAGTCTCGGCGGATTTTTACAGGCAGGTTCATAACAGCTCCGGTGGAAATACAACACAGTAAGGCATCCTCGCACATTTGCCCGAGGGAGTCTGTGGCCTGTGCGGAATTTCTTAAATGTAACTCAGTTTAACTTAAGGTTACATAATTGTGACCGCCAACAAAAAACCGAAATCCAGGAATAATCTCTACCTGAAATTACCATCATTCTGATATTGACATTGCCGATCACCTGTCAGACTCACTCTCAGTTCCAGGCATTACGTCAAAAAAAGCAGGTTATTTCCGGAGGTCTTATGGCTGATTTTACGCTCTCAAAATCCCTGTTTAAGGGCAAGCATCGGGATCCCTCCTCCCTGCCCGGCAACATTGCGTATGCCGTATTTGTGCTGTTTTGCTTCTGGGCGGGTGCACAGATTTTAAATCTGTTGGCTCACGCGCCCGGCATCTATGAAGAACTGATGCAGCTGCAAATGCAGGAGACAGGACGCCCGCGGGTTGAAATCGGTTTAGGCGTCGGTACCCTCTTTGGACTGATCCCCTTCCTGGCCGGAAGCCTGATTCTTGGCGTCATAGCGGCGGTCATGCGCTGGCGTCACCGTCATCATAAAGATGACTGATTCATACACTTCGCCCGACGATCGTCCACCCGTTTAGCAAACCACGCAGTAGTCAGATTACGCGTGATCTTCGGGCTTTCCAGTTGAATGCCCGGCAGCATTTCACGGGGTAACGTTTTCCCGGTCTTCGCTTCCGCCAGCTTATAAACCTTTTCGTACAATGCGGTTTTTTCAAAGGCCAGGCTGTCACCTTTTTGCAGTTGCTGGCGGATCTCACTCTCGCTCATCCCTAGCTTCCCGGCCAGTTTACGTACCGCCAGCTCAGTTTTGCCCGGCTCACTGCTGCCATAGAGAATCAGATCCCCGTCCATCGCCAGCTTCACTCCGCTGGCTTTACTGACCGCATTCTGGAAAGCTGCATTGCGGCTCGCATACCATCCGGCATTAAAATCGGCGAAGCGGAAGATTGGCGCACTGTAATTCGCCGGGTAGTTGAGCAGATGATACGTACCGAACCATAACCCACCACGGCGGCTAAACACTTCCTGACGTACCGTCCCCGCCATTTTCCACGGATACCCGCTGGTGTGCTGCTCAGCAAACGCGATACTGACCTGCATTGGACCACCGGTATGTACCGGATTAAGCGATCCGAACAATGTCTGCCCCATCGGCACCATGTTGATGAAATCATCAAAGATGGCGCTAAGCTGTTTTTCCGTCTTCACCGTATCCAGACGCTCGCTGTAGCTTTTCCCCGTTGGCGAGTTAATCTTTAGCGCGGTATGCACGACAAACAGCGGGATATGCATGCGTTCTGCGCGACGGTCAATCTCTTTCCAGGCGATTTTGCTTAAACCAGGAACAGCCGGATCGGCCTGGAAGTTTGACTCCTGCTGCGCAACCGCCAGCACCGAACAGATATTTTCAACCGTTGGTGCCAGCTTCTGGCTTTCAAAGGTCTTTGCCAAATCCTGCGCCCATGCGTCCCGGTCTTTCACGCTGGCGGGCATTTTCTGGCGCACCACGCTCGCCACATCGACGGCTTTCTCCCCTTTTTTTAGCGGCTGCGCGGGTTGACTACTGCATCCCACCAGCACTAATGCTGCCAGACCGGACAAGGGGTAAAGACGGGAAACCGTCGACATAACATCTCCTTTTGTTAACTAAGAGTATGGGTAACTTCCTGAATTTCCTGACCATCAAGCTCGCGCTCAAAGCTTCGCAGACGCTTATAAATAGACATCAGTTCCACTAACGTTGTCCAGGAGTTAATCAAATACTGGAACGAGCCACGCACCTGGCCAAATACGTTGGTGATTTGCGTCATCAGGCCGAGCGTAATCGTACCGGCAACAATTGACGGAAACAGCAGGAACAAACCGAAAACGTTATCAACCTGCAGGTAAAGAATACGGGCGATATTGAAGTACATATAGTGAAAATAGAGACGGAAGTAGTTTTGCCGTACCGCATGGAACAGTTCACGCACCGTCGGTGGCGTCGCACGGTTGCCATCATCTTCGCCATAGACCAGCTCTTTACGATAGGCCGCTTCCACGCGCTGGTTTTTAAACTCCAGCCCGGGAAGTTTTATCCCGACCACGGCCAGCAAACCGGTTCCCATCAGCGACCAGACAATCGCGGCAATCACCAGGCCATAAGGCACATGTCCAACAATCGGCAGGTCAGGAACATGGGCAGAGAGCGTTACCAGTACAGGCAGGAAGGCAATCAGCGTCATAATCGCGTTGATAAAGCTGACGCCCATATCTTCCAGCGTAGAAGCAAAACGCATGGTGTCTTCCTGTACACGCTGTGCTGCACCTTCGATGTGACGCAAATGCTGCCAATGCGCCATATAGTGTTCGTTCATCGCGGTACGCCAGCGGAACACATAGTGGCTGACGAAGAAGTTGTTCATCACGCCAATGACTACGGCTATCAGCGCAATACCGAGAAAAATGCCCACTTCATGATAGAACTGCTCAATCTTCACCTTGTGTGGTGCGCTGAGCGCAGTTTGAATCAGGTCATAAAATGGCGCATACCAGGCGTTGACGGCGACGCCGACTTCAACCAGAAACCAGGTCACAAAAATAATCAGCGATGTGCCCAGAATAGACCAGTACTGCCAGCGGTGTGGACTGTAGAGAAACCAGAACAGCGCGAACACCCCGACACAAAGAATGTAGTACGCATAAAAAATCAGGTAATCCAACGACCAGAAACGCGCTGCGCTAATAGGTACGTCTCCCGACGCGCCGGTAATATGTGCAACCCAGGCTCCCCCACCTGCTTGCCAGAATACAACGGCGACCAGTGCCCAAATAAATGCCGAAATAAAGAACGGCCCCGGCTTTGGGAAAAAAGACTTAAACATAGTGCTCTCCTGCTAACTTCTTATCGTTATGACGACTGCTGTGCATTTGCCACCGTAGAGTGCGGAGGCCAGACGGCTTACGCCCAAAAACACAAGCTGAAACCGACAATTGTGACCAAAACCGAGGCACTTAGTTCGCACCTCGGTTATGAAGAATTGTTTCTGTGGTTTTCACACTCGACAACGTTCCAGTATGTGCAGATTATCACAGCGTGAGATCACAAAAGCGAACATCCGCAATCCAGGAAACTCCTGTGTTTACTCATCGTTACGTTTTTCCCACTATCATTGGTTGATAAGCGCTTTGCAATACGCCGATGAGTAGTATAAATACGCATACGCACGACATCCTTTTTCACTTTCTCTAACTCATGGACACCACCGTTGAAACGTAGTCTGCTTTTTTCTGCCGCGCTGTGTGCGGCGTCATTGACATCTGTCCAGGCGGCACAGCCTATAACCGATCCGGTCTTCGCCTCTGATATCGTTGATCGTTATGCCGACCATATATTTTACGGCAGTGGTGCTACGGGGATGGCGCTCGTGGTGATTGATGGTAATCAGCGTGTATTTCGCAGTTTTGGTGAAACACGCCCCGGCAATAATGTTCACCCGCAACTGGATTCCGTAATCCGCATTGCCTCAATTACCAAATTAATGACCAGCGAAATGCTGGTGAAATTACTCGATCAGGGCACGGTCAAACTCAACGATCCATTGAGTAAATATGCACCTCCTGGCGCACGCGTACCCACTTATCAAGGAACACCAATTACGCTGGTGAATCTGGCGACGCATACCAGCGCACTGCCGCGCGAACAGCCAGGCGGCGCGGCCAAGCGCCCGGTGTTTGTCTGGCCAACCCGCGAGCAGCGCTGGAGCTATCTCTCAACGGCTACGCTTAAAGCCGCACCAGGATCGCAGGCTTCTTATTCCAACCTGGCGTTTGATCTGCTGGCCGATGCGCTGGGTACCGCGTCCGGTAAGCCTTATCCGCAGCTGTTTGAAGAAAAAATCACCCGTCCGCTGGGGATGAAAGACACCACCTTTACGCCATCTCCCGATCAGTGCCGACGCCTGATGGTCGCGGAAAAAGGTGCCAGTCCTTGTAACAATACGCTGGCAGCGATGGGCAGCGGCGGCGTCTATTCAACGCCTGGCGATATGATGCGCTGGATGCAGCAGTATCTTTCTTCTGACTTTTATCATCGTAGCCAGCAGGCCGACCGGATGCAGACGCTGATTTACCAGCGTACGCAGTTAACTAAAGTGGTGGGAATGGACGTTCCAGGCAGAGCCGATGCGCTTGGTTTGGGCTGGGTCTACATGGCGCCGAAGAATGGCAGACCGGGAATTATTCAAAAAACCGGTGGCGGCGGTGGCTTCATTACCTATATGGCGATGATCCCACAGCAAAACGTTGGGGCATTTGTCGTAGTGACGCGCTCTCCGCTGACCCGTTTTACCAATATGAGCGACGGTATCAACGAACTGGTTGCAGAGTTGAGCGGGTACAAGCCACAGGTCATTCCTGCATCCTGATTCAATACTCAAAAGGCAAACGGTTAATGCACACCAGTTTGCCTTTATTCATTTCAATGTAACCGCCTTTACGCAATGCTGCGAGAACCTCAGCGACAACCGAGCGTGAAATTCGTGTGCGTTGGTGAATATAGTTCATAACGCCGATGCGTGAACGAAGGGCTTCATCCCATTTCGTCATAGAGATCAATGTCGCGCGGATCTGATCGTAGGAGTTGTTGCCGATCAACTGCAGATCGCGTAATTCAAGCATGGAGTTTTGCCATGCCAACCAACAAAAAGCTTCACGCCAAAGCTGGCACTCTTCAATTATATTAATTGTTTGCGAGGCGGGTAGATGGTATCCCGTACAATCGCTTTCCGTGATTAATCTGTATTGTATATCTGTTTTTATCACACCATCTGAAAGCCCCATAATAAACGGCGCCTGCGCAATACCGACCAGCACATTCTCCCCTCGCCTCAGAGAAATTACACCATTTAAAATGATAAAGGTATCGTCACTGTTTATATCACTGGAATAAATTATTTCTTTATCGTTATCACACTCAAAGTGTTTGCCATATTTTGACAAACATTTATCAAGCTTACCAAATTCCACAAGCGGTTTATTTGCAGACAACATTTGGGCATCCCTTGCAATAAATGCCCGTCAAATCCGTGACGGGCATTTTTCTGAGTTAGATTATCTTTTCTTTAACAACAAGAGATGTCTTACCAGGTATATTTAACACCAACATTTGCAGACCAGTCTTGATCAACATCGCCACCACCGAGGTAGTTAGCATCGGTGTATGCGCTGAAGTTTTTGGTAAAGCTGAACTGAGTACCCAGTCCAACACGTACCGCAGAACCTTCTACACCGTTGTCGATAGAGTCGCCGTTTACGTCAGAATCGTTGTTAGAGTCGTCGTAAACGTAGGCCAGTTTGAAGTACGGAGTCAGCGCCTGGTCGTCGCTATAAGCGAAGGTATAACCTGCATCGACACCGAGTTCATAACGCATGCTGTCATAAGACTGGCTATCAACTTTCATGTCGTTGCTCAGCTTATAGTCATCACCAGACTGGAACAGACCGGATACGCTGCCGTATGGCGTTACGTAACCTGCGTCACCCAGCTTCAGGTCATAACCCAGTTTCAAGCCAAAGCCCCAGGCATCAGAAGAGGTGCTGCCATCAACATACTGACCGTTGCTCATGTTAGCAGTCAAATCGTTGTTGAAGTGAGAGTAGCTTAAGTTACCGTCAACAAAGATGTTGTTGGCAAAGTGAGCAGAAGAGTAAATGTAGGCAGTCTGGCTATCCTGATCCACCTGACCGGTACGGTCGCTCATATCACCTTTCGCGAAGCCTGCTGCAGCACCGACAATCCACTTAGCGTTGTTACCATCAATTTTGGAATCAACACCGACCATGATGCCGTTAACATCCTGATCGTAGTTAATGGTGCCGTTATCTGCATCGAAGCTACCACCGAAGTAGCTAACCCATGCACCACCGTTATCAACCAGACCATGACGCGCGTTAGTCAGACGAGTACCAACGGTATCTTGTTCCAGGTTCCAGATATTGGTGTTAGCAGACGGAATGCTCAGCGCCATGTTCGCGTAGTCTGTCAGTTCCATCTGCTGCAGAACAACGGTGTTACCCTGCTGCTGTGCCTGATAGGTGTAAGCACCCAGGTCAGCTTTGTTAGCTGCAGAGAAGGTCGCGGTGGTATTAGCGTCATTAACGTAGATCAGCTCTTTGCCTTTGTAATCAGCAACAGAACCAGCGCCAGTCGCGTTGTCGATACGGACTTTATAGTTACCGGTTGCGGCCGCTACATGGTCACCATAGTTATCAACTTCAGACTGATCGCCTGAGGTGTCGGAATCGCCGTTACCGTTGATAGTCAGATGACCATCAGAGTTCATCGCGATCACACCATAACCGTAGTTAGACTGAGATTTATCGTTAGTGCGATCGTTGGTCAGATCAGCATTCAGCACATAGTCAGTGCTGTTGATGTCGAAAACACCCGCGTTAACATGGTTATAAGCGTCGGTGTAGCTAGTCAGGTTCAGGGTATCAACCTGCAGTGCATTACCGGTACTGTTACCCACATCCAGAACGCCGTTGTTAGTGACGTTAATGGTGTTTGCATACAGCGCAGCTTCAAGCACATTCCAGCCAGCAGAAACATCATCGGCGATTGTGACAGTACTGTTGTCGATAGACAGCGTATCCGTCGCAACGTGACCATCTTCGTTGATGTTCAGTGCAGAAGCACCGGTCAGAGAGATAGAGTCAGCAACCAGCTCAGAATCACCCACGTTGACGACAGAACCGCTGTTGATGCTCAGGGTATCAATCAGGGAAGTTTTGGTAGTATCCCACTGTGAAGCACCGTTCAGCGTGACGTTGAACAGGCCGCTCTGGTAGACAGCGTTGCCAACTACATGACCATTTTCGTCATAAGAAGTTGTGTCGCTATCAATACCGTAGGTTGAATCCGGCCACAGGCTGTTAGCGGTGATGTCGATCAGCGTAGCGGTGGCTTCAGTGCCTGCAGCGTAGCTGTCATAAACGCCGTCACCATCGGTGTCAACCTGGTGCACGGACATTGCCGCGCCGACCCACTTACTGCCGTTGTTCAGAGTCAGATCCAGACGGTCAGTACCGTCCCAACCATTGGTATCCAGGTCAGCATCGGTATCACGATAAGTGTCAGCACCGTTCGGGAAGAAGTTCTCATCGAAGTTGCTGGAGAACAGCACATCACCCATCAGTGTGGAATTGTTAAACGTTGCGGTGGTCTGCATCGCGTTATCCGCATTTGGATTAGCAATAACCGCTAATGCAATATCGTCTGCAGTATAAGAGCCGCTGTAGTCGCTTGCATTGCTGGTGTTACCAAACCAACCGGTGGTGCCTTCGTCAGTCCATGAACCAGAGGTCAGGGTAGAATCGCTGACAGCGATAGTGTTGTTAAATACTTCACTGCTGTTTACGCCAGTGCTGACGGTATTATCGTCAATATCTGCCCACTCGTAACCCTGAGTCAGGGTTATGCCAGCGACATGAGAGTTGGCGGAGATAGACAGATCAACTTCTTGATCCAGCGTGATAGCTGTACCCAGGTTATAAACGTCGACAACGTGTGTGTCAGCTGCGTCATTATACGTACCGTTGTAGGTATAATGTTCGTAGTTGTCATCGATAGTTGAATTGATGACGTTCATCGCCAGGCGATCGTAGTAATAGTCAGTACCCGTACGGTTAGTACAATCCGTGGTCATACATTCGGATGTCACCATACCGTGAATGGTGCTGTTTTTAATCGTCAGGCTATTGTTATTGCTGTTAGTTGACAGTCCATCATCCAGATAATAAGTAGAAATAACGCCGTTGACAGTGGCGTTATTGATTACCGGATAAATATCACCGTTATAAATACTATCGGTGTCGTAATTGTTCCAACCAACATATCCATCATAATAGACGCCATCCGCATAGGATGCGTCATTATAATGAGCAAACGTTGTGTAGGTGGTCCCAGAGATATCAGTTGAAGCATTCGCCTGAGAAGTGATTGCCAAAGTGCAGGCTAATGCTAATTGTGAGACTACAAGTTTCTTTTTCCAAGTGTGCATTTGTCATCCCTCCTCAGGGACGTAATATAGTTGATCCATCAATTATCAATGCAAAGAAAACATTTTATGTTTCGCGGGGAAGATTATGCGGTTTCACAAAGGAAAGGTTCAATTATTCTTTGGTTTAAGTCCGATTACGGACAATAGATATGCAAATTATTCGAAACAGCAAATAAACGTAAAAATCATTTTTATTTTAGACAGTTACATGTAAAACCATTGGCGAAACAATATATTGAAATTATGATTAGCTTAAAAATCAAACGTCAGCAAATAAATACCGTTAAATCTCGCCACTTAATTAAAAATTAAATTAAACTAAATTCACCATAAAACTAATCACTATTTAAAATAGTCATAATTGCAAAAATAGAGATAACACATAATACCAAGCATTGATAACATCAACATAACCTCGGCATAACGCCAACTTTCGTAAACCCCTCGCCCTCAGGTTCGGGTATACTACGGCCTTCGATTCCACAAACATCAGGCATACCATGACAGACCTAATCCAACGCCCTCGTCGCCTGCGCAAATCCCCTGCGCTGCGCGCTATGTTTGAAGAGACAACACTCAGCTTAAATGACCTGGTGTTGCCGATCTTTGTTGAAGAAGAACTCGACGATTACAAAGCTATCGACGCCATGCCCGGCGTGATGCGCATACCAGAGAAACACCTGGCGCGCGAAATCGAACGTATTGCTAATGCAGGCATCCGCTCGGTCATGACCTTCGGGATTTCTCATCACACCGATGAGACCGGCAGCGATGCCTGGAAAGAAGACGGTCTGGTGGCGCGCATGTCGCGTATCTGTAAGCAGACCGTACCGGAAATGATCGTCATGTCCGACACCTGTTTCTGTGAATACACCTCGCACGGTCACTGCGGTGTATTATGCGAACACGGCGTTGATAACGATTTAACCCTTGCTAACCTCGGCAAGCAGGCAGTCGTTGCCGCAGCAGCGGGCGCAGATTTCATCGCCCCTTCCGCCGCAATGGACGGCCAGGTACAGGCGATTCGCCAGGCGCTGGACGCCGCGGGCTTCACCGATACTGCGATCATGTCCTACTCCACCAAGTTTGCCTCTTCTTTCTACGGCCCGTTCCGTGAAGCTGCAGGCACGGCGCTGAAAGGCGATCGTAAAACGTATCAAATGAACCCGATGAATCGCCGTGAAGCGATTCGCGAATCGCTGCTGGATGAAGCCCAGGGCGCAGACTGCCTGATGGTGAAACCGGCTGGCGCGTATCTCGATATTCTGCGTGATATCCGCGAGCGCACCGAGCTGCCGATTGGCGCTTATCAGGTCAGCGGTGAATACGCGATGATCAAATTCGCGGCGATGGCAGGTGCAATAGATGAAGAGAAAGTGGTTCTGGAAAGCTTAGGCTCGATCAAACGCGCTGGCGCGGATCTGATCTTCAGTTACTTCGCACTGGATCTGGCTGAGAAAAAAATCCTGCGCTAACCACTTTGTTGCCGAATGGCGACTTCGCCTTATCGGGCCGACAGTTCCAGGCCCGATAAGTAAAATCCCACCAACAATCACCCCGCCCGATAAAAAGGCTGATCCCCGAGGATCGTCGCCCGGTGCATAATACGCCGCTGCGGCAGATAATCCGCATTGGCATAATGTTGCGTGACGCGATTATCCCAAATCGCCACATCGTTGGGCTGCCAGCGCCAGCGCACCTGAAACTCCGGTTTGGTGATATGGGCGAATAAAAAGCTTAGTAACGCCTCGCTCTCTTTTTCCGTCACATCGACAATTCGCGTAGTAAATCCCTCATTCACAAACAGTGCCTGTTTACCGCTTACCGGATGGGTCCGCACCACCGGATGTAGCAATGGCGGATGTTTCGCCACCGCATCCAGCCAGCGCTGATGCTCTTCTGGTGTCTTGCGGTATTTATATTCCTGGAACGATTTACGGAAATCATGCTCTGCCCGCAGGCCACTCAACAGCTGACGAAACGGCTCAGACAATGCCTCATAAGCAGCAATTCCGCTGGTCCATAGAGTGTCTCCCCCGGCCGATGGCAGCTCTTTTGCTGCCAGAATCGCCCCGGCAGGCGGCGTGTCGATAAAGGTGACATCGGTGTGCCAGTTGTCGTTATCCGGCGGATTATCGTTATGGGTATCCAGCACGATAATTTCCTCTACCCCTTCGGCATGTGGATAGACAGGGTGAATATGCAGATCGCCGAAACGCAGCGCCAGTGCCCGCTGCTGTTGTGGCGTAATCACCTGCTGCCGCAGAAACACCACCTGGTGGCGCAGTACCGCATGATAAAGCTGTTCAAACTGATTATCGCTCAGCGGGCGCGTCAAATCCGCACCAGTGATTTGTGCGCCAATGTACGGCCCCAGCGGGGTAATGCTCAGACGTTCACTCATTGTACTTCTCCATGCCAGGGCGTCAGGCGACGCTGAAGCGCGCGCAGACCCAGTTCTAAAATAAATGCGATAACGGCAATGACCGCGATCCCTGCCAGCACCACATCCGTTGCCAGAAACTCACCGGCTGACTGCACCATAAATCCTAACCCTCGCGTGGCAGCGATCAGTTCAGCTGCCACCAGCGTCGACCAACCCACGCCAAGCCCGATGCGTAACCCGGTGAGGATCTCCGGTAATGCCCCCGGCAAAATAACAAACCACAGCACCTGCGCACGGCTGGCCCCCAGCGACTGCGCGGCGCGCACTCTCACCTGCTGCGCACTTTTCACCCCCGCCAACGCCGACATCGCCACAGGGGCGAAAATCGCCAGATAGATCAGCAGGATCTTGGAGGTTTCACCGATGCCAAACCAAATGACCATCAGCGGTAAATAGGCCAGGGGAGGAACCGGACGATACAGTTCAATGATCGGATCGAGAATGCCGCGCATTGTCGGACTCAGCCCCATCGCGATCCCAACCGGAACGCCCAGCAGCACTGCCGCCAGCAGCGCGATAACAATACGCGTCAGACTCGCCGCCAGATGCTGCCACAGCGTGGCATCCATAAACCCTTGCGGCCCGGCAATGACGATCAGCTTTTGTAAAACCTGTCCCGGCGGCGGTAAAAACAGCGGACTGATTAACTGCAGCGCCGCCACCGTCCACCACACCGCCAGAATGACGGCCAACGTACCAAGGCTTAAGGTAATCTGCCGCGAGAACGGCCAGCGCCAGTTCAGCACCCGCTGGCGACGGGGTTTATCATTAATCACCACGCTCATGAGAATGCCTCCCGTTGTTCAAAGACACGACCTAACACGTACTCGCGCATGGCGATAAACTGCGGATCGGACTTAATGCTGCGGCTCGACTCTCCGGCCACAAAGCGACGGGCGAAATTGAGCGGCAGACGTTCCAGTACCCGGCCTGGTCCTGGGGACAGCAATACCAGTTCTGTCGCCATAAACACCGCTTCTTCAATATCGTGGGTAATCAGCAGCACCTGTTTGCCAGTCTCATGCCACAGCTTCAGCAGCAGGGTTTGCATCTGCTCGCGGGTAAAGGCGTCGAGCGCACCAAAGGGTTCATCCAGCAGCAACAGCTGCGGGTTGGCCGCCAGCGCCCGGGCAATGCCGACGCGCTGACGTTGTCCACCGGAAAGTTGCCAGATAAAGCGTTTTCCCGCGCCCTCCAGCCCGACTTTCTGCAACATATCCAGGGCAATACGCTGACGCTGCGGCTTGTCCACGCCCGCCAGCTGCAGACCAAAAGCCACGTTGTCCTGGACGTTACGCCAGGGCAGCAGACCTTCGTTCTGGAACACGACCCCGCGATCTGCCCCCGGACCATCAACCCTGTTACCCGCCAGCGTGATGCTGCCATGCTGATACGGCACAAACCCAGCAATCAGATTTAACAACGTGGTTTTCCCACAACCGGAAGGCCCGAGTACCACCAGCAGTTCACCGCTATCGAGCGTCAGGTTGATATCCTCCAGCGCCGGTTTTCCACCGTAGCTGGCGGCAAGATGAGAGATTTGCAGCATCATCGCCTCCTTTTTATTGCACGAAGCGATCGGTCACGTACTGGCTGTAATCTGTCGCGACAGCGGGGACTTTGCCCTGCTCTTTAAGGAACTGCGCGGTGTCGATAATCGCTTTGTTCACCGGGCCGGTTAGCTCAGCGGTTTGCTGTTGCGGTGTCAGGTAAGTGTTACCTTTCACCAGCCCCGGAACATCCGCCTCCGGTACACCGCTCAAACGCGACAGTTTGCTGATATTCTCCGGCTGCTTCAGCCATTCATCAGGATTAGCGATATAAGGCTGCTGGGCATCGATAGCGCTTTTGGCAAAGGCTTTCACCACCTCAGGATGCTTCTCGGCAAAATCTTTGCGCACCACCCACACGTCCAGCGTCGGTGCCCCCCACTCGCCAACCTGCGAGGAGTCGGTTAACACCTTTCCGTCTTTTTCCAACGCGTTGACCGCAGGTGCCCAGACATATGCACCATCAATATCTCCGCGCTGCCATGCGGCAATAATCGCTGGTGGTTGCAGGTTCACAATCTCCACCTGGCCGGGTTTAATCCCCCAATGTTTCAACGCCGCCAGCAGGCTGTAATGGGTGGTGGATATAAACGGCACGGCAATGCGTTTGCCAATCAAATCTTCCGGTTTACTGATGTTTTTCTTCACCACCAGCGCCTCAGAATTGCCGAGCTTTGATGCCAGCAGGAAAACCTCAATAGGCACCTGCTGACTGGCAGCGACCGCCAGCGGGCTGGAGCCAAGATTACCGATCTGCACATCACCGGATGCCAGCGCACGAACGATGCTCGCCCCGCTGTCGAATTTGCGCCAGTCAACGGTCGCCCCGCTCTCTTTGGCAAACGTGTTGTCCGCCTGCGCCACTTTGGCAGGTTCGGCGGAGGTCTGATAAGCAACGGTGACGTTCACCGCCTGCGCCTGAAATGCGATGAATGCCAGTGCGGCAAGAAGTGCGTTACGCGATGAAATAGCCATGATTGTCTGCTCCCCTGTCTTGTTATGGAGGCAGTATTTCGTTGCGGCACATTTTGATAAAGGAATTAAAAATTCTGGCTAAGAACAAAGCGTTTTTAGAAAAAAAGCGGCAATAGTTAGCTATTTCGCTCATTACAGAACGTAGGCCGGATAGGGCGCTTGCGCCGCCATCCGGCAATCAATGCCTGATGCGCTGCGCTTATCAGGCCTACACTCGCTACAACACCCGGCAAATTATTGCGATTTTGTTACATTCGTTACATATCCGCGCCACGATGATTGCCAGCGCGGCGCTGGCAGGCATCATAGAGGCCATTGTCAGCAAGAGAGCAATATCATGATTCATGTTGTGCTGGTGGATGACCATGTGGTGGTGCGTTCCGGCTTTGCGCAATTACTCAGTCTCGAAGACGATCTGAACGTTACCGGTCAGTACAGCAGCGCGGCGGAAGCCTGGCCTGCACTTCTGCATGATGATGTCAGCGTCGCGGTAATGGATATCGCCATGCCGGATGAAAATGGTCTGAGCCTGTTAAAACGACTGCGGGCGCAGAAGCCCGGTTTTCGCGCCATTATTCTCAGCATTTATGACTCGCCCACGTTTGTGCAAAGCGCGCTGGACGCAGGCGCCAGCGGCTACCTGACCAAACGCTGCGGCCCGGAAGAGCTGGTGCAGGCAGTACGCTCTGTAGGCATGGGCGGCCATTACCTGTGTGCCGATGCGCTACGGGCGCTACGCGGCGGCGAGCAGCCCGCGCAGGTTCTGGAAGTTCTGACCCCGCGCGAGCGTGAAGTGTTTGATCTGTTGGTTAAAGGTGACAGCGTAAAAGAGATCGCCTTCAAGCTCGACCTCAGCCACAAGACGGTGCACGTTCATCGGGCGAACGTGCTGGGAAAACTGCAATGCCACAGCACCATCGATCTGGTGCATTTTGCCCTCGACCACCAGCTATTGACGGGGCATTAATGTCGCGTAACCTTCGGCATTGGGTTATTTCTCTGTTTATTCTGCTGGCCTGGGGATCGGGCTGGCTGATGCTGTGGACGCTGGGGTTTTATCTGACCCACAACGGCCAGCAGGCGGCGCTATTTCTGCCACACGGCGTCTATCTCGCGCTGTTAATTCTGCTTTCTCGCCGTTACTGGCCCGCGCTGATACTGCCGCCGGTGTTGATGTTGTTCTGGCTGCACAGCGAGCAATTACTGAATGGCTATATCCTGCTGGCTGCGCCGTTAATTAGCCTGATTCCAGCGAGCATCGGCCAGTCATACTGGCACCGCTTTCCCCTTTACTGGCAACGCTTAACGCTGCTGCTGGCCGCCGTAACGCTCACCTCATTGCTCAATACCGCCCTGCTTTCACCGTTTATCCAGAGCCCGGCAACGCTGATTGGCCTGGCGTCGTTTACCGGCGGCGTGTTGCTGACGCCGTTTGTTTATCTGATCTATGAATTTCTGCGCCAGCAGCACCGCTATCATCTGCTCGGGCTGGATACCACCAATCCCCCGCTGCGCACCTCGCTTATCATCTGGTGTAGCCTGTTTTTTATTATTGGCATCGGTACTCAGATGGTGCTGTCGCCGGAGATCGAGCGCCTGTTGCTAATCGTGGTGTTTTTACCAAACGTGGTGATGGCGTGGAAATTTGGCTGGCAGGGCGGCGTGTTGTCAGGATTGCTCGGCAGTATGATGATCACTATCGCCCGGCAAATCGGCGTCGGGTTCAGTAACTTACTGGAGCTGGAGATTTTCCTCGCCACCCAGGCGCTACTCGGCATAGGCCTGGGGATCGCCATCAGCCGCCAGCAGCATCTGGCGCAAAACCTGCACCATTATCGCCAGCGTCTGGAAACCGAACTGGCGGCGCGTCGCGCGCTGACAGAACAACTGATTCGTACCGAGGAAGACACGCGAAAAAGTTTAGCGCGCGAACTACATGACGAAATAGGCCAGAACATCACCGCCATTCAAATTCAGTCGCAACTGGTCAAACGCGCACCGGGTCGTGAGCAAACGCTTGAGGCTGCGAATCAAATCAACGACCTGGCCCGGCGTATTCATCACTCCACCCGTCAGTTGCTGCGCCAACTGCGCCCCCCCGCGCTCGATGAACTGTCTTTTAAAGATGCACTACATCATCTGGTGAATGAATTTGCTTTTGCTGAACGGGGTATTCGCTGCCGCTTTGATTATCAGCTAGAAAATACGCCAGAAAACGAAACGGTGCGCTTCACGCTGTATCGCCTGTTGCAGGAGTTACTCAATAACGTCTGTAAACATGCCGATGCCAGCGATGTGTCGATTACGCTGCGCCTGCGGGAACATTGCTTGTTTCTGGACGTCGCTGACAACGGCGTTGGTATTCTGCCAGAAAAAATTCCCGGTTTCGGTATCCAGGGGATGCGTGAGCGGGTGAGCGCCCTTGGCGGTGAACTGACGCTCGAATCAAACAACGGCACGCGAGTAATTGTTAACTTGCCCACAAATTTGCAACAAACCAGTCGCTAACCAGGAAAAAGTCTTAGTCACTGCGGACTTTCTCTCATCCCCTTTTGCTTTCACTTTCCTATAGTCAGCACAAACGGAGACTGCCATGCATACACGCTCAGCCAGCGAAACAGACCAACAATACCGGGCGCTACGCCCCCGGCTGCTGATGTGTATGGTAATTGGTTACGCCGCGTTTTATCTGACGCGCAAAAGCGTTAACTACGTCCTCCCGGCGCTGCAAACGGATCTGGGTCTGGATAAAGGCGATATCGGCCTGCTTGGGTCACTGTTTTATCTGACCTATGGTCTGTCGAAATTCACCGCCGGGCTGTGGCACGACAGCCACGGACAGCGCGCGTTTATGGGTATTGGTCTGTTTGCCACCGGCGTTTTAAACGTGCTGTTCGCCTTTGGTGAATCGCTGACGCTGCTGCTGGTGGTCTGGACGCTGAACGGATTTTTTCAGGGCTGGGGCTGGCCACCCTGTGCCCGACTACTGACCCACTGGTACTCGCGCAACGAACGTGGCTTCTGGTGGGGCTGCTGGAATATGTCAATCAACATCGGTGGCGCTATTATCCCGCTAATTAGCGCTTTTGCCGCCCACTGGTGGGGCTGGCAGGCGGCCATGCTGGCACCGGGGATAATCAGTATGGCACTGGGAATCTGGCTCACCCTGCAATTGAAAGGTACGCCCCAGGAAGAAGGATTACCCACGGTTGGGGAATGGCGGCATGACCCGCTGGAGCTACGTCAGGAGCAGCAAAGCCCGCCGATGGGGCTGTGGCAAATGTTACGTACCACCATGCTGAAAAACCCGATGATCTGGCTGCTCGGCGTATCGTATGTGTTGGTCTATTTGATCCGCATTGCGCTCAACGACTGGGGCAACATCTGGCTGACCGAAAGCCACGGCGTGAATCTGCTCAGCGCCAATGCCACGGTGATGCTGTTTGAAGTTGGCGGCTTGCTGGGGGCGCTGTTTGCCGGATGGGGATCGGATCTGCTGTTCAGCGGTCAACGTGCGCCGATGATTTTGCTGTTCACGCTGGGGCTGATGGTTTCCGTCGCCGCCCTGTGGCTGGCCCCGGTGCACCACTACGCGTTACTGGCAGTGTGCTTCTTTACCGTGGGCTTTTTTGTGTTTGGCCCACAGATGCTAATTGGCCTCGCAGCCGTTGAATGCGGACACAAAGCGGCGGCAGGTTCAATTACCGGTTTTCTCGGGCTTTTCGCCTATCTGGGGGCCGCGCTGGCGGGTTGGCCGCTGTCGTTGGTCATAGAACATTACGGCTGGTCGGGAATGTTCAGTTTGCTCTCGGTTGCCGCTGTATTTATGGGTTTATTGCTGATGCCGTTGCTCATTGCGGGCATTACCCCTTCTCTCAGTCAAAGGATAAAACAATGAAACTGACGCTTACCTCTACCCTGATTGCTTCCGCTCTGACGCTGGCGGCCTTCAGCAACGCAGCTCAGGCGCAGGGCCGTCTGGTGGTGTATTGCAGCGCCACCAACGAGATGTGCGAAACCGAAACCAAAGCCTTCGGTGAAAAATATGATGTGAAAACCTCATTCATTCGCAACGGCTCTGGCAGTACGCTGGCGAAAGTGGATGCAGAGAAGAAAAACCCGCAGGCGGATGTGTGGTACGGCGGTACGCTGGATCCGCAATCCCAGGCCGGTGAAATGGGTCTGCTGCAGCCGTATAAATCACCAAACCTCGAACAGATCATGGAGAAATTCCGCGATCCCGCGAAGGTCAAAGGTAACCTCTCTTCGGCGGTTTACGTCGGTATTCTGGGCTTTGGCGTCAACACCCAGCGCCTGAAAGAGAAAAACCTGCCGGTGCCAAAATGCTGGAAGGATCTGACCAAACCGGAATACAAAGGCGAAATCCAGATTGCTGACCCGCAAAGCTCCGGTACCGCCTACACCGCGCTGGCGACCTTTGCTCAACTGTGGGGTGAAGATCAGGCCTTTGATTACCTGAAACAGCTCAATGCCAACGTCTCTCAATACACCAAATCCGGCATTGCCCCGGCGCGTAACGCCGCTCGCGGCGAAACGGCTATCGGCATTGGCTTCCTGCACGACTACTCGCTGGAAAAAGAACAGGGCGCACCGCTGGAGCTGATTTCCCCCTGCGAAGGCACCGGGTATGAAATCGGCGGCGTCAGCATTCTGAAAGGCGCTCGCAACGTCGACAACGCCAAACTGTTCGTTGACTGGGTGCTGTCGAAAGACGCACAGGAGCTGGCGTGGAAGAAAGGCAAATCCTATCAGATCCTGACCAACACCACTGCCGAGACCTCTCCTAACTCGCTGAAGCTCGACGACCTGAAGCTTATCAATTACGACATGGATAAGTACGGCTCGACTGACGTACGTAAGGCGTTGATCAATAAGTGGGTTAGCGAAGTTAAGATGGGTAAATAAGCCCACGTTGCGTTCATTTGCCGGGTGCGGTGTAAACGCCTTACCCGGCCTACATTACCGGAAACGCTATGTCACACACACTTGCACTCCATCCCGTGAAAAAACGGGATGCGATATTTCTTTGGGTTTTGCTCGGCTGGCTGGCGTTTGCCCTGCTGCCTAGCTGGAGCCTGGACTACGGTCTGCTGGAGTCAACGCGGGAGGAAATACTCACCGCCTACGGCTGGTCGCAGTTCAATATCAGTTGGCTGTGGTATCTGCTGCCAAGCCTGCTGCTGGTGCGCCCATTCCATGAAGCCAGGCGCGAACAGCGCAGCCGCCATTATCTTGACGCGGGTTGGGCATTTTTCTGTATGGCCTTTATTGTCGCCAGCGCCACCCTTGAGGGTCGCGGCTTAGGCTATGCCACCATCGTGCTGTTTGTCGCGCTTGGCGCAATCATGACCCTGGCACTCACCCGCCTCGAATGGCTGGGCGGTGACCGTTTCGTCATCGGCTCACTTACCGCGATTGTCGCGCTGATCGGTATTTTTATCGTCTGGCCGAGCATCGCCATTTTCATTCCGATGTTCACCAACGACGCCGGGGAATTTGCCCCGCTGGCGTTTATGAATGTGCTGTCGCAGGCACATATCATTCAGGTGATCCTCAACTCGATTATGCTGTCGATTGCCGTCGGCGTCGGCTGTACCTTCTTTGGTCTGGTACTGGCTATCTACACCACCCGTATCGCCAGACGTAGCGCCATAATCGGACGTATCTTCTCGATTTTGCCGATCGTCACTCCGCCGTTTGTCGTCGGTTTAGGCGTCACGCTGATGATGGGACGCTCCGGTTACATCACCGAGTTTATGGTCGAATGGTTTGGTTTAACCAACACCAACTGGCTGTATGGCTTTACCGGCATCTGGCTGGCGCAGGTTCTGGCCTTTACGCCGATGGCGTTTATGATCCTCGACGGAGCAATCAAAACCATTCATCCGTCGCTGGAAGAAGCGTCATACACCCTGCGTGCCAGCCGCTGGCAGACCTTTAACGGCGTGTTTGTCCCGCTGCTAAAACCCGCACTGGCTAACGCCTTTTTGATTGTGGTCGTGCAGTCGCTGGCCGACTTTAGTAACCCGCTGGTGCTCGGCGGTAACTTCGACGTGCTGGCAACGCAAATCTACTTCTACATCACCGGTTCGCAGCTTGACTACCAGGCCGCCAGTACGCTGGGTGCCTTCCTGCTGCTGTTCTCGCTGCTGGTGTTTTGCGTGCAGTATATGTGGATTGGTAAACGCTCATACGTCACCGTTTCCGGCAAATCCTACCGGGGCGACGTACAGCCGCTGCCGGTAACGCTGGTATGGAGCGTGGTCGCGCTGCTGGCAGTGTGGATTGCCTTTAACGCCCTGCTCTACGGCAGCATTTTCTACGGTAGCTTCACCGTCAACTGGGGCGTGGACTACACCCTGACGCTGGCGAACTTTACCAAACTGTTCGGTCAGGGGATGAGCGACGGCGCGTGGCCTTCACTGCTCGACACCCTGCTCTACGCCGGGATTGCCGCGCCGATCACCGCGATCTTCGGCCTGCTGATCGCATGGATCGTGGTGCGCCAACAGTTTAAAGGTAAGAAGACCATCGAGTTCACCACCATGCTGTGCTTTGCCGTTCCGGGCACCGTCGCGGGCGTGTCATACATTCTGGCCTTTAACAGCGCCCCGGTGTACCTCACTGGTACGGCGGCGATTGTCATTATATCGATGGTAATGCGTAACGTCCCGGTCGGTATCCGCGCAGGCATCGCGGGCTTGGGCCAAATCGATAAATCGCTCGATGAAGCCTCACTCAGCCTGCGCGCCGGTTCCCTGCGTACCATTACGCACATCCTGCTGCCGCTGCTGCGCCCGGCGATCCTCTCGGCGCTGATTTACAGCTTTGTGCGCGCCATTACCACCGTCAGCGCCATTGTGTTCCTCGTCACGCCGGATACCCGCGTAGCGACGGCCTACATCCTGAACCGCGTGGAAGATGGCGAATACGGTGTAGCGATTGCCTACGGTTCCATTCTGATCGTGGTGATGCTGGCGATTATTTTCATCTTTGACTGGCTGATCGGTGAATCACGTACCTCCCGTTCAAAAGCCAAAAACCAGGCGTAATGGAGCGTACTATGACTCAGAAAAATTTCGTTGAACTGCGCAACGTCACTAAACGATTTGGCAGTAATACGGTAATCGACAATATCAACCTCACCATCCCGCAGGGGCAAATGGTGACGCTGCTCGGACCATCCGGCTGCGGCAAAACCACTATTTTGCGCCTGGTTGCCGGGCTGGAAAAACCGAGCGAAGGGCAAATTTTCATTGATGGCGAAGACGTCACCCATCGCTCTATTCAGCAGCGCGATATCTGCATGGTGTTTCAGTCCTATGCCCTGTTCCCGCATATGTCGCTGGGAGAGAATGTCGGTTATGGCCTGAAAATGCTCGGTGTACCGCGCGCAGAGCTGAAAGCCCGCGTCAAAGAGGCGTTGGCGATGGTGGATCTGGAAGGATTCGAAGACCGCTTTGTCGATCAGATCTCCGGCGGTCAGCAGCAGCGCGTGGCGCTGGCCCGCGCGCTAATCCTCAAGCCGAAAGTGCTGCTGTTTGATGAGCCGTTGAGTAACCTCGACGCCAACCTGCGTCGCAGCATGCGCGACAAGATCCGCGAGCTGCAAAAGCAGTTTGATATCACCTCGCTGTACGTCACCCACGATCAGAGCGAAGCCTTTGCGGTTTCTGATACCGTGCTGGTGATGAACAAGGGACACATCATGCAGATCGGCTCACCGCAGGATCTTTACCGCCAGCCCGCCTCCCGCTTTATGGCGAGCTTTATGGGCGATGCCAACCTGTTCCCGGCAACCTTCAGCGACGGATACGTTGATATCTACGGCTATCATCTGCCGCGCCCGCTGCACTTTGGTACACAGGGCGAAGGGATGGTCGGTGTGCGCCCGGAAGCGATCACGCTCAGCGATCGCGGCGAAGAGAGCCAGCGCTGCGTGATCCGCCATGTCGCCTATATGGGGCCGCAGTATGAAGTGACGGTGGAATGGCACGGGCAGGAGATTTTATTGCAGGTCAACGCTACGCGCCTGCAACCGGACGTCGGCGAGCAGTATTATCTCGAAATCCATCCGTACGGCATGTTTGTTCTGGCGGATGCGGCATAACGTTTTGTGGCTTTGTAGGCCGGATAAGGCGCTTGTGCCGCCATCCGGCAATGCCTGATGCGCTGCGCTTATCAGGCCTACAATGAACGATGTAGGCCCGATAAACTCTCAGCTTCGCACTTTTAGCGCGGCGATATCCGCAGGCGTGGTGCGACAGCACCCGCCAATCAACCGTGCGCCAGCGGCCTGCCACTGCGGCAGATAATCCGCCAGCTGCGCACAATGCTCACCGTGATGATGCCAGGTTTTGCTCACCGCATCGTACTGCTCGCCCGAGTTCGGATACACCACCAGCGGCAGCGCCGTTAAACCGTGTAAATGCTGCAACGCAGCGGTGGTGTTTTCCAGCGCAATGCAGTTAATGCCTAGCGCCACCACCTGCGGATAACCCGCCAGCAACGCAACCACGTCACGCAGCGGCGTACCGTCGCTCAGGTGCTCGCTGTCGCGCAGGGTAAATGAGAACCACGCCCGCGCACGCGGATATGCGGTCAACAGCTCGGCCAACGCCTCAATCTCGGCAAAATTCGGCAGGGTTTCGCAGGCCAGCAGATCGGCCCCGGCATCCAACAAGGCTTCCACGCGCGGGCGATGAAACGCCTGAAATGCCTCAACGCTACAATGATAATCGCCACGGTATTCAGAGCCATCCGCCAGATACGCGCCGTAAGGCCCGACGGATCCCGCCACCAGCAGCGTTCCCGCCTGCGGGTTCTCTGCCAGATACGCTTCACGGGCTTTACGCGCCAGCTCCACGCTTTTGCCAATCAGCGCTTTCGACTGCGCTTCATCCAGACCTCGCGCGGCGAAGCCCGCCGGCGTCGCCTGATAGCTGGCAGTGATCGCGCATTGCGCCCCCGCCCGGTAGTAATCAAGATGCACTTCGCGGATAAGCTCCGGGTTTTCTACCAGCACTTTGGCTGACCACAGGCTGTCGGCTAAGTTACACCCTCGCGCTTCCAGCTCCGTCGCCATCGCGCCATCCAGCAGCAGGATATCCTGTTTATCAAGGAGAGCGCGTAACGGATTATTCTGCGACATGTTCTGGCTCCTGTTTTGCGTTTCGGGGTTGAGTAAGGAAATAAGCACCATAGCACAACGCAACAAACGGTAACCCGCACCACAACGCAATTCTCTGCGCTGGATCGAATGCCAGCCCTACACAGGCCACCAGGCACAGCACAAAACCTAATACCGGCACCAGCGGATACCACGGCGCGCGATAATGTAATTCACTCAATGCCTTACCTTGTTGCAGATGACGGCGACGAAAAACAAAATGCGAGGCGCAGATACTCAGCCACACCGCCACCACCGCAAACCCGGAGATTGCCGACAGCGCAACAAATACCGTGTCCGGGGCCACCACGCTGGAAAACAGCGCCAGCACACCACCGAGCATACTGACCGACAGCGCCGTCAGTGGAACGCCGTTTTTCGTTACTCGCGCAAAACAGGCCGGTAGCGTACGTTCATTCGACAGCGACCACAGCATGCGCCCGGAGGCATATAACCCGGAGTTCGCTGCAGAAAGAATAGCCGTCAGGATCACGAAGTTAAAAATATCAGCGGCGTACGGGATCCCTACTTTCTCAAACACCAGCACAAACGGGCTTTTCTCCACGCCCGCCTGCTGCATCGGGATCAGCGCCGCCAGCACAAACACGGTGCCGATAAAGAAAATAATCAGTCGCGCGATGGTAGTACGAATCGCTACCGGGATAACTTTGCGCGGGTTTTCCGTTTCACCGGCGGCAATGCCGATAAGCTCGGTACCCGAAAAAGCAAAGTTCACTGCCACCATAGTCATCAGAATCGGTAAGCCACCGTGCGGGAACCAGCCTTCCGCCGTGATATTACTCAGCCCCGGCTCGGGCGAGCCATCCTGCATAGGAATAAAGCCGAAAATCGCCGCCCCACCGAGGATGATAAAGGCGATGATAGTGACCACCTTGACCAGGGAGAACCAGAACTCCCCTTCGGCAAAAAAGCGTGTGGAGATAACATTCAGACCAAAAATAATCGCGCAGAACACCATGCACCAGACCCATACCGGCACCTGTGGAAACCAGTACTGCATACAGAATCCGGCGGCGGTAAAGCTCGAACCCAGCGCCACGGTCCAGGTCAGCCAATAGAGCCAGGCCACGGTATACCCGGTAGCCGGACCAAGATAGCGCGCGGCATAAACGTGAAACGCCCCGGTCTCCGGCATCGCGACCGACAGCTCGCCCAGACACTGCATAACCAGCCAGACCACCAGCGCGCCAATCAGATAGGCCAGCAGCGTTCCCGCCGCTCCAGTGGTGGAGATGATGTACCCGGTATTGAAGAATAATCCTGTGCCAATCACGCCGCCCAAGGAAAGCATAATCAGGTGACGCGTTTTCATTGTGCGCTTCAGTGGCGCATTTTGTTGTGTTGTTTGCATATAACCTTCTAAACGTATGGACATCTAAACATCCAAAGAAGGTTTGTTATACCGCGTTTGTTAACAGAATGCAAAGTCAACCCTGCACCAGACGCAGATGACCGCGTCGGGCGCTTAATAGCGGGTGGGGATTAATAATCAGATACAAAAAGGGCCGCCAGCTCATAACGCCTCCGTTGCCATGTTTTATCTAAACTTTGGCAACACAGTTGACTGACGGCGTTCACCCGGAAGTAGGAACCAAATCTCCCCACTCACACAACCGGATGAATGCTTAAGCACCGCTGGCCGGGATCGGCATCTGCGATTTGCGGCTCATCAGAATAAATACCGCCAGGCCTGCCAGCAAAATGCCCGGCGCAGAAGCCGCCATCACCCCTACCGTTCCGGTACCGAGCGCTAACATTTTCCCTGCCAGCAGCGGGCCGCTCATCGCCCCCAGACGCCCGACTGCGACGGCGGTGCCCACACCTGTGGCGCGGATCTGCGTGCTGTAAAACAGCGGCGCCAGCGCATACAACACGCTTTGCCCGCCGGTGGCGAACATCCCGGCCACAAATCCCGCCATTAGCATGCCGCTCAATGACGACACCGTACCCAGCGCCAGCAGCGAAGCCAACATCCCAGTGTAGATCAGCAGCGACATCACCACCGGGCGCAGTTTATCCATTAACGCCCCGAGAATTAACGTGCCGCTGGCCGCGCCAATTTGCAGAGCAAACATTACGCCTGCCGCCTGCGATGGCCGAAAGCCCTGCTCCACCAGCAGCATCGGCAGCCAGTTGATCAGCATATACACCACCAGCAGGGTGAAGAAATAGCACAACCACAGCAGCAGCGTGGCACTCGCCGTCGCTGGCGCAAACAGGGCACGCAGCGGTGCGGCGGCCACTTGCGTTTGTTGGGTATAAACCTGTGATTCCGGCAGCCAGCGCATCAACAGCGGCACCAGCAGCAGCGGGATCACCCCGCCAACCCAGAACACAGTTTGCCAGGCGGAGGCCAGGCCGCTAAACCCGAGCGCTGCCGCCAGCGCCGCGCCAATCGGCACACCGCAGTACATCAGGCTCACCGCCGTACCGCGAAAACGCGGGCCCGCCGCCTCGGAGGTCAGCGCGATCAGATTCGGCAACGCCGCGCCCAGCCCGACACCGGTCATCAGACGGGCAAAAACCAGTGATGAGAAATCCCAGGAAATCGCCGTCGCCAGCGAGAACAGGCCGAACAGCGCCACAGAGGCAATGAGAATGCGCTTGCGCCCATAGCGGTCAGCCAGCATGCCGCCCACCAGCGCGCCGGGCAGCAGTCCGAGAATGCCCGCACTGAAGATCCAACCCATCTGCATTTTATCCAGCGCAAACGCGTGGGCGATACCGACGGCAGCGATACCGGCGGCCTGTAAATCCAGCCCTTCCATCAGGGCAACTAAAAAGCAAAGCCCAACGGTCAACGTCAGGCGGTAAGATGCGGGGGTACGGGTCGTCATAAGATGTCCCTCTGAGGTCACGATGCAGGTGAATCGCGGCTGATACGTTGCCAGCCGCGTTATCATTTTTTATTTGCGGTTGCGCAGGTCCAGCGCTACGTCGACGATCATATCTTCCTGGCCGCCCACCATCCGACGTTTGCCCAGTTCCACCAGAATATCTACTGCGCTCAGGTCATAACGTGCTGCCGCCACTTCGCAATGACGCAGGAAGCTGGAGTACACCCCGGCATAGCCCAGCGCCAGCGTTTCACGATCCACCCGCACCGGGCGGTCTTGTAGTGGACGCACTAAATCGTCGGCGGCGTCCATCAGTGCATAGAGATCGGTGCCGTGCTGCCAACCAAGCTTATCCGCAGCGGCGATAAATACCTCCAATGGCGCGTTGCCCGCGCCTGCGCCCATCCCGGCCAGGCTGGCGTCGATACGGTCACACCCCTCTTCTACCGCGGCAATGGAGTTCGCCACCCCAAGACTCAGGTTGTGATGCGCATGCATTCCGGTTTCTGTTTCCGGCTTCAGCACCGCTTTCAGTGCGCGGAAGCGGGCGCGAATATCGCTCATGTTCATTGCGCCGCCGGAATCGACCACATAAATACAGGTCGCTCCGTAGTTTTCCATCAGCTTCGCCTGCTGCGCCAGGTTCTCCGGTGTGGTCATATGGCTCATCATCAGAAAGCCGACGGTATCCATGCCAAGCTCACGCGCATACTGAATATGCTGGGCCGACACGTCTGCTTCAGTGCAGTGGGTCGCCACGCGCACTACCCGTGCGCCGGCCTGATATGCATTTTTCAGGTCATGAATAGTGCCGATACCCGGCAGCAACAGCGTGGCAATTTTGGCATGCTTCACCACGTCCGCCGCCGCTTCAATCCACTCCAGATCGCTGTGCGCACCAAAGCCGTAGTTAAAGCTGGAACCTTGTAAACCGTCGCCGTGGGCCACTTCAATAGAATCAACCCGTGCGTCGTCCAGCGCTTTGGCTATCTGGCGCACATTCTCCAGCGAATATTGATGACGAATAGCGTGCATACCGTCGCGCAGGGTCACGTCAGAGATATAGAGTTTTTTACCGTTCATGCTGCTTCTCCTGCCTGACGAGCGAGGGACTGCGCCATCTTCTCAGCGGTCGCCAGCGCGCTGGAGGTCATAATGTCGAGGTTGCCCGCGTAGGCTGGTAAATAGTGCGCCGCGCCTTCCACTTCCAGATACACCGCGGTTTTCAGCCCAGAGAACTGGCCGATACCCGGCAGATTCACCGGTTTATCCTCCGGGATGACTTCAAACTGGACACGCTGTTTCAGGCGATAGCCCGGCACGTAGGCCTGCACCGCCGCCGCCATCTCATTAATCGACGCTTCAACTTCAACCTCAGAGGCCGCTTCGCTCAGCACATACACCGTGTCACGCATCATCAGCGGCGGTTCGGCCGGGTTAAGGACAATAATGGCTTTGCCTTTTGCCGCGCCGCCGACCACTTCAATCGCCTTCGAGGTAGTTTCGGTAAACTCGTCGATATTGGCGCGGGTACCCGGCCCCGCCGATTTACTGGCGATCGAGGCGATAATCTCGGCGTAATGGACTTTTGCCACGCGAGAAACTGCCGCCACCATTGGGATGGTTGCCTGTCCGCCGCAGGTCACCATATTGACGTTCTGCTGATCAACGTTGGCTGCCAGATTCACCACCGGCACGCAGTAAGGACCGATTGCCGCGGGCGTCAGGTCGATCAGGCGGATGCCTGGTTTAACGGCACGTAGCGCGGCGTCGTTCTTCACATGCGCGCCTGCGCTGGTGGCGTCAAACACGATGTCGATATCGGCGAATTCCGGCATGGCGATAAGCCCTGTCACCCCTTCATGGGTGGTGGCAACGCCCATGCGTCGGGCACGCGCCAGGCCATCAGATTCTGGATCGATACCGACCATCACCGCCATTTCCAGATGCACGCCGTGACGCAGAATTTTTATCATCAAATCGGTACCGATGTTGCCGGAGCCGATAATGGCGACTTTACGCTTACTCATGACTGACTTCCTTTTGTAACCGCCGCTGAAAAGGTGGCGGCGACTGAACCAATACCGTCGATATGGGCTTCGAAACGATCACCCGCATTCACCGCCACCATCGGGCCTAACGCTCCGGTGAGAATAATGTCTCCGGCACGCAGCGGCTCGCCGAGGCTGGCCATTTTGCGCGCCAGCCAAACGGCGGCGTTGATCGGATGTCCCAGGCATTCGCTGCCGCGCCCGCTGGAGACCTCTTCGTTGTTGCGCGTCATTTTCATCGCGCAGTTTTTCAGATCTAATCCTGCCGGACGCTGTGCCGGACCGCCGACCACATACACGCCACAGGAGGCGTTATCCGCCACGGTATCAACAAATTTGATCGACCAGTCGCGGATACGGCTGCCGACCACTTCCAGCGCGGGAAGTACCCACTCGATGGCGTTGTAAAGTTCGTCAAAAGTGGTGTCGGTATTGGGCAGATCGCGGTTCAGCACCAGCGCAATTTCGGCTTCAATACGCGGTTGCAGCACACGGGAAAACGGGATGGTTTCGTTATCGCCATAACACATATCAGCAAACAGCGTACCGAAGTCCGGTTGATCGACACCCAGCTGCTGCTGCACTTTCGGGTGCGTCAGCCCCACTTTGCGCCCGACCACGCGACGCCCGCGCGCCACGTCGTACTGCACGTTGATGCGCTGAATGGCGTAGGCCGCTTCGGCGTTATCCACACCAATTAATTCACGCAGCGGGGCGATAGCTTCCCCTTTTTCTTCAGCCTGACGTAAATCGGCGGCTAGCTGCTCAAGATTACGATTCGTCATGTCCGTTCCTTAAGGGCGTGTGAGGAAATTCAGCACCAGTTGGTTAAAGGCATCCGCATGTTCCCACTGCGCCCAGTGCCCGCAGTCGCGGTAGATGTGCAGTTCAGAACCGGCAATCCCGGAAAGCAGGCGCAGACCGGCATCCATCGGCACAAAGCGGTCATTGCGTCCCCAGACAATCAGGGTCTGGGCTTTGATTTCACCCAGACGCGGGCTGAAATCCGGGAACTGTTTCGGGTTGGCCTCCAGACTCTGGACAAAGTTTTCCAGGTGATCGCGACGCGACAGCATGTTATTCAGGCGCGCCTCAAACAACGCCTCGGTCAGGTCGCTGGTGTCGAAGACAAAGATCTCCATCATCAGCTTCAGGTTCTCGATGGTCGGCTCGCGATACAGCTGATTCAGGCGCTTGATACCTTCGGTCGGCATCGGGGTAAACAGGCTCATGCCGCCCGTTCCGCCGCCCATTAATACCAGTTTGCCCACGCGCTCCGGCCAGCTCAGGGTAAACGCCACAGCACTGTGACCGCCCATCGAGTTACCCAGCAGGTGGACTGTTTGAATATCCAACTGATCGACCACGCTTTTCAGGATGCGGGCGTTGAGATCGGATCGCGAACCGCGGTTAACGATCCCATCGCTTTTGCCCCAGCCAGGACAATCCAACAGGATCACCCGGTATCCGGCCTGTACCAGCGGATCGATATTGCGGCTGAAGTTTGCCCAGCCCGTCGCGCCAGGACCGGATCCGTGCAGCAGCACGACGGTCTCTTCGCCCTGCCCACAGTCATTGAAATGCACGCGTAGGGTTTCGCCTGCTTCCTGCACCTCCAGAAAACGACTGGTAGCGGCTTCGGTTTGCGGTTGGTAAGTCATGATGTTCTCCTGCATATTCAGTTCTGTTTTAGTTCTGCGTAGTGGCGCTCAGGGAGCCGAATCCGGCGATCCACTCCGGGATCGGGCGGTAATAACGGCCTTCGCTGCGCCAGTTGCCAAAGGCAGAAATGGCGGCAAAGGCGGCAACCCAGGTTTTAACTTCGTGCGTTGATTTGCCCGCCATCGCGGACAGCTCTTCGTTACTGACCGCGTCCAGCTCCTGCAAACGCCCCTGCTCAAGCAGGGTCATAAAACGGTTATCCCAGACAGGGTTAAGCGGGTGTAGCGTGTTTTGATCGACCACAAACTTCTCGGCGGCGCTGATCACCCGCTGCTGGCGCAGCTCGCGCTCGTTTTCAGGTAACTGTTTGCCGCTGCCGAGCAGGCGGTCACGTATATGGGCATCAGCCTTCGCCAGCTCCGGTACCGGCGGCTGGTGCGACAGACCACCGGAGCCTAAAAACAGCACGCGCTTATTCAGCGAGCTGGCGAAACGGCCAATCGCTTCACCGAGCATGCGGGTACGCTGAAAGCCCGGCAGCGGCGTGGCGACGCCGTTAATAAACACTGGCAGCACCGGCACCTTATCCAGGCCGCCGAGCAAAAACTCCAGCGGCTGCGCGAAGCCATGATCGACCTGCATGTTGTAGGACACGGCGAGATCGATACCGCTTTTCATTACCGCGTGGGCGCAGGCTTCAGCGAGATCTGTCGGCACCGGTAATTCCCCCGCCGCACTACCAAAATCGCCGATCGCTGTAGCTCCAACGCCTAAACAGAACGGCGGCATCACGTCGTAGAAAAATCCGTTGTAGTGATCGGGGGCAAACAGCACGACCAGTTCAGGTTCGAACGCCGCAATACGTGCCCGAGCGCTGGCGATCACGCCGTTAACCTCGTCGAGCACAGCCTGTGCCGGGTCGACATAGCCCACCAGCGGCGAGTGGGAAAGACAGTGAAGATAAGCGTGCATATCAGGCAACCTTTTCAACAGGAATGTCGGCAGTAGCGCGAGTGAGCGTCATCACCGACGCCAGTTTATTCAGGGTGCTGCCCAGGGTTTGCGGAATGGCGATGGCGGCCACGAAGCGGTCCGGGCGCATGACTACCAGCGCGGCGTTGTGCTGGGCAAACCACGCGCGCAGGCGGTTTTGCGTATCGCCTATGCGGGTAACGCCGTCGTGGTTATCCTGATCGGTATGTATCTGCGTATCCGGCACGACCTGGATAAAACGCGTCCCCAGCGCCTGCCACTGTTGGATCTGCGCCTCGCTCATGCCCCATAGTGGGTTACAGCCCCAGCCAATCACCGCGAAATTCGGTCCGATGACGTTGTCGAGCAACGTCACTTCGCCCGATTCCAGCGTCACCTTCGGCTGGATAAACATCTTGCCGACCGGTGAAGTTTTCGCGTCGCCTTCACGCACCAGCGCCCCGGCGTGGTACTGCGGCATCGGCTTAAACCGCATTTCAAGGAAGTAGCGTTTGACCGGCGGAATATAGTTCAACAGCCAGGAAACCCCATCGCGTACCGCGCCGTGCCAGCGTTTGGGCGGCGCAAGTACGTTGCCAGCGGTCACGGAGAGGTCGATCATCGCTTTGGCGTGGTCGCGGCGTTCCTGCTGGTAGGTATCCAACAGCGCATCGCCGGCTATACCGTTAATCACCAGCGCCAGTTTCCATGCCAGGTTGAAAGCATCGCGCATGCCGCTGTTGTATCCCTGACCCTGCCAGACCGGCATAATGTGCGCCGCATCGCCCGCCAGCAGCACGCGGTCAATACGAAAACGTTCGGCCAGACGAGCATTATGGGTATACACGCGCTGGCGGATCAGCTCGACGTTGTCCGGGTTCGGCAGTACTTTGCTCAGCAACTGGCGCATATTCTGCGGCTCGCTAAGCTGCGCTTCGGTTTCCCCCGGCATAACCATAAACTCAAAACGGCGCACCGCGTGCGGCAGCGCGGCGGAGACATACGGGCGCACCGGATCGCAGCACAAATACACATGCGGCGTGCTGAGCGGATCGTTGGCAATATCCACCACAATCCACTGATTCGGCGCGGTTTTACCTTCAAACGGCACGTTCAGAGAACGTCTGACGTTGCTGCCGCCGCCGTCGCAGGCCACCAGCCACTGGGCCTTCACCGTTTCACGTTGACCGTCTGGCGCTTTCAGATTTAGCGTCACTTCGCCGTTTTGTTGGCTGAAGGCCTCCAGTTCGCGGGAGAACAGGCAGCGCACGTTGGGAAAACGCGACAACCCTTCCAACATCACCGCGTCCACCTGCGGCTGAATAAAAGCATTGCGGCGCGACCAGCCAAATTCGTCGGTCATCGGCTGGATATCAGCAAAACAGCGGCCTTTCGGGGTAAGAAAGCGCATCGCGTGCCACGGCGTGGTGTGCGGCAAAACGTTCTCGACCAGCCCCACAGACTGCATAGTGCGCAGCGCTTCATCATCAATGCCGATGGCGCGAGGATAGTCGATCAGCGTGTCGAGCTTCTCCACTACCAACACCTCAATGCCCATCTGCCCAAGATAGTTGGCCATCATCAGCCCTACCGGACCAGCACCGGCAATCGCCACCTGCGCGGTATGCTGCACAGCGGGTTGGATATCCGGGTTTTTTGTTGTCATTTCAGAACCTCACGACTCGGACAAAACGCAATTGCGGACCCTGGTGAGGCGCAATTTGTTTTGTTAAAAATATGTGAATAATTTTTTGTTGTGCGGTCAGTATAGAAGCGAGTTTTTGCGCTACAATCAAAACATGCCAGGATGTGCACTAAGTGCACAACGTTGTTTTACCTGTAGATTTGTCAATGAATATGAAAAATGACGAGAGCACTGAGTACAAAACCGTACGCGGATTAACGCGCGGATTAATGTTATTAAATATGTTAAACCGGCTCGATTGTGGGGCCAGTGTTGGCTTGCTTGCTGAGTTAAGCGGCCTGCATCGCACCACGGTCAGACGGCTGCTGGAAACCCTGCAGGATGAGGGTTACGTCCGGCGCAGCCTGTCCGATGACAGCTTTCGCTTAACCATTAAAGTCCGCCAGCTCAGCGAGGGGTTTCGTGACGAGCAGTGGATTTCTGCACTCGCCGCCCCGCTGCTGGGAGATTTGCTGCGCGAGGTCATCTGGCCGACCGACGTTTCTACGCTGGATGTGGACGCGATGGTGGTACGTGAAACCACCCACCGTTTCAGCCGTCTGTCGTTTCACCGGGCGATGGTAGGGCGTCGTTTGCCACTGCTGAAAACCGCATCCGGCCTGACCTGGCTGGCATTTTGCCCGGAGAATGAACGGCAGGAACTGATTGAAATGCTTGCCTCCCGATCGGGAGAAGAGTTCCAGCTTGCGCGCGAGCCGCTGAAGCTCAATGCCATTTTGACCCGCGCGCGAAAAGACGGTTTTGGGCAGAACTTTCGCGGTTGGGATCAGGAGGAGAAAATCGCTTCTATCGCCGTCCCCATCCGCAGCGAACAGCGGGTGATCGGCTGCCTGAATTTGGTGTATATGGCCAGCGCCATGACCATCGAACAGGCCGCGGAAAAGCATCTTCCGGCCTTACAAAAGGTGGCGAAACAGATAGAGGACGGCGTCGAATCGCAGGAGATTTTGGTTGCCGGGAGGTGAGATGGATCACAGTTATGCGGATCATCTGATTGATAGCTGGCATAACTCACTATCCGGCCGATAAAACTCTGTGACCTCTTGCCCAAAAAATATCTTCATTACATAGTGTGCGTTCGTTTTCTGCCAGGAGGCTGCATGTTAAAGGTCATTGCTGAGGATTTCATCAAACCTGAGTATATTGAAACTGTTCTCCCGTTGTATCGTGAGCTAATAGCGGCAACGAAGAAAGAACCGCACTGCATTGCTTACGACCTCTATATTGATGAAAAAGATCCGGGGCATTTTATTTTTATCGAAGAATGGCCAAACCACGCGGCTCTCGATGAACATTGTGCCAGCGAGCATTTCCAGCGACTTGTACCATTAATCGATCAATACACGCGCCAGGAAGCACGTTACATACTGATGGATGACGTGGTAAATCCGGCAGTCTCGTGATAATGAAGAAAGTAGTTGGAATACTGTTAATTATGTTTTTGGCAGAATGCTCAACACCAGGAAAGACAGTCTTTTACTTCCCTGGTCGCTGAGGGCTTAAAGCCTCTTCAAAAGAGGCTTTAAGCTTTGCAACAATGCATCCCACGGATTACAAAACGGAATCATCACTGTTCCAGATATTAAGCGCATTTTTACGAGGCCATTTTCATCGCGGCACCAATAACTGCCATACACATACTGCTCGCAAGTAAAACAATAAACCAATATATATAATTATTAAACTTTGTAAATAACCAGATAAATCTAAGCAATGACAATGCAGCAATAGAAATAGAAGACACAAACATTGTAAATATATAAATACCAGAAATTATCCATCCTGCTTCTTCGTAAATACTCTTCATTGTAAAAATAAGGATAGATAAGTAAAATGCTGATAAAGCAAGCCCGCTCAGAAAATCATAATAATCGATGTATGTGATGTTTTTATCTTTCTGCGGAAGAGCTATAAACTTTTCAAGTTTCTCATTGTCTACTCGTGACAAAAACCGATTAATTAGCGGAGTAAACATCACTAAAATCATCACCAAATGAATGAATAGTAAAGAAAGTTTAATTCTGTCATCAACCGATTCATTCTGTGGCCAGATAGATATTATTTCATAATCCATTTTTGCAAGGAGAAAAAAGCAAATGGCCGATGGTATATATTCAGAAGATATAGCTTTCCATATTTTTTTAAAAATCACTTATATTACCCCATTAGTTATACCGGTGAATCACTATTAGTTAACCGCGCTACTAATCTGCAAATAGTTGGCGATCATATTTATTTAATACGGATAATATATACCTATTCAGAAACGGATTGCTACCTACTAATTTTATCACTACATACCTGAATCACGTAAATTACACATATCAAAAAAAAACCGAAACCCGCTCCTGAAAAGCGCGGCGTTCCGGTTTTTATTCAGTCCGAAGGGTTTCAGACTTTAAGCAGTTTCACCGTCGCGTCGATGTCAATTTCATCTTCCGAGAAGATCAGCGTCGTGCCCTGGAAGGTAGTGATGGCCAGCTTTTTCAGCGTGCGCATTTCACCAGGCTTGACGTCTGATTTCGGTCGGATGCTGTTCATCAGCACGCCGACAGACAGCACAGCATTTTCTTTGTCGATACGGGTCTCTACAGGGACTTCTTCGCTGTAGACCAGGAATGACTTGATCGAGGTGAGCTTCAGACGCTCGCCTGCAATATAGATGTACTTGCTGTCTGGTATGACTTTTACCGCGTAGGCAGACAAGCCTTTGTTGTTAGTGGTGGGCTCAAAAGTCACCGCCGCGTCTTTCTTGATCAGCTCAGGATTAGCAACCTTAATCACATGAAAATAGCGGTTGTCGCCGTTTTCATCTTTGATAAATCCAAAGCCTTTATCTTTAAACCACGTTGTGATTGTTCCGTTCATTGCTGTTTCCGCCTGATTAAACCTATTACTTGTAGAGTATACCTACTCGATTTGCGCGCAGTGTAAAACACAGGCCATGTCTTTGGCTACTCGTTACCCCAACGATTGAGGAACTCCGCAATATCATCGATACGCTGAGCGTCGACACCTGCCACGGTAGCCATCTCCTGCTGCGCTTCTTCGCTGATCTCTTCGTTGTTCATCAAACGAGTGATCAGCTGCTGGAAGTAGTGCGCCAGCGCGTCACGTTCTGTGTCGCTCACCGGCTTTGCGGCCTCGGTCGCGTACTCGTCGGCGATATCATAATATTTTAGCGGAATGTCGTTGTTCATCAGTTGCTCCGGGGTAAATGCGTGTGCCAGCAGTTGCCTGCCGCGTCTGGTGTGAATGATAGCATTCTTATTTCATGGTTCGCGATCTGTTTTATTGGTCACTATGCATTACATATATCAATAATGTTTTCCGGCACAACTTCGCATTTAATAAACCTTTCCGTATTTAAATAACAGCATTCTTATTCAGTTCGATATAATAGCTACTTATTAAATAACGAGCCACCAAGGAAATATTAAATTACTTTAATTCTAATTACATTATCGACATCTGTAATCCGCAGTTGGCCCAATCCCATCGCTAGTCGCCCATTTGCCCACATTCATCTTCTGGACAACACTCTACGATGACACCACTGACCCAACACGTGGAGCAAACACCATGAACATCACGCAAATCCGTAACGCTACGCAGCACATCACTTTTGGTGGCAAAACCTTTCTGATCGACCCTATGCTGGCGGCAAAAGGTACTTATCCGGGCTTTGCCGGTACGGCTCGCGCCGAGATCCGCAACCCGACCGTTGATCTGCCTGTCGATATCGACACCCTGCTCAACGTTGATGCGCTGATCGTGACCCATCTGCATGAAGACCACTGGGATGAATCCGCGGCTCGTGTCGTACCGAAAGACAAACCGATTTATGTGCAAAACGATCGCGATGCGCAGGTACTGCGGGAACAAGGTTTCACGCAACTGACCGTACTGACGCAAAACACTGCGCTTGGTGATATCACCCTGCGTAAAACCGGCGGCCAGCACGGTTCGGATCGCGCTTACGCCATCCCGCAAATGGCTGAGCGTCTGGGTGATGCCTGCGGAGTTATCTTCCAGCATCCGGCGGAAAAAACGCTGTATCTGGTCGGGGACACCATCTGGCGCGACGAGGTGGAAACCAACATGCGGACTTTCCAGCCAGGCGTGGTCATTCTGAACGCAGGCTTTGCTCACGTTATCGGGTTTGGCCCAATTATCATGGGCGCGGAAGATGTGCTAAAAACCCACTTCACGCTGCCCGAAGCACAAATTGTGGCGACCCACATGGAGGCGATTAACCACTGTCTGCTGACCCGCGCAGCCTTGAAAGAGTACGCCTGCGACAACCAGATTGCGCAATTCGTTAACGTGCCGGAAGATGGCGAAACCCTGACGTTTTAAACTCCACAGAGGACTCGTATGCAACCGCTTAACGTCGCCATTGTTGCCGTGGAAGATTTCAGCCCGTTTCACTTCTCGGTGCCGTGCATTATTTTCAGTGACAAAGTGGCGACGAAAAAGCGTTTTGAGGTGCAACTGTGTGCAGAACAGCCGGGCATCGTTTCCTCGCAGGATGGCTTCTCCATTAACGCAGCCTACGGCTATGAAGCGGTGGAGCCCGCCGACATTGTGGTGATCCCCTGGTGGGGTACCACGGCACATCGGCCACCACAAAGCCTGCTTGATGCGCTCAATCGTGCGCGACAAAACGGCGCGCAGATTGTTGGGTTATGCCTGGGTGCGTTTGTCCTCGGCTACGCCGGTCTGCTGGATGGCAAACGGGCGGCTACGCACTGGGAGTTCGAGCAGGATTTTCAGGTCCGCTTTCCGGCAGCTCATCTGGATATCAACGCGCTGTACGTGGATGACGACGGTATTATTACCTCGGCAGGCACCGCCGCTGCGCTGGATTGCTGCCTGTACGTCATCCGCCAGCGTTTTGGCAGCACGGTGGCGAATCAGATTGCCAGACGGATGATTGTGCCGCCACATCGCGAGGGCGGCCAGGCACAGTTTATCGAGCAACCGGTGGCGAAAAATACCAAAGATCAGCGCATCAACGTCTTGCTCGACTATTTGCGCCAGCATCTCCATGAATCACATAATCTTGACGAGCTGGCGCAACGGGTGATGATGAGCCGTCGCACCCTCACCCGTCATTTTATGAAGGCCACAGGGTCAAGCGTGGCCGAATGGTTGATTGCCGAGCGCCTGCGCCGTAGCCAGACGTTGCTGGAGTCCAGCCAGTTACCCGTTGAACGCATCGCCGAACAGGTTGGTTTTCAGTCGCCCGTCACCTGGCGCCAACATTTTAAATCCCACTTTGGCGTTAGCCCGGCTGAATGGCGTAAAACCTTTCGCGGTGATTAGCCTCTTTTTTGCGCCAGCCAGATGGTGTGCCCGGCGCAGTGCGGATCTTCCATCACCATCTCGACCACCGCAAAACCGTGTGCTGACAGCAGTGCGCGGTATTCATCCGGCGCGAGGCTGGCGTGAAACAGCGGCTCACCTTCAAATTGCCCCATCGCGATGCCGTTGTCCGTACCGCTGGTAAACATCAGCGCGCTACCGGGATGGCTGAGGCGGTCAAAAATCGGGAACATCTTTTGCTGGTCCTGCTGAGTTAAATGGAAAAAGCTGTCCCAGGCGATCAGTCCATCGAAAGTCTCATTGAGTGCCAACTCGCGCATATCCTGTTCCAGCCAGCGCTGTGCAGGATAAGTGTTTCGGGCCCGCGCCAGCATCGCCGAGGAACCATCAACGCCGGTAAGCTGAAAACCTTGCTGGATAAAATAACCGGCGATCGGCTGACCGTTGCCGCAGCCAATATCCACAATGCTGCCCTGCCCGCCCATCACGGAAATAAATTTATCGAGCCAGCTTTTCTCGAACAAGGTGCGCGAGCGCTGGCTGGCAAAAGCATCCGCATGGCGTCGGTAGATGGACAGAATATTTTTTGCCGCAGATTCGCTCACAATGTCCTCACTTTTTTCTTCTGTTAGGTATAACGGCGATAAATCCTTCATCACGCTATCCTCAAACCCTGGAATGCGCCTCGCAGAACCCATGCGCAAATACCCCAAAACCGTCCCGCTGTGGCATCATAGCGCACAGATAACGTCATGACAGGGGTGATAAACGTGAAACCGGTAACGCTATATGATGTAGCAGACCATGCAGGTGTCTCTTACCAGACCGTCTCTCGCGTCGTGAACCAGGCCAGCCACGTTTCCGCAAAAACCCGACAGAAAGTTGAGGCCGCGATGACGGAACTCAATTACATTCCTAACCGCGTTGCACAGCAGCTGGCTGGCAAACAGACGCCACTGATTGGCGTTGTGACGGCAAACCTTGCCCTGCATGCCCCCTCACAAATCGTTGCTGCCATAAAATCCCGCGCCGACCAGTCCGGTGCCAGCGTGGTGATCGCCATGGTCGAGCGCAGCGGCGTTGAGTCCTGTAAAGCCGCGGTCCACAATCTGCTTTCTCAACGCGTAACCGGGCTTATCATCAACTATCCGCTGGATGAAGAAGATGCCATTGCCGTGGCAGCTGCCTGCGGTACAGTGCCGGTGCTGTTTCTCGATGTCTCTGACTTGACGCCAATTAACAGCGTGATTTTCTCTCATGACGACGGCGCGCGCCTTGGCGTTGAACATCTGGTGCAGCACGGACATCAACGGATCGCCCTGCTGAGCGGGCCGCACACTTCCGTTTCGGCAAGGCTTCGGCATGCGGGCTGGCACAAGTATCTGGCACATTACCAGCTACAACCCGTTGTGGAGCTGGAAGGCGACTGGAGCGCGATGTCTGGTTTTCAGCAAACGATGCACATGCTGAATAACGGCAACCTCCCTACCGCCATGCTGGTCGCTAACGATCAAATGGCGCTGGGCGCGATGCGGGCAATCAGCGAGTTCGGTCTGCGGGTTGCAGTGGATATATCGGTAATTGGCTACGATGACACCGAAGACAGCGCCTGTTACATCCCACCGCTGACCACCATCAGGCAGGATTTTCCGTTGCTGGGTGAAACCAGCGTCGACAGGCTATTGCAACTCCCCCGTGGCGGCTCCAGCGTGGGTAACCAACTGCTTCCCGTCACCCTGGTCAAGCGCAAAACGGTTCTGCCTCCCGATACGCAAACCACCACTCCCCAGGCGCTGGCTGATTCACTGATCCAGCTGGCGCGGCAAGTTTCTCAGCTCACACCCAAATTGTGAACGCATAACAATTGTGTGAGTCAGTTCACTTATTGAACGCCCCATCCTTTACAGCAAGGAGCGCTTGTTCGTATTTTGATTGAAATTGTGAGCGAGTAACAAATTCAAACAGGATACCGTTATGAACCTGAACACAGATTCACTCTCCGCTGTTCTGGCCCGCCGCGACTGGGAGAATCCCGGCGTCACGCAGCTCAACCGGCTGGAAGCACATCCGCCGTTCTGTAGCTGGCGCTCAGCGGATGATGCACGTACCAATCAGCGTTCGAGTCAGTTACGCTCGCTGAATGGCCAGTGGCAATTTGCCTGGTTTGCCGCGCCGGAGGCTGTCCCAGAAAGCTGGCTGACAAGCGATCTGCCACAGGCAGACATCATCAACGTCCCCTCTAACTGGCAGATGGCCGGTTATGATGCGCCAATTTATACCAACGTCACCTACCCAATCCCGGTGAATCCTCCGTACGTTCCGGCACAGAACCCGACAGGATGTTACTCGCTCACATTTAATGTTGAAGACGCGTGGTTAGAGGAAGGCCAGACGCGCATTATTTTTGACGGCGTGAACTCCGCGTTTCATCTATGGTGCAACGGTCGCTGGGTCGGCTACGGTCAGGATAGCCGTCTGCCGTCTGAGTTTGATCTTAGCGATTATCTGCTGCGCGGCGAAAACCGTCTGGCTGTGATGGTGCTGCGCTGGAGCGACGGCAGCTATCTGGAAGACCAGGACATGTGGCGCATGAGCGGTATTTTTCGCGATGTCTCCCTGCTACATAAGCCCACTACGCAAATCCGCGACCTGCGCATTAATACCCGTTTTAATGACGACTTCAGCCGCGCCACGCTGGAAGCGGAAGTCAGAGTGGGTGGCAACGAGAGCGAAGATTTACGCGTCACCCTGCAATTGTGGGAAGGTGAAACGCTCACCCACGAAACGACCTCACCGCTCGGCAGCGAGATCATTGATGAACGCGGCGCTTATCATGACCGGGTGACTCTGCGTCTGAACGTCGAAAAACCGGCGCTATGGAGTGCCGAAACGCCCAATCTGTACCGCGCCGTTGTGCAGTTACACACCGCAGGCGGAGTACTGATTGAAGCGGAAGCCTGTGACGTTGGTTTTCGTCAGGTTTGTATCGAAAACGGCCTGTTGCTGTTAAACGGCAAGCCGCTGTTGATTCGCGGTACCAACCGCCATGAGCACCATCCGGTCAACGGCCAGGTGATGGATGAGGCGACGATGGTGCAGGACATCATCCTGATGAAGCAGAATAACTTCAACGCCGTGCGCTGTTCCCATTACCCGAACCATCCGCTGTGGTACACCCTGTGCGATCGTTACGGCCTGTATGTAGTCGACGAAGCCAACATTGAAACCCACGGCATGGTGCCGATGAATCGCCTCACCGACGATCCCGCATGGTTGCCTGCCATGAGCCAGCGCGTCACGCGCATGGTGCAGCGCGATCGCAACCACCCGAGCATTATTATCTGGTCACTGGGCAATGAATCCGGCCATGGCGTCAATCACGACGCGCTCTACCGCTGGATAAAATCAGAAGACCCGTCACGTCCGGTGCAGTACGAGGGCGGTGGAGCTGATACTGCCGCCACCGACATTATTTGCCCGATGTACGCCCGTGTCGATCAGGATCAGCCCTTCCCCGCAGTACCCAAATGGTCGATTAAAAAGTGGCTGTCGATGCCCGGCGAACAGCGTCCGCTGATCCTTTGTGAATACGCCCACGCTATGGGCAACAGCTTTGGCGGCTTCGCCAAATACTGGCAAGCGTTCCGTCAGTATCCGCGCCTGCAGGGCGGATTTGTCTGGGATTGGGTGGATCAGTCGCTGACCAAATATGATGAGAACGGCAAAGCATGGTCAGCCTACGGTGGCGATTTTGGCGACACGCCTAACGATCGTCAGTTTTGCATGAACGGGCTGGTGTTCGCCGATCGCACTCCGCATCCGGCGTTATATGAGGCCAAACATGAACAGCAGTTTTTCCAGTTCACTTTACTGCCGGGCGCTGAACGCCAGATTGAAGTGACCAGCGAATATCTGTTCCGCCGCAGCGATAACGAAGTTCTACACTGGTCGATTGCCCTGGACGGCAACCCTCTGGCCGCCGGAGAAATCGTTCTGGATATCGCCCCACAGGGCCGCCAGGTGATTACCCTGCCGAACGTTCCGATGCCGGACACCGCAGGCGAACTGTGGTTGACGGTGCGCGTAGAGCAGCCTCAGGCGACCGCATGGTCAGAAGCTGGGCATATCAGCGCCTGGCAACAGTGGAAGCTGGAAGAGAAGCTCAGCCTGGTACGTCCATCACGCGTCAGCAGCGCACCACAGCTGGATGTTAGTGAGAGCAATTTTACCGTGGTGGCCAACAACACACGCTGGCAATTCGATCGTCATTCCGGCCTGCTAACACAATACTGGATTAGCGATGAAGCCCAGTTGGTAAGCCCGCTTACTGACCAGTTCACCCGCGCGCCGCTGGACAACGACATCGGCGTGAGCGTGTCAACCCGCATCGACCCTAACGCCTGGGTTGAACGCTGGAAGGCCGCCGGTCACTATCAGGCTGAAGCAACGTTACTGCACTGTGCTGCCGATACGCTAAGCAATGCGGTACTGATCACCACCGAACATGCGTGGCAGTATCAGGGTGAAACGCTGTTCATCAGCCGAAAAAGCTACCGTATTGACGGCAATGGTGAAATGCAGGTAACGGTGGATGTCGACGTTGCCAGCGGTACGCCGCATCCGGCCCGCATCGGCCTGAGCTGCCAGCTGGCGCAGGTTGCGGAGCGAGTGAACTGGTTAGGTCTCGGCCCGCATGAGAACTACCCGGACCGTCTGGGCGCCGCCTGTTTCGATTGCTGGGATCTGTCGCTTGATGAGATGTACACCCCGTATGTTTTCCCGAGCGAAAACGGTCTGCGCTGCGGCACGCGCGAACTGTACTACGGTGCGCACCAGTGGCGCGGAGACTTCCTGTTCAACATCAGCCGCTTTAGCCAGCAGCAACTGATGGAAACCAGCCACCGCCATCTGCTGCAACCTGAGGCGGGCACCTGGCTCAATATTGATGGCTTCCATATGGGCGTCGGAGGCGATGATTCGTGGAGTCCTTCCGTGTCGCCGGAATTCCAGCTGAGCGCCGGACGCTACCACTTCCAGTTCGTTTGGGGCCAAAAATAATAATATAAGCAGGGCAGGTTGATACCTGCCCGCATTTATAGGAAGTCTGTTATGTATTATTTAAAAAACACTAACTTTTGGATGTTTGGCTTTTTCTTCTTCTTTTACTTTTTTATTATGGGTGCGTATTTCCCCTTCTTCCCTATCTGGTTACACGATGTAAACCATATCAGCAAAGGCGATACCGGCATCATCTTCGCCTGCATCTCACTGTTTTCTTTGTTATTCCAGCCAATTTTCGGACTACTGTCCGATAAGCTTGGCCTGCGTAAACATCTGCTATGGGTAATTACCGGCATGCTGGTAATGTTTGCCCCGTTCTTTATTTACGTATTTGGCCCATTATTGCAGGTTAATATTTTACTGGGTTCAATTATCGGCGGGATTTACCTTGGCTTTATTTACAATGCCGGTGCCCCAGCGATTGAAGCCTATATTGAAAAAGCCAGCCGCAGAAGCAACTTTGAATTTGGTCGCGCGCGCATGTTTGGCTGCGTGGGCTGGGCGCTGTGCGCCTCGATTGCCGGAATTATGTTCACCATCAATAACCAATTCGTCTTCTGGTTAGGCTCTGGCTGTGCGGTCATTCTGGCATTGCTGCTGTTATTTTCAAAAACAGATGCCCCCTCTTCTGCAAAAGTCGCGGATGCGGTAGGCGCCAATAACTCGGCATTCAGCCTGAAGCTGGCGCTGGAGTTATTTAAACAGCCGAAACTTTGGTTCCTCTCCCTGTATGTGGTCGGCGTTTCCTGTACTTACGATGTGTTTGACCAGCAGTTCGCCAACTTCTTTACCTCATTCTTTGCCACCGGCGAACAGGGTACCCGCGTGTTTGGCTACGTCACGACGATGGGAGAATTACTCAACGCCTCGATCATGTTCTTTGCACCGCTGATTGTGAACCGAATTGGCGGAAAGAACGCCCTGCTGCTGGCCGGTACGATTATGTCGGTAAGGATTATTGGCTCGTCATTCGCCACCACTGCACTGGAGGTCGTTATTCTCAAAACGCTGCATATGTTTGAGATACCGTTCCTGATCGTCGGCTGCTTCAAATACATCACCAGCCAGTTCGAAGTACGTTTCTCGGCCACGATTTATCTGGTGTGTTTCTGTTTCTTCAAACAGTTAGCCATGATTTTCATGTCAGTTCTGGCCGGGAAAATGTATGAGAGTATTGGTTTCCAGGGAGCTTATCTGGTGCTGGGGATTATTGCGCTGAGCTTCACGCTGATTTCCGTATTTACCCTTAGCGGTCCGGGGCCCTTTTCCCGCGTTTTCACCCCAGCAAGCAAACAAGTTTGAAAACGAATAACAAGGAGGGAATATCTTCGATGAGCATGTCCATGAGAGACAGAATAAAAGCAGGCAAACTGTATACCGATATGTGCGAGGGCCTGCCGGAAGAGAGATTGCATGGAAAAGAGTTAATGTATGAGTTTAACCACACGCGTCCATCGGAGGTTGAAAAGAGGGAAAGACTGATTCGTGAAATGTTTGGAAGCGTGGGTGAACATACGTGGATTGAACCCCCTATTTATTTCTCATACGGGAGCAATATTCACATTGGCAAAAACTTTTACGCCAATTTTAACTTTACCATTGTGGATGATTACACGGTCACCATTGGCGATAACGTTTTAATTGCACCAAACGTCACGATCTCAGTAACGGGTCATCCTGTTCATCATGAATTAAGAAAATCCGGAGAGATGTTTTCCTTTCCAGTCACCATCGGCAATAACGTATGGATTGGCAGTAATGTGGTGATCAATCCTGGCATAACGATTGGCGATAATTCTGTTATCGGCGCAGGGAGCATAGTCACAAAAGACATTCCGGCAGATGTCGTGGCGGTGGGAGTCCCCTGTCGGGTTCTCAGAACCATTAATGAGCGAGATAGAGAGTTCTATTACCAAAATTATAAAGTAGAGCCGTCAATTTAAGCAGTCATGCCGGATAGACCACTTATGCGGTCTATCCGGCATGGAGTTACTCTTCGATCGCCTGACGGATTTGCTGCAACGACGCGGGATCGTCAATGGTCGTTAGATCGCCAGGATCGCGGCCTTCACAGATCGCCTGGATCGTCCGTCTAAGCATTTTGCCAGAGCGCGTTTTCGGCAACTGCGACACAAACCAGACGTGCGCCGGACGGCCAAAATTACCAATCTGACTGTCCACCAGCGCCATAATCGCCTTCTCTTCCGAATGTGCGATGTCGCGATCTTCAAGGCTGTCGCTCTGTTTCGGAATGACAAACGCGACCGCGACCTGCCCCTTCAGCGCGTCCTTCACGCCGACCACAGCCACTTCGGCAACGTTCGGATAGCTGGAAATACTCTCCTCTATCTCACGCGTCCCCAACCGATGCCCGGCCACGTTGATGACATCATCCGTACGACCAAGGATGAAGTAATAGCCGTCCGCATCGCGAATACCCCAGTCAAAGGTGGCGTACACCTGACGAGAAAACAGCGACCAGTAGGTATTCACAAACCGCGCGTCATCACCCCAGATAGTCTGGATACAGCCCGGCGGCAGCGGCCCTTCAATCACCAGCATGCCCTTTTCATTCGCTTCGCAGGGCTCACCGGTCACCTCATTGAGCAACTGCACGTTATATCCGTACATCGGTACGCCTGGGCTACCCAGCCGCGACGGGCGGTCGTCCAGCCCGCGAGCGATCGCCATAATCGGCCAACCGGATTCAGTCTGCCAGTAGTTGTCGATAACCGGGACGCCCAGCGTTTCCGTTACCCAACTGGCGGTCGGTTCATCCAGCGGCTCACCCGCCAGATACAGCACCTCCAGCGAGGAGAGATCGTGATTGCGGATTTGCGCGGTCGGGAATTTCTTCAGCACGCGGATGGCGGTTGGGGCGGAGAACATCCGGCTGACCTGATACTTCTCAACAATTTTCCACCATACGCCACAGTCTGGATACGTTGGCAACCCTTCGTAAACCACTGTCGCCATCCCCGCCAGTAGTGGGGCATACACGATATACGAATGCCCAACTACCCAGCCGATATCCGACGCGCAGAAGAACACGCCGCCTGCCTTGCCGCCGAAAATAGTGTCCATCGAGGTCGCCAGCGCGACCGCGTAGCCGCCAACGTCGCGCTGGACGCCTTTCGGTTTACCGGTTGTCCCGGAGGTGTAGAGAATGCAGGACGTTTCGTTCGACTCCAGCCAGGCAACCGGTACCCGCGCGCCGAGATGCTGCTGGCGCAGCGTGGCAAAGTCGAGGTCTCGCCCCTCTACCCGCGCCATTTTCGCCAGACCGCGATCGACTAATACCACATGACGCGGCTGATGCTGCGCCTGATCGATCGCATCATCGAGCAGCTTTTTATACGGCAGGACTTTACCGCCGCGCGCCCCGGCATCCGCCGAAACGATAATCACCGGTTGGGCGTCGTCGATGCGTGCCGCCACGCTGTGCGAGGCAAAGCCACCGAACACCACCGAATGGATCGCCCCAATGCGCGCGCAGGCCAGCAGCGTAATGTGCGCCTCGGCGATCATCGGCATATAAACCAGTACCCGATCGCCACGCTGTACGCCCAGCGACAGCAACATTGCCGCCGCCACGTTCACTTCGTCGTACAGCTGACGAAAGGTAAAGGTACGTTCTTCTTCGGTTTCCGATGACACCGCAATCAGCGCCAGCGCCTCAGGCTGTTTCTCCACCCAGCGGTCGATGGCGTTATGACACAAATTGGTCTTGCCGCCGCAAAACCAGCGGGCAAACGGCGGATTACTGTGGTCCAGCACCTGCGTATACGGCTGCTGCCAGTCAATACGCTGGGCCTGCTCGGCCCAGAACGACTCCGGCTGCGTAATAGAACGTTGATAAAACTCGCTATAAGACATAATGCTCTCCTGTTGAACTTACGCCTTGCCGCACGCAGGTTTAGATTACATAAAGGTCCATATACTCATTGACCGGCATCTGCTCCAGGCGAGTTCTGTCCAGGGAGACATCCAGGATGCGCTGCTGCTGACGGGTCGGGAACTGACGCGCCAGGTTAATTTTGAACTTCTCGACCAGCTTCGGCATACCGTCGTTACGACGGCGCGCGTGGCCGATTGGGTATTCCACTACCACTTCTTCAAAGCGTGAGCCGTCGGTGAACTCAAGCGTGATGGCATTCGCGATGGCGCGTTTTTCAGGGTCGTGGTAATCGGCAGTAAAGGCCGGATCTTCGAAGCAGTTAATCTTTTCACGCAGCGCATCAATGCGTTTGTCCTGCGCCACGCCGTCTTCGTAATCTGCCGCCGTTAAGCGTCCGAACAGCAGCGGGATAGCCACCATGTACTGGATGCAGTGGTCACGATCCGCCGGGTTATTCAACGGGCCTTTTTTATCGATGATGCGGATACAGGCTTCGTGCGTACGAATGGTCACTTTTTCGATATCGGCAGCGGTCTTTCCTGCGGCCTGTAACTGCTCGTACAGCGTCATCGCCGCTTCTACCGCGGTCTGCGAGTGGAACTCTGCCGGGAAGGAAATTTTAAACAACACGTTTTCCATCACGTACGAACCGTACGGGCGCTGGAAGCGGAAAGATTCGCCTTTGAAAGAGACATCATAGAAGCCCCAGGTTTTCGCCGTCAGTGCAGATGGATATCCCATTTCACCGGTTTTCGCCATCAGCGCCAGACGTACAGCACGTGAGGTGGCATCGCCAGCCGCCCAGGATTTACGCGTGCCGGTATTCGGCGCATGACGATAGGTACGCAGCGACTGACCGTCGACCCACGCCAGCGAGACGGCGTTGAGAATTTCATCCCGGTTAAGGCCGAGCATCTCGGCAACCACCGCCGTGGAAGCGACTTTTACCAGCAGGACGTGATCCAGACCGACGCGGTTGAAGGAGTTTTCCAGCGCGATACAGCCCTGAATTTCATGGGCTTTAATCATTCCGGTTAACACTTTTTTCATGGTTAACGGCGCTTTACCCACCGCCACCGCATTGCGCGACAGCCAGTCAGCCGTCGCCAGAATACCGCCGAGGTTATCGGAAGGATGACCCCATTCTGCGGCCAGCCACGTGTCGTTAAAGTCCAGCCAGCGGATCATCGCACCGATGTTAAACGCCGCCTGCACCGGATCGAGCTGGAACTGGGTACCAGGTACGCGCACACCGTTCGGGACGACGGTACCCGGTACAACCGGCCCCAGCAGTTTTTTACAGGCCGGATATTCCAGCGCTTCCAGGCCACAGCCAAGGGTATCAAGCAGGCAATAATGCGCGGTGTCATACGCCACCTTCGAGGTGATCTCGTAGTTCATGACATAATCAACGATATCAACGATTTCACGGTCAAATTCAGGGCGGACGTTCGAAATATGTGCAGACATAGGGTACATTTCCTGTTTTTTTATCTTTAGAGGTTTTGCATTAGCAACGTTTTTCAATCGGGACAAATTCGCGATCTTCCGGGCCGGTATAGTTGGCGGAAGGACGGATAATTTTGTTGTCCTGGCGCTGTTCGATGATGTGCGCCGCCCAGCCGGTGACGCGGGCGATAACGAACAGCGGTGTGAACATTTCAGTGGGGACGCCCATCATGTTGTAAGAGACTGCCGAGAACCAGTCGAGGTTAGGGAACATCTTTTTCGTTTCCCACATCACCTCTTCCAGACGGTCGGCAATGTTGTACATTTTCAGCGAACCGCCCTCCTGAGAAAGCTGTTTCGCCACACGCTTGATCACCTGATGGCGCGGGTCGGCGATGGTGTAAACCGGGTGACCAAAGCCAATCACCACTTCTTTGTTTTCAACGCGTTTACGGATATCCGCTTCGGCTTCATCCGGCGTTTCGTAGCGCTGCTGAATTTCCAGCGACACTTCATTCGCGCCGCCGTGTTTCGGCCCACGCAGTGCGCCAATCGCACCGATAATCGCGGAGTACATATCAGAGCCAGTTCCCGCAATCACACGCCCCGTGAAGGTGGAAGCGTTAAATTCGTGCTCGGCGTACAGCACCAGCGAAATGTGCATCGCCTTTTCCCAGCTTTGTGATGGCTTTTCACCATGCAGCAAATGCAGGAAGTGACCGCCAATAGAATCATCATCGGTCTCCGGCTGAATACGCTCGCCGTTATGGCTGTAGTGATACCAGTACAGGAGGATAGAACTGAGCGATGCCAGCAGTTTGTCGGCAATATCGCGTGCGCCGGAGACGGTATGTCCTTCTTTTTCCGGCAGCGTACAACCCAGCGCGGAAACACCAGTGCGCATCACGTCCATCGGATGCGAGGCGGCAGGCAGCGCTTCCAGTACGGTACGCACGTTAGCGGGCAATCCGCGCAGCGCTTTCAATTTGCTTTTATAGGCGGTGAGCTCATCGCGGGTGGGTAATTTCCCGTGAATCAGCAGATGCGCAACTTCTTCAAATTCGCACTGTTGTGCCAGGTCAAGAATATCGTAGCCACGATAGTGCAGATCGTTACCGCTTTTACCCACGGTACATAAGGCAGTATTTCCGGCAGCGACGCCTGACAGCGCAACCGATTTTTTGGGTTTAATGACATGGGTACTATTTTGCAGGATCGTTGTGTCGCTCATGTTGTCCTCGTCATTATTGTAATATGTAGGGTACTAATTTATTGCCGGATGGCGGCTACGCCTTATCCGGCCTACGACGGTTACTTTTTTGTGTACAACACGTCGAGTTTCTCTTCGAACTGGTAGTAATTGATGCTTTCATACAGCTCGTTGCGCGTCTGCATAATGTCGATAACGTTCTTTTGCGTACCTTCCTGACGCAGCACGTTGTAAACCTTCTCCGCCGCGCGGTTCATGGCGCGGAAAGCTGACAGCGGGTATAGCGCCATCGCAACGTTCGCGCTGCGCAGTTCATCGGTGGTAAACAGCGGTGTGGCGCCAAATTCAGTAATGTTGGCGAGAATTGGTACCTGTACCGCATCGGCAAACTGGCGGTACATCGCAAGTTCGGTAATGGCTTCCGGAAACAGCATGTCAGCGCCCGCTTCGACATACGCCTGGGCACGATCGATGGCAGCCTCTAGCCCTTCCACCGCCAGCGCATCGGTCCGCGCCATAATCACAAAGTTGGGATCGGTGCGCGCATCAACGGCTGCGCGGATCCTGTCGACCATCTCTTCTTTCGAGACGATCGCCTTGTTCGGACGATGACCGCAGCGCTTGGCGCCGATCTGATCTTCAATATGCAGCGCAGCAGCACCCGCTTTGGAAATCGACTTGACGGTACGCGCCACGTTGAATGCAGACGATCCAAAACCAATATCCGCATCCACCAGCAATGGCAGCGGGCAAACATCCGTAATGCGACGAATATCAGTCAGCACATCATCAAGGGTAGAAATGCCGAGATCCGGCAGACCCAGCGACCCCGCAGCGACACCGCCGCCGGAGAGATAAATAGCTTGATACCCGGCACGTTGAGCCAGCAGAGCGTGGTTGGCGTTGATGGTGCCAACGATTTGTAATGGGTTTTCTTTAGTGAGCGCAGCGCGAAACGCCAGCCCTGGGGAGTGTAGAGACATATCCCGTCCTCTTGTTATCAACTTGTTATCGTTCGTTGATGTTTCTAAAGCAAGGGGTATGCCAGGGAGCTTATTTTCTCTTCGATTTAATTTTTTATCTTTTAAAACAACAGATTAAATCCAATGCTTCTATTTTTGTTGCACAAAAGCGTGTCAGCTATCGTTTCATGAAACGTTCCTTCACGTTTCATTGCAACATTTATGAAACACAACTAAACCCTACTACTCGGTTCCTTAATTTTTGGGGTTAGTTATGGCAGATACGCATCTACCGCCGCGAGTGAACGACGATAAACCGGTTATCTGGACAGTCTCGGTCACCCGCCTGTTTGAACTGTTTCGCGACATCAGTCTGGAGTTCGACCATCTGGCGACCATCACCCCCATTCAGCTTGGTTTCGAAAAAGCGGTGGCCTATATCCGTAAGAAGCTGGCCACCGAGCGTTGCGATGCCATCATTGCGGCAGGCTCCAACGGCGCATATCTGAAAAGCCGTTTGTCTATTCCGGTGATCCTGATTAAACCCAGCGGATTCGACGTGCTACAGGCACTGGCAAAAGCGGGAAAACTCACCTCGTCAATTGGCATCATTACCTATCAGGAACCCCTCCCGGCGCTTCTCGCGTTTCAAAAAACTTTCAATTTGCAGCTTGAACAGCGTAGCTATATCACCGAGGAAGATGCTCGTGGGCAAATCAACGAGCTGAAGGCTGGCGGTACACAAGCGGTAGTTGGTGCGGGGTTGATTACCGATCTGGCAGAAGAAGCAGGCATGACCGGCATCTTTATCTATTCGGCGGCCACCGTGCGCCAGGCCTTTGTCGATGCGTTGGATATGACCCGCTTGACATTACGCAGAAACGGTCAGTACGCCTCTGGCGATACGTTGCGCACTCGCTACGCGCTCGGAGATATGCGCGGTCACTCTGCGCAGATGGAACAGGTACGGCACACCATTATGCTGTACGCCCGTTCGCGTGCGCCGGTCCTCATTCAGGGCGAAACAGGAACGGGTAAAGAGCTGGCCGCACAGGCCATTCACCGTGAGTTTTTCACCCGTCAGGAGAATCGGCGCGGTAAACCCTCACCGCCGTTTGTTGCCGTCAACTGCGGGGCAATCACCGAGTCATTGCTGGAAGCGGAGCTGTTCGGCTATGAGGATGGCGCCTTTACCGGCTCTCGCCGAGGGGGACGCGCGGGCCTGTTTGAAATCGCTCACGGCGGAACCCTGTTTCTTGACGAGATAGGCGAGATGCCGCTGCCGTTACAAACCCGACTGCTGCGTGTGCTGGAAGAAAAAGAGGTTACCCGGGTGGGCGGACATCAACCGATTCCGGTCGATGTCCGGGTGATTAGCGCCACGCACTGTAATCTGGAGCAGGAGATGAAACAGGGGGAGTTTCGAACCGATCTGTTTTATCGCCTGAGCATTTTACGCCTCAAGCTGCCGCCGCTACGCGAGCGGTTGCCCGATATCCTGCCACTGGCGGAAGGCTTTTTAAAACAGTCGCTGGCGGAACTGGACGTGCCGTTTTCTGAGCCTGTTCGCAAGGGGCTGGGGTTAAGTCAGCCGACGTTGCTGAATTATGGCTGGCCGGGGAATATCCGCGAACTGCGTAATATGATGGAGCGCCTGGCGCTATTTTTAAGCGTCGAGCCGCAGCCAGAGCTGAATGTGGATTTTTTACAACAGCTGTTACCGGAACTGGCCATTGTTGCAGACTCACCACAAGCATCGTCATTGCTGACGCCGCAACAGGTGTTGGCACAATTTGATGGTGACAAAACTGCCGCCGCGCGGTATCTCGGAATTAGCAGAACCACGTTCTGGCGCAGGCTAAAAGAAAAACCGCCGGTACAATGACCGGCGGGTATCGTGTCTTTTACAGTAGCGCGTTATTTTTTCTTGTAAATATTCGCTGTGCCATGGATTTTGTTATCCGTTTGGCCGGAGGTTAATACCACCACGTCAGCACCTTTCTCTTCAGCTTTCTTCAGAAGGTCTTCTTTAGCATCCGAAGTAGAAACTTCATTACTCGTTGAAATATCACCGATTTTTGTATACTGAGACTCAACCTTTTCAAACTCAACCTTCGTCATAAATTCCGCGGCGTACGCGTTGGTCACAACAAAAGCTAACGCACCAATAAGTACTTTAATTCCAGTTTTCATATAAAAGCTCCAGATTTTGTTATATATGCCATCATCGACCCCTGAACATTCGACATGCGAGTCAAGGATGATTAATAAGTAGTTCAGCCTGGCAAAAAGATCCAGAGCAGGCGGAAATATAAAGAGATTTTGCGAATCGTTGATAACAGAAAACCTGTGCCGTCGCGTTATCTGACGCGCCAGGCTTGCACAAAATAGTCTATGAAGTCATTTGCAAATCTCAGCGCGTTTCACTGCGCAGTGTGAGTGAATACGCAGAATGATGAACACACTAAAATTATAGTGTTAGCTGTCACTTAAGCGCTTACTAATGGAAACGTTGTCTATGGAACCTCTGCACGCCGTTGTACTCACCGTCAGCCTGTTTGTTTTAACCTTTTTTAACCCCGGCGCAAACCTGTTCGTGGTAGTACAAACTAGCCTGGCATCCGGACGACGCGCAGGTGTGATGACCGGTCTGGGTGTTGCCTTGGGTGATGCGTTTTACTCCGGCCTTGGGCTTTTTGGTATGGCAACGCTAATCACCCAGTGTGAAGAGATATTTTCATTGATTAAGATTGTCGGCGGCGCCTATCTGCTGTGGTTTGCCTGGAACAGCATCCGCCATCAGGCCACGCCGCAAATGCCCACTCTACAGCAACCGCTTTCCGCTCCCTGGTATGTGTTTTTCCGCCGTGGATTACTAACGGATTTATCAAATCCGCAAACCGTACTGTTTTTTATTAGTATCTTCTCGGTCACCTTAAGCGCAGACACGCCTACGTGGGCCAGACTGATGGCCTGGGCAGGCATTGTGTTGTCTTCCGTTATCTGGCGTGTTTTTCTCAGCCAGGCATTTTCTTTGCCTGCCGTGCGACGGGCGTATGGTCGCATCCAACGCGTTGCCAGCCGGGTGATTGGCGCAATAATAGGTGTTTTCGCGCTAAGACTTATTTATGAAGGTATTAGCCATCGATAAGAGAGTTTAACTTGACCATTGTGAGGTAATTGTCCGTAATACCGCCTGAATTTTTAATCGCAGGTTGAGTGGCAGTGAGATGGAACAGGTTGAACCGGTAAACGACACATTACTCCTTACAGAATGGCAGGCGCTGATACGACAAACATCGCCTGACGTTCACACGCTCCTCACATCGTTAAGCGATGAAGAGATCCGCCATTTAGTGACCGTTTTTTATGACTATATGCTCTCCCATGCCCAGAGCGCATTGTTCCTCAATACAGAACAGGTCAGTACCCGCCTCAGCGGCAGTATGTTTGACTGGTTACGCAGCGTGCTTGGCAGCGCGCATGAAGATCTCTCGCAACTGCTGGCCAAACAACGCAAAATTGGCGTGGTGCATGCCCGCATCGGTCTGCCCATCGATCTGGTGAACCGCGGCGCGCGTAAGCTCAAAGATGAGCTGTATCGGGTGTTGAAAACCAAAGCGGACTATTCGTCCTCTCTGCTGAGCGATGCTATCTGTTTCAGCAGTCTGGCAATGGATACTGCGCTGGAGGCCATGACCGTCTCCTATTCCCCAAGCCACCAAAACTCTCTGCATACGCAGGAGCAGTATCGCCTGCAGACCATTTACGATGACGTTAACGTCGAGCGCGAACGGCAAATTCGCTCATTTACCGACTGGGAAAACCAGTTTATCTATAACATTGCCACCGGAATGCCTTTCGGTGAAATGGTGTTTCTGGCGAACTCTGATTTTGGTATGTGGTTCTCACATAAGGGAAAACATATTCTTGGCAATAGCAATCTGTTGAAAGAAATGGAGTCGCTGATAGCAGAGATCGACACCCGTCTGACGACCACCCTGTCACCTCAGCATCAGCCGACAGAACCCGAGCGAATGAGCTTATTACAGGATGTTCGCCAGCTATCGGCAAAAATCCATTTCCTGCTCGCTTCAATGTTTGAGGCGCTGGTTAAGCAGGAAAATGGTAAAGATTCGCTGACCCAGTTGCTTAATCGCCGCTTTATTCCGACCATCATGCGACGTGAGATTTCGTTAGCGTTACATGCGCGTAAGCCTTTTAGCCTGGCGATGCTGGATATCGACTACTTCAAGCAAATTAACGATAACTTCGGGCATAATACCGGCGATCTGACGCTCAAAAATGTCGCAGCGGTCATTTATGATCATATCCGTAGCAGCGATTACGTGTTCCGCTACGGTGGTGAAGAATTTATGATCCTGCTCGTCGAGTCAGATGAATCGCAGGCCAGTATTATTCTGGAAACGCTGCGTATGAAAATTGCCGGGATGCGCATGGCAGCCTCTGCGACAGAAACGTTTTCTATTACCGTCAGTATCGGTATTGCCGAATATGATTATCATCCCGACTACAAACAGCTGGTTGATAAAGCCGATCGCGCACTTTATCAGGCAAAAAGTAATGGTCGCGACCGCGTTGAGGTTTATCAGGAATAACCTTCTCCGCCACAGAGAAATAAATACCCCGTTCAGGGTATTTATCTGATCGGCGATAAATACCGAGCTGTTATTTTTATTCAAGCCTATTTGCGTGATAAAAATAACAGCCACATAATAAGATGCAAATCAAATACACCAAATCTGAATGGCGCTAGCATGTCCCGGTGATGACGCCTTCTGAATGCAGAAGGGGAAATATGAGGGATAGTATAAAACCATGAACGGGAAGAAGAGAACACGCTGGCAGCGCCGTCCTGGCACGATCGGAGGCAAGCTGCCGTGGAATGACTGGCGCAACGCCAGCAGCTGGCGAAAAGCCACCCAGTTTCTCCTGCTGGCTATTAATATTTATATTGGCGTAACGTTCTATTACTGGGTCCGCTATTTCGAAACCGCCGGCACCAGCGTCTATATTCCAAGGCCTGGCGGTATTGAGGGATGGCTACCAATCGCGGGTTTGATGAATGTCCGCTATACGCTGGAGACTGGTTTTCTTCCGCCTATCCATGCCGCCTCCATGCTGCTGTTAGTTGCGTTTATCCTGATTAGTTTGTTGTTAAAAAAAGCCTTCTGTTCGTGGCTATGCCCGGTGGGCACGCTGTCCGAACTGCTCGGCAATCTGGGGAAAAAAGTATTTGGTCGCAACTTCACGCTGCCGCGCTGGCTGGATATCCCGCTGCTCAGTCTGAAGTATCTGTTGCTGAGTTTCTTTTTGTATATCGCCCTGTCGATGCCTGCACAGGGGATTCAGTATTTTCTAATGTCGGCCTATGGCATGATTATCGACGTGAAGATGCTCGATTTCTTTCGCCATATTGGCTCCGCTACGCTCATCTTTGTTGTCGTTATCAGTGTCCTGAGCCTGTTTATTCGCAATGCCTGGTGCCGCTATCTGTGCCCTTATGGTGCGCTGCTCGGTTTGTTCTCGCTGCTCTCACCGTTTAAAATCCGCCGTAACGCAGACAGCTGCATCGACTGCGGAAAATGCGCGAAAAACTGCCCGTCGAATATCCCGGTCGACAGACTGATTCAGGTGCGTACCGTGGAATGCACTGGCTGCATGACCTGCGTTGAATCCTGCCCGGTGGCCTCAACGCTGAGCTTCTCACTGCAAACACCACCGGGGGCGCAAGACAACGGTAAACCGTTATGGCGACAGAGGACGCTATCAGGTGTTGCCATGACGCTACTGGTGCTTGGCATTCTGTTTGTCACCATTGGTTATGCCGTTTATGCCAATGTCTGGGATACGCCAGTGCCCGATCATATGTATTTCCAGCTGATCCCGAAGGCAAAGATGATCGGCCATTAATTTTTTTATCAGTATGTTCAAAACCCTGCCAATTCTGGCAGGGTTTCCCGCCTGTCCTGCCATTTTAAGACAATTGAACTTGTGCCATCGCGCTCTCGTTTATACAACCTTAAATATCATCTGTAATAATTTTTCTATTTTGTTATGGGCGACTGGGATCAAAATAATGAACGGGATAACATCATGACTAAAATAAAACTGGCACTGCTATTACCTCTGTTTATGGCAGGTTGTACGATGAATGACGGGGAATTAAGAAACGCTTACGCTCAGCATTATCAGCAACCTACCGCTTATGTAGATGCTTATAAACAGAAAATAGCCAGTATGGATATTCATGCGCTGGCCCAATATGCCGCCGCAGAAGATAAGAAAAAAATGCGCGGGCAGCCAAGACTGAAAATCGACGAATTTATTACCATTGAGAACGTGCAGGCGAAAGGAAATCGGGTGGTCTACGATTACTCACTGTCCGAAAGCTGGCTGGCGCTGTCCGCAGATAAACAGCGCGAAAAGCAGACCAATATGAATAAAGACCTGATCTACCGTACCTGCTCGCTGGAAACGGTACGTCTGGCGCAGGCAAAAGGGCTGGAAGAAGAGCATAACTATTACAGCCAGTACCCAGACAAAGTCGCCTTTACGCTGAGAACCAGCGCGCAGATTTGTCTGCAGAACGGTTTTACACAATAGCCGCAATCACAAAGCCTGATGCGCTGCGCTTATCAGACCTACGATTTACACGCTGCCGTAGGCCGGATAAGGCGCCAGCACGCAGATTTGTCTGCAGAACAGTTTTACACAATAGCCGCAATCACAAAGCCTGATGCGCTGCGCTTATCAGGCCTACGATTTGCACGCTGCCGTAGGCCGGATAAGGCGCCAGCGCGCAGATTTGTCTGTAAAACGGTTTACACAATAACCGCAATCCACTATGCCTGATGCGCTGCGCTTATCAGGCCTACGATTTGCACGCTGCCGTAGGCCGGATAAGGTGCCAGCGCGCAGATTTGTCTGCAAAACGGTTTTACACAATAGCCACAATCCACTATGCCTGATGCGCAACGCTTATCAGCCTACGATTTACACGTTGCTGTAGGCCGGATAAGGCGCCAGCGCCGCATCCGGCTAAAACATCAGAATTTCCAGGACACACTGCCGACAATGCTGCGCTCGGCGCCGAAGTAGCAGTATGAGAGCGAGTTACAGGCTGCAACGTAGCGCTTGTCGGTCAGGTTGTTAACGTTCAACTGCGCGCTCAACCCTTTAATGCCGATATTCGTTAAGTCGTAACCAATCACCATATCCACCAGTGCGTAGGACGGCAGGGTGTGAGTATTCAGGCGATCGCTGGTAATACCGTTAACGTAGCGCACGCCTGAACCCAACGTCAGACCGTCCAGCGGACCGCTTTTCACATCGTAGCTCAGCCAGGTACTGGCCTGGTTACGCGGGGCGTACACTGCTCGCTTGCCCTGCTCTTCCGGGCTGCTTTTCTTATAGCGAATGTCGGTATAGGTATACGCCGCCTGCAAACGGAAGCTATCCGTCAGTTGGCTAATTGCCTCCAGCTCCACCCCTTCAGATTCAATTTCCCCAATCGAGCGGTACGGATCGGTCGGCTCTTCTTTGGTGGCTATATTCGTCTGATTAATACGGAATACCGATGCGCTGAACTGGCTGTTGAGTCCTTCCGGCTCATATTTCAGCCCGGCTTCCCACTGCTTGCCTTTCATCGGATCCAGCAGATTGCCGTTCTCATCGGCAAAACTGGTTGGCGTAAAGGCAGTGGAATAACTCACGTACGGCGCAAAGCCGTTATCGAATAAATAGAGCAGCGCGGCACGGGTACTGAAGTTGTTTTTATCCAGATCGCTGCGAGTATCCTTGATTTTATCAATGTTAGAAACGCTGACCTGATCGTAGCGACCACCGAGCGTAATACGCCAGCGATCCCATGACATCTGATCCTGCAAATAGTAACCCGTCTGGCGCAGCTTGTGTTTCTCACGCGCATACATGTCGATGTAATCAGGCTTCGCGCCGTACACTGGATTAAAAGCGTCAATCGGCGGGAAAGCGCCGTAGTAACCGGTAGTATTGTTACTGCGATCCTGATAGTCGATCCCCACCAGCAGACGGTGGTTTACCTGCCAGGTATCAAAGCTGCCGTCGAGCTGGTTATCCAGCGTAATCGCCGACATTTTTTCATCGGAGCCGGAGTAACCGCGATTAAGCTCGGTTTCATTCAGCCAGCCCGCCGCATACACCTGATTCAGCTCAACGTCGGTATGCAGATAGCGCAGCTTTTGCCGCACCGACCAACCGCTATCAAACATATGCTCAATGTTGTAGCCCACCATGTTTTCACGGCGATCGTATTTGTCGTAATCATCCTCGCCTTCGTAAAAGGTGTTGGAGATCTTTTGCCCGTAATGCGGAACCACGGTGCCGTCATACGGCAGACCGGAGTGGCTACCGCCTTCCGGGTCGCGGTGCAGATAGGCCATCAGATCCAGACGCGTCTGGTCGGTGATACGCCAGGTCAGGCTGGGCATCAGCGCGTAACGCTCTTCCTTCAATGGACCAAACTGCGAGTCCGCGTAACGCGTCATCCCGCTCAGTCGCGCCGCCACGCGATCGTTATCATCCAGTGCCCCGGTGACGTCAAACGCCGCGCCGCGCTGGTTATTGTTGCCGGCAAACAGCTTCACCTCACCGCCCGCATCAAACGACGGCTTACGTGAGGTCAGCGCCACAATGCCACCCGGGGAGGAACGGCCATACAGTACGGAAGCCGGGCCACGTACGACTTCGATATCTTCGAGGAACCACGGATCGACCACCAGCGAGCTGTGTGAGTTGGTGTCGCCCATCATCTTCAGACCATCGAGATAGACGTTATCCAGGCTACCGTCAGAAAAGCCACGCAGCACGATGTAGTCAAAGCGGTTGGAGGCGCCAATCTGATTGCTGTACACCCCCGGCGTATAGCTGACGGCCTGGCGCACGCTGGTTGCGCCCTGCTCTTCAAACTGTTCACGGGTAACGATCGATACCGACTGCGGCGTTTCAATATCCGGCGTGGCAAGCTTCGTGGCCCCGCTCTGCATCTGCGAGGTGACAACCACCGTATCGTTTTTTGTTGTTTCCTGCGCCAGCAGAGGAAAAGCCACGCTGCCGGTAACCCATCCCACCAGCAGCGCCAAGCGAGTCTTCGCGAACATGAATATCTCCAAAGGCATGTCTAATTGTAAGTGAGAATTATTACCTTTTTGCTGACGGAGATAGCTATGCCGGATGCCAGGTTGCCTATGCGCAGTGCCAAATTGTCAGGAAATCACGTGCGTAAAACGCAAATATGGATTAGCAAAGTTTGAGCAAATCACCGGGTGAAAAGCCGTAACGGCGGCGAAAAGCGGTAGAAAAGTTGGTGGCGTGCTGATAACCCGACATCCAGGCCGCCTGCTGTACGCTATATCCTTCCAGTAGATAGCCGCGTGCACGTTCCAGACGGCAATCGCGCAGGTAGTCGAATACCGAACAGCCATAGGCTGCGCGAAACTTACTGCGCAGGCTGCTGGGACTCATCGCTGCGCGTTGGGCCAGTTCATTAAGGGTGTAGTCATTTTCGGGACTCTGCTCCAGCAGTCGGCGAACGACCTCCAGCCGCTGCTGCTCACCGCTCGCCGCAAGACGTTTACCGCTCTCGACCTGACACACGCTGAGGCCATGACCAAACAGTTGTAATATCAGCCCTTCCAGCATCAGCTGACGAGAAACATGGCTAATCGTACTCTGCTGCGCGTACTGCAGTCCGCTGAGTAAAAAACCCGGCACCTGCCAGATAAGCGTCGGCGTCTGGCATCTTTCCCACTCACGCATCAACGATTCGAGCAACCCCGTGCGACACGCGCCGTCGGGATACAAACCGAGCGATAATGTCCGCAGTTTACAATCAGCATGATGACGGGCACGCATCGTCTGGTGCTCACTCAGGCGTGAGCTAAACGCCATGCCGGAGCGCACCACGTGCTCCTGTCCGTTAAGCGTCAGGATCACGCAGCCTTCCAGTACCACCAGCATATACAAAGGGCTGTCGTGACGAGAGGTTGTTTCGTAGGGTTGCAATACCTGTACGTCGGAGTGCGTCACGCACATCCCACATGGGAGAGTCATCTCCTCAATTTCACCTTGCAGAACAGGGCTGCCAGACGGTAAATCCGGCCTTTGTGCCAGCTGGGGAAAGCGGTAATCGATCCCGTAGCGCTCACCAAAATCCATAAACTCGCTGACGGAGAAAGTGCGAGCGACGCGTCCGGAGGCATTCAGGGCGGTGGTATTGTTCATGCTGTCTTCTGCGCAGAAAATGGGATTAACGGTTTATAACTGAAGCAACATTACCATTACCTGCGCAATACGACAATAATAATGAGAACCATTATCAATATAGGTGATTAGCAGAATAAACAGCTTAATCCAGCCAGTTTAGATCTGCCGAGGAGACACATGGCGCAGCCTCTTTTAACCAGCGATACAGCAGCTCAATATTTCTAAGCCGTGTTGAAGTCTTTGGCCAGACAAGGTAATAGCCCTCGCCAGTCGCTACCGCATCTTTAAACGGTAACGCCAACATCCCTGCCTGAATGGCCGCCAGGCTTAACAGCAGGTCGGCAACGGACACGCCATGACCGCTCATCGCGGCAAGACTGCCCTGCTCCAGGGTGTCGAACACTTTGCCCCGCGCAAGATTCAACGCCGGAAACTTCCCGGTGCGTTGCAGCCACCGACGCCAGTCACGGCGATCCGCTGAGGGATGAATCAGTTCACAGGCAGAAAGATCGCGCTGCGCCTGCACCAGCAGTGCGGTTGAGCACACCGGGATAAGCCACTCCTGAAACAGCAACCGGCTGTCGGTATCGTCACCAAAATGGCCATTCCCTAACAGGATCGCACAGTCATACGGTTCACGACCGAAGGATACCGAATCGGTATCCATCCAGACGCTGGAAATTTCGACAACCGGGGTCGGATGCGCTTCACGGAAATGACGCAGCACGTCCAGAAGCCAGCGCATCGTCAACGTAGATGGCGCTTTCAGCCGTAGCTCATGACTTCTGCTGCGAAAGGCATGACACGCGTGTTCCAGACTCTGAAATCCAGCCGTCAACTGCTGCGCCAGCCCTTGGCCAGAAGGCGTTATCTCGATACGCGGGCCGCTGCGGACAAATAGCTCACAACCAAACCATGCCTCCAGCGTGCGAATATGACGGCTTACCGCGCCCGGCGTCACGTTAAGTTGAATAGCGGCTTTACTGAACGATCCCAGACGGGCTGCGGCTTCAAAAGCCCTCAGGGCATACAACGGAGGTAGCGTCATTCTCAGCTTCTATGTTGAGTTTTACTCACAGTAGAGCGCAGTTTTATTCGTTTTTCAATGCGCCACGCAGGCGGAATACTGATGGAAAATATCATCAGGATAATCAGGTATGAATTTCACTTTACTGGCTGCCTATAGCCTCAGCGTAGTAACCCTGCTGTTAACTCCGGGTCCTGTCGTGGCGCTGATTACCACCACCGCGTCGCAGCACGGCTATCGCCGGGCCTTTCTCACGCTGATTGGCACTAACGGCGCTTCTTTAGTATTGATTGCTCTGGCTGCACTGATGCTAGCTGGCGTGGTTTCAATCTCTGCGATATGGCTTGGCGTACTGGGTCTTGTGGGATCGTTGTATATCGGTGTGATGGCGATTAACGGCCTGCGGGCCAGGGACTCAAACCTCGGACTGTGTACGCCAAAACGCGATAACAGCGGGCTTATCCATGGATTTCTGACAGGGGTCGCTAACCCAAAGGACATTTTGTTTTTCGTAGCGTTTTTTCCCCAGTTCATTGCCATTACGCAAGATTTCACCACCAGCATTCTGACGCTAACGCTGGTGTGGGTTATTTTTGATGTTACGGTGCTGTCTTTTTACATCATGGTTTTCAAACGCTGGATGCCAGAGCGGTTTGCCAGACGCAGCGTTTTTATCTCCTCCCTGTTTCTGCTCGCGGTGGCGGTGTTTGGCATTATTTATAATGTACACGCGCTACGAATGCTCTCACCCGCGATGTGATCCCCAACGAATTGTTCAGCCAGACATCTCATCTTGCCCCGGGAGGAATAAAATAAGAACAAATCGACATTAACATTATTAATGGATTTATAAACCAGGATTCAGAAAATATAGACGATAACATTTTCCTGGCGTTCAACTGGCACCCTTACCCATGACAACGCATCAACGGCGACAGGTGCCATTTCATTTTCTAAGCGAAGTAAAGGAGTGTTGCCATCTGGTACAACCGTGCTTTCACCGATCTCAAGAACGCCCCGAAAAGAAATGGACACATTGTCTGGCGTATCCGACAACCTTATCCATTCAGTTGTAATCACTAACTTTCGAGTAAACATTCGCTGTCCTTTGCGCGTGGTATATATCCGATAATTTCACAGGTAGATCAATACACTCTTTGAACAAACAGAAATTTGTCCCCCATATCAGTTAAGCATTACTTAACTGAAAGAAAATTGAAGTAATAAAACTCATTCGAAATATGTTTCACAAATTCAACCGGCAGGTTATGTTTGATGAACGTTAACTTTGCAAACTCAATATCGCCGTACACTCGAATACAGAAAGGTTTGACTATCTCCCCCTGCACGCCAAAGCACTCCTGAAGCCGGGTGTCATCCATAAAAATAAAGTCACCTTTTCTGACCTTAATACTCTCATGAAGGCCTTGCCACTTCTCCGGAGTGAGCAGAAAGCTCTCCCATCCATTATTTCTCAACACTTCAATCGTGTGAGTAAATTTAAAATAGTCGTTTTGCATTGTCACATCACCACTCGATGTGGCGTACAAATATTCTATTTTAAATTTAAGTTGTGCATTGAGGCTTTTTTTCTTCCCCTCATCAATTAACCACTGAAGCTCACTGACAATGCTCTTCGAAAAGATTTTTCTTTTTTTGGCAATAGCCAGCCAATGCATAATGAATAGATGCTCTGACATTTTAGAGTAGATTTTATGATCCTTTATTGCGATACCAATTGCGACTAACGCACTCCAGGTAAAGGCTTCCAGATCATCCTGATAATGATGTCGTAACGTACTAACTCTTCCAGAATCCCTTACCACTTAAACCTGCCCAAATAAATCATCATTGTTATTCCACGTCATTCTTGTATTACTCTATTAAAAAATTACTACAACTAAAATTGCCAAAATATGATCCAGATTAACTTATCCCTATGTAATAAACGTGCAAATATAATACATCATACTTATTAATCATTAATCCGGGGTGGCTCAACAATGACTAATAAGAATAATGCGATAAAGATAAAGGTTAATAATAATCACCAGTAATCAATATCACCTTTTGTGATGAGACCTGTAAACAGAAAAAGCAAACTACCGGGCATTCAGCAACCCGGAAGTTTGCTTATTACAGACGAAGTTAATAGAAAATACCGATGATCAGGGTATGCGTTACAAAGCCCACGATCAACGGTACGGCGGTACGTTTAACCACATCAAATGGCGTTATTTTCGCCCCACTGGAAACGGCAATCACCACGCCGGAAACCGGTGAAATTGCCCGCCCCATATGTGATGCCTGCTGCATCGGCAGGATCATGGCAACAGCGTTAGCGCCCATACTTGCCGCGATTTGCGGGATCAGCTCAACGAAAGCAAGGAATGGCGCATTACCCGATCCCATAATAATTGCTGCCGCCAGCGTCACCAGCGCAAACACCACCGCCATAGCAAATGGAGGTAATCCCACGTGCTCCGCCATCAGGATTAATTGATCAATGGCACCAATAACTTTAATCCCGTGAGCAAAAACACCTGCCGCAACCAGTAGCCCAACCACCCCGGTAAAGGCGGTGCCCATGCCTTTAAGGAAATGGCTGAATCCTTCGCATACTGACTTTAAATCACGCACCCGCAGCCACTCAATCAACATGCAGACAGCCATTGAAATGAGCACAATGGTGATAATATTCAGGTTAATACCACTGACGAACATTTCCGATGATCCCACCGCCATCAATATCGGAAGCATCGGGAGCAGCGCATAAAAAGCCGGGGCTTTTCCTGAATCAGTCACCTCAGCGCTACCGATTTCCCGTGGAAGCGTCCCCGCTTTACGGTCGCAATGCCGCTGCCAGAAGAAATGGCAGACGCCGACGACCAGCACGGTTGCCAGCGCTGCGGGTCCCTGGTGGTAAACAACGTATTCCACCACATCCATATTGACCGCTTTAGATCCCCTGATAGCATCGATGGCCGTCGGGGTATACGCCACACCAAGCGAGGTGGCAATAACCCCAGCAGCCGAGGCCGCAGAAAGCCCTAACCCCAGCATAATGGGGAACATCGTCCCCATCAGCAACACGGCAAGCCCGGTAGCGGATGGGATGGCCAACTGCAGGAGGCTGGCGAGCAGATAGGAGAAAAATAGAAGCACATAGGGCGAACGTAGCGCGCGCAAAGGCTTCGTCACGACCCGCACAACCGCTTCATTTGCCCCGATATGATCCATGTAATGCGCAAATCCCATGAGCGCCATAATCATCAGGCCGAGATCGGCAGCACGCGTACTAAAGAGATCGCGCATCACCTCGAAAGGATCGAGAAATGAAATCCCCGTACTGGCAACGCCCTTCGGTAATACAGAACCCCATCCGGTTAACGCCGTACAAATCATCAACACCAGGCCCGCAATGAACAGCACGGGTTCAGCGCGATAACCTTTCAGTATCAGACGCGCGACCACCACGATAACCAGTAAGGCAATTAACACCTGAATCATGACTGAGCTCTCCTCTGCGCGAACTCAGCAAAGGTTTCCTCAATGACCGCTACCACCACATCGCTGGCGGCTCGCAGTGAACGCACCGGTAGATATTCATAAATTGAATGAAAGTTATGAGCACCGGTAAAAATATTCGGGCAAGGCAGTCCTTTCTGCGATAGCACTGCGCCATCATACCCACCACGCATGGCGACAGGTTGCGGGGTAATGCCACACTTCTGATACGCGCGTAACGCAATATCAATCGGGTAGTGTGCATCGCCCTGCAAGCTATTGAACACATTGGCATAGCGATCGGTTAAATGACAGACCACGCTGTTTTCTCCCCACAGCGCGCAGGTGCTGACGGCAAGCTGGCGGATATATGCCATACGCGCCTTATACCCTTCTTCGGTAAAATCCCGGATATCCAGCTTAAGTACCGTACGGGCGCTGTTACCCTGAAGCTGTTTTACCCAGTAATACCCTTCGCGTCCTTCCGTATACTCAGGCGCCTCTCCTCCGGGCAGCATCGCAATAAACTTATGCGCCATCAGCAGAGAGTTCTTCAGCTTACCTTTGGCCGACATAGGGTGCGCGGACTGGCCGGTAAAGATGATTTCCGCATCACCCGCGTTCCAGTTCTCATAGACAAACTCTCCAATGCCGCAGCAGTCCAGGGTATAGCCAAAATCAGCGCCAAACGCCGCAACATCAAACGCTTTTGCTCCCCGTAATCCCTGCTCTTCATCAGGAACAAAACCGACCTTCACCGGCCCATGCTTAATCTCCGGATGCGCTACAAGGTACTCCAGGGCATTCATAATCGCGGCGATGGCGGCTTTATCATCAGCCCCTAGCAGACTGGTACCATCCGTCACCAGCAGGTCATCACCGATATAATTTTTCAGTTCCGGGAATTCACTTTCACGCAGATAAATATTCAGCTCCTGGTTCAGACACAAATCCCCACCGCTGTAGTGAAGACGTTGCGCATTTGTGTCCGCGGTCTGTTCTGCGCTGGTATCCAGATGACCAAAAAAGGAAACGACAGGGATGGTGTCATCGGTATTTCCAGGTAAGGTCGCGGTCACAATAGCGGTATCCCTGACCTCAATGTTTTCCATTCCTAATGCTTCAAGTTCTACTGCAAGTAGTTTTGCCAGTTCCATTTGACCAGGTGAAGAAGGCATTATCCCATTAGCACCATTTTCCCTTGAGGTCGTGGTATTGATTTTCGTGTAGTTAATAAAGCGTTCAACAATATCCATTCCAGGAGATCCTTTAATGTATCATTTACGAGGTACTGCAAGAGAAGACCTGCATACAGCGTGGGTTGAATAATCTGAGAACAAAATAAAATCAGCGCTCATCCCAGAACGCTGATTTTATGAGTGTTACGACAACGATTTATATAAAGGAAGATAAAAAAGGCCAGTAATTATACCAGTGATTAAAAACTCCTTTTGATTGATAAAATCATATTCCCTGTCTGTTTTTACTACATTTTCCATGGTGTTAAGCTAACAGAAGTCATAAACTGAATTCGTATGTCTAAGGGATAATAAAAATCATTTAGATTCTTGCCCCCGATACCGACACAAGACATACCATCGCTATATTTTTTTAATGAACAAATGCTGTAACAGCAACATGCAACCGTTTGCACCTCTCTACAAATAGCCACTTAACGCACTAAAATCCGTGAACAAAATCACAATTACTTCAAAAGCGAAAATTAACATAACGCTTAAAAACAGATAGTTATAAGAAAAACTATATAATCCCCCTATAAATAAAGATGAAATCACACTATTCACCATGAAATAGATTCATAGCGATACTATTTCAACATTACCGTATGGTTCACAGAACAAAACCTGTCGTCATCACTAATGCAAAACAACAAGAACAATAATATTAAATTATCTATATATGACGATTATCAAAATTATACACAGGCAAAAAAAACCTCTCCCCTGAGAAGAGATTCAGGGCAGAGGTAATACGGGTGTTAAGGACATTTTTATAGTTTTGATGATAACAGAAGAGCTTCTTGCTGGATTGAGTATACACACTTCACGACGTTAAGAAAATTCCTAAAAAGAATTAAAAGAAAACACCATTAAAAATCCTTTTTATAATAAAGACATGTTTATCAAATAAAACAAAATTAGGATAGGGAAAAATTAAATATCACTAATCTATAGTATGACGCAAGTGGGACTCACAACACATCATTACGGCCAATACCGCTACTGACGATGTCTGAATATTCAATAAATTTAATATATCCATACACTGCTCAGCTAACGAGAGTTAAAAAATTATAAAATAAGCTAAACGCAATTTTTCGTCATAGATCACATTTTCCCGACAGAACGATTCCCCTACTCGCCCAGGCTGGTATGATTCAGCAGGTAAATACCTATCAACTCAACCCGAGGCTTTGATGCTGGAGAATGTAATCATCAGATAATCAGCTTACCGACCTTTTCAGGCCGGACTGGTTATCAATGCGCCGAAATCGAATGCGGACACCGCTGTGTGTTTGCACGTTTTGCACATGATGATTAAACAGGTTTTCCAGTATGAATTTATCCCGTCAGGAACAACGTACCTTACACGTTCTCGCCAAAGGTGGCCGTATTGCTCACGTCCGCGATGCATCTGGTCGCGTCATTTCCGTCGAATGCTATAGCCGCGAAGGGTTACTGCTCTGCGACTGCACGCTCGACGTATTCAAAAAACTCAGAACGAAAAAGCTGATCAAATCCGTTAATGGTCAGCCCTACCGCATCAATACCACCGGGCTGAACAACGTTCGCGCCCAACTGGATAATCGCTAAGGAGAGAGAGATGGATATCCCGAAGATTTTTACGATCAGCGAAAGCGCACATCGCATTCATAATCCGTTCACCGCGCAAAAATATGCGACGTTAGGTCAGGTTTTACGGATGGCCCCAGGAACCCGCATCCTGGATCTCGGCAGCGGCTCGGGCGAGATGTTGTGCACCTGGGCTCGCGATCATGGAATTTCCGGCGTTGGTATCGATATGAGCCAGTTATTCAGTGAGCAAGCCACCCTGCGGGCAAGTGAATTAGGCGTCACTGAGCACGTGCGTTTTATTCATGCCGATGCAACAGGTTATATCGCCGAAGAAAAATTCGATATTGCCGCCTGCGTTGGTGCAACCTGGATTGCTGGCGGCGTTGCCGGAACGGTCAAACAGCTGGAACAAAGTCTCAAACCAGGCGGGATCCTGCTCATCGGCGAACCGTACTGGCGTCAGATGCCCGCAACGGAGGAGATCGCTATGGCTTGCGGCGCGACTTCAGTAGCCGATTTTCTTTCTCTGCCAGAACTTGTTTCGTCTTTCGACCTGCTCGGTTATGACGTGGTTGAAATGGTACTGGCTGACCAGGAAGGTTGGGACAGATACGAGGCGGCAAAATGGTTGACGATGCGCCGGTGGCTGGAGGCAAATCCGGACGATGAGTTTGCCGCCGAAGTCAGAGAGCAACTGAGAAGTTCACCAGCCCGCCACGTTGCATTTACCCGGGAATATATCGGGTGGGGCGTGTTCGCACTCATGCAGAGGTAATAAATGCAGTCGGTATAGCCTGGCAGGTTATACCGACTTTTTCATCGCATCATCGCTTACTTCATTAATACTTCAACAAATTTAGCTAACCATTGCGGATGCGCGGGCCATGCTGGTGCCGTCACCAGATTGCCATCAACGTGGGCCTGATCAATGCCAATATCGGCATAATGTCCACCGCTCAGACGAACCTCGGGCGCACAGGCCGGATAAGCGCTACAGGTCCGGTTTTCTAACACCCCCGCCGCCGCTAACAGTTGGGGCCCATGACAAACTGCGGCGATAGGCTTACCGGCAGTGTTGAAATCTTGCACCAGCTTAATGACATCTGGATTCAGTCGAAGATATTCCGGAGCACGCCCGCCGGGGATCAACAGTGCGTCGTAATCGGCGGCCCGCGCCTCGGCAAAATTCGCATTTAACGTAAAACGATGCCCCGGCTTTTCACTGTATGTCTGCGCCCCATCAAAATCGTGAATGGCGGTTTGAACGTAGTCACCCTGACTTTTATCCGGACAGACGGCATCCACACGATGCCCAAGCATTTGCAAAGCCTGAAAAGGCACCATCGTTTCATAATCTTCGACATAATCTCCGACCAGCATCAGTATCTTCTTCATTCACATCCCCCACTCACGGTTATTAATGATGAGAAATAACGGCCATCTTTACTATAGTCCACACGGTTCATGGCATTAATAAATACAACAGAACAATCGGCCAGATCACAATCCACGGCAAGGCCCGTCAGACGAGGGCCTCAGAGCCAACGGCGTGCCATATGTTCATGCTGATAAATATAAATTATATATAAATATATAGTTGAGAAATTTTAATAGTCGCCATTTTCACTCATTATATAAAACTAAGAGATTGCAACGCATATCTCCTGTGCTATATTTCGCGTGAAATTTACCCGCGATTGCTTTATTTATTATTTAATATTTAAAATACGCAGAATATTTATTATCTATTATTATTTCATTCACCTGATATCAGGTAAAAATACGCAAAGGTTAATCCTATGATGACAAGACGTTCATTCGTCAGACAAGGCCTGGTGACTTCAACGAGTATGCTACTCGCTGGTATGACGGGCTTCAGCTTTAGCCAATTTGCCCGCGCGACAGAGAACCGCCGCTGGCAAATGCCTGATGAAGGCGCACCGCATGCGGCAACCTGGATGGCGTTTGGTGCCAGTGCGGAGATCTGGGAGCCTCATCTGCTACCGGTGGTGCAGGAAAACCTGGCGTTAGTTGCCAAAACCATCGCCGCATTTGAACCCGTGAATATGTTAGTACGCGAAGAAGACAGCGAGCTCGCCGCGCGTCTGTGCGGGCCGTCAGTCAATCTTCTGGTTCACCCAATAGACGATCTGTGGATCCGCGACACCGGGCCGGTGTTTGCGAAAAGCGCCAGCGGCGCGCTCGGCGGAGTGGGATTTAATTTCAACGGCTGGGGCAATAAGCAAGAGCACGAACGAGATGCCGATGTGGCTGAATTTGTTACTGATTACATTCATGCCGAGTTTATTCGCTCGGCGCTAACACTGGAAGGTGGCGGTATTGAGGTAGATGGTGAAGGCACGGCGATTATTACCGAGAGCTGCGTGCTTAACTCCAACCGTAATCCTGGCGTCAACAAAGCCGAATGCGAAGAAGAACTTAAGCGACTGCTAGGTCTGGAGAAAATCATCTGGTTGCCGGGTATTGCCGGCAAGGATATTACCGACGGCCATACAGATTTTTACGCCCGATTCACGCATCCGGGTACGGTGGTGGCGGGTCTTGAGCAGGATCCGTCATCCTTTGATTACGCGATCACCCGACGTCATCTGGACATATTACGGGCCGCCACGGATGCCAAAGGCCGACGGTTGGAGGTAGTCACGCTGGAAGGACCTTCTACCATCCGCCAGACTTATGCGAGCGATGATTTCGCCGCGGGGTATATCAATTTTTATCTGTGTAATGATGCCGTCATTGCACCGCAATTTGGCGATAAGCGCACCGATCGTAGTACCCATACTATTTTGCAGGATCTGTTTGCCGATCGTGAAATTATTCAGTTGAATATCGACGGTATCGCTGCCGGTGGCGGCGGTATTCACTGCGCGACACAGCAGCAGCCTCGTTAATGATTAACAATTGAGTGTGTTGTGGGAAGGTGGGGAAACTCACTTTCCTGGCAATAAAAGAATGATTTTCATATCAAGGTGTAGCCATTAGTTAATATTCAAAAAAAGAGTAGCCCAACTAACATTCACGAAACAAATAATATTAAATAATAACAATTCAATAGCTTTCATCGATCTTTCATGGTATTTATGATCTGCCAAACCTATCGATGAAAACTATCAAAAAATTTATATTGATCGTTTTTATCGATCGACTATTCTGTCTGAAATAATGGCTACTGACGCAACTTTTATTATCTGTACAACCAGCAATATTGTTCTCCTCTGTGTTGCGAAACATAGGGAAATTGTCGAGGATTACCTTTAAAAAACTCACATAACAGATTTTAAAATAGTTTTCAATTAGCGAAAACATCCAATAATACACATTTTAAGCCCTAAATCTAACCTGTTTTAAGTAGATGACTTAAATCGAGAACGGTGATAACTCACTGAGAATTGCGAATGATGATATTGCTAAGAAAAACGGAAAATATAAATTTCATTAATACATTTAGAGACTATTTTTGTGTCGGCATCGCGTTTTTTGCATTACAACTGGTCGCTGGCCATCTCAGTAAGCAAGAGGATGTTGCGGGTATAACACTGCATTTTTACGATCTCACTTTACCTCTCATTTCTGCACTGCTGGTTTTATACCGGCAAAAGGCACTGCCAATTTTGGCTACCTTTTTCTTGTATGCGCTTTACTCTTACTCTTTATCTTCGGTATTCACACTAACGGCTCAGCTACTGGCTGCTCTCATTAGCCAGACACTCTACTTTTTCTCGACAGGCAAACGAGGCGCGGTTAGCTTTGGTCGTAGCCAGCTTACAACCCAGCGTATTGTCTGGCTCGTGTGTTGCAACGCCTTACTATTCATCTCGATTGATCACTGGTTCCAGTCGAACACAGCCTCTGCACCGATCGCAAACCTTTTTACACTACAAACATTAATTAACTTACAGTGGCTGATGAACTCTTGCCTGACTGGCATCCCTTTTTGTTATCTGTTGCTTAGAAGCGTTCAAAATCCTGCATGGTGCATTCTATACATTAGACAAGTAAAGGCGCTGATAAAATCCGGCCCTCCTATTCTGTATCAAGTATTATGGCTGGTGCTGTTACTCTGCATTATGTCCGCTTTGATCGTCATCAGAGAGGATATTCTTATATTTACAGACTATTCATTACTGTGGTTACTTCCAGTAATGCTATGGGGAGTGATCTGTATTGGCCATGCTTTGATATCCCCTGTATGGGTAACAATGCTTATCCTGTTGGGATATTATATAAACAGTTATATTCCACCTGCTAACTATAATAATTATTTACATAGCCTCGTGATTTCCTCCACGATAGTGTTTGTCTTTTCTATTACGATTGTTGTTACCGGTGTACTTGTGGTTCATAACCGAAAATATCTCCGCCGCCTCAAACAACTTTTTAGATCAGAGCCTAACACCGGACTGCCTAACTTTCAGGCCCTGCAAATGGACATCCGTAAACACGCACCAGAGTGCTTGTGTTACATCCGTTGTACAGAGTTGAATACGCTGGAGCAAACTCACGGAATAGAATTTCGTTTTGAATTTGTAAAAGCGCTAAGCGCATATATACGCAAATTGATTAAGGGTACAGGTGACATTTATTACGCACCTGGTCATGGAATAATTCTTCGCCTTAATGCTGTCCCTGACATTCCTGATCTCTACAAAGACCTAAACTCTTTTCGTTTTATCTGGAAGGACTACCAATTAGGGCTATCTTGTGGTATGGCATATACCACCGAGAAAAACCTGATTAAAAATTTATCTCAAGCAATTAAGCACCTTAATACCCAAAGCTATATCTCGTTAATGCAGGGGCAACCGTTGTTACTCAGCCCGCAAGTGCCAGGTGATAAAATTGTCAGCCAGGCTGTCATTCGTCATATGTTGCAAAAGGCAATTGACAGAAAGTCGTTTGAGCTTATGGCTCAACCCATCGTATCAACGATGCTGGTTGTTCAGCCGATCGTTTCAACCACGGGACTGACACGTTATCACGAGATACTTATTCGGATAAAAATGGTTGATGGTAAGTTAATCTTTCCAGACACCATCCTACCGGTTGCTCGCGAGGCAGGATTACTTCCTGCGCTGGATATCACTGTTATAGAGCAAACATTTCGTTTTATACAGTCACGGCAGAAATCTGACCCAAACAGTCACTTCTCCATTAATCTGACGCCTGACTCGCTTAATAAAATTGATTTTCTTGATAATGTTTTTACATTGTTTAGAAAATACTCAATAGCACCTGAGCGTATAATATTTGAAGTTATTGAATCAGATATCATTGACAACGCTAATGTCACTGATGTTCTGAGAGCACTACGTAAAGCCGGTTCTAAAATTGCTATTGATGATTTTGGCACAGGAGCATCAAGCTATTCACGACTACGAACGTTAGACGCAGATATTCTGAAAATTGATGGTTCCTTCATCCGTAACATACTGACCGATGAATTTAGTCGATGCGCCGTCAGATCCTTCTGCGAAGTAGCAAAACTCAAAAACATGGAAGTAGTCGCTGAGTTTGTTGAAAATGAGGAAATTGAAAAGATGCTAATTACGATGGGTATTGGTTGGTTACAGGGATACCATATAGGGAAACCCGTTCCTATTGAGTTGGCTGAATTATAATAATAATTATATTCCTACATTGATTTACTTACCGGCTCCCGTGCCGGTTTTTTTATTCCCTAAAACAAGCGGGACTTTAATTAAAGCAGGTATGCCGCGACCGTTTGCCGCGACATACCGTGTTTCATTTTTACCTCAACTCAGCCGAATGCTACGGCCTATTCAGCTTCCATCACTCCCAGGCGCGCTCAGATTTCGCGGCGTCAAACTGCGGCGGCGGTTTGCGAAAACGTCCGGTCAGCCAGGCAAGATACACCAGCCCGACGCCGGCCCATACCAGACCTAGCGTCAGCGATGTCACCTCAAGATTCACCCACAGTACGGCCACCGTGGCGGCACCAACCATTGGCAATACCAGATAGTGCAGCTTCTCCTGCCAGGTATGCTTGCGTCCTTCACGACGCCAGAAGTGGTTAAACACGGAGAGATTAACGAACGTAAAGGCCACCAGCGCACCAAAGTTAATCAACGCCGTGGCAGTCACCAGGTCAAAAAACAGGGCCGACAGCGCCACAATCCCGACCATGATGACGTTCAACGCGGGAGTACGCCATTTGGGATGGACATAACCAAAGTACTTCTCCGGGAAGACGTTATCGCGGCCCATCACGTACAGCAGACGCGAAACGCTGGCATGCGACGCCAGACCAGAAGCCAGCGTATTCACAAAGGTGGTACACAGGAAAATAGACTGGAACAGCTTGCCGCCGACGTACAGCGCAATCTCCGGTAGCGCCGCATCCGGGTCTTTGAATCGGCTAATGTCCGGGAAGAACAGTTGCATAAAGAACGAGGCGGCAATGAATATCAGCCCACCGTACAGCGCGGTAAGAAAAATAGCTTTCGGGATGGTGCGCGCAGCATCCGGCGTCTCTTCAGATAGAGTCGTCACCGCGTCAAAGCCGAGAAACGAGAAGCAGACAATGGTCGCCCCGGTGATAATCGGGATCAAATGCGCATTCTGGCTGATAAACGGTTGCAGCGACCAGACGGTCCCAACCCCTTCCCCTTTGTGCAGCCCCTGCACCACGAGGAAAATGAACACCACGATGATCGCCACCTGCACCAGTACAAACAGCGCATTGAAGTTCGCTACCAGATTAACGCTTTTCAGATTGGCCGCGGTGAGGATCGCGACGAACATCACCACCCAAATCCATGGCGCAACCCCCGGGAACAGCGCGGAAAGGTAAATTTTCGCCAATAGTACGTTAATCATCGGCAGGAAAAGGTAGTCAAGCAGTGACGACCAGCCGACCATAAACCCGACATGCGGGTTGATCGCTTTTTGCGCATAGGTATAGGCCGAACCGGCCTGTGGAAACTGGCGCACCAGCTTTCCATAACTGATGGCGGTAAACAGTACTCCCGCCAGGGCCAGCAGGTAGGAGGCCGGAACATGGCCATTGCTAATACCCGAAACAATGCCAAAGGTGTCAAACACCGTCATCGGCGTGAGATAGGCAAGCCCCATCACCACCACCTGCCACAGCTTCAGGGATTTACGCAGCTGTGCTTTGCCCGGCTGGGCAGAATGATCCGCAGAAGAGTTAGTCGACATAGTTTTCCTCCCCGCTACGAGTCCAGATCTGCGTTCGAAACGTGGGTACAGCAGACCTGGGTCGTGTCGGGGAGGAATGGCATAAAAAAGGCGTCAATGGGGTACGGCACAGATGCGGTCCGTATTTACTGCGGGAGCCATGAATACTCACGCGGGGCGGGTTTTTAAACATTGGCATCATCACATTTCCTCGTCACAAACTCTGTCGGTTATCTGAAGACCCGTTGTCGCCCGCGCTCCATTACGCGACATCCGGGAAATGGCAGGTATTCCTGCAATTTTTACGGGCTGGCTCCGCTCAGCCCGCATGATGCGACTTCTTTTTCAATGAACTGTACAACGGTCAGGCGTTTTTCAGCATCCACTCAATTTCAGTGTCGGTAATCAGACGTTCAAACTGGATAAGCTCATCGTTTTTGCATGCGTGATACACATGGCTAAACCGCTCACCCAATAGTTCACGCAGACTGTCATTTTGCATAAACTCCCACAGCGCATCGCTCTGGCGAATCGGGAACGGCAGCCCTTCCTGCTCCAGACCGTTACCCTCAACTTCTTCTTGTAACGGCAGTTCGTTATCCAGACCGTGAAGGATCCCCGCCAGAATGGTCGACATCACCAGATACGGGTTGGCATCAGCCCCCGCTACGCGATATTCAACCCGATGGTTATCACGGTCGCCGCAGGGAATACGCAGCGCCACTGTACGATTGTTGTGCCCCCAGGACGCCTGGGTCGGAACATACATCCCCGGCTGGAAGCGGCGATAGGAGTTCACATTCGGCGCCAGCAGCGCCATTGATGCGGGCATCAGATCAATCATCCCGGCAAGCGCACGCTTTAATAACGCGGAATCATCGCCATTCGCATCAGCCAGCACGTTCTCACCTTTGTTATTCATGACGCTGATGTGGATATGCATCCCGCTACCAGCATGCTCCTCATAAGGCTTTGCCATAAACGTGGCATGCATCTTATGTTTTTCTGCCACCAGCCGTACCAGACGTTTCAACGCCAGCGCGTCATCGCAGGCGTCGAGCACGTTGTCGGTATGGTAGAGGTTGATTTCAAACTGCCCAGGGGAGGCTTCAGCCACCGCGCCGTCAGCCGGGATCAGCTGTAAACGGGCCAGTTCATCGATATCGTTCAGCACATCTGCAAAGTGGTTCAGGTTATCAACCGAATAAACCTGACTTTGGGTATTACGATCGTCCGTTCCCGGCGCGCATGGCGGCTGCAGATAACCTTCGGGGTCACGCTTACGATCGAGTAAATAGAACTCCAGCTCTACCGCTACGACGGGGAACAGACCGCGCTGGCGAAGTTTCTGCCAGAGTCGGTTTAGTACGTTCCGCGGCTCAACGTCAAAGGGAGCGCCATCTTCATCCAGCATCGTCAGCATCATCTGCGCAATAAATTCCGGATCGGCAGCCGAAGGGGTTAACGTACCTGCCACGGGTACACAGGTCCGATCCGGTTCGCCAAGCTCCTGGCCTAATCCCGCCTCTTCGACCACATTGCCCAGAATATCCATCGCGAAAACGGATGCCGGGAAATAGCAGCCTTTCTCTAACTTATGCAATCCCGCAACGGGAAGGCGCTTACCGCGAAAACAGCCATTAAGGTCGGTTAACAACACATCCACATACTGCGTATTAGGATAGCGTTCCAGATACTGCTTAACTTCGCGCGCAAACGCGCTACTTCGTCTCTCTTCAGAATGCTGAACAAAATTCTCAACTTCTACGATATTGGTTTCCATGATTCACCGCCGTTGGCCTGGTAAGCTGTTCTGTGATTTGACTGTTAAATATAATGTCCACCCTTCGACTCTGGGTGCAAACAAATTGTTTGTCAAATGTTAAATTAAGTTTGCTAGAAGGTTATTCCGCTGCTAGATTGAGAAAATAATGAACGGAATGGCACAACAAGGAACCGTTTGGCAATAATTTATTCCAAAACGTGAGGTCGATCATGGGCAATATATTTGACAAGCCAGTTATTGGTGTAGTGATGTGTAGGAACAGGCTTAAGGGTCACCAGACCCAGACTCTGCAAGAAAAGTACCTGAATGCGGTATTAAATGCCGGTGGATTACCGATAGCGCTTCCCCATGCGCTTGCGGAACCCGAATTGTTGAACGCGCTGTTACCGAAACTGGACGGTATCTTCCTGCCAGGAAGCCCAAGCAATGTGCAGCCGCACCTCTATGGTGAAAATGGCGATGAGTCTGACGCCGATCCCGGGCGTGATCTTCTGAGCATGGCGCTAATTACCGCCGGGCTCGAAAGGCGCATTCCCATTTTCGCCATCTGCCGGGGCTTGCAGGAATTAGTTGTCGCCACTGGCGGGACTCTGTATCGTCGCCTGTGCGATCACTCACAGTTCCTGGAACATCGTGAAGATGCGGAACTCCCGGTGGAGCAGCAATATGCACCATCTCATGAAGTCCAGGTTCAACAGGGAGGATTGCTATCTCAGTTAATACCAGGTTGCAGCACGTTTTGGGTCAACTCCTTGCATGGTCAGGGCGCAAAAACCCTTGGCCCGCAGCTGCGCGTGGAAGCACGCTCGCAGGATGGATTAGTGGAAGCTGCCAGCGTCTATGACCATCCTTTCGCGCTCGGCGTGCAGTGGCACCCGGAATGGAACAGTAGCGAATACGCCCTGTCGCGTTTGTTACTTGAAGGTTTTATCACCGCTTGTCAGAACCACCTCGCTGAAAAACAGCGACTCTGACCACTACAGTTAAGGAAATGCAATTATGAGCGATGACGGCCTGGCGCCGGGTAAACGTTTGTCAGAGATCCGCCAGCAATTGGGTCTTTCGCAGCGTCGTGCCGCCGAACTGTCTGGGTTAACGCATAGCGCCATCAGCACCATAGAGCAGGATAAAGTCAGTCCTGCCATCAGTACGCTGCAAAAGCTATTGAAAGTATATGGGCTGTCGCTCTCCGAGTTCTTCGCGGAACCGGAAAAGCCTGACGAACCGCAGGTGGTTATCAATCAGGATGATTTGATTGAGATCGGGAGTCAGGGAGTATCCATGAAGCTGGTACACAACGGAAATCCGAATCGTACGCTGGCAATGATGTTTGAAACCTATCAGCCAGGCACGACAACCGGGGAGAGAATTAAACACCAGGGTGAAGAGATTGGCACAATACTGGAAGGTGAAGTGATACTGACCATCAACGGTCAAACGTATCCTCTTGTTGCAGGACAAAGCTATGCCATTAACACCGGCATACCACACAGTTTCAGCAACACCTCGGCAGGGATCTGCCGCATCATCAGTGCCCACACTCCCACCACTTTCTAATAAGTAGCGGCCTGAGTTTCTCAGGCCTTCTTAAATAACGCGCATTAACAGGGTACATCCCTGGGGCATCGTGCAGCCTGATTTTGCCTGAAAAAGATCAGCAACGAACTTTATCTTATTGATATAAAAGGAGTAGCTATGAACTTTCAGAATCTTAAATATTGGCGTGAGAAAGCCAGCCATTATTCACCAGAGACCCGTTTATTTATTAACGGCGAATATTGTGCCGCCGCTGATAACGAAACCTTTATTACACTGGATCCGGCAGGACAACGTCCTCTGGCTAAAGTCGCCCGCGGTAAAAAAGCGGATGTGGACCGCGCGGTCACCGCAGCCCGTACCGTCTTTGAACGCGGAGACTGGTCGCAAGCATCACCCGCAGAGCGCAAAGCGGTACTGCACAAACTCGCCGATTTAATGGAGCAGCATCACGAGGAGCTGGCGCTACTGGAAACGCTCGATACCGGTAAACCGATTCGCCATAGCCTGCGTGATGATATTCCCGGCGCGGCACGCGCCATCCGCTGGTATGCCGAAGCTATAGATAAAGTCTATGGCGAAGTTGCCACCACCTCGGTGAACGATCTGGCACTGATTGTGCGCGAACCGGTAGGCGTGATTGCCGCCATTGTACCGTGGAACTTTCCTCTGCTGCTGGCCTGCTGGAAACTCGGCCCGGCACTGGCTGCGGGTAACAGCGTAATCCTCAAGCCTTCCGAAAAATCACCGCTGACCGCCATTCGCCTGGCTGCGCTGGCTAAAAAAGCAGGTTTGCCCGATGGCGTTCTCAGCGTTGTTAGCGGGTATGGTCACGAAGCGGGTCAGGCGTTGTCACAGCACCCGGATGTTGATGTGATCACCTTTACCGGCTCGACTCGTACCGGCAAGCAACTGCTCAAAGACGCTGGCGACAGCAACATGAAACGCGTCTGGCTGGAAGCCGGAGGTAAAAGCGCCAACATCGTGTTTGCCGACTGTCCGGATCTGCCGAAAGCCGCCGCTAATGCAGCGGCAGGTATCTTCTATAACCAGGGCCAGGTTTGTATCGCCGGAACGCGCCTGCTGCTGGAAGAGAGCATTGCCGACGAGTTCATCGCCCTGCTGAAAGAGCAGGCGAAAAACTGGCAGCCTGGCAACCCGCTGGATCCGGAAACCACGATGGGCACGCTTATCGACAATGCGCATGCCGACACCGTAGACACGTTTATTCGCGACGGTGAAGCGCAAGGCACGCTGGCGCTGGATGGCCGCAGCCATGTACATCCTGCGGCTATCGGCCCGACGATTTTTGTTGATACCGCACCGCAGGCCCACGTCAGCCGCGATGAAATCTTCGGCCCGGTACTGGTCGTCACCCGTTTTAGCAGCGAAGCCGAAGCTCTGGCGCTGGCTAACGACAGTGACTACGGCCTCGGCGCCGCGGTCTGGACCCGCGATTTGTCGCGCGCCCACCGTATGAGCCGTCGCCTGAAAGCCGGCTCAGTCTTCGTGAATAACTACAACGACGGTGATATGACCGTGCCGTTCGGCGGTTATAAGCAAAGCGGTAACGGACGCGATAAATCCCTGCATGCGCTGGAAAAATTTAGCGAACTGAAAACCATCTGGATCTCCCTGGAGTCTTAATCATGACTGAACATACCAGCAGTTATTACGCCGCAAGCGCCAATCAGTACGAACCGTTTCCGACCCTTAGCGAATCGGTTAGCTGTGATGTTTGCGTCGTGGGCGGTGGTTATACCGGACTCTCCTCCGCCCTGCATTTAGCGGAAATGGGTTACGACGTGGTGCTACTGGAATCCGCGCGTATTGGTTTCGGGGCCAGCGGACGTAACGGCGGTCAGTTGGTGAACTCCTACAGTCGCGATATCGACGTCATCGAACGTACCTATGGCCCGGACGCCGCTAAAATGCTCGGTGGAATGATGTTTGAAGGCGGCAATATCATCCGCGAACGCATCAAGCGTTATCAGATCGAATGCGACTATCGTCCCGGCGGGCTGTTTGTAGCGCTGAACCACAAACAGATGGAAACGCTGGAAGAGCAGAAGTCGAACTGGGAACGCTACGGCAACACGCAGCTTGAACTGTTAGACAGCAGTGAAATTCGTCGCGAAGTCAGCAGCGATCGTTATGTCGGCGCGCTGCTCGACCACAGCGGTGGTCATATTCACCCGCTGAACCTGGCGATTGGCGAAGCTAACGCCATTCGTCTGAACGGCGGACGCGTCTTTGAGCAGTCGCCAGTCACCCGTATTCAGCACACCAGCCCGGCGGTGGTCAGCACTGAAAAAGGCCAGGTGACGGCCCGCTTTGTGATCGTCGCGGGCAACGCCTATCTCGGTGACAAACTGGAACCTGCGCTGGCAAAAAGCAGCATGCCGTGTGGCACGCAGGTGTTAACCACCGAACCGCTGTCGGCGGAGATGGCGCGCTCGCTGATCCCGAAAAACTACTGCGTGGAAGATTGTAACTACCTGCTCGATTACTACCGTCTGACCGGAGATAACCGCCTGCTGTACGGCGGTGGTGTGGTCTACGGCGCTCGCGATCCGGACGATATTGAGCGTCTGGTAATGCCGAAACTGCTGAAGACCTTCCCGCAATTGCAGGGGGTAAAAATTGATTACCGCTGGACCGGTAATTTCCTGTTAACGCTGTCTCGTATGCCGCAGTTCGGCCGTCTTGATACCAACATTTACTATATGCAGGGCTACAGCGGCCACGGCGTGACCTGTACTCACCTGGCAGGGCGCCTGATTTCCGAACTGCTGCGCGGGGATGCCGAGCGCTTTGACGCGTTCGCCAAACTGCCGCACTACCCGTTCCCGGGAGGCCGCAGCCTGCGCATTCCGTTTACCGCCATGGGGGCGGCATATTACAGCTTACGCGATCGCCTTGGGGTTTAAGTTCTTCCGCGATAAACCCGACGCACAGGGCGATCCCCCCTGTGCGTTTTTTTATTCCTGGAAAGCGAAAAACAGATAACAGGTACGAAAATATCGCAATAGGACATAACCACACTCTTTGCATTGTTTCTCCCTTCCGATCGGATACGCTTTTTTAGATATCGCTGGCGGCATGCGCCAGAACTCAACGGGGGAAGAAACGCGTGTTATGAATACGAATAACGAGGAGACCTTTTATCAGGCGATGCGCCGCAAAGGCGTAAGCAGACGCAGTTTTCTCAAATATTGTAGCCTCGCGGCTACATCGCTTGGGTTGGGAGCCGGAATGACGCCCAGAATTGCCTGGGCGCTGGAGAACAAACCCCGGATCCCGGTAGTCTGGATCCACGGGCTGGAATGCACCTGCTGCACCGAATCATTTATCCGCTCCTCTCACCCACTTGCCAAAGACGTCATCCTCTCCCTGATTTCCCTCGATTACGACGACACGCTGATGGCCGCCGCCGGAACGCAGGCCGAAGAGGTATTTGAAGACATTCTGAGCCGCTACCACGGCCGATACATTCTGGCAGTCGAAGGCAACCCTCCGCTGGGCGAGCAAGGGATGTTTTGCATCAGCAGCGGACGCCCTTTTATTGAAAAGTTAAAACGAGCCGCAGCAGGTGCCAGCGCAATTATCGCCTGGGGAACCTGCGCCTCCTGGGGCTGCGTGCAGGCTGCCCGGCCTAACCCTACCCAGGCTACGCCGATCGATAAGGTGATCACCGATAAGCCGATCGTGAAAGTGCCCGGCTGCCCGCCGATTCCGGATGTCATGAGCGCCATCATTACCTACATGGTGACATTTGATCGTTTGCCTGAACTCGATCGTCTGGGTCGTCCGCTGATGTTCTATGGTCAGCGTATTCACGATAAATGCTACCGCCGCGCCCACTTTGACGCCGGGGAGTTCGTTGAGAGTTGGGACGATGACGCCGCCCGCAAAGGCTATTGCCTGTACAAAATGGGCTGCAAAGGGCCAACCACCTATAACGCCTGTTCCACCACCCGCTGGAATGGTGGCGTTTCTTTCCCCATCCAGTCCGGCCACGGTTGTCTGGGATGTTCGGAAAACGGCTTCTGGGATCGCGGTTCGTTCTACAGCCGCGTGGTTGATATTCCACAAATGGGGACGCATTCAACCGCCGATACCGTGGGCCTCACCGCGCTAGGCGTCGTGGCGGCCGGTGTCGGTGTTCACGCAGTCGCCAGCGCCGTCAATCAACACAACCGCCACAAACAGCAACTAGCCGACGCCGGACAACAGTCTCCAGACAATAAGGATAAACAGGCATGAGCAATTCGTATCAAACCCAGGGATATACGGTCAATAATGCCGGTCGCCGCCTGGTTGTCGACCCCATCACGCGCATTGAAGGCCATATGCGTTGTGAAGTAAACATTAATGAGCAGAACATCATCACCAACGCGGTTTCCTGCGGCACCATGTTCCGCGGGCTGGAGATCATTCTACAGGGGCGCGACCCGCGCGATGCCTGGGCATTTGTCGAACGAATTTGCGGAGTGTGCACCGGCGTACATGCGCTCGCCTCGGTCTATGCCATTGAGGACGCTATTGGCATAAAGGTGCCCGACAACGCCAACATCATTCGCAATATTATGCTGGCGACGCTGTGGTGCCACGACCATCTGGTGCACTTTTACCAGTTAGCCGGAATGGACTGGATTGACGTGCTGAATGCCCTGAAAGCAGATCCGCGCGCCACATCGCAGTTGGCACAAAGCCTTTCAGCCTGGCCGATGTCTTCTCCAGGCTACTTCTTTGACGTCCAAAATCGCCTGAAGAAATTTGTCGAAGGCGGTCAGCTGGGGATTTTTCGCAACGGTTACTGGGGACATCCGCAGTACAAGCTGTCGCCAGAGGCCAACCTGATGGGCTTTGCCCACTATCTGGAAGCGCTCGATTTTCAGCGCGAGATCATCAAAATCCATACGGTGTTTGGCGGTAAGAATCCGCATCCGAACTGGATTGTCGGCGGGATGCCGTGCGCTATCAATATCGATCAGAGCGGCGCGGTAGGCGCAGTCGATATGGAACGCCTGAACCTGGTGCAGTCGATCATCACCCGCACCGCTGATTTCATCAACAACGTCATGGTGCCTGACGCGCTGGCTATCGGCCAGTTCAATAAACCCTGGAGCCAGATTGGCACCGGGCTTTCTGATAAGTGTGTCTTAAGCTACGGCGCGTTCCCGGATATCGCCAATGACTTCAGCGCGAAGAGCCTGTTGATGCCTGGCGGCGCGGTGATTAACGGTGATTTTAGCAACGTCATGCCGGTGGACCTGGACGATCAGCAGCAAATTCAGGAGTTTGTCGATCATGCCTGGTATCGTTATCCGGACGATCAATTAGGTCGCCACCCGTTCGAAGGGATTACTGAACCCTGGTATAACCCGGGCGATGTCAAAGGCAGTGATACCGATATCAAGCAGCTCAACGAACAGGAACGCTACTCGTGGATTAAAGCCCCGCGCTGGCGGGGACACGCTATGGAAGTTGGGCCGTTGGCGCGTACGCTGATTGCCTATCACAAAGGGGATGCCGCCACGATTGAATCCGTGGATCGCATGATGTCCGCCCTCAAGCTGCCGCTGTCGGGTATGCAATCAACGCTGGGACGTATTCTGTGTCGCGCGCACGAAGCGCAGTGGGCCGTGAGCAAGCTGCAATATTTCTTCGACAAGCTGATGACCAACCTGAAAAACGGCAATCTGGCTACCGCAAATACCGAAAAGTGGGAGCCTGAAAGTTGGCCGCAGCACTGTCGCGGGATCGGTTTTACCGAAGCGCCGCGCGGAGCATTAGGCCACTGGGCATCGATTCGCGACCAGAAGATCGACCTGTATCAATGCGTGGTGCCGACCACCTGGAATGCCAGCCCGCGCGATCCAAAGGGACAAATTGGCGCTTACGAGGCGGCGCTGATGGGCACCCAAATGGCGATACCGGATCAACCGTTGGAGATCCTGCGCACCTTGCACAGCTTCGACCCCTGCCTGGCATGTTCAACCCACGTACTCGGCGACGACGGCAGCGAACTTATCGCCGTCCAGGTTCGCTAAGCGTTAAGGAACGGAACGATGACTGGAAAAACATCCCCACGCGTCGGGGAGGCGCGTGATACCACCACCAGCCACTATGTGTTTGAAGCGCCAGTACGCTTGTGGCACTGGCTGACGGTGGGCTGCATGTTGGTGTTGATGGTGACCGGATACTTCATTGGCCGACCGCTGCCGTCGGTCAGCGGTGAGGCCACTTATCTGTTCTATATGGGCGACATTCGGCTGGTGCATTTCGCCGCCGCCATGGTGTTCACGGTGATACTGCTGATGCGCATTTACTGGGCCTTCGTCGGTAACCGTTATTCACGCGAACTGTTTATCGTGCCGGTCTGGCGGCGCAGCTGGTGGCAGGGTGCGTATTCTGTGGTGCGTTGGTATCTGTTTCTGGAAAAAAAACCGGGAGATGATATCGGTCATAACCCCATCGCACAGGCGGCGATGTGCGGTTATTTTCTGCTTTCCGTTTTTATGATCCTCACCGGTTTTGCCTTATACAGCGAACATAGCCAGTACGCCATTTTTACCCCTTTCCGCTATGTGACAGAGTTTTTCTACTGGACCGGCGGGAACTCTCTCGATATCCACAGCTGGCATCGGTTAGGGATGTGGTTCATCGCCGCCTTCATCGTAGGCCATGTGTATATGGCGATTCGTGAGGACATCATGTCTGACGAAACCGTCATCTCAACCATGATTAACGGCTTTCGTAGCCATAAGTTTCCCAAGGGTCAGCACGATAAGGAGGCGTCATGAGCGAACCTAACGTCATCGTGATGGGCTTAGGCAACTTGCTGTGGGCAGATGAAGGGTTTGGTATTCGCCTCGCTGAGCGCCTGTACGCCCATTATCACTGGCCAGAATCGGTAGAGATTGTTGACGGCGGCACGCAGGGACTGAATCTGCTGGGCTACGTTGAGCAGGCCAGCCATTTGCTGCTGCTTGACGCCATCGACTACGGGCTTGAGCCGGGAACCCTGCAAACTTACGCCGGAGACAAAGTCCCGAGTTACCTCAGCGCTAAAAAAATGAGTCTGCATCAGAACAGCTTCTCTGAAGTGCTGGCTCTGGCGGATATTCGCGGCCATCTCCCCGCGCACATCGCTCTGGTGGGACTACAGCCGGTACAGCTGGACGACTATGGCGGCAGCCTGACCGACATCGCGCGCGCTCAGCTCCCGGCGGCAGAACAGGCCGCGCTTACGCAACTGGCCGCGTGGGGCATTGCGTCACAGACAAGCGATGAAACGCGTTGCCTGAACTATGACTGCCTGTCGATGGAAAACTATGAAGGCGTGCGTATTCGCCAGTATCGCGTAACGCTGGAGAGATAATTAACATGTTGAATGACCAACCGTTTTCTGCGCTATGGCAGCGAATGCTGGCTAAGGGCTGGCAACCGCTGAGCGCATCTGAACTGGATGACTGGATAACCCGCGTGCGTAATGGCGTGGTCCTGCTCAGTAGCGATCCTCGCCGTACACCGGAAGTCAGCGATAACCCGGTCATGATTGCCGAGTTGCTCCGCGAGTTTCCCCAGTTTGACTGGCACATCGCCATGGCGGATCTTGAACACAGCGAGGCGATCGGCGATCGCTTTGGCGTGTTCCGTTTTCCGGCTACCCTGGTGTTTACCCAAGGTGAGCTGCGCGGCATTCTCAGCGGTATCCACCCGTGGGCCGACTTGCTCAACCTGATGCGTCCCCTCGTTGAAGAACGTATACCGCCGGAGTCTGCATGATGAGCGATTCCTTTTTTCATCTGCTGGGGCCAGGAACGCAGCCAGGTGATGACTGCTTCAGCATGAATCCCTTGCCTCTCACCTGCCAGGTCAACAGCGACCCCAGCATGGCAACACTGGAAAACTGTCCGCACAGCCCGGCGGTGATGACATTGTTAGCCGATGTGCGCCACCAGCTCACCCAGAGAATTCCCGCCAAACAGGATGTGCTGGGATGGGATTTATCCTCGCTCAATGCAGACGATCTCACCTTTCTGAATACGCTACTCGGCGAAGGCGAAGTTTCCGTGCGCATTCAGCATGCTGACGGCAGGGCGAGCGAGATTCAGGAGTCGATTTTCTGCGGTATCTGGCGGGTGCGTTGTCAGGATGACAAGGGGCAATGGCAGGAACATCTGGAAGTAGGCAGCGCACCACGGGCACTGTGGCAGGCGGCAACAATCAATACGCTGCCGGACGATAGCCTGCTGCCTCCGCCTATAGATGGGTTGATGAATGGCCTGACGCTGGCCCAGGAACTGCTGGCGCACGTGCGCAATCCGGCAGCGCAACCCCATAGCATTAACCTCACCCAACTGCCGATTAGCGACGCGGATCGCCTGTTCCTCGCCCGCCTGTGCGGCGAAGGGCACATTCAAATCCGCACCATCGGCTACGGCGAGAGCCAAATCGACGCCACGGCGCTGCGCCATGTCTGGCATGTTCGCTGTCTGGATACCCTGAAAGGGCTTCTGCTTGAGAGTTATGAGATCTGTCCGTTGCCGGAACTGGTGTTGGCCGCACCGGAAGATCTGCTCGACTCGCTCGAGCGGCTGGATGAAGTCTGCGGCTGGCTGGCATCCGGCCCGCCTGCCTGATCCCCTCTTTAGACCCGCGTACTTTTCTACTGCGGGTCTGACGTTTTCTTCCTTACCTATTCACTCTCTAATGCCTGATGGAGTTCGCATGTGGGACGTCATTGACCTATCGCGCTGGCAGTTTGCGCTGACCGCGCTGTACCATTTTCTGTTTGTTCCCCTGACGCTGGGGCTGATTTTTTTGCTAGCCATCATGGAAACCCTGTTCGTGGTGACCGGCAAAACAGTCTACCGCGACATGACGCGTTTCTGGGGAAAGCTATTCGGTATTAACTTTGCGCTCGGCGTGGCAACCGGCCTGACCATGGAGTTTCAGTTCGGGACTAACTGGTCGCTCTATTCCAACTATGTGGGTGATATTTTCGGTGCCCCGCTGGCGATGGAAGCCTTGATGGCCTTTTTTCTTGAATCCACCTTCGTGGGGCTGTTCTTCTTTGGCTGGCAGCGCTTAAACAAGTATCAGCATTTACTGGTGACCTGGCTGGTTGCGTTTGGCTCTAACATCTCGGCCCTGTGGATCCTCAACGCCAACGGCTGGATGCAATATCCAACTGGCGCTCACTTTAATATTGATACCCTGCGCATGGAGATGAGCAGCTTTAGCGAGCTGGTCTTTAACCCCGTCAGCCAGGTGAAATTTGTGCATACCGTGATGTCCGGTTATGTCACCGGCGCCATGTTTGTGATGTCCATCAGCGCCTGGTATTTGCTGCGTGGTCGCAATCGCGAGTTCGCCCGGCGCTCCTTCGCGGTGGGTTCCGTCTTTGGCACGCTGGCTATCCTCGGCACGCTACAACTGGGTGATAGCTCAGCCTTTGAGGTCGCCCAACTCCAGCCAGTAAAACTGGCGGCAATGGAGGGCGAATGGCAAACCGAACCGGCCCCCGCGCCCTTTCATGTCATCGCCTGGCCGCAGCAGGAGCAAGAGCGTAACGCCTTTGCCGTGAAAATACCGGCCCTGCTGGGTATTCTGGCGACCCACTCTTTGGATACGCCGGTTCCGGGACTCAAAAATCTGATGGCGGACGCGTTGCCCCGTCTACAGCGGGGGCGAGAAGCGTGGTTATTGTTGCAGGAAATCGCTAAAGGTAACCGCACGCCGCAGGTGCTGAAGGCTTTCCACGTCGTAGAAAATGATCTGGGTTACGGCATCCTGCTGGCGAACTACGCGCCTGACATGAACCACGTTACGCCAGCGCAATATCAGGCCGCGCAACGCGGCACCATTCCGCAAGTGGCCCCCGTGTTCTGGAGCTTTCGCATCATGATTGCTTGCGGTTCGCTGCTGCTACTGGTGATGGCGATTGCGTTGATACAGACCTTACGCTGGCGTATCGACCAGCATCGCTGGGTACTGCGCATGACGCTATGGAGCCTGCCGCTCCCGTGGATTGCCATCGAAGCTGGCTGGTTTATGACGGAGTTTGGCCGCCAGCCGTGGGCGATTCAGGATATTTTGCCGACATGGTATGCCCACTCCGCGCTGAGCGCAGGCCAACTGGCCTTCTCGATGGGGCTAATTCTCACGCTTTACACCCTGTTTTTAATTGCTGAGGTCTACCTGATGCAGAAATACGCGCGCCTTGGTCCAGATGCAATGCATAACCAGCAACCAACGCAACAACAGGGATAAAGGAGACAATCATGTTGGATTATGAAACGTTGCGGCTCATTTGGTGGCTGCTGATTGGCATCATTCTGGTGGCCTTTATGGTCACTGACGGGTTTGATATGGGGGTCGGCTGCCTGTTACCGCTGATCGCGCGAAACGATGATGAGCGACGGGTGTTAATCAATAGCGTCGGGGCGCACTGGGAAGGTAACCAGGTGTGGCTCATTCTGGCGGGTGGTGCATTATTCGCGGCCTGGCCGCGGGTCTATGCCGCCGCATTTTCGGGGTTTTATGTGGCAATGATCCTGGTGCTGTGTGCCCTTTTCTTTCGCCCGTTGGCCTTTGATTATCGCGGCAAAATAGCCAATGCACGCTGGCGTGCTATGTGGGACACTGGGTTGGTTATCGGGAGCCTGGTCCCTCCTGTTATCTTCGGCGTCGCGTTCGGCAACCTGTTCTTGGGCGTGCCTTTTATCTTCACACCACAGCTTCATGTGCAATACCTGGGCACTTTCTGGCAGTTACTCTCACCCTTTGCGCTGCTGTGCGGCGCATTAAGCCTGATGCTGGTTATTCTGCAAGGGGGCGTGTGGCTCCAGTTGAAGACCGACGGCATTCTTCACCAACGCGCGCTCTCTGCTACCCGTCGTAGCGCAATGCTGGTCGTGCTCTGCTTTCTGTTAGCCGGTTACTGGCTATGGACGGGGATCGACGGCTATGTGTTGCTTAGCCAGGATCCGAATGGTCCTTCCAACCCGCTGTTAAAAATGGTAACGACCTCACCGGGCACGTGGATGGCGCACTTTTATCAGTCACCACTGCTGTTAATTATTCCGCTGCTTGGCATGATGTTCCCGATGCTCGCGATCTATGCCTGCGGGCAACGTCGGGCCGTATGGGGATTTTTGTGCGCTTCACTGACCCAGGCCTGCGTGATCTTCACCGCCGGAATCACCCTGTTTCCGTTTGTGATGCCTTCAAGCGCGTATCCGCTCTCCAGTCTGACGGTGTGGGACAGCACTTCCAGCCAGATGACGCTCAGTATCATGCTGGTTATTGTGCTGATTTTTCTACCGATCGTTCTGCTTTATACCGTGTGGAGTTATTACAAAATGCTGGGACGAATCAGTGTAGAAACGATCCGCCGCCACAATCACGAACTTTACTAGGGAGGACTGTACGATGTGGTATCTGTTTTGGTTTGTCGGCATTCTGCTGATGTGCGCACTCTCCACACTGGCGCTGGTCTGGCTGGAGTCGCGGCAGAAATAATACTGCGCGTGCGCTACGCTTTCTGGCTCCCCGGTTTATTCGGGGAGCTTTTTTATCCCCTTTCCATCAGCTCGCCAAGGCGCCGAATCTGCCGTCCCTGGTGATCGAAATTACGCTCATCGAGCCACAGATCGTAGGCAGGACGGAGTATCGGGTACTCGCCGTCGATGATTGAGTACCATGCGGTATCACGATTTCGTCCACGGGTAACGATAGCCTGCCGAAATATACCTTCAAAACTGAAGCCAAAGCGCTCTGCCGCCCTACGGGAAGGCTCATTGAAGGCATCACATTTCCATTCAAAACGGCGATAGCCCAGCTCCTCAAAAACGTACTTTAAAAGCAATGATATGACTTCCGTTGAAATTCGCGTGCGTTTCATGCGTACGGAGTAAGAAACATGCCCTACCTCAATCACACCATTTGCGGGATCAATCCGCATAAGAGCAAACGTACCAACAGGTTTCATACTGGTTAAATCGATCACGGCAAAATGCATCGGATCTGTCTGTTCTTCCATGTGTTTTAAATAAACCAGGAAGGCATCAAAAGTTTCAAAAGGTCCGACCGCCAGATATGTCCAGTCACGACAATCGCTTGCTTCGCAGTACGCTTCATACAACTCTTTTGCATGGCGTTCGGTGTTAATGCGTTCAAGCTTACAATAGCGACCTGTAATTTGCTGAGCCTGTGGAAAGGGTGCGCCTTTCCAGTCAGACAAAGTCATACCTACGGGTTGTTGGAATTGATTAAAGACGCCCGGCATATCTGTACCTCTTACAAAACAGAACTAAACCAGCGCAGGGTATGATCAAACTGAGCAGTCCAAAAGAACCACAATGCGTGTTTTTAACGGATCCACACTATTTAATTGTACAAAAAACAGACGCTATATTTTTACACATAGCGAAAGAAACGTATTTACTGCATTAATGTTAATAGTCGAATTAAATTTTTTAAATAACCTGAGCCAGACGACGTATCCCATCAACAATTGCCTCTACCGGATGATTTGCAAAACCAATCAAAATCCCCTGTCGTGATACATCGCTCTGGTAATAACGACTTAGTGATAGTATTCCCATCCCTAGTAATCTGGCTTGCTCCTCAACTTCATTTCCGGTTAATCCGTTTTGTAGCCAGCACACAATATGGACGCCAGAGTCAGAAGGCTGCACAATCATTTTATCAGCCAGGTATTCTTGAATAGCATTGACCAGCGCAGTTCTTCTTTCATAGCATGCCTTACGAATTCGGCGCACATGACTGGCATAGTGACCATCCTCAATAAAATTCGCCATCACAGCCTGTTCAAGATAACTGGTGCCAAGATCGGAAAAATATTTCGTCACCATAATCTGTTCTTGTAAATCCGGCGGGACAACTAAAAAACCTAAACGGAATTCCGGGTACATCATTTTAGAAAATGTTCCGGCGTAGATTACGCGTTGATTCTGATCTAATCCTTGCAGAGCTTGTAAAGAACGGTCGGCATAACGGAACTCGCTATTATAGTCATCTTCAAATATCCATGCCTGATTCGACTTCGCCCATTCCAGCAACTCAAAACGCCGGGATAAACTTAACGTTCCACTTAATGGATATTGATCCGACGGGACGACATAGGCCAGCTTAGCGTCAGGAAAATGATCAATACCATAGCGGACGTTCATTCCCTCGCTATCTACCGGTACCGGCCTCACCATCGCGCCAACTGACATGAAGGCTCCGCGAGCGCCTTTGTAACCCGGGTCGTCCAGCCAAACGTCACTTCCTGCCGACAGCAATGCTCGTGCAGTAATGTTCAATGCCTGTTGAATACCATTTACGATGATTATCTGATCTTCGTTACAGTTCACTCCACGCGTTGTTTTAATGTAGCGGCAAACCGCTTTTCTCAAAGGAAGGTACCCGCAAGGATGAGTGTGAGCGCCCAGTTGATGCCGGGATTGTCTCCAGACACGTTGCAGTAGCTTTCCCCATAACGCATGCGGGAAGAGATCCGTACACCCGACACCAACCGCAAATAGGCGGTTCATGCCGCGCCCTTCATACTCATTTGACCACAAATCGCGAACAGGATTATTTCGGCTGTGAACCTGTTCATCAGGCGAGACGACGCCCCCCGACGCCATCTTTGGATAGCTATTGCTGATACTCCGATCCGGAATATTATGTGAGACATATGTTCCAGACCCTTTACGGGTCAGGATATACCCTTCATCTAATAGCCTGTCATAACCGGCGATCGCTGAGTTTCGTGAAATTGACATCATCTCGGACAATGCCCTGGTTGACGGCATTTTTGTTCCTGGCGGCAATCGCCCTTCGAGGATGTGATCGCGGAGGATGTGGTAAACCTGCTCCTTAACCGCGCCTTTTCCTAAAACAAATCCTTGAAATAAAGGCGCATTGTTTTTCTTCATTGTATTAACCTTTATACTAAAAGTGGATCCTATCAATATATCGAAAGTGTCTCTTTACGAGAATTTATAAAGTTCTTAGTATCATCATACTAACACATTACTCGTATAAAATATCAGGATATATATGACTAACATGAATACCGTTACTATTGAAAGTGCAGAACAAAAAGACTACGCCTGCTGGCTTCCTTTATGGATAAACTATCAAACATTTTATCGCACTAAAATTTCAGATGAAGTAACAAAATTAACGTGGGAGCGTTTCCTTACCCCGAGCGAACCTGTTTATTGTGCTGTTGCCAAATATGATGGAAAAATAGTGGGACTGGTGCATTATCTCTTTCACCGTTCAACATGGGCAGAATCCAACTATTGCTATCTCGAAGATTTATTTGTTAGCGAAGAGGTACGTGGTCAACATATCGGTAAACAGCTTATCGAGTATGTCCAACAACAAGCCAAAAAACACCACGCGTCAAGATTATACTGGCATACGCATGAAACCAATCTCCGTGGACAACGTCTGTATGACTGGGTGGCCCAAAAGAGCGGGATGATCGAATATCGTATGTAAGGATAATAATACTCAGGATAGTATTTAATTATTCAGTACTAAAAATAAGCCTCTGAGTAGATATACTCAGAGGATGTCTCGGTGACAAATCCCCCCAACCTGAATAAGATAAGGAAAAAAACCAGCGATAAGCAAATTCTTAAGAATCAAAAAGGTAAAGAGCCAGCATGGCAACGATAAAGGATGTTGCAGAGTTAGCGGGAGTGTCCACCGCAACAGTTTCACGTGTTATTAATCAAACCGCGTGGGTTGAACCCGTGACGCGTGAGCGTGTTGAAAAAGCCATGCGCGAACTGAACTATCATCGCAATGCCGCCGCTATTGCATTAGCGAAACGCAGCGGTGACATGCTCGGGTTATTGACCGGCAACCTTGCCGATCCCTTTTTTGCCAGGCTTGCCCGAGGCGTGGAAGAAGTATCACGCCAGCAGCAATTTCGGCTGATGGTATGCAGCGGTGGCCACGATGAAGGAATGGAAAAATCAGGACTCGATTTCCTGATAAACCAGGGCTGTGAAGCTATTGTGGTCCATGCCAGTAGGCTGTCTGAAAAGGAACTGTTGCGATATGCCGCTCATTTTCCTGCCATGGTGGTCGTGAACCGCTATATTGCCGGGATGGCCAATCGCTGCGTGTGGCTGGAAAATAGTCAAGCTGCTAAAACAGCCACGCGACATCTCCTGGAACAGGGGCACCGTTGTATTGCCTGCGTGACAAGTGATTTACCGATTATCGATCGCCGTGAGCGGCTGGAAGGTTATCGCCAGGCGCTGGCCGAATATGGCATTACGCCAGATAAAAACTGGGTGATTAGCGTGCCCTTTAATGAAGAAGGTGGCGAACGCGCTGCACATCAGCTGCTTAATTGCGGCATTCCTTTCACCGCAGCGGTGACATTTAATGATGTGATGGCCGCCGGGATTATGCGCATACTCCATCAGCAGGGAATTACACTTCCGCAGCAGCTTTCGATCGTTGGATTTGATGATGTGGTGATGGCCCGCTATCTCTATCCCGCACTCACAACAATGCATTATCCCGTTGAGCGCATGGCTCGCTGCGCTTCGCAGCTGGCGATACAGCTTTTTAAGGGCGCAACTCAGCGTCCCAGCGTGAATAGTTTCACTGCGGATTTAGTAATCCGCGATTCTGTTCTTCCCCCCTCTCTCTGAAATCAATGCGTAAATCGTCAAGCCCCTGAATTGTGATCGACTTCAAGTTTAACGTCTTCATGTAATCGCTTACATGAGGGCCAATGAGCGATCACAGTCAGGCAAAAGGGTGTTCTCTACTCTTGAGCGACCTTACAGACTGGAGATTCATGAATGAATGCCTCTCAAAATCAGAAAAAAACACTCTCATTTGGACTGGCAGTAATCCCTATTTTAGCCATGCTACTGCTGTTAATTATTGGCTACGGCATCATGGGGCTACGTATTGAGCCTTTGTTGCTATGTTCTGCTGCAGTCGCCGCGGGTATGGCCTGGTGGCAAGGGTATTGCTGGGAAGACATCATTAATTCGGTGGTTGATAAACTCGCCAAAGCAATGCCGGTTATCATGATTCTTATCTGTGTCGGCGGCCTGATTGGTACATGGATGTTCAGCGGCACCATCCCTTACATGGTGTACTGGGGACTTAAACTCATCAGCCCCGAATACATTCTCATCGCCGCATTCTTTTTGACCAGCGTCGTATCGGTGTGTACCGGAACCTCCTGGGGTTCCGCCGGAACGGTTGGCGTAGCATTGATGGGCGTTGCCGCCGGACTGGATGTTTCGATGGCAGCAGCGGCAGGTGCCGTTGTTTCTGGCGCTTACTTCGGTGACAAGATATCGCCGCTGTCAGACTCCACCAACTTTGCGGCCATTGTTGCAGATACCACCCTTTTCGAGCATATCCAGCACTTATTATGGACCACCATTCCCAGCTTTCTGCTTGCCGCCGTGGTTTATCTTATTGCCGGCCACAGCAATATGCTGGGCGAGGTCGCCACGCCGCAACGGGTTACCGATATTGTCAACGCTCTGGAGTCGCTATACCACTTCAATATCATTCTGATTTTGCCACCGGTTATTGTGTTGTGGGGCGCGATTCGTAAAAAGCCGGTCATTCCTTTAATGCTGAGTGCATGCGTATTAGCCCTGATTCTGGGCGTTGTCATGCAAGGACTCAGCATCAAGCAGGGACTGGATGCCTTTATAGATGGATTCAACATTACTATGTTCCCGCAAGGGAGTGAGGGCATTATTGCAGATGTTCCGCGCCTGCTGAACCGCGGCGGAATGTTCTCAATGATGAGCACTATCCTACTGGTATTTTGCGCATTCTCTTTTGCCGGTGCCTTAACGTTAACCGGCGCACTCAACATTATCATTAACCGCTTACTGACGGTCATTCACAGTGTCGGTCAGTTAATTGCGGCAACCATTGGTACCACCCTTCTGGTGACCGGAGCGACAAGCGACGGCAAGCTGGCTCTTCTGGTTCCAGCTGAACTGTTTAAAGACGCATATCGTCGTATGGGACTGGATACCAAAAATCTGTCCCGCACCATTGAAGACGCTGGCACCGTCATTGAGCCGTTGTTGCCGTGGACCGCTGCCGGAGTTTATATGGCCACGACATTAGGAGTGAGCACGCTGGATTTATTGCCATGGGCGATTCAGTGCTATGCCGCAATCTTCTTCGCCTTGATTTACGGTTTCACGGGAATCGGTATTGCGAAGGCGCCATCAGTGGCAGAAACAGAAAAAAATATTACGGCAACAGAATAGGGAGAGCATGTAATGGATTTTAATAAGATTATCGATCGTCACGATACCGCCTCGTTGAAATGGGACTTTATGGCGCGATATTTCGGCGAGGATACACATCAACTGTTGCCAATGTGGGTGTCTGATTTTGACTTTACTTGCCCGCCCGCTGTTCAGGAGGCTTTAACTCACCGCGTCGGGCACGGTATTTTTGGTTACAGCGAACGACCACAAAGCTACTTTGATTCATTAATTTCATGGTTCTCAACCCGGCATCAGTTGGAAATCAAGCAAGAGTGGATCTGCAGTATTGAAGGTGTTGTTCCGGGATTATCGCTACTCGTACAAATGCTAAGTCAACCCGGTGAAGGCGTGGTCGTTCAGGGGCCTTATTATGGTTCATTCGCTAAAATTATCTCTCTGAACGGCAGACAGCTGCTGGAAAATCCGTTGTATGAGGACCCGGCTACCGGTTATCAAATGGATTTTGCTCACCTGGAAATGTTATTCCGGACTGAACGTCCGCCGTTGATGATTTTATGTAATCCGCATAATCCAACCGGTCGTTGTTGGACTGCACAGGAGCTGGAACAGCTACTTACGCTATGCGAGACCTATGATGTAACGTTGCTGTCTGATGAGATATGGGCAGATTTATTGCTTCCAGGAGAACAATTTACTTCAGTTCTGCATCTGGGAGAACGCTGGCATTCACGTGTAATTTCAGCCACTTCAGCCAGTAAAACGTTTGGTTTGTCGACATTGCGTATTGCTAATTTTCTGATACCGGCACCGGCATTGCGTGAACACTTTTTACGCCGTCTGGATGCGCATGGACTGGATGTATTCAATGCGCTATCCGTCGAGGCGAGTACGGCTGCATGGCAACATGGTGCACCATGGTTAGACGATTTACTTGGCTATCTGGCTGAAAATCGACGCTGGTTTATTCAACAAATTGATGAATATCTCCCATGGGCTCGGGTTGTTCCTTCCCAGGCAACGTATCTACTGTGGATAGATTGCAAAGCGCTTGGACTGGATGATGAGCAGCTCAAATGGGTAATGCTTGATGTTGCCGGTATTGCGCCTTCAATGGGAAATGGCTTTGGTCCTGCTGGAAAAGGTTTTATCCGCCTGAACATGGGATGTCCACGCGCCTACCTCGAAAAAGCGGTAGAGGGCTTGAAGCGTATTGCATTTACATCCTGTTGAATCTGCTCAGTAAACGAATCGGCCCTGGCGCAGGGCCGCTCGATATTATCAGCCATTTCGACGAGGCCTGATTAACGGCCTCTTAACTACCAACCAAGAATGGCGATACGGAGAACGTGGTGCAGGTTACCCGAAAAATAAGATGTGCGCTGAAAACCGCAGTAAACGGGGTTTGCGTTGATTTCGGTAGACTTGAGAAGAGTTTGAAATGGTGCCGATAATAGGAGTCGAACCTACGACCTTCGCATTACGAATGCGCTGCTCTACCAACTGAGCTATATCGGCCCTGATAAGGACATGCCCACGAATGTGAACACGGGGTAGAAGGTTAAAACTAACCGGGCGATGCGTCAATGGCCTTGCGAATCAAACGCCTATTTTTGCATCATCCGGATTCAATTACGCACGAATCGTGTCGTCACAGGCGTCCATGTACGCTGCAAGGGAATTCTATAACCAGCGGCGAACACGCTGCTCATAGCGTTTCCATTCCGGCCCGAAATGTTTTCGCAGTTGTTCCTCTTCAAAATCAATATGTAATCTGGCAACCACCAGTATAAACAGCGGTGCAGCCAATATTCCAATCAGGCTACCGACGTAAAGAGCAAAAGCTAACTGGAGTCCACTCATTCCAAGATAGATTGGATTGCGGCTCCAGGCATAACATCCGCCAGTAACAAGCGTGGTCGATTTCTCTGCATGCAGTGGGTTTAGCGTCGTACGTTTCTTCCGCATCTGCCACGCGGTATGCAGTATCATCGCCAGACTGACGCTAGCCAACAATGCACTTATTACGATAGTCACCGCGCCAAATGTGAAACGCGGGATCGCCGTCAACGCATCCGCGATGAGGAATAATAACAGGATGAGTGGTGGTGGAAGCCAGACTCTTAATTTTGTCAGGAAAGGACGCATGGCTACGGGCTAACCTCAGTACCTGTTTGATTAACGCTGATATCACTATAAATACCCCGTTTAAGATACATAAACAAACGGTGCATACTTCAATGTAGGACTTTTTACTTAACCAGACAGAAAGGCAGCGATGCAAAGACGCCCATACCAGAGGCGTCTGCCCCTGGTGTTCAGGAAAAAATCATGCTGCAGGCCATGTCAGCTCAGAGCACATACCCGTTTAAAGGTTTTACCCTTCATATGTAAAAACCGTGTCAAAAATGAATTACGTAGATAAAGGTGAATCCGACGCTGATTCAAACAAATCTACAGACTGCTGGTAATACCGGATAAAATCATTAAATGTCACCGGCGGTAGAAACTGATACCCCTGCAGATAGTCAACATTATTTTTTCCCAACCATTGTTGCTGATAGTCATTTTCAACGCCCTCAGCCACCGTACGTAACCCCAGAAGTCCTGAAAGGTGAGTAATTGACTCGAGCATAGGGATATATTGATCAACCTCTTTAATTTCCTTAATGAAGCTTTTATCAATTTTGATTACATCCAGGTCTAACTCATTGAGATAGCAGAGATTAGCGTATCCAGTACCAAAATCATCCAAAGCGAACAAAACACCTTTATTTCGTAACGAACGAATAAGTTCTTTGATTGCAGGCGTGATCGTGAACGTCTGGTTCTCTGTTATCTCTATCATCAATTTTATCGGAAGACCTTGCGTTATCTCCATAAAATTAAGACATTCCCAATAGAATACGGGATTATTTAAACCTGACGGACTGACATTAAAAGAAACGAACAGTGTTTTATTAATGCTCGCGCCTCCAGAGACAAGATTGCTCGCAACAGCGGTCATTAAATAGCTAGTTAACTCATTGATTAAGCCACTTTTTTCAGCCAATGGAATAAACTCTCGCTGAGAAATAGCATAGTTATGTCCCTGTGGCCAACGAGCCAAGACCTCAACGCCACAAACATCGCCCCTGATATTCACGATGGGTTGAAAATAAGGAATGATCTCCTCATTCCTTATTGCCATACTCAGTCTACTAGTATCCGAAACATCATATGCGTCAGTGTAAACTGTATCCCCACTCACATTATTATTGATTATAGAACCTTCATTTAATAAATTATTTCGGGTTAAAAAGATAACAGTTTCATTAAAATTGGAAAAGCCGAGGCGAGCAGTAATTTTATCCCGATATCGATACACTGACTTAATTGTTAGCGAATTAGCAATACAGAAATCATGCAGTTTTTCTTTTGTGAATGATGAATACAGCATTTCTTCTTCAAATTCAGTCAAGTTAAAAGTAAACATCGGTGAGTCTTTATTGACTTCCACAACTTTGTTAGGTGCCAATAAACTCTCTTTTAATTGAGCGATCAACTGCTCCGACAATTCCCCCCCATTGATAAAGGAATAGTCTTCATATCCCCGATTAACAGGCAGGGTTTCGCACATCCGCAGAACAATACAGTGTATGTTGATGAACTGTGTACTGTTTCTCTGAAGCCATTTTTTGACCAATAATAATGGCAACCGGTTATCGATCACCAGCAAGCAGGACGGATATTGCGACATAACTGACTGCGTGCCAGAAATAAATGTCCGTGCATCGATCAATACCAGATTTGGTAACCATGCTTTTATTCCTGAAAAAAGGAAAGTATCATAACTGAGCAGAAAAATTTTTTTCGTATTCATAGTTATCACCAACTTAAATTTATGGCATAGCAGGTCCCTCGCTCTATTCACGAGAGAATATACAACACCTTCGACCTCCAATAATCACAAGGCGATTCGTGATATAACTTTATCCATAAGCCATATCACGTAAATTCAGAATTTATAATCACAGTTATCCATATGAGTATTCTCATCACACCGTAAGTTCCATTTAAAAATTGAAAAAGAAAAAACTCCATTTCTTAATCAGTACAAATCCCTTTACTCACTTTCACTTCATTACAAAACAAAAAGCTATAAATACAAAATTTACAAAACATATAACTACAATGGCCAACAGAATAACATATTACCGTAGTTTATGCTGACCGACAAACTAAGAGAGGATGTCGTAGATCTTGTATTCATAAACATTTCCGGCAATATGCACGACATATTGTTTCATCGACTCTAAATTTATTGCTACATTTTCTATAGCGAGTGACAGTATAGGTTCAATATATAATCAGGGCATATTGGTTCAGACCCAACACCCTTAATGATTAAGCTTTAAGCAACCCTGACCCACGGGTAGGTATTTCTGCAACGCTACGATAAATTTCCGGTTTTTTGTTTTCAACTCACTACTATGCCAGGTCTCCCCCGGTAACACATAACGCATGGTGGCTTCATCATCAGTTGAGTGACACCCCTGGTGTACGATAATTTTGAAAAAAGTATTCCCTGTGTTTTTCAACGTCCCGTTTATCTCATCAATGGTGTAGGCCAGGTTCATTTTCCTCGGACGAACGACCAATATGGTATCCATAGCGATCACCGGGAGAGCCTGTCCGCCTTTCCCTTGATTACGCTCGGTAAACAGCGTTATCGGCATTTCACGAAACAGTATTCGGTAATAGCGTTCTTTATCATCCTGCGGGCCACGATAGAAAATCTTAAAAAACTCACTTGCCTGCGGTGCCAGTGAAAAACGGAGCGGAGTAAACAAAAGTTCGCCTTCGGCAATAGCACTTCTGTTTTCACCTCCCGGTCCCGGTTTATCTATTTTAACTGCGCTAATACTGTACACGTTCTGTTTCTGGCTATCGTTATAGATTCGTTTACTGATAAATGATTTATCCGATGGCATCTCATAAATAGTCGACTCCAGGTAGACGGCCTGTGCGGAGAACACCGCCAGCCCGGAAAGCAAGGCCAATATCCATCTTAGCGCCAAACGACAGTGGCTCATGGCGTCACTCCCACCCAGTTCGCCGTCACTTTTATCTCTCCGCTGGCACTGACAACACCTTCCCAATCCGCACCGGAAACGGTCAACATCGAACGCGAATCATTCATTGGGAAAAGCAATTTTAAATCAGTCGCAAAGTAGCTTCCATCATCTGTATTATTTGCGTCCCAGGGCGTCTGTTGCCATTGCGCATCTCTCATGCTGATTGCCGCTTCACTACAACTATTTCGTTTCTGTACCACGCCACCCGACTGACTGTTGTACTGAAGGAAGGCGGGAATGGGGACAGATAACCCACCTTGCGTAGAGGTGAACAGGCAATAAGGCACATTGTTTATCGTCGTACTTTCCCCAATAACTTGTGCGGTAATGCTATCAGCCTGACGAGGCCCCGAGACCGTCACGGTGTAATCCATCTCAATCGGAGCGGTCTCGCCAATTGTGCCGCTGCCGCTTGCCGAGGTGCTGTTATCCGATGAGATAATACTGATCCCATATTCCTTTGGAACAATATTGAGCTGTAGCGAAGGAGTAAACTGGTAATACCCCGACTCTGGCGTCACGCTATTTGTAAAAGCAAATGTAAATGGTTGGCTGTTGGTGATACTGACGCCACGATCCACCATATTTTTCAGGAACGTTTTCGACAGAAAAACATAGACATACTCACCACTATTACTAAAAACATTATAATAAACCGACGTCGAGCTAAAGTTAGTCCAGGTTTGACCATCACCAGAATATTTTATTGTGGCAGCCGCAGGCGTAAAACCGAGCAAACCGCTATCTGCGTACATACGAATACGTAGTGAAGCCGTCAGATTGCTGGTTTGATTTAAATTATATGAAATCATCTTACAGATAACGCCATCTTCACGACTGACCACACCCAGCTCACAATAACCACTGTCTTTAGTGATGCTCGGGGTGCCATCACTGGCAACCCATAACTCCTGAAATGCATTGGTAGAAACCAAAGATAAATGACCTATTTTATTTAATGTATAAGGTCTGATATACCAATTACCGCTGCTCTGGTCTTTACAACGTTGCCCAGCCGCATAATCATAGTCAATCGTGGTTCGACAAAAATTAAGGTTATATGTCTCTGCGCTTCCGACCGACATATTGCGAAAGTATTCATACGCCGAGTCTGTCAGCGATGCAAAACCATAGTATCCACCGGCGATTCCGGATCCGGTTGCTTTGGTGTGATAAAAACCAAATTGATCGGTTAGCTCGGCAGCAATATAGCCAGATGCAGGGCAATTAGCACCAGTAGTGCAACGAATACCCCGGAATGGTTCACTGATTGGCGAATTATCAATCCACATATCCTTGTAATATGAGGTATTGGCTACCCAACCAACGATACCCATATATCCCAGGCTATCCTGGTCGTTTCCATATTTTACCCAGGTGTTCGACCCACTAATGCGAGGATCGAGAGAGGACGGGGTAATAAAGTATTCGTTATCAACATTGTTTTCTATAAACAAATAGTTGTTGTTGACCGCCGCCTGAGTGGAAGCCGAGAGCGCCCAGGCGGATGGAGATAACGCGGCAAAGACACAGCCGAGAATAAGGGAAAGAGATTTATTCATTATTCATACCTTATCGTTGTGCCATCGTGGTTTGCGTTGCACATTTCACATCGCCAACCCACGCAGCGCCGCGTGCTTTTTCCAGATCCAGATCGGCTTCACATATCCTGCCATTGGCAGAAATTAACGTAATAACCGGATACTTTTTATCAATATCGATAGCAAACTCACCTTTTGCATCCGTACGTGTTTTACCGATGTGGTTATGAATATCGGTATTTGCAGCCAACTGTCCATCGGGATAACGAATGCGACCGAATACGGTGACCATGCTTTTCACTTCAGGGTTGATAACTCCCACGTTACCCGGATATAGCGTCAGCTCCTGTTTGCGTCCTGAAACAATATCGAAGCTGTCCTCAGAATTTTTATCATTGAGGATTTCCAGCTTGTACTGAGCATAGGGCGGCAGTGCAATGAAGTTTGATTTACCGCTGAGGCGATAATTGCGGTTATTAATCTTCGCAGCCAGTTTCCCCTCGCCGGTCAAATCTGTTTTTACGATAACGCCAGAACGCTGCCTCTCTTTACTCAGACCGAAGTCTTTATCTGCCCATGCCAGAGAACCTTGGGAAGAAAAGTTCATATTGGTGGAGTTGTCAGCAGAACGCGTTACCGATACGGTGCCAGCGTTATATTTCGTGTCATAACTTAGATTGCCGTTTACCGAATAATTATTGTCGTAATACTGTTCACCACTCAGACGCGTTGATGCCGATAATCCGACCGATTTAATCGGCCCTTCAGCATACTGTTTTCGTGCACTGATATTACCCTGGGTGCTGCCATAGCGATCTCGGGAGACGCCCATGCTCAACCAGGTCGCCAACGGCAACGATAAGTCCAGGCTGACATAACGTTCCTGTCGCCCATCGTCATTTCGGTTGTTGTAGTAATAACGCTGAATTCCTGCACGTAACCCAATCGTGGCATACCTTCCCGAATAGAGAGTCGTGTTGTAATCCAGATTACGGTATTTATTGCCTGAGTAACGATTCTCCGTCTGACTAACAGTGAGTGAACCACCATGAGGAATAAACTTTCCGAGGTTAAGAGTTCCGCCAATGGAATAGTTATCACGCTCCTGCATAGGCAAGCGATCGCCAATTTTACTGTCTTCACGAGATGCCCAAAGGGAACCATATCCCTCAGGGACATTGAGATTAATGTTACTGATGTTTCGCCATGATGAATCGTTCGCTACCAACATCTGATTGCCAATACTGACGTATTCATTCACATTCAGCGTGACATCCGTTTCATTAACCGCATTGTTGTCAAAACCGTAGATCGTTGATTTCAGGCCCAGCCCCGACAATATCGTCAGCGTCACCGATGCCGCCCCCCCGGCAATCCAGGTCTGCTCATTACCCAAATCCTGATAGTGGTTACGCTTATAGCTCACCCGATCATAATCCAGCGAACCACCAAAAAACTGCCATGAGAGCTGATGAACTCCGGCAGCTTGTTGGCGAGCAAAGATCTTATTAACCCGGCTGACACGACTATTAATTGTCCGCCCATTGACCACGATATCTACCGTGACGTCGTAAACACCATACGGAAAGCGACTGGTATCAATTTCATAGCTGCCCATATTAAAGTTCTGCACGCTGAGCAAACGTCCATCGCGGAAGACATGAACCTCACCAGCGGCTGGCAAAAATACGGTAATCGGCGTGAGTGAAAGCGCGGTATTCTCAACAACCGTACTTCCTTTGTTCCCGTAGCTCACACCGTAAATTTTCCCACCATTCAGCGCATTCAGGCTGGCAATAGACTGGACATTCCATGTATCAAGCATCCCCAGCGCCAGTCGATACCCTTCATAATCGCGCTCATACATCGCACGATAAAGTTTACTGGTACCATTGCTGTCACCGATGCCGTAAAACGAACCGTTAACATTAATGTGGTGCTCCCGCAGCGATGTTGTATTGTCCATCGTCAGATAGCTGCGGGTACTGCTGCCATTTCGGTAATCGTTATAGTAGGTACCAAAGTTGTAGTTCAGGACGTTAGACAGAGTTTCAACGCTGGAAGGTCCAAGCAAGCTACTGCGCGCGACAATCGCTTCAGTTAACGCATCTTTGCTGACAATCATCTCCAGGTGAAATGATGAGACATTAAGTTGCAGTCGAGCATCATCTGACAGTTCAATATTCGTATTATCGTGAAACTTTACATCACGGATTTTTTCCACTAACGCGCGGGTTTTCTCGGATAACACAGCATTATTGGGCAATTCAGCAAGAGTCAGTGCTTTAACTGTAATATTGCCATCAACAAGCGAAATCACCGCATCGGCAATTTTTTGCTGACTTTTCTCATCAGTCTCGTTGTAACGGATATAAACCGGCACCGTCATTCCCTGCTCCAGTGAACGAGCGAAAGCGCTGGGAATAACGTAATTACCCACTTTTACTGGGGCTGCATGTGAAGTTCCTGGTGTCAGCGCAAGAAAAAGACAAATGCTACCGCCAACAATATATGTTGTTGTCATATGCATCCTTACAATCCGGTATTTTTATTTTTCCCGTACAGATGGCTGCTATTGACCATCACTTCACTGTAATAAACTGCTTACCGTGCCAGATCCCAATGCGTGAGCGGCTATTACTAATGTCGGTGAACTGCAGTTTTATTTTTGTACCTGGCATAATGTAATAACGTTCACGACAGCCCCGCCCCTGATCGCGAGCATTATCTTTGCAAGCCCCATAGGCGATTACTCGAAATGAAACATTGCCAGTATTGCTAATAACATCACCATTACGATTATATTCAAAACGCTCTTTTCGCGGCGCAACAACCAAAATCGTTCCAATTTCTGCTGACGCTGTCGCAACAGCGAATTTATTGGCCCGGGTTTCCGCGCTCTCGGTGACCGGCTCATCTATCCATTGCAGACGATAATAACGCTCGACATCATCAGCTGGCCCTTTATAAAAGAAGCGAAAAACATCCTTTGCCTGACCAGGCAGAATTAGATTGGCAGGCGTAGAGAGTAATCCCCCGGAATTAACGGGTTTTATTTCGACTCCGCCCGCTAAAGGTGATGACAGTTTTTTTACCGATACGCTGACATAACGAGCCGAATCTGTCGTATTAGTAATTTCTTTCGATAATGAACTCTCAGCAGAAGTCATTATCGACGTGATATCACCAACGTTAATTGCCCAGCTGGAAAAAGAGATTACCAACCCTACCAACATTGCTGCCGGTAAATATTTATTCATGACACCATTCCTGATAAATTCGGGAGAATTTCTCCTCCCGAAATTTTATTTCTTAGGCGGACGGAGTCGTCCAGGTTGCATTGAACTGTACTTTTACATCACCAGTCCAATAGCCGTCTGGCAGTGCAGAGTAATCCGTTACCGGCGTACTACCATCAGAAGTCGCAGATGCAATGGTGAATTTGAAGTTGGATTGATCGCTGACGCGGTCAGCACCGTTGTAAGCGCCATCAGCCATCAGGCTTTCAAGACCAGAAGTCGAGCTGGAATTTACCAGGACAGTATCTGATGAATTAGTCAACGCGGTGCCATTCCATGCCACCCCTACGTTCAGGGTAGACGCATCGCCACTGGCGTTGGTCAGAGTATTGCTAATAATCTGAGCGGTCAGTTCAAAATCAGTTGCCGTTTCCTGGCCCTGAATAGTCACATCAAACGCGCCATCCTGGGAGTTGAAGCCATTCAGACCTTCCGCATACTGGAAAGTCAAAGAGTTCAGCGGAGTGACGACCAACATGCTGGTGGTATCTTTTGTTGCCGTCGCGTCCCACGAGGCCGTTGCAGAAGCAGTGACATCTGCCATTGCATTTGCCGCAACAAATACAGACGCCAGAGAGGTCACTAATAATAATTTTTTCATTTTTATCTTCTCCTAAGAACAAACTCACCACCGAGTCTTATTATTAAGTCACTCCAGCGGTTCCATTAATTGCGAGCCATAATTGCCGCGCCCAAAAATTATCATTTGAATTAAGTAACATCTCAACAAACCCTGAAACGCAAAAATTACAAAAAGACTAAGAATTTTCCCACTAAAACGATAATATAAGAAGTTTCCTAAGTTTAATTTACTTAAATAACACCATGACTCAGAACTATCACCCAAATAAATAAGACAAATCAAACAATTCATCTTTTTTATGTTTTTGATAAATATCAAAAAGATCATACAAATACCACGAGAGCAAAACCCTTACAAAACATAAAGATAATTAACACCTCCATAGTTTCTCTATGATGCTTATTATTTGTTGCAATTATGCTAAATTTTTAACGTCGCAAGAAAATTCTCATAATATATCCATTTGCGCGGGAATATTCTTATAAAAAAATCATTCACCTACAGAAACCACATTCTAATTGATAATTATTTGACAAAATTAAAACCAGGAATTTTCCATATAAAATGAATATTCCTGGCTTATCAGGAGAGATAATGATTATCGTTAAATAGAAAATTAGATAAAACGTTTTAAACCAAGATAACTATTAATAGTTACGGTACGTACCCTATGTAAGGTAATCAAATTCTGCTGTTCAAGTGATTTTAATGAGCGGCTAACGGTTTCAATTTTAAGATCGAGATAACTGGCAATTTCCTCCCGAGAAAATGGCAAGCGAAGCGTCGTTTCTGGCCTGCCGATGCGCAAATGCATCTCGTAAAATTCCACCAGGAAAGCCGCGATCCTGGCCTCAGCATGTTTATTCGCATAGCGCCGCAGTTTTTCAACAATGAATCCATTATCCCTGCAGAGAAACTTGATGACTGCGGCAGCAACCGAAGGCTCCTTCTCTGCTACCTTGAACAACCGCGCAATATCAATGTGGCAAACTTCCGCAGCCGTTGCCGCCTTAATCGTTGTCAGGTACTTCCCCCCTTCGACAGCATCCAGCGCCATGATATCTCCCGGAACATAAAAGCGGCTGATAAAAACGTTATCGCCACATTCCACGCTGGACTTGCAGTACCCCTCATGGATAACAAAAAGCATATCCGCGGTTTCATCCTGCCGAGCGAGTATCTCCCCAGCTTTAAACCGCCTTCTTTTGTCTATTAATTTGTATTGATTATCACGATCAATCGCCGCTCCCTTTGGGCACAGCGAACAATGACGGGGAGGAAACGGGTTGCCAAGCGGCACAACAGGAATGCTAAGTTTGTGAATATCCGATTTCACGCAACAACTCCTCATAAAAATGAGATTGATTCTAATAGATCGGGCCATGGGAACAATACGTGAAACGAAGACCAGGAAAATTCATGCAGGCAGGGAAAATTCTGTGATCCGCCGCCTTTCTGGCGCCAGAGAATGCATAGGTCAGAACCAGACGGGTGCGGATGATGTTAAAAACGCAGGATAAAAAATGCGGCAGCGGGGTGAAGATTAGAATTAACTGGGTGATGCCTTAATAGCTTTAAAATTAAGAGCGCTATTATGGCATCGCCCGTTTTCAATTACGCCCGGATCGTGTCGTCACCGAAGCCAACCCACTTATATGTGGTCAGTGCTTCCAGCCCCATTGGGCCACGCGCGTGCAGTTTTTGCGTGCTCACCGCCACTTCCGCACCCAATCCGAACTGGCCGCCATCGGTAAAACGAGTAGAGGCGTTTACATACACGGCAGAAGAGTCCACTTCATTCACGAAACGGTTGGCGTTGCTGAGCGTGCGCGTCAGTATGGCGTCCGAGTGCTGGGTACCGTGTTCGCGAATATGGGCGATAGCACCATCCATATTTTCGACCACCACAACGTTCAGATCCAGAGACAGAAACTCGTTATCCAGCTCTTCCGGTTTTAGTGGCACCAGTTTGGCAGGGCCATGCAGAACTTGCATCACGATTTCATCACCGTGCAGCGTAACACCGCTATCCGCCATCTTTTGGCTTAACGCAGGCAGGAAACGCTCAGCAATATCCTGATGCACCAGCAGAGTTTCTACAGTGTTACAGGTGCTTGGACGCTGGGTTTTGGCGTTAACGATAATCTTCAGGGCCGGGGCGATCTCCGCGGTATCATCAACATAAATATGGCATACGCCAATACCGCCGGTGATGACCGGGATCGTCGACTGCTCACGGCACAGCTTATGCAGACCCGCGCCACCGCGAGGGATCAGCATATCGATGTACTTATCCATCCGCAGCATTTCAGCGACCAACGCGCGGTCCGGGTTATCAATTGACTGTACGGCAGCCGCGGGTAAACCGCAGGCTTCCAGCGCCTTTTGGATAACAGCCACGGTCGCGGCGTTGGTCCGGTAGGTCTCTTTCCCACCGCGCAGAATCACCGCATTGCCGGTTTTCAGGCACAGGGAGGCAACGTCAACGGTGACGTTTGGACGCGCTTCATAAATCACGCCAATCACGCCCAGCGGGACGCGACGACGCTCCAGACGCAGACCGCTATCCAGCAGGCCGCCGTCAATCACCTGCCCTACCGGGTCGGCAAGATTACAGACCTGGCGCACATCGTCAGCAATCGCTTTCAGACGCGCCGGCGTCAGCGCCAGGCGGTCGAGCATCGCTTCGCTCAGGCCGTTGGCTCGCGCCTGCTCAACATCTTGTATGTTCGCGCTGAGGATGCTTTCCGTTTGCGCTTCCAGCTCATCAGCAATGGTTTCCAGTACGCGATTTTTTTCGCGACTGGAGAGCAGCGCCAGCTTGTATGACGCGGCTTTGGCAGCAATGCCCATTTGTTCCAGCATATGCCTGTTCCTTAACGGGTGATCATGTCGTCGCGATGGACAGCAACCGGACCGTATTCATAGCCCAGGATGGTGTCGATCTGTTGTGAGTGGTGTCCGGCAATACGGCGCAGCGCGTCGCTGTTATAGCGGGTGACGCCGTGGGCAATATCGCGCCCTTCGAGATTGCAGATGCGGATCACTTCACCACGAGAAAAGTTACCTGTCACGCTTTTAATGCCTTTTGGCAGTAATGAGCTGCCGCGTTCCAGAATTGCTGCGGTCGCGCCCTCATCGACGGTAATCTCTCCGGCAGGCGGAGCGCCGAAGATCCAGCGTTTACGGTTCTCCAGCGGAGAGGCTTGAGCATGAAAACGCGTCCCAACGGAAACGCCTTCCATCACGTCGCCAATCACGCCCGGCTTGCTGCCTGCGGCAATAATGGTGTCAATCCCGGCGCGGCATGCGACATCGGCGGCCTGCAGTTTTGTGCCCATGCCGCCGGTTCCCAGACCTGAGACGCTATCCCCGGCAATGGCGCGCAGCGCATCATCAATGCCGTGCACGTCTTTAATCAGCTCAGCCTGCGGGTTGGTGCGTGGATCGGCGGTGAACAGCCCCTGCTGATCGGTCAACAGCAGCAGCTTATCGGCTCCAGCCAGAATTGCCGCCAGCGCGGAGAGGTTGTCGTTATCGCCGACTTTAATCTCGGCGGTCGCTACGGCGTCATTCTCATTAATGACAGGAACAATGTTGTTATCCAGCAGCGCGCGGAGCGTATCGCGGGCGTTGAGGAAGCGCTCTCTGTCTTCCATATCTGCACGCGTCAGCAGCATCTGCCCGATATGAATACCGTAAATCGAGAACAGCTGTTCCCACAGTTGAATCAGTCGGCTCTGCCCGACCGCCGCCAACAGCTGTTTCGAAGCTATCGTTGCCGGGAGCTCCGGGTAACCAAGATGCTCACGTCCGGCGGCAATCGCGCCAGAGGTAACGATAACAATACGATGCCCTGCGGCATGGAGCTGCGCGCACTGGCGAACCAGTTCTACGATGTGGGCGCGGTTCAGGCGGCGGGATCCGCCCGTTAACACACTGGTGCCAAGTTTTACCACCAGCGTCTGGCTGTCACTCATGATTCTCTGCCATTCAAAATTGGGGAAAATGATATCAAACGAACGTTTTAGCAGGACTGGCCCCGGTTGCCAACAACCAGCGCACAAAGCATGAAATTTTATTGCGCAGGATCAGCAAGCGTAGCGGCAGATTTTGACGCATTTATTACAGAAACAAAAAAACATCCTTTTTTAAAAATATTCTTACTTTGTCATAAAACGTTCATTGCCAGACGTTAAAAACCCTCCTGTCTTTTAACGGGGATCACACCCAGTGAATATTAGCGCGTACTTTTAATCAGGAATGAAAATGAAAAAGAGCACTCTGGCATTAGTGGTGATGGGAATTGTTGCGTCGGCATCCGTACAGGCAGCGGAAGTGTATAACAAGAACGGCAATAAGCTGGATTTGTACGGCAAAGTAAAAGCCATGCATTACATGACGGATTATGACAGCAAAGATGGTGACCAAAGCTATATCCGTTTAGGTTTTAAAGGTGAAACGCAAATTAACGATCAACTAACCGGTTATGGTCGTTGGGAAGCAGAGTTTGCCGGCAATAAAGCTGAAAGCGACTCTAACCAACAAAAAACACGTCTGGCCTTCGCCGGTGTGAAATTAAAAGATTTTGGCTCGTTTGATTATGGTCGTAACCTGGGCGCGCTGTATGACGTGGAAGCCTGGACCGATATGTTCCCGGAATTTGGTGGCGACTCCTCCGCACAGACCGATAACTTTATGACCAAACGCGCCAGCGGTCTGGCAACTTACCGTAACACCGACTTTTTCGGCGTCGTGGATGGCCTGGATCTGACCCTGCAATACCAGGGTAAAAACCAGGATCGCGATGTGAAAAAACAGAACGGCGACGGTTTTGGTACTTCTGTTACCTATGACTTTGGCGGCAGCGATTTCGCAGTGAGCGGTGCTTATACCAACTCCGATCGTACCAACCAGCAAAATCTGCAAACTCGCGGTACGGGTGATAAAGCTGAAGCCTGGGCAACCGGCTTAAAATATGATGCTAACGATATTTATATTGCGACGTTCTATTCTGAAACACGCAATATGACGCCAATTTCCGGCGGCTTCGCCAATAAAACACAGAACTTCGAAGCGGTTGTTCAGTACCAGTTTGACTTTGGTCTGCGTCCGTCACTGGGTTATGTGCTTTCTAAAGGGAAAGATATTGAAGGCGTCGGCAATGAAGACCTGGTGAATTATATCGACGTGGGCGCAACGTATTTTTTCAACAAAAATATGTCCGCGTTTGTTGACTATAAAATCAACCAGCTGGATAGCGATAATAAACTGGGCATCAACGATGATGACATCGTTGCTGTCGGTATGGTCTACCAGTTCTGATATAGCATAAAAAAAATGCCGGATGGGGTTGCGCCGCCATCCGGCATTTTACTGTTCATTATGCCGTTAACTTAACCGGTTCATCCTTAAAGTCGTCAGCAGGTTCCAGCGCCAGATTCAGCGTCGTCAACAAGCCACGTAATTTTTCATGGAATTCACGTAAGGTGTATTCCAGTCGCTCTACCACTTCAGTCTCTTTCACCGGCACCGCCGTCCAGTTACCGTCTTTATCAAACAAACCAAACTGATAGCTGTACGTGAAGCGTTTTTCCTGCGCCTCCAGTTCCATCCACCAGCCCCAGAACTCGCGTTTCTCAGGGGCGGGTTTCACGTTGACGCAAACAGCCAGACAATCGAAAAAAAATCGATTATCTTCGCACTGCCCTTCCCGGATGTACGGGCCAAGCGCGGTGAATTTCTTGATCAATCTACTTTTCGGATGCCCACTCGGTAACGTCATTACGATCTCCTTAGGTGAAGCACCTGTTTTACCAAATCGCTAAAATTTAGCAAACTTTTAACACAATCTCTGATTGATCCAACCGGTTATTTCCTGCAGCCCTTTGTCAAAATTGCGATACACCGGGTTGAAGGGGATCTCCAGTAGCTTACCGTCTGAAGATGAAGATGTGATTAAACGTGACTCTTCTTCCGGGCTAAACGGATCGTTCTTCCAGAATCCCGAGAGCATTGGCGTCGGGCAGCGTCGCCCCAGCAGGCCCTGCACTTTTAATGAATAGCGATTAAGCTCAACGCGCAGCGCTTCATCGGAAGCGTCATGCATCCCCAGGCGGCTAGCCAGTACATCAAGGTACATTTCCGGGACGCTCGCCTGACGCTGCGGGTCGCTAAGCAGCGCATGAACCACTGGCCCCAGACAGGCCACCGCCTTCAGACGCGATGATTCCAGATACGCCAGACGTACCGCTACGTTAGCGCCAAAGCGGAAACCGAAGGCCGCCACGCGGGTGTGATCCACCCAGGGAACATTAGGCAGCGCTTTTAATACATGCTGATGCAGCAGGCTGGAATCCTGAGTCAGTTTCCATTTTGACGAGAACCCAACCGACGGCATATCCAGCGTCAGCATGGCTATACCCCGTGGGGCAAAATAGCGCTCATACAGGGTGTAGTAATCCGTTTGCATGGAATCGAGACCACCACACATCAGCACCGTCGGGAACGGACCGTCACCTTTTGGCATATGTAAGAAGCCGGTGATCGGCGCACCGCCAGCGACGGGAAACTCCATCTCACGCAGCGTGCCCGGCAATCGCTGTGCGGCCTCTTCATAGGCGCGATTCGCCAAAGCCTGTGCCTGCTCTGCCAGCTCATCGCCTTTCAGGTGTGGGTAAGCGGCAATGTTGTACAACGTAGACGCATGCAGCCAGTGGCGTCCGCTCACCTGCGGATCCTCTTCCATAGACGCTTTCTGTTGCCAGTCCATCGCCTGCTTCGCCCATTCATAGATCCAGTTCCCACCGCGATAGCCGATAACCGTATCGTAGAGTTCTTTATCTGTACGCTCGGCTTCGCTCATCACGATACGTGCCTGCACCTCAAGGATTTCACGCGGGTCGACGCCGCGCCAGATCCACATCAGACGATTCACCATGCGATACCAGTGTGGAACGGTTTTGCCGTCCAGGGCGGATTGTACGGACGGCTGCGCGCCGTGATTAAAACGACGAACCAGCGTTGACGTTTCAGGGTGTTTGAAGCGGGGTTTAAACAGGACTTCGCTGAGGTTAGCCTGTGACATGATTGCAGCCTCCATGAGTACTCACTAAGGCATAGTGTAACCTGACACAGCACAAAAAGAACAACGCCCGGCAAAGGCCAGGCGTTGAAAACTTTTTAGATTAGCGACCAGAGATCGGCGGGACGAACACCACGCCCATATCCCACGGCTGCTCAATCCAGGTATCCTGAGGGATATCAACAACATAATCATTCACCAGCGGGCGACCTGCCGGCTTAGCGAAGATAGTGACGAAATGCGCTTTAGGATACATTTCGCGGATCGCAACGGCGGTACCACCGGTGTCAACCAGGTCATCGATTACGATGAAACCTTCACCGTCGCCTTCGGCACGCTTCAGCACTTTCAGTTCGCGCTGGTTGTCGTGATCGTAGCTGGAGATGCATACGGTATCGACATGACGAATACCCAATTCACGCGCCAGCAATGCGCCCGGCACCAGACCACCACGGCTAACGGCAATAATGCCTTTCCATTGTTCAGAAGGCATCAGGCGGCTTGCCAGTTTACGTGCATGGATCTGCAACATGTCCCAGGTGACGACGTATTTTTCGCTCATGTGAAGTGTCCCAGCCTGTTTATCTACGGCTTAAAAAGTGTTCGAGGGGGAAATAGGTTGCGCGAGATTATAGAGATCTGACGCACTAAAAACCAGTGTTTCGCGGAATCCGCGCCTCTTTTTGCATGCTTTATGCTAGCCGTCAGCGGAGAAAGTGGTATTCTCAATCGCATCGCGCAAGCCTGACTTGTGGTGTTTTTAATTCTGCTAACCCCGTGGCCTGCAAGCAAGTTTTGTAGGACATCGCCAAGGAGACTCAACGTGTCTGAACTGTCTCAATTATCCCCGCAACCGCTATGGGATATTTTTGCCAAAATCTGTTCTATTCCTCATCCGTCCTATCATGAAGAGCAGCTCGCTGAACACATTCTGAGCTGGGCCCAAGAGAAAGGTTTCCACGTCGAGCGCGATCAAGTCGGTAATATCCTGATTCGCAAACCCGCTACCGCAGGCATGGAAAACCGCAAGCCGGTCGTTCTGCAGGCGCACCTGGATATGGTCCCGCAGAAAAACAACGACACCGTGCATGACTTCACTAAAGATCCTATCCAGCCTTATATTGACGGCGAATGGGTGAAAGCCCGTGGCACCACGCTGGGTGCGGATAACGGCATCGGTATGGCGTCTGCGCTGGCCGTTCTGGCTGATGACAGCGTAGTACACGGTCCGCTGGAAGTGCTGCTGACCATGACCGAAGAAGCGGGTATGGATGGCGCGTTTGGTCTGCAGGCTAACTGGCTGCAGGCAGATATCCTGATCAACACCGACTCAGAAGAAGAAGGTGAGATCTACATGGGTTGCGCAGGCGGTATCGACTTTACCTCTAACCTGCCGCTGTCCCGTGAAGCAATCCCGGCTGGATTCCAGAGCTTTAAGCTGACGTTAAAAGGCCTGAAAGGCGGTCACTCCGGCGGCGAAATCCACGTGGGTCTCGGTAACGCGAACAAACTGCTGGTACGCTTCCTGGCGGGCCACGCTGAAGAGCTGGATCTGCGTCTGGTTGATTTCAACGGCGGTACGCTGCGTAACGCGATTCCGCGTGAAGCCTTTGCCACCCTCGCCGTGGCTGCAGATAAAGTTGATGCGTTAAAAGCGCTGGTCAACACCTATCAGGAAATCCTGAAAAACGAACTGGAAGCCAAAGAGAAGAACCTGGCTCTGCTGCTGGATGCCGTAACTCAAGACAAAGCCGCGCTGACCGCTCAGTCTCGCGACAGCTTTGTGCGTCTGCTGAACGCCACCCCGAACGGCGTAATCCGCAACTCTGACGTCGCCAAAGGCGTGGTAGAGACCTCTCTGAACGTCGGCGTTGTCACCATGACTGACGACAACGTTGAAATTCACTGCCTGATCCGTTCCCTGATCGACAGCGGTAAAGACTACGTGGTGAGCATGCTGGATTCACTGGGTAAACTGGCTGGCGCGAAAACCCAGGCAAAAGGCGGATACCCAGGCTGGCAGCCGGATGCTAACTCTCCGGTTATGCACCTGGTTCGTGAAACCTATCAGCGTCTGTTCAACAAAACGCCGAATATCCAGATCATCCACGCTGGTCTGGAATGTGGTCTGTTCAAGAAACCGTATCCAGATATGGACATGGTTTCCATCGGGCCAACTATCACCGGTCCGCACTCCCCGGATGAGCAGGTTCATATCGAAAGCGTCGGCCATTACTGGACGCTGCTGACTGAACTGCTGAAGTCTATTCCGGCGAAGTAAGATTCTGCGCTAAATGCCGGATGACGCTACGTTTATCTGGCCTACATGCTGATTTGTAGGCCGGATAAAGTTGTTACGTAGCCATCTGGCCTGCACGCTGGTTTGTAGGCCGGATAAGGCGTTTACGCCGACATCCGGTAATTGTTCTGAGTCACAGACCCAACAGTAGCTGTCTTTCCATTTGTGGATCCAGCAGCGTGACGTGTAATCCCACCAGCCTGACGCCCCGCCCTCCCCGACGCTCATCCCAGGTTTTGCGCGCTGTCGCAACTAAGTCCTCTTTATTTAAGCGCGGCCAGACATGTTCCTGCGTGGTTTGCTGAAAATCATTAAACTTGAGTTTAATTCCCTGCCTGGCAATCAACAGATCCGGCTTTACCTTTGCCAGACGCCGTTCCAGTTCGGGATACAGCCGTTCAATAATTGCCTCACACTCTGACCACTCGTGAATATCCTCCGCCAACGTGCGCTCCACGCCGACGGATTTGCGCAGCCTGTCGTTGTTGACGTCCCGCTCGTCAATGCCCTGACTACGCTCCCACAGCACGCGACCAAACTTACCAAAACGTTTGAGCAGCATTGCCAGGTCGTATTTTTGAACATCCTCGCAGGTACGTAATCCCATTGATTCCAGCTTAGCGGCGGAGACTTTACCGACGCCTGGTATTTTGCCTAACGGTAACGTTTTGAGAAATGCAGGAACATCGGCAGGGGTAATCACATATTGCCCGTTGGGCTTGTTGAGATCGGAAGCTATTTTTGCCAGAAATTTCACCGGCGCAATCCCGGCGGAGGCGGTGAGCTGCAGCTCGTTAAAAATCGTCTGACGGATCTCCTGGGCGATCAGCGTGGCAGAGCCGTGGCAGTGGGTGCTGTCGGTCACATCCAGATAGGCTTCATCCAGCGAAAGTGGTTCTATCAGCGAGGTATAGCGGGAGAAAATAGCCTGAATCTGGCGGGAGGCTTCTTTATAGGCCTCGTAACGACCAGGTAATAAAGTGAGATGCGGACACAGCTTTAATGCCATCCCAGTTGGCATTGCGCTACGCACGCCAAATTTGCGCGCCGGGTAATTGGCCGTGCTGATGACCCCCCGACGTTCTCGACTGCCGCCAATAGCAATGGGAATATCACGCAGGGCGGGGTTGTCGCGCATTTCCACCGCCGCGAAAAAGCAGTCCATATCGACATGTATGATTTTACGCATCGTTTGTCTCCCACATTACTGTTTAAGTATACAGTATTTTTATGTTGTGAGAAGTATGGTTGTACCTAATGCTGGGCCGTTCCAGACCCATTATCCATCCAGCACGAATAAGACCCAATGAAGCGCAGTAACCAGCAAAATACGCCAGTGTCTGACTGCCTTTAAGCGCAATTTTCCGTATAAAGAAAAACTAAAGTGTAAACGCCGCACGAGAGACTTGCGAAAAACTCTCTTGGTGCTAATGTGAGCGCTCCAGATCCAGATTTATCCGATTTGGGGATTCTTTTTGCCGTCCTGGCGTGTGTGATCGTTTTATCAAGGAATAAGCAGTATGCGTAAAATCGCATTTTTTCTTGCGATGCTTTTATTGCCGTGCGTTTCATTTGCCGGTTTGCTGAGCAGCAGCAGCCCGACTACGCCTGTCAGCAAAGAATATAAGCAGCAATTAATGGGCTCCCCCGTTTATATCCAGATCTTCAAAGAAGAGCGAACCTTGGATCTGTACGTCAAGATGGGCGAACAGTATCAATTGCTCGACAGTTATAAGATCTGTAATTATTCCGGTGGCTTAGGTCCGAAGCAGCGTCAGGGTGATTTCAAAAGTCCGGAAGGGTTTTACAGCGTTCAGCGTGGACAGCTGAAACCAGATAGTCGCTTCTATAAAGCGATTAACATTGGTTTCCCTAATGCCTATGACCGCGCACACGGTTATGAAGGTAAGTACCTGATGATCCACGGTGCCTGTGTTTCCGTCGGCTGCTACGCAATGACCGACAACGGCATTGATGAGATTTTCCAGTTTGTGACCGGTGCTCTGGTGTTCGGGCAGTCCAGCGTACAGGTTAGCATTTACCCGTTCCGCATGACCGATGCCAACATGCAACGCCATAAGTTCTCGTATTACAAAGATTTCTGGGCCCAGTTAAAGCCGGGATACGATTACTTTGAACAAACACGTAAACCACCGACCGTTTCTGTCGTCAATGGTCGTTACGTCGTCAGCAAGCCGTTGAGTCACGAAGTGGTTCAGCCGCAACTGGCATCAAACTACACGCTCCCCGAGACAAAATAATGCCCACTCGCCTGGCATAATCTTTTGCCAGGTTTCATTGCCGGTTAATGGTTGAGTGGCAATCACGGTGACCACATCATTGGGTGTGGTCTCTGAGCTAAAATCGATTTCCACGTCCTGATCCAGCAATGTCGCCACGCCAAACGGCGCACGACGCGTGATCCAAAACAGGTTGGTCGAACAGAAGGCCATCACATAGCGTCCGTCAGACAACAGCATGTTGAAGACGCCCTTCTCCCGCAGTTCTCCTGCCAGCATCGCGATGTATTTAAACACTGCCGTCATATTGCCAGGCGTGCGCGGATAACGCTCCGTCAGCTTGTGGAGCAGCCAGCAGAAAGCTTTTTCGCTGTCGGTTTCCCCGACCGGGCGGAAATTTCCGGTTTCCAGCGATTTATAGCCACTGAGCTGTCCATTATGAGCATAGGTCCAGTTGCGTCCCCACAGTTCGCGGGTAAAGGGATGGGTATTTTCCAACGCCACTTCGCCACGGTTCGCCTGACGAATATGGGCAATCACGGAACAGGATTTGATGGGGTAGTCTTGTACCAGTTTGGCGATAGGCGAATTAAAGCTGGGTTGCGGATCTTTAAACGTACGGCAGCCCTTACCTTCATAAAACGTAATACCCCAGCCGTCTTTGTGCGGCCCGGTCCCTCCGCCGCGCTGAACCAGCCCGGTGAAGCTAAAGCAGATATCGGTTGGCACATTGGCGCTCATCCCGAGCAGTTCGCACATACATCACCTACCTTAAAACCGTGAACTGCCTGATGGCGCTGCGCTTATCAGGCCTACGTGGCGCTCATGTAGGCCGGATAAGGCTTCAGCCACCATCCGGCAATCGTCTTCTTATGGTTTAACCATCTCTTTTTCGATCAGCTGGATCAGGATATGGATCACTTTGATATGAATTTCCTGAATACGGTCAGCGTAGCCAAAGTGCGGCACGCGAATTTCGATATCCGCGCTGCCCGCCATTTTTCCGCCATCTTTACCGGTCAGGGTGATCACTTTCATCCCTTTCTCACGCGCTGCGGCAATCGCTTTAATTACGTTACCGGAATTACCCGAAGTCGAAATGCCTAACAGGACATCACCTTCACGACCCACGGCTTCTACGTAGCGAGAGAACACATAATCGTAACCAAAATCGTTGCTGACGCAGGAGATATGGCTGACGTCAGAGATAGCGATCGCCGGGTAACCAGGACGGTTTTCACGATAGCGTCCGGTCAGCTCTTCGGCAAAGTGCATCGCGTCGCAATGGGAACCGCCGTTACCGCAAGAAAGCACCTTACCGCCCGCTTTAAAGCTGTCTGCCAACAGGACCGCCGCGCGCTGAATGGCGTGAATATTGGCGTCATCTTTAAGAAAATTAGCCAGCGTTTCCGCCGCTTCGCTCAGTTCGTTACGAATAAGATCCTGGTACATGAGGATATCCTTCAGCATGAATGTAAATGACAAGACGCAGTGTACCGGATAGCGCTACCAGCGAGAAGTCCAAGCCACAGGAATGGTCATAATGACTGCAAGTGAATCATGCAAGGAGAATATTTTATCTTTGAACAGGGTTACGTTCACCTTATGTTCATCGCTACTCTGATATCGCTATTTACGTGAACGTGCAAGGGTGGCTCACCGCCACCACCCTTGCAACCCGGGCTCCCGGCGGGAAAATCGTCGCTATGCGATTCATTCGTCTTATTCCGTCTGCCTTTCGGGTCGGGGCCGAGCCTGCATCCCTGCAGGCCATCCCCTCCGTCCGCATCCCTGCGGACGACCCCGGTCAGCCGTCAACGCCTCATCAATTTTCAGCCGGACCGAGGGTATCGCTTCAACTCTCTTAATTTCAGGTGTTTCTGTTTCGCTGTTTGAAAAAACGGCGGCGATGATCAGGTGTGGGCTGGTCCGGCTGAAAATTGCCGACGTGTTTCCGTAAGGCCGGGAGAGCCAGCATGGATGCTGGCTCAGGGCGCGTTTTGCAGGGACGCTACCTCGCGCCCGGCCCGGTAGCCTGAAGGAATAAGCGGAGGGTATTGCGCAGCAACAATTTTCCCGCCAGGAGCCGGGATTGTTAAGGGTGCAGCGATAGCCCCCTTAACACGTTCACAAATATTGGTGCTGCAGAGTGGCGATAAACGCAAAGTGAACGGAACAATTTCTCAGAATTAACACGTTCATTACCTTAACAACGCATGTTGATATTTCCTACTACAGAAAATTATCCAGACAGGAATGGCTACGGCTTTTGATTTTTTGTGCCGGTTAAAACAGCAACAATGTGAGCTTTGTTGTAATTATTTTGTAAACACATTGCTAAAAGAATTTACATCCACTACAAACATATCATCACAAGTGGTCAGACCTCCTACAAGCAAGGGAGCTTTTCGTTATGATGATTTTGAGTATTATCGCTACGGTTGTTCTGCTCAGCGTTCTGTTTTATCACCGCGTGAGCTTATTCCTCAGCAGTTTAATTTTGCTCGCCTGGACGGCTGCGCTTGGCGTGGCTGGCCTGTGGTCAGTCTGGCTGCTGGTTCCTCTGGCCATTATCCTCGTGCCGTTTAACTTTACGCCGATGCGCAAATCCATGATCTCTGCGCCGGTGTTCCGCGGCTTCCGTAAAGTCATGCCACCGATGTCGCGTACTGAGAAAGAAGCGATTGATGCGGGTACAACCTGGTGGGAAGGTGACCTGTTCCAGGGCAAGCCTGACTGGAAAAAACTGCATAACTATCCTCAACCGCATCTGACCGCTGAAGAACAAGCGTTTATTGATGGTCCAGTGGAAGAAGCGTGCCGCATGGCGAACGACTTCCAGATCACTCACGAACTCGCGGATCTGCCGCCGGAACTGTGGGCATATCTGAAAGAACACCGCTTTTTCGCGATGATCATTAAGAAAGAGTACGGCGGGCTGGAATTCTCAGCATATGCTCAGGCTCGCGTTCTGCAGAAACTCTCCGGCGTTTCCGGGATCCTGGCGATCACCGTTGGCGTACCTAACTCATTAGGCCCAGGCGAACTGCTGCAACATTACGGCACCGAAGAGCAGAAAAATCATTACCTGCCGCGTCTGGCTCGCGGTCAGGAGATCCCATGCTTTGCTCTGACCAGCCCGGAAGCAGGCTCCGACGCAGGGGCGATCCCTGATACCGGCGTGGTTTGTATGGGCGACTGGCAGGGCCAGCAGGTGCTGGGTATGCGCCTGACCTGGAACAAACGTTATATTACGCTGGCGCCTATCGCCACGGTACTGGGTCTGGCATTTAAACTCTCTGACCCGGAAAAACTGCTGGGTGGTGAAGAAGATCTCGGTATTACCTGTGCGCTGATCCCAACCTCAACGCCGGGTGTACAAATTGGGCGTCGTCACTTCCCGCTGAACGTGCCGTTCCAGAACGGTCCGACCCTCGGTAAAGATGTGTTTGTACCGATTGATTACATCATCGGTGGTCCGAAAATGGCCGGTCAGGGCTGGCGCATGCTGGTGGAATGTCTGTCTGTGGGACGTGGTATTACCCTGCCGTCTAACTCGACGGGCGGCGTGAAATCGGTCGCAATGGCCACCGGCGCGTATGCGCACATTCGTCGCCAGTTCAAAATCTCCATCGGCAAGATGGAAGGTATTGAAGAGCCGTTGGCACGTATTGCCGGTAACGCCTACGTGATGGACGCTGCGGCATCACTGATTACCTACGGCATTATGCTGGGTGAAAAACCGGCGGTGCTGTCGGCTATCGTGAAATATCACTGTACCCACCGCGGGCAGCAGTCAATCATCGATGCTATGGATATCACTGGCGGTAAAGGCATTATGCTTGGCGAAAGCAACTTCCTCGCCCGCGCTTATCAAGGTGCGCCAATCGCCATTACCGTTGAAGGTGCCAACATTCTGACCCGTAGCATGATGATCTTCGGTCAGGGTGCGATTCGCTGCCATCCGTATGTTCTGGAAGAGATGGCTGCGGCGCAGAGTAACGATGTGAATGCGTTCGACAAGCTGCTGTTCAAACACATCGGTCACGTTGGCAGTAACAAAGTGCGCAGCTTCTGGCTTGGCCTGACACGTGGCTTAACCAGCAGCACGCCAACCGGTGATGCGACCAAACGTTACTACCAGCACCTGAACCGCTTGAGCGCCAACCTGGCCCTGCTTTCAGATGTGTCCATGGCCGTACTGGGCGGTAGCCTGAAGCGCCGCGAACGTATCTCCGCGCGTCTGGGCGATGTGTTAAGTCAGCTGTATCTGGCCTCTGCGGTACTGAAACGTTATGACGATGAAGGCCGTAATGAAGCGGACCTGCCGTTGGTTCACTGGGGCGTTCAGGATGCGTTGTACAAAGCGGAACAGGCGATGGACGATCTGCTGAAAAACTTCCCGAACCGTCTGGTCGCGGGCTTGCTGAACGTGGTTATCTTCCCGACCGGTCGCCACTACGACGCACCTTCTGACAAGCTGGACCATAAAGTCGCGAAGATTTTGCAGGTTCCAAGTGCTACTCGTTCTCGAATTGGTCGCGGTCAATATCTGACGCCAAGCGAGCATAACCCGGTTGGTTTGCTGGAAGAGGCGCTGCTGGATGTCATTGCAGCCGACCCTATCCACCAGCGGATCTGTAAAGAGTTGGGTAAAAACCTGCCATTTACCCGTCTCGACGAACTGGCGCACAATGCGCTGGCGAAAGGGCTGATTGATAAAGATGAAGCCGCGATTCTGGTGAAAGCCGAAGCGAGCCGCCTGCGCAGTATCAATGTGGATGACTTTGAACCCGAGGAGCTGGCGACTCAGCCGGTAAAGCTGCCAGAGAAAGTGCGTAAAGTCGAAGCCGCATAACAATATACGCACAACGTTTAGCCCCGCTTAATGCGGGGCTTTTTATTGCCACATTTTCATTAATGCTCATGCTACAGTGTCAAAATGTTGTTCAACGAGGAGCCTCGATCGTGCCTGGTTTGAAAATTACTCTGCTGCAACAACCCTTGATCTGGATGGATGGCCCGGCCAACCTGCGCCATTTTGACCGACAACTGGAAACCGTCGCCGGACGTGATGTCATCGTGTTGCCCGAGATGTTTACCAGCGGATTTGCCATGGAAGCGGCAAATAAATCGTTGCCGCAGGAAGAGGTCGTCAGTTGGATGCTCGTCAAGGCGCAACAGACCAACGCCCTGATCGCGGGCAGCGCTGCTATCCAGTCTGAACGCGGCCCGGTAAACCGCTTTTTTCTGGTTGAGCCCGAAGGTAATGTGCATTTCTACGACAAGCGCCATCTGTTCCGCATGGCGGACGAGCATCAGCATTACCATGCAGGTGACGCGCGCGTTATTGTTGAATGGCGCGGCTGGCGCATTCTGCCGTTGGTCTGTTATGACCTGCGTTTTCCGGTATGGTCGCGTAATCGCAACGATTACGACCTGGCGTTGTATGTTGCCAATTGGCCTGCGCCGCGTTCGCTGCACTGGCAGCTTCTGCTTGCCGCACGGGCGATTGAGAACCAGGCTTATGTAGCAGGATGTAACCGCGTGGGCACAGACGGTAACGGGCATCATTATCGCGGTGACAGCCGGGTGATTAATCCGCAGGGTGAGATTATTGCCACCGCCGAGCCGCATCAGGCCACGCGCATTGACGCCGAACTGTCACTCTCAGCGCTGCGAGAGTATCGCGAGAAGTTTCCCGCCTGGCAGGACGCCGACCCGTTTACGCTATAACTATCGCCTTCACTCCCGCTGCACTACGTTTCCTGTGGCGGGATTGTTTCACTCCGTAACCAACCGCAAAACAAATTCGCGTGGCGACATGCGGCGGGCATCGTATTCTGCAAAGGATAATCACTCGTAACCAGCGAGTGGCAGACAATGTCGATAATTTCCTTATCAGGATTTCAATAATGAAGAACTTCTTACGCATGACTTTGCTGGCGGCTACCTTAGCGGGCGCTTCTTTTAGTACGCTTGCAGCAAACGTATCCAATGTTCCTGCTCCAGCTCAGGACCCGGTCGTTCAGCATCTTAAGCTGACCAACGACCAGGTGGCGCAGATTAAAAAACTGCACCAGCAGCTTGAAACCAACGTAAGCCAGATTTCGGTGAAAGATGTTAAAGACGGCGCGTTGATTGACGTCATCAAGTCCGGGAAATGGGATGAAGCTGCCGTTCAGAAACAGCTTTCTGCGTTCAGCAACATCGAACAGCAGGCGCGTTATTATCGCGTAAAATACTATTTTGACCTGAACAAAGTGCTGACCCCAGAACAGCGCCAGCAGGTGCAAAAAGATATCGCACAGACGCTGAGCGAGTAATTGTCAGAGCCTGAGTCAGCAATGATTCAGGCTTTTCGGTAAAATTTCCTGCTCAAACAGAAAGCCCTGTACAGCATCTGCGCCGCTCATACGGCAAATGGCATAATCCTGTGGCGTTTCTACTCCCTCAATGACAACCCGTTCACCCAGCCCACGAAATTGATTGACCAGAACCCTCAACTGCCACTCCGATGTTCTGAACTGATGAAACATTCCGCTTTCAATTTTGATGGCATCGAAACGGATGCCCGACAGCCGCCAGACAAAAAATAGCTCAGGCGAAACATCATCCAGCCACACGCGAAACCCGTGACGCACCAGCGTTTTTACGGCAATGCATACAGCCTGCTGCTCTGCCTTATCCAGGCGCATCATCGAGCCCGGATCCTGAATTTCAATAACAATCCTCCCCTGATGCACCTGCTTTGTGAGACGTGTGATCCATGACAGACTAGTCAGCATCCTGACGGATAAATTCAGCGAATAGCTTCCAGAGAGGGCCAGCACCCGCTGCATTTGCCATAGAAAAAGCTGCTGTTTTGCCGTGATGGAAAGGTGCTTGAAAAACAAATCCAGTGGGAGCGGTGTGCGTACCTGGCTTAACACCTCACAGACATCCAGCGATGCGTCATCAAAAAAATGAATGCGCTGCAAACGGATCCCGGTGATCCGCAGCAGTTCGGCGTTGCGGGGAAGTTCTGGCACATAACGGGCCTGTTCACTGAATCTGTTCATATCATTCCATTATTTTATTAAAAGGACGTCGTGCATCCTGCAGCCACGGGATACGGCGATCGTTTGGGTATATCAGGCAAAAGCGCGTCGCCAGACGATGCGCCTCGACCAGGTCGCGCTGTTGCAACGCCAGTAAGATTTGCGTGAAGGAGACATTAGGGTCTGGGTGAACGCGCACATAGTCAGGCGCCCAGCGGCGAACCGCCTCCAGCCAACGTGCGTCCCGGGTACGCTGATACCGTTGCAGATACCCCATCTGGACATCAAACCGATAGCGACTGGTAAGAAGCCAGCCTCCTACAGGGAGCTGTTCGGCAAGATGCCACTGCGTTGACTGCCTCTCCACCAGCGTCAATTGCTGTTGCGTGTGCAGCGTGAGAAGCAGCAATGGCGCGACGGTCAGTAACGAGATAAACCCTGCCGCGCGAATCAGCGACGTCGACGTAAGCGCCAGGCGTATTCCCGTTCGCGCGCTGTCTGCACATCGAAGCAACAGGATCAACAGCAGCCAGTGTGGCGTTGACTGCCTAACGGGGTATTCCGTCAACATATGAATAACCACCGGCAGTGCCGCCACCAGGCAGGCGCGACGCCAGCAATTACCGTGCAGCCAGAGCCATAAACAACCCGCTATAAAACAGAGTGCCCCTGCCAGCCCAACCAGACCGCCCTCCACCAACCACAGCACAAGTTCGTTGTGCGGATGCGAAATGCTGCCCAGCCCCAATGGCCCCGCGCGTTCGAGAAACACGGCAGCAAAACTGCCCACGCCCCACCCCATCCACGGACGTTCGGCAAATAATGCCAGCGACGTTTTCAACACCGTCCAGCGCACTTGAGAAGTCGTCAGATGATCGACCGTGACCACAGACAAAAAATGGCGGGCCGTGGCCCCTATCGCTACGCCTAACGCCAGCGGCAGTAGAAGCAGCAGCAGCGTGCGCCGTTGCGCCGGGAAAACCGCCAGCAGCAGCACTTCACCGATTACCAGAGACAGGTAGCCGGTTTGCGACTGAGATTCATGCAGCACAAATCCCATCATTACCAGGCCTATCCCAATGGCAATTCGATACCCGCGGTGCAGACGTAAAAAGAGCGGCGCTGACAGCAGCACACCGCATGCCGTGAAGCTGGCTATCAGGTTGACCTGCTGAAATATCCCGTAGGGTCGCGTACCGCGCCGCCAGGCAAACTCCCAGTATTCAACGCCCGGCAAATGCCAGTACTGATAGACAAACGCCAGACATTCAATGACGCACGCTCCCCATAGCAGAGCCAGCAGTGCCGTTAAGGTGTTTGCCGTGAGCGGAATTTGTAATGTGACCAGATAGACGCTCACACCGCCCAGTAACGCCCCCGCCACCAGCAGTGCCTCGGCCTGCCAGACATCAGGCGTTAGCAGGCAAAGCAACGTCAGGATGAACGCCCCGACTGTAAAACCCGCAGCGGGCACAGTGATGCGCCAGCGTTGACGAGGCACCAGCATCAATACGCTTGCAGCCAGTACAACAGCGTAGATCCAGCTCGTAATATTAAGCGGCAACGACAGACCGCTGCCGCCGTTGTTCGGCCAGTAGAGATGCATGGCCCCACACCAGAAAAACAGACTAATACCGAGCAATAATTTCTGCGCAGGCAGCGGCGCAATGCGATTCAGTACGTTCATCATGCTACTGGTAGTTCAACGTCCAGGTCCCGCTGGCGCTGAACGGACCGTATTCGAGAGACTGATTTTTTATCGCCGATGGCTCCGCTGCGACCCACGCCAAGAAATTCAGCGTCATCGAGCCTTCTGTTATCTCTTTAACTGACGTGCTCTCATCAAGGCGGATTGCCGTGCCGTCCTCTTCGCTCATCCCAATCCCGATCCCTGACGCACCGCCTTGTTCACTGCTATCCAGCGCCAGATGATCGGTCAGCTCCGCATCCTCACGACCGCTGAAGGTAACCGAGATCCCACGGAAAACCTCCGGGTTGCAGTCGCGTAACTGGATGCTGAATTTTTCCGGCTTACTGCGCCCCGAGAGATAGAGATCCTGTGTCGCGATTTGCTTGAAATCGACCTCGATTTTGTCGCCTCCCGGTGCAAGGCTGCAGGCCAGGGCTCTGATGGTGCCGTGAAAATACATATCGCCGCCGACCAGTTTGGTGTCGGCCTGCGCCATGCCACCTAGCAGTAACATACTAGTCGCGAATAACGCCGAGAATCTCATGACATCCCCCTACTGAAACTGCGCGACAACGGTGGCAGAGGCTTCAAATTCACCTTCTTTCACACTTCCCACGCCCGGCTTTGCCACCGGTGCAGCGGTGAGATTCCAGTCGCCCTGATTCTGGTAAAACCCCTTCACGTTGTAGAATTGATTGGGCACGACGGTGCCACCACTCTCGTCTTTAAGCATAATGCCGAGATCGTCGCGCTTTTGTCCGCCGCTCAGCGTGCCAAGGAGATTACCGTTAAACCCCGCCGTGCCTGACGCCGTGGTCGTTTGTATACCAAGATTAATGTTCAGCGCACCCTGATCGAAGCTCCCGCCTTCACAGACCACATGTATAGGGACTGACTTGCTGTAGTTAGTGCCGTTGAGCCGGGCAGCGGATCCAGGCAGATCGCCAAACTCAATGCTGATTTTGTCTCCCCGGTTGAAGGTGCATTTGTCCGGGACGGTAATTAGCCCGGATTTAATCACCACGCGAGAAATCGCCGTGGTTGGCGTAGGTCCCGCGCTTCCCATGCGCCCGGCCACCTCCACCAGCGACTGGGAAGTGATATTGATGCCATTGATAATGGGTTTAGTGACAATAAACGTCACTTTCCCTTTTGAACCACTTTCAACGTTAGTCGCTCGCGTGTAGCCCTTACGCTTTTTACAGCTGTTGTTGCTGTTGCGGTTTGAAACGTTGGTAAAAGGCGCCTGCACATATTTTTTATAGCCCCCGGCAACCCACACCTGAACTTCCACATCCAGATACTCGTTTAGCCGAAAACGGTTCGCCCCCTGATTTGAAGGCGGCATCGTGGTTGTGGTGGTGTAGTAAATTGGTGCTCGGGAGATGTCAGCCTGTTCGCAATAGAAATTCACCACATACCAGCCGCCCAGATTCCATGGGAACGGCTCCGTTCTGCCACCCACGTGGTTTTTACTGACATCCAGCGAGCTCAGTTCAATATCGTACTGATGCGGCGACCCACCTTCCGGCTCACCTTCTCCCTGTGTAAATGCCTGCCCGGCCAACGGACAACCTGCCAGCACCAACCACAACAGCGTTTTACGTAATACGCTCATAGATACTCCAGCTTAAGTCTGACCAGACCGTTAAATTCTCCGGCGGTCACCTCTCGCCCAAAAGATTCCAGCGCGGCAAGAAAATGAATGGCGTTATCGCCCGGTTTGAGGATCCACATGCGTTGCGGTTGGTTCAGGTGGATTAACTGATTACGTTCAGTCAGTAGCCGGATGCCCGCGCCGCGAACATCACCACGAATGCGCCCCAAATCGCTGTTTTCCGGTGCGCCTTCAGCCATTAGCGTCATCGAAACACCACGCTCCACCGTGCTGTGCGCCAGCTCAGGCATCTCACTGGTCTGCCCGGGGAAATCCCTTAAGGTATGACCGGAGCCCTTTAAACAGCCATTCAGATACAGCGTGACCAATACCGGATCGCTGCGATCGCCGCCCTGTCGAAATCGGCCGGCGGAAATATCACCAAGATCGATAGTCTGATCGCGGGAGGCCATATCCAGCACGCACGGCGAAACGAACACCCGACCATGAAAGCGGACGTTGCCATACTCGCCGGACACGTTGCTCATATCCTGGCGACCGCTTGTGGCCTGAACCGAGCAGGCCATGCCCGCCATCAGCAGAGCGCAAAGCATCTTTTTCATTTACGAATCCTATTACCGGGGCTGTTGCTCCATCGGCAATGCTTTACACACATTGCCTGTGCAGCTGAATTTCAATTCGGGATGACCGCCAAAATCGTTCACATACATCATGCTGAACTGGCTAACGCTGCCGTCGGCCACGCTGAAATCGAGAGAGGACTTTGGTGAAACCATAATCCCAGGGAAGTCAGTCAGCCTGTCGCCGCCCTGCGCTTCAGGCTTGCGGCTTAAGCCGATTAAGGTAACGAAGTACGGCGTTGGGTTATCCACACTCCAGCGCTGCCCCTGCTTATGAAAGACCAGTTGGTTTTGCCACACGGCGCCCGGTGTTTCCGGCACGATGGCGGTCGGACGGTAGAACAGTTTGATGCGCGACTGCATCGCCAGTTGCAGCACGTTCGGCTTATCCGGCTTGGGCGGAATTTCACGCACGTTCAGGTAGAACAGACTTTCGCGATCCTGCGGCAGAGCGTTAATACCGCTGGTTTTTGTCACACGCGCAATGCCCTTTTGCCCGCCGTTAATCCGTTGCAGCGGCGGTAAAACCATCAACGGCGAGGTAATTTTTGTTCCATTGGCGTCTTCCACCCACGACTGAGCCAGAAACGGAATGCTCGGACTGGTGTTGGTTAAGTTCGCGCTGACAGATCGCGCATCACCGGTGATGATCAGACGGGTACGGTCAAGTGCAATGCCCGCCCATGAGGCGTTGATCTCTGCAATAAAAAGCAGACCGCAGACCACGGGTTTGAGCCAACGCTGCACTGAGTAAAATGCTTGATTTTTCATGACAAAATTCATTCAGGTTATTGATATTATTCACAAGGCAACAGCACGTTACCTTCCGGGTTGATTTGTTGCGGCACCTGTAAGTGACACTGCGCGCGACCGCCCCAGGCAACAGAAAGACGCTCGGCTGGATTCACACCCGCAATCCAGGCCATGCCGTTTTCCATCACCATGGCGACGCTGACACCGTTGGCGTTAAACACTTCGGCACCAAACGGCGGTACCGAACCATCTTTCAGGCGCAGCAGCGCCATCATTTTTTGCCCCTGCGCCACGGCGAAGCGCTGATAACCAATCGCGCCTTCCGTCAGAGTGTTGGTGACAATGGCTTTAGTCGCGGAAATGTCCTCGTCCATTGCGTCCACATCGATACGGGTATCAAAGCTGTGATAGCTGACGACGTCCGGTACGACGGCAATACCGAAGCGGTTTGAGTGCGCCTGTTCGCCGTTCAGCGGTACATTCGCCACACCGTCGGTATCAACCATCACCCTGGCGGTATTCATCGACGCCTGGCTGTTGTGTAGTGCCGCACCATGACGCGTTGCGGTAAAGCCGCCGCGCATCGTGCCGCCAACGGATAAATAACGTGATTGCTGCCAGCTGACGTTAGATTCCAGTTCCGCCATCATGCTGCGATGCTTGTAGTAGCCATCAAACGCGGTGTGCCCTTCACCGGAAACCCCTGCGCGCAGTCGCCATGGATTGTTACGGTCGCGGTTATCGGAATACGAAACCATCTGACTGGTCTGGCTGCCGCTGTTTTGCACTTCATAATCCATTGAGCGGCCATCGCTCCATGGCACCGAAATGGACAGCGAAAGGCTGTCGTCCCGTTTGCCCTGATACTCAGAGCGGTAAGCGGCAAGGTTGGCGCTGATCCCCTGAATGCCTGCGAACGAAAAGCTGTGTCCCATCGACACCCCGTAACGATCCTGAGAGCCACGATCCCAGTAATTCTGGTGGGTATAGGTCATGTACAGCGTGGTCGCTAATTGCGGGTCGTCAGCAAAAAAGGTCTTGTTACCGGTGATGGTGTACATCTCTTTTTCGTTGCCGGCGCTGTTGTTATTTTCATACTGCTCGTCGAGGAACTGCGAGAAGGTGCGGAAGTTACGCTGTGAAAAACGGTAACCGGCAAAGGTGATGGCGCTGTTGTATTCATCAAAGGTTTTGGCATAGCTGAGCTTAAAGGACATCCCTTTTTGTTCAGCCTGATGCTTCACTCGGCTCACGGATTGCGTCGCATCAGCCGACAGCGCGCCCAGCCAGCTCAAATCCCGCCCAATCCCCATCGACCAGGCGTTATAGCGATCGCCAGTGAGCAACGCGCCACCGTACAGTGACCACGCATTGCTGACCCCCCATGAAAAATCACCGCTATAAAATGCAGGTCCCTGGACGTCGTGGTTATAACGCGATGGCTTACCGACAGCGGCGTTGTAACGAACATAGCCCGGGCGCGTCAGGTAAGGGATATCTGCCGTATTGACCTGAAAGGTTTGTACGCTGCCATCCTGCTCTTCGACGCGAACATCCAGCGTGCCGCGTACCGAACCGTGTAGATCCTGAATATTAAATGGCCCTGCTGGAACAGTGGTTTGATAGATAACACGCCCCTGCTGACTGACGGTGACCTTCGCATTACTGCGGGCGATGCCGTGCACTTCGGGCGCGTAGCCCTGCAAATTCGGTGGTAGCATGCGCTCGTCGCTGGCAAGGTTAGCCCCCGTAAATCGCACTGAATCAAACACCTGGGAATTCAGATATATTTCACCGACCGTCAGTTTTGCAGCCTGCATAGGTAACGGGCGATAGGCATAGATCTGATCCCAGTCGATACGCCCACGATTTTCATCCGAAGCATAATTGGCCTGATACTGACCACGAAAGCGCCACGCGCCGAGGTTAAAGCCCGTCTGTCCATAACCAGACAGTGAGCGGTAATGATCGCCACCTTGTTCGTAATGTGTGGCCTGGCCCGAAACGCTGTAGTCGAAAATCAGTCCCGCGACGCCGTTATCCCAGCGCTCCGGCGGCGTCCAGTCTGGATCGGTATATTTCATCCATGCCTGAGGCACGGTAATGTCCAGTACGCCTGCGCTATTATTCAGCACCACACCCGGCAGGCGGGAAATGTCATAGCAGGTCGCGCTAATCGGATGAATATAGGTCAGCGCCTCTTCTTTGAGCGCCAGTAATTCGAGCTGTTGCGGCGTCAGGCACGCCATGGATTTATGCGAGTTGGCAGGATCAACGATATAACGGATCGACTGCTGAGGAATCTCCTGGCTGTTAATACGAACATCCAGCAGATATTCTCCGGGAGTCACAAAGTTGCCTTCGGAAAAACGCTGTAAATCGACATTTTGTCTGTCACTGGCATCCAGGACGTCAGTATTAAATTCAATAGACTCATCCGCTTCAGCCCATGAAGAGGCACAGACCAGAGCAATTAAAAGCACCAGACGTTTTTTATCTGTTTTCAGCGTGATCATTTTCGTTCGCAAACCTTCAGATACCCGAATTGCTGTGCAGCTCAGAGATAATTCACAACAAAATGCGTGACTGCAGTAAATTCACCAGACGTCATTCTTCCGTCGCGGGAGATCAAATAAGCCGTAAAATTGAGCGTGTTTTTCCCGGGGTTAAGCGCATAATCCGGTGATGGCTCACCTAAATGAATTTGCTTGCCTTTGCCGTCATATATTTCTATCGCTAAATTTTCAGTTTCCGATTGCACGCTCAGATAATCAGGATTGTCACTATCCGGTGCGCCGGAAAAGGTAATATTGGCGCGTTGGAACAGATTCCCGGGGTGTTGAGAATCCCCTAATGAACATCCCAGCAAATGAATACTGAAATCATGCGCAGATACTTTTTCAGGTTTTCCGGAAATATCTCTGGCTGAGAGGTCATCAAATTCAACCAGCAGCGACCGGTCGCGTGGATCGACATAACAGGCAGCCTCAATAATATTTCCCCGCATGCGCATTTTGCCGGGCGTACTGACAAGACGATGGGTGTCAGCCAAAACCCATGCAGGCGATATGAAGATAAAAAGCAGTAAAATACGCCATCCAGGCATCACCGCATTTCCTTTCAGTTATTCGCAGGAAGGGTTAAGCAGGCGCATAATTGCGCCCGCAGCAGATCGTTACTGATAATCGATCTGGAAATTAACGGTAGATTCGAAGTCACCCGGGGTTACTGCTGCGGATGCGTTGTTGGCCTGCAGATAAGCAACGAAATCAATGTCGGTTTCGCCATCGGTAATGTTGACCTGAGATGCGGCTTCGCCCCATTTCACGTCCTGGTTACCACTGTCAATCATACCGATGCCCGCGCCCTTTGCTGTACCCGAGGTAAATGCAGCCAGCGCATTGTTGTCGGTATCAATCGTTGCCGGGGTGTAGGTTACTGTGGCGGTTTTCGCAACAGTTGTATCGCAGCCCTGCAGAACGATTTTGGCATGCTTAACACCAGCACGTTGGTTGTCTTTTAACTGAGAAGTTGGGATCTCACCAAAATTAACCTGCACCGGGCTGGATTCTGGGGCCAGACCGCATGCGGAATTAACCAGAGAACCAGTGAAGTGAATTTTACCGTTAGTCGGTTCAACATTTTTTGCAGCGAAAGCAGAAGATGCAGTAAAAGTCATTCCCGCCATCAGCGCACAAGCCACAGCCACGTTTTTCATTTTCATATTACTACTTAACCTTATATCTGTTTTTTGGTTATTCCGACGATCTATTTCCACAGACAATTTATGCAAGGGAAACCCTGATCTGCAGGTGGTGGAAGTGCATTTCCTTGAAAACAATCCATCTCAAGCCACCCTGTATTTTTGAACTTCATTGGTATTCCATCCGAAATACCGCCCACAGTTGTTTACGCTGTTTCGGGGCTTATATTAAGTCGACGAAAAAATGACACAATGCAAAAATCCGGTATTAATCAAACTCAGGGAATCGTGTTGTAACACTGTCTGTAGAGCGATCGTTTACCTAAAAAACAGCCAAAAAACACGCCAACACCAGTGCTAATGTCTATCATTTATAGTTTTTATAGAGTTTTTATCTATCAACTATTTTTTTATTTAGCCAGAAGAACAGGCAAAATGTATTTATGAATGTTTTGTAAAAATGAAATTTGGCATCAAAAACGAGTAATGACAATAAGATAGTGAAAGAGAGGAAGGAGATTGGAAGATTCTATTAGATATATTAAGAGATTGTTATATAAATATTAATAAAGCGATCTATGGTACAATCATTTTTTATAAATGAATTATGTTATGCTATTGCTTCCCCCACTCGAATGCGAGATATCCTGCTTTAAAGGAGACATCAGTGATTTCTCATATACCAATAAACAAAATTAAATCCGTAATTATTGGTGAAGGCTTAGTTTTCAGACCACATAAAAATACCCTAAAAGACCTGGCATCTGGTGAAATGGCCACATTGAATAATGTGGCAACACAATTACTGCTCTATCTGTTGCAAAATGGTAAAGAGATATCCTCGCGCGATGAAATTCTGCGGAATGTTTTCCAGCATAATGGCGCCAGAGCGACGGATGCTAATCTCAATCAGCACATTTCATTTCTGCGCAAAGCAATAACGTCTACGGGCCATCCTGCAGAACTGATCGTCACCATTCCGCGAATAGGATTTCGGATGAGCGACGCCAGTATCAATATTCAGCAACTGGAGGAATCGCAAGCGCCCACCAGAATAGTCAATGTTGCATTGACGCCCAGGAAAAAGAAACGAAACCTGTGGCCTGTCACGATAACAACGTTAATTACCGGCATCGCCGTGCTGGCGACAGCGTGGTTAACATGGATACCCAATGAAATCGCGATGACGGACGCGGCGATCCTGCGAACTATCGACTACGAGCAATGCCGTGTGCATATATTAGGAAACGCCCTCACCGACACCATAACCGAAAAAAAAGCGCTGGATATTTTCAAGTCCGTGGGTATTAACCCCAACTGTTCGTACCCAAAAGATCTGTATCTCAATACCTGGGCGAGCAACCATAATCTGGTTGAGTGGTCGTTTGCCGCTGAATGCGGGCTAAACCTCGGCTATTACCATTGCATCAGCCAGTATCGCCATCATGAGGAATGATATGAAGCAGGAAAGCGATCACTCTCCTTTACTATGGTCAGTCGTGATTGCCATTTTTGGGCTAGCGGCTATCGCTTTTTTTATTATCGCCGGGAATGCGAAAAAACAAGAAATCAGTTTTTCCTGCTCCTCGGAATTCACGTCGATACTCGACATCCAGAATACAAAAAAGGAACTCCACGGAATAATGCTGATAACCAGCTACAACTCCGGACACCTTTCATTGTCAGTCCAGGGGAAACTCAAAAGTGACGACGGCGAGTTCGCTGTTAACCGAAAACTGTTCTTTCGCTATGCCCGTCCACTCGGCCATACCGCAGGCGTTTTTATGCTCACTCCCGATGGTCGGGAAAAATCCCCCGATGATGACGCAACGGACGCTGTCGACTATCTCTTCTTCGACGCTTACGAACGTGCCGACAAGCTGTATATGCTAAAGCACCTGAATGAGGAAACGGTTCTTATTGGCGATAACTTCTCACCCCGCTTCGCCTGCGTGATGAATCACTTCGCGAGTTAATCGCCTTCTGGATATGCGTCGGGTTAAGGATGACCTGATGTGTTGCCCACCCGAAAGCTCGGGCGCCGTCGATAAAGTATGGTAATGAGATTATTATTTTTGGCGGGCTAAAACGACGAAAGCCTGAATCATTTCTGATTCAGGCTTTCTGAATAGTGGCGGAATGGACGGGACTCGAACCCGCGACCCCCTGCGTGACAGGCAGGTATTCTAACCAACTGAACTACCACTCCGCGTTGTGTTCCGCTTGGGAACGAAGCGAATATTACGGATTGCCTCGCGCCTCGTCAACGCTTTTTCTCACGTTTTTAATCGTTTGCTGCAAAAATCACCCGAATGGCCATTTTCATACGGTAAACGTACAAACTATGCCCGCCAGAGGCAACTTCCGCCTTTCTTCTGCACCAGGTCAAGGCGTGACTCATGGGCCGCTAACTCTTCATCAGTGGCGAAAACAACGCGTAGTTTGCTGGACTGTCGCACAATACGCTGGATCCCCGTGTCATTCTGCTGCTGGCTATCGCCTTCCATTGAGAACGCCATCGTGGTCTGCCCGCCGGTCATCATCAGATAAACGTCGGCCAGAATCTGGGCATCGAGCAATGCGCCGTGCAGGGTTCGTTTACTGTTGTCTATCTCATAGCGCGAGCATAACGCATCAAGGCTGTTTCGCTTGCCAGGAAACATTTTCCTCGCCAGCGCCAGGCTATCGGTTATTTTGCAAAATTCATTCGTCTTCGGAATATCACGCTTGAGCTTCGCGAATTCGTAATCCATAAAGCCGATATCGAACGATGCGTTATGAATGACCAGCTCCGCGCCGCGAATGTAGTCGAGAAACTCGTCGGCTACATCGGCAAACGTAGGTTTATCGAGCAGGAATTCGTCTGCGATTCCGTGTACGCCGAACGCTTCCGGGTCCACCAGCCGATCCGGCTTCAGGTAAACGTGGAAGTTATTGCCGGTCAGGCGGCGGTTCACCACTTCAACCGCACCGATCTCAATGATCTTGTGGCCTTCATAGTGGGCGCCAATCTGGTTCATACCGGTGGTTTCGGTATCGAGGACGATCTGTCGTGTAATTCCAGTGCTCATAACGGTCATTTATGTCAGACTTATCGTTTGATTTCGATTTGCTAAAACAGGAAGTCTACCAGAGATGCTTAAACAGGTAGAAATTTTCACCGATGGTTCTTGCCTGGGAAATCCAGGGCCTGGTGGTTATGGGGCGATTTTACGCTATCGCGGGCGCGAAAAAACCTTTAGCGAGGGCTACAACCTCACCACTAATAATCGCATGGAGCTGATGGCGGCAATCGTTGCGCTGGAAGCCCTGAAAGAACAGTGTGAAGTGATACTCAGCACGGACAGCCAGTATGTGCGCCAGGGCATTACGCAGTGGATCCACAACTGGAAGAAGCGCGGCTGGAAAACAGCAGATAAAAAACCGGTGAAGAACGTCGATCTGTGGAAACGTCTCGATGCCGCGCTGGGGCCGCATCAAATCAAATGGGAATGGGTTAAAGGCCATGCGGGCCATCCGGAAAACGAACGCTGCGATGAGCTTGCGCGCACCGCGGCCATGAGCCCGACTCAGGATGATATTGGGTATCAGACTGAGGCTTAAGCGTCCGGTTTACGGTATTGCCGGGTCGCGCCAACGGCATGACGGATAGGCGTTTTGCTTTTATTTTGTTTCATCGGGTTGAGCGTAAGCGGAATGGTTCGCTTGCGCGCAACCACCAGCTGTAAACAGCCCAGCGCGGGGATATGGGCGCTTAACATTTTCCCGCCCTTCTTGTTCCAGGGCAGAACATGAAAACGACTATAGTGCAGCACTTCAAAATTCAGTAATGATAGCCAGTCCAGTTGACGCATGAGGGTAAACATCCGACTGTTATAGGGCGATGTATTGCGCAATACGGGCACCAGTTTACGCAATCCCATCAAGCTTACCGGGTTAAAGCCGCTCAGAATCAACCAGCCGTCATCAATCAACACGCGATCGGCTTCACGCAGTAGGCGATGCGGATCAGAGCACCACGGTAACGTATGGGCCAATAAACAGACATCCACGGACTTATCGGCAAAGGGAAGATGCAAAGGATCGGCCGTCACCTGCATGGGAGATCCCTGCAAAGAAACATTTACCTGATGAGAAACCGCGCACGCTTCAGAATCGATTTCTGCGCTTAAATTACCAACCTTAAGCAGATGAAAACCGTACATTTTTGCAAACCACGGGTTAAGCTGATGCTCCAGCGCCTCACGATAGTGTTCGCCCCAGGGCAAATCATCCCAGCTAACGGGCGCTACGACAGTTTGAGGGATCCTTGCCGGTTTCATCACAACCTTCCGTTACGCATTGAGAGGTAATATATGAATCTTAACAGTATTCCTGCATTTCAGGACAATTACATCTGGGTCCTGTCAAATAATGACCAGCATTGTCTGATTGTGGACCCGGGTGAAGCGGCTCCTGTTTTGAAAGCCATTGCAGAGCATGACTGGGTGCCGGAAGCCATTCTGCTAACCCACCATCATCAGGATCACGTGGGCGGTGTGAAAGAACTCCTGCAACATTTCCCACAAATAGTGGTATACGGACCGGCTGAAACGCAAGATAAGGGAACGACACACGTAGTCGAAGATGGCGATATTGCACTCGTTTTGGGGCATGAATTTAGGGTAATTGCTACTCCGGGTCACACTTTAGGACATATCTGTTACTTTAGCCATCCTTACTTATTTTGTGGTGACACGCTCTTTTCTGGCGGTTGCGGTCGACTTTTCGAAGGTACAGCAACTCAAATGTATCAATCACTTAAAAAAATAAACGAACTTCCTGACGATACATTAATTTGTTGCGCACATGAGTACACATTAGCAAACATGAAGTTTGCCTTAAGCATTCTCCCGCACGATTCGTTCATAAATGAATATTATCGTAAAGTTAATGAGTTACGCGTAAAAAAACAAATGACACTACCCGTAATTCTGAAAAATGAGCGGCGAAATAATCTTTTTTTGAGAACGGAAGATATTGATTTAATTAATGAAATCAACAAAGAAACAATATTGCAACAACCTGAAGAGCGTTTTGCCTGGTTAAGGTCAAAGAAAGATACGTTCTGACAATTCCGGGTTGCCTTTTGAAAACTTCGCCGTTATGATCGGTCGTCTTTTAAGCAACTATTGACACACACATGAAGGCAAAAGCGATATTACTCGCCTCTGTCCTGCTTGTTGGGTGCCAGAATACTGGTAACGTCCAACAACACGCACAGAGCCTTTCTGCAGCTGGTCAAGGGGAAGCAGGAAAGTTTACAAGTCAGGCGCGATGGATGGACGACGGAACATCTATCGCTGCTGATCAAGATTTGTGGGCTTTCATTGGTGACGAGCTAAAGATGGGAATTCCGGAAAACAGCCGGATTCGCGAACAGAAACAGAAGTATTTACGCAATAAGAGCTATCTCCACGATGTAACTTTACGGGCAGAGCCGTATATGTACTGGATAGCCGGGCAGGTTAAGAAACGTAACATGCCTATGGAACTGGTACTACTACCCATAGTGGAGAGCGCTTTTGATCCTCACGCAACGTCTGGCGCCAATGCCGCAGGTATTTGGCAGATCATTCCGAGCACGGGGCGCAATTATGGTTTAAAACAGACCCGCAGTTATGATGCACGTCGCGACGTTGTGGCTTCCACCACCGCCGCGCTGGACATGATGCAGCGTCTGAACAAGATGTTTGATGGCGACTGGCTGCTGACCGTTGCTGCTTATAATAGCGGTGAAGGTCGTGTCATGAAGGCAATCAAAACGAACAAAGCACGTGGTAAACCCACTGACTTCTGGTCGTTGCCATTGCCTCAGGAAACGAAGCTATACGTGCCCAAAATGCTGGCATTGAGCGATATACTCAAAAACAGCAAACGCTATGGCGTACGTCTGCCAACAACAGACGAAAGTCGCGCGTTGGCACGTGTTCGCCTGAGTAGCCCGGTTGAGATGGCTCAGGTTGCTGATATGGCGGGTATTTCCGTTAGCAAGCTGAAGACCTTCAATGCAGGCGTGAAAGGCTCCACGTTGGGTGCCAGCGGCCCGCAATATGTGATGGTGCCAAAGAAGCATGCAGAGAAGCTGCGTGAGTCTCTGGCTTCAGGCGAAATTGCAGCCGTGCAGTCAACGCTGGTCGCGGATAACACGCCGCTGAACAGTCGTAGCTACAAAGTTCGCTCTGGCGATACGCTTTCTGGCGTCGCGTCACGCCTTGGCGTGAGCACCAATGACCTTAAGCAGTGGAATAATCTGCGCGGGTCATCCCTGAAAGTGGGTCAAAACCTGACGGTGGGTGCGGGTACCAGCGCACAGCGTCTGGCGAACAACAGCGATAGCATCACCTATCGTGTGCGTAAAGGCGACTCGCTGTCGAGCATTGCCAAACGTCACGGGGTTAACATCAAAGATGTCATGCGCTGGAACAGCGATACGGACAATCTACAGCCAGGCGATCAGCTCACGTTGTTTGTGAAAAACAACGGCATGCCGGACTCCTGATAGCATTGTAGAAATGAAGGCACTGGATTCCCCCAGTGCCTTTTTTATTTATCCCGCTTTATGTGCCTCAACCATTATCGTGTCGCTGGTAAACGAGCCATCTTCCTGTAACGCAAAGTAGGCTTTCACATCTGCAGAAGCACTTTGTTGGTATGCACGAATCGCGTCGCTCAACGCCGCGGGCGTGCGCATCCTCGCGACCCACGAACTGAACTCCAGTGGCAGGCGATCGGTTAACAAAGTATCGGCAATCAAATTGGCATCGTTGATTAACGACAGCCACTCTCCACTGGAATAGTTACGAACGTGCGAGGTATCACGTAACGCCTCCACGGTTTGCAACCAGATATCACGTACTGGGTGGCCTGGCGACATCACATCCATCACAATTAATACACCACCGGGCTTCAGAACGCGGTTCACTTCCCGCAGCGCGCGTCCGACATCATGCCAGTGATGCGCAGAATAGCGGCTAATCACCACGTCAAATTCGCTATCTTCAAATGGCAGACTTTCGGCATAACCCTGGCGTGTGGCGACATTCTCCAGGCCTCTGTCATTTGCCGCCTCAGCGACCACCTCAAGCATCTGCGACGATAAATCATAAGCCACAACCTGCTTTACGTGTTGCGCGGCTACAAAGCTGGCATGCCCCGCTCCACATCCCATATCCAACACACGGGCCTGCGGAAATGCCGACAACCTTTCCCCCAGACGCAGCAAGTCACGGCCAGAGGCGTGCACCACACTGGTTAAATAGGCATTAGCCTGAGAGCCAAACTGTTTTTCGACGTTGTCATGGTGAGAGCGTGTTGTCATTGTGTTGTCCTTCGGTTGTTGTGAAATAGGAAGGGCAACCATCACAGGCCTGCCCTAAGGCAGACCTGACACACCGTTATTGTTCAGGTTTGCCGGGACTGAATTCAACGAGTAGCGGGTTGTGATCGGATGCACGGGTGACCAGCACAGAGGCTTCACTCACGTTCAGACCACGATAGAACACAAAATCGAGAGGGCGACCAAACGCGCGCCGGCGCTGATCGTCAGTAAAACGTACCTGGCGCAGCGACATTTCTCGCGCAAAGCGGTACAGCGCATTCATCCGTCGACGGCTCCAGGCATTGAAATCGCCGGCCATAATAACCGGACCGCTGTGATGAGCAATCTGATCGCCAATGGGAAGTAACTGCTTACTATAAACATCGACGCCGAGGCTAAAGTTAACCGCGTGGATATTCACCACCATTAATAATCGAGAGTCAGGCAGCGGATACACCGTTACCAGAGCCGATTTCGCCAGCCGTAAAATAGGCTCACGCTCGCGCAATGGACAACAGTAAACAGGATGAGCAGCAGAGAGCGTCATGACGCCAGAGGGATGCTGAGGCAGCACAAAGGCAGGAACCTGATCGGCAGCAAGGTAGTTAGCGGTCGCAAACTGCACCAGTTCAGGCGTGGTTTGCGCTTCCTGTAATAATACCAGATGCGCATCTTTGCCAAAATTCTTCAGCACCGACTGCCATTCTGCGCGCTGCTGTTTAAAAATATTCCATACCAGCACGCGAATGCGGTCTTCACTGCTTAACGGAACGCCTGCGGGTAATGCCTGGCCAATATGCGCAAACGACCCCGGCGGTAAAATCCGCTCGGCGGGTTGTCCGGCAACATAACGCATGGCATAGGTGTTTTTTCGCACTTTAGACTTTCAAACCTCTGTAACGTCAACCAGTCCGCAGCCGGACTGGTTCTTCTGTTATAGGGATTTTAGCACTCACTTTCAACGAACAATTGCAGTTTGTTTTGTAAGTGGGCGCTTACATCAATGATTTACCCCAGAGCAACACGCACGGGTTTATCAAGACGACCGCTGACCCCCATCAGCAGGAAAGCTACCAGAACAATGAGGGCGCCAATCCACGGCGTCTGCGCTAAACCATAATGCTCGACCGTTTGCCCGCCAATCACTGACCCCAGCGCAATCCCAATGTTAAACGCCGCAATGTTTAACCCTGACGCCACATCTACAGCATTTGGCGTAAATTGCTCAGCTTTCTGTACCACGTAGACCTGCAATCCCGGTACGTTACCAAAGGCAAAGATCCCCATCACCAGAATGGTAGCCAGCGCGGCGTATTGCGTAGAGGCCGTCAGTTGGAAGACCATCAGCAGAACAAACAGCGCGGCGAAAATGAATTTCAGCGCCGGAACCGCACCATGTTTATCCGCCAGCTTACCGCCCCAGATATTACCGATAGCCACTGAAACACCGTAACCCAGTAAGATCCAGCTTACTGCTGCCGGGGAGAATCCCGCCAGATCCTGCATCATCGGTGCAAGGAAGGTGAATGCCGTGAATACACCGCCGTAGCCCAGTGCCGTAACGGCGTAAATCAGCAACAGACGGGGATGAGTCAGTACCTTCACCTGGTCGCGAATGCTGGCGGCTGCACGACCGGGAATGTTGGCAGGGATCAGTAACTGGCTACTGATCAGTGCAATCACACCTAACATGGATACCGCGAGGAAAGTCTCACGCCAGCCAAAGTGCTGACCGATAAATGTTCCCAGCGGCACGCCGGTGACCAGCGCCACCGTTAAGCCACCAAACATAATGGCAATGGCGGAAGCCGCTTTCTCTTTTGGCACCAGACTTGTCGCGATGGTAGAACCAATCGAGAAGAATACGCCATGTGCCAGCCCAGTCAGCAGACGAGCAACAATGAGTGTCATATACCCGGGTGCCTGCCATGCCAGCAAATTCCCCGCCGTAAACAGAACCATCAGCGCAACCAGTAACTGTTTACGTGGCAGGCGTCCGGTCAGAGCGGTCAGTACCGGTGCGCCAATTGCCACACCCAGCGCATAGATTGAAACCAGCATCCCGGCGGAAGGTAACGAGATCGCCAGCTGTTGAGCGATGGTCGGCACCAGACCAACAATCACAAACTCGGTAGTGCCTATAGCGAAGGCACTTATTGTTAGTGCAAATAAAGCGAGAGGCATAAATAACTCCGTAACATCAGTAATCAGATGACACGCAGTATGCCTGGATGTTTTAATGACAAAAATATTCAAAATCTCAATATAATTTTGCGTCAGGTGCAAAAATGAAAGCAACCTCCGAAGAACTTGCAATTTTTGTGGCGGTAGTGGAAAGCGGCAGCTTTAGCCGGGCGGCAGAACAGCTTGGACAAGCCAATTCTGCGGTCAGCCGGGCAGTAAAAAAGCTGGAGATGAAACTGGGCGTCAGTTTGCTTAATCGCACGACCCGACAGCTAAGCCTGACCGAAGAAGGAGAGCGCTACTTCAGGCGGGTGCAGCAGATACTGCAAGAGATGGCTGCAGCAGAAACGGAAATCATGGAGTCGCGTAATACTCCGCGCGGCCTGCTGCGCATCGACGCAGCAACACCGGTGATGTTGCATTTCCTGATGCCACTAATCAAGCCGTTCCGGGAACGGTATCCCGAGATGACGTTGTCTCTCGTCTCCTCAGAAACGTTCATCAATCTTATTGAACGAAAAGTGGATGTTGCTATACGAGCGGGTACACTGACTGACTCGAGTCTACGTGCGCGTCCGTTATTTACCAGCTATCGTAAGATTATTGCCTCACCGGACTACATTGCCCGTTTTGGCAAGCCAGAGAGCGTCGAGGAGTTAAACCAGCATCTGTGTCTGGGGTTTTCCGAACCAGTTTCACTCAATACCTGGCCGATTGCCTGTAGCGACGGACAGCTGCATGAGGTCGAGTGCGGAATTTCTTCCAACAGTGGAGAAACGCTAAAACAGCTTTGCCTGAATGGCAACGGCATCGCATGTCTTTCAGATTATATGATAGATAAAGAGATCGCGCGGGGTGAACTGGTGGAGTTATTGGCAGATAAACGTCTGCCGGTAGAGATGCCTTTTAGCGCAGTTTATTACAGCGATCGTGCCGTCAGTACGCGCATCCGGGCATTTATCGACTTTTTAAGTGAATATATAAGAACAGCTCCCGAAGGAGCTGTGAAAGAGGGTTAATGGGTACAGAGGGTCAGGCAATTAATCCCAATCAGGGGCCAGGCCTTCCGGGCTGACCAGACGATCGTTGCAGTCCAGTGCCGCGATCGCTTTTTTATCTTCGGCATCCAGATGCAGTTCCAGCGACAGCAGGTTGCTTGCCAGGTTTTCACGTTTGGTTGAAGAAGGAATTACGGAGTAACCTTCCCCAATTGCCCATGCCAGAATAACCTGCGCCGGGGTCGCGTTATGTTTCGCGGCAATGTGCGCAATCACTTCATCTTTCAGCGCTTTGCCGTAAGCCAGCGTCATGTAAGAGGTGATGTGGATACCGTGTGCTTTCGCCCAGTCAACCACCTTACGGCTCTGCAAATACGGAGACAGCTCAATCTGATTGGTCGCAATGTTCTCTGCGCCTACTGCGGCAATGGCTTTTTCCATCAGCGGAATGGTGAAGTTTGAGATACCAATTTCGCGAGTCAGCCCCTGCTGTTTTGCTTCGAGCAGCGCCTGCATGAATTCCTCAACAGATACCGCATCACCTGGAGATGGCCAGTGGATCAGCGTCAGATCGACATAATCTGTACGCAGCTTCTTCAGGCTTTCTTTCAGACTTGGGATCAGTTTTTCTTTGCTGAGATTTTCAATCCAAATCTTGGTGGTGATATACAGCTCGTTACGCGGTACGCCGCTTTCGGCAATCGCCTGACCAACAGCCGCTTCATTATCATAGATTTGCGCAGTGTCGACAGCACGGTAGCCTAGCTCAAGCGCCGTTTTAACAGAAGCGATAACCACGTCGTCTTTCAGGCGGAAAGTACCTAAACCGAATGCAGGGATAGTCATAGAATTCCTCTTTTTAATCACTATGTTCGTTAACTGAGAGGATTATGAGCTTAAGCTCTTTATAGAAAAAGAGTGAAAAATGCAGAGGATTTTTGCGGATTCAGCAATAATTAAATTGCAGACAAAGAAAAAGCCCTGAGCGTTAGCTCAGGGCTCTTAATAAGTGGCGGAACGGACGGGACTCGAACCCGCGACCCCCTGCGTGACAGGCAGGTATTCTAACCAACTGAACTACCG